>CAYVDN010000040.1:14077-28008 GCA_964450685.1 uncultured Microthrixaceae bacterium
GCGCCCTGGCCCCGGGCCCCCGCCCCCCCCCCTGGCGGCCCCCGCGCGCGGGGGGGGGGCCCGCCCGGCCCCCCCCGGGGGGCCGCGCCAACGCCACCCATGACGGTACCAACCCCGGTCGACCGGCTGTCGCCACCGGGGTAGCGGGTACCGTTCGGTCGGTGGGTATGGCCGCTCGTGTTCGCTCAATCGCATTCGACCAACCGCCCACCCTCGGCGACGGCGATTGCGAAGCACTGCGCGACACCTGGTTGGGCCAGCCCGTCAACACCGTCACCTCGATGGGATACGTGGCGGTCGGGGCATGGCTCGGCTCACGTTCGGCCCGGTTGCCGCGCGAGCAGCGGGCTGGCGCCGTCGCTTACGCCGCGCTCGTTGCGTTGACCGGAGTCGGCAGCGTCGCCTACCACGGGCCGCAGTTCCCCGGGGCTCAGCTGCTGCACGACGCACCTGTGGTCGCCACTTCGGTCGTCGGCGTGGCGGTTCCGCTCTCGCGCAGGTTGCGTGGCCGGGATCCATTGCCGGGCTGGGGCGATCGCGCGGGTGTCGTGATGGGCGGGTGCGCCGTCGTCGCTCTGGCCGCATACGCAGCGGGGCGGACGGGCAGCGCGCTGTGCCGGCCCCAGTCCCTGTTCCAGCCGCACGGGCTGTGGCATCTGGCAACCGCGGTCGCGATAGCAGCGTGGGGGACGGTCGTCTGGGCCCCGGACCTTTCACCGGTCGACCGGCAGGTTCTTGGCCTCGACTCGTCCGACGCCACCCACTCGTCCGACGCGTCCGACCCGTCCACCGTCGCGGATGCGTGACAGGGGAGTTGCCCGGGGGTCGTGGGCACGGAACCGTGTCCTGAGGCGACTGGTCGACGGGCTCGCCTTCTTGATCTGGCGTGAGGTGGCGATCGATGACCTCGAGGCGACGGCGGAAGGGCCGGTACTGCTGGTCGCCAACCACTTCGGAGGGTTCGCCGACGCACTGGTGCTGATGTCGGTGCTGCCCCGACGTCCGCGCGTACTCGCGGACGACTCGATCTGGAAAGTGCCTGTCGTGCGCTGGGTGATGAACTGGGTAGGGGCGATCCCCGTGCACCGGGGCAACCGTGGCACGACCGACAACACCGACATGTTCGCTGCTGCGCACAGTGCACTCGCCGACGGGGAGCTCGTGCTCATCTTCCCGGAGGGCATCACCCGGGATGAACCGAGCATCGGTCAGGTCCGCTCGGGAGCGGCTCGCATTGCCATCGGAGCGAGGGCGCAGGGAGTGCGCGGCCTGAGGATCATTCCGGTTGGTCTGCACTACGAGGACAAAGCCGCGTTCCGCAGTGTGGTCTACGTGCGCGAGGGGCGACCCATCGAACTCGATCGCGACCTGGAGCGCGAATCCATGGGACCCGGTCGGTCCACGGGCCCCGACCACGCTTCGGATCCAGACCACGCCGAGGTCGAGCGGCTGACCGAGGTGATCGCCGGCCGACTCCGCGACACCGCGCCCGACTACGACGACTGGCGCGAGGCCAGGGCCCTGCAGATGGCAGCCGAGGTGTTCCTGCGAAGCCTCGACCCCGACGAGGCGGTGCCGGTCGGGTTGCGTGACCGCCTTGGTGCATGGCTGGCACGCCGTGACGGTGTCGACGAGTTGGTGGAGGTCGCCGACAGGTACCGCCTGGCGCTGTCGCAGCTGGGAGCGACCGACACCTGGGCCGCCGAGGGGAGGGCCCTGCTCAGCCGCCGACGCCTGATCACCGTGGTTACCTGGCTGCTCATGGTGCCCTACGCGGTTCTCGGGGTGATTGCCTGGGCGGTTCCCTCAGTGGCCACATGGGCCGTCTCACGATTGCGGATGGCACCGGCGATGATGGCGACCGTTCTGCCGATCGTCGCGCTGGTGCTGTTCGGCATCACCACGCTCGGTTGGCTGTGGTGGGGGTGGAACCGTGACGAGTGGTCCGGGGTGTTCGGCGTGGTGGTACTGGCTCCGCTCACGTTCGCTGCGATGGGTCTGGTGATCGAACGCGGGTTGCTGTGGGTGAGGTGGTTGCGCAACCGCCTGACGACGCTGGGCGGGCGGGGTCGCCGTCTAGCGGACCTGCGCGAGGAGGTCGTCACCGCCACCGCGACCCGGGTGGCGGACGCTCTGGCCGTGCCAGGGATCGAAGGGTGAGCTCCGTCGAGGCCGACCTGTCGGCCGTTGTCACCGTGCTTCTCGCTGTCCCGCTCTTCCTGGTGTGGGCGTTCACCGTCGTCGACATCCTCCGACGCCGTGATCTGACGGTGATAGGCAAGGCAGTCCATGTGGGCGTCGTGGCGGTGTTCGTGCCCCTCGCTGTCGTCTACCTGTTGTCGAGGCCGACCTCTGTCGTCCGGCACCGCGAATCGGCTCGTGAGGACCCGCGCGACGATCTGCTGGCCCGCCTCGAGCAGACGCCGGGCGGCCCTCCGGCGCTCGGCAAGCGACAGGAGGAGCTGCTGCTGCGACAGATCGTCGCGCTGCGCGACAGCGGTCGCGCGAGTGCGTGAGCAGGGTCGGTCCCTACGCTTGGAGCATGGACACGCCGACCACGGTCCTGCTCGACATCGACGGTGTGCTGGTGGTGTCGTGGGAACCGATCGAAGGAGCGGTCGGAGCGCTCGCCGAGTTGCGTGCAGCGGGTCACCCGATCCGGTTCCTCACGAACACCACGTCACGGTCCCGGGCACAGATCGCCTCGTTGCTGGGCGCTGGTGGGTTCGAGCTGGACGAGAGCGAGGTGTTCACCGCGACCGCGGCGGCGGCAGCGCACCTGCGCAGCACCCACCCGGGTGCTCGCTGTCTCTTCCTCAACTCCGGTGATGTCTCCGACGACCTGCGCGGCGTGACGATCGTCGACGAGCAGACCCCGCCGGACCAGGTCGACGTGGTGCTCGTCGGAGGAGCCGGGCCGGAGTTCGGCTACGAAGCGCTGAACCATGCGTTGTCCTGTCTCCTGAGCGGAGCAGCGCTGGTCGCTGCGCATCGCAACACCGTGTGGCGGACCAGCAGCGGGTTGCAGCTGGACGCCGGGCCCTACGTCGGCGCGCTCGAATCAGCGTCCGGGGTGAGCGCTGTCGTCGTCGGTAAACCGGCCCCGGCGATGTTCGCTGCCGCGCTCGGATCCGTGGTCGGGCGGGGCCCGGCCGTCGTGCCGGGGTCGGCGGTGATGGTCGGCGACGACCGCGAGAGCGATGTCCGTGGCGCCCAACGCGCGGGTGTGACCGGGATCCTCGTCCACACGGGCAAGTTCCGACCCGCCCCCGACGACCGCGGTCCGGAACCCGACGCCGAGATCGAATCCGTCGCCGAGCTGCCCGCGTGGATCGCGGCACACACCTGAGCAGTACGGTTCGACCATGTCGAGCGAACCTGCCGTGCCGGAGTTGGGTACCACCGACCAGGAGTTCCTGGGCATCGAGGACGTGCCCGGCGATGGGCGCAGCCGGTTCCGGGTGCTCAACCACCTGAGTCGGCTCGACTCGCGTCTCTACGGTGGCACCGCCATTGCGGTGTCGCTCGCGACCGCCGAGCAGCTCACAGGGCGGAGCCCGTTGTGGATGACGACCCAGTTCGTCTCGACCGCCCCGTTCGAAGCGCTCATCGACGTGCATGCCGAGGTGCTGGCGCCGGGCAAGCGCACCAACCAGGTGCGGATCACCGCTACCGACGAGTCGGGCGCGACGATGTTCGCGTCGCTGGGTGCCACCGGACATCACCGCGAGGACGGGCTGTACGGGACGTTCGAGCATCCACCGCTCGTGTCCCCACCCGACGAGTCCGAATCGAGTGGAAGCCCGTTCGACGCGATGCTGCGAAATGCCGGCGTCTCGGACGTCGCCGCGTTGCCGCAGGGGATCGGGTTCCCGTCGGTCGTGGAGTTCCGTGAACCTCGGGTCATCGAGCATCCCGACCCTGGACCGGGTCGTCTGTGCATGTGGGTGCGCCGTCGTGACGGAGTGCCGCTCACACCGGCGATCGCAGCGTTCATAGCGGACATGGTTCCGCTCTCCGTCGCCCACGGCGCCGGGCTCGTCGCCGGGGGGATCAGCCTCGACAACACCATCCGCATCGGAGCGTTCGAGCCGACCGAATGGGTTCTGGTCGATCTGCGCGCCCACCTCGCGGCGGGTGGCTACGGCCACGGCGCAGCGCAGCTCTGGAGCGAGTCCGGGGCGCTGCTGGCCACCGCCAGCCAGACTGCTTCCATGTTCCGCTTCGACGTCGAAGAACTGTGTCGCGACCAAGGTTCCTGACCGAGTTCGAGCCCCGCTACGGCCAGTGTGTCCAGGTGGCGCCGGGGGTCCAGCGTGTCGTCGCCGACAACCCGTCCAAGTTCACGGCCTGGGGGACAGGCACCTATCTGCTCGGCGACGACGAAGTCGTGGTGATCGACCCGGGGCCTGATGACCCCGACCACGTGAAGTCTCTCCTCGCTGCATTGCAAGAGAGACGGGTGAGTCACCTACTCGTCACCCACACCCACGCTGACCACTCACCTGCGGCGGCCGCGATCCGAGAAGCAACCGGTGCTCCAATCGTCGGATACGGCCCCCACCCGGCCGATGCAGACGAGCTGACCGAGGAGCACGGCGACCTGGCCTTCGAGCCCGACATCATGGTCGGCGACGGCGATGTGATTTCCGCACCGGGACTCCGGATCGAGTGCATGCACACCCCCGGCCACATCTCCAACCACATGTGCTACGCGGATCCGACACGAGGCTGTCTGTTCAGCGGCGATCACGTCATGGGGTGGTCGACGACTGTGATCTCACCGCCTGCCGGCGACATCGACGACTACCTGGCCAGCCTCCGCAGGCTCCTGACCCGCGACGACGCGGTCTACTACCCGACCCACGGTCCGCCGATCACCGATCCGCGCCGCTACGTGGCCGATCTGATCGAGCACCGATCGATGAGGGAGTCCCAGATCCTCGAGCAGCTACGTCCGGGCGGCGCGACCATCGGAGAGATCGTGTCGGTGATCTACGCGGATGTCAGCCCGGAGCTACATGAGCCTGCGGCCAGATCGGTCCTGGCCCACCTCCTGTCGCTCGAGCGCGCTCGGCGGGTGCGCCGGACCGGGGACGACAACTGGTCCCTCATCGACTGATCCGGTCGGCCGGCGACCAGCCCACGGACGGTCGGGGTGACCGACAGCTCAGCGCGCCGGCGCCACCACCGCTGCACGTCTGGCTGCGCCCGACAGTCCGGCGCACACGATGCAGGTGATGGCCAGACCGACCAGCCCCGCCGCCGAGCCGGACAGCCATCCGTCGAGCCCGCTGACCGAGTAGCCCGCGAAGGGACTCGAGTGCAGCACCGAACCCGGACCGGTGACGGCGAAACCGAGCTCACCGGCGACCCGCTCGAGTCCGTCGGGGTGCGACGAGGCGGCCAGCGACAGCCCGGTTGCAGCGAGGACCGCCGCTCCCCAGACAGGTGCAGGGGTGGGGATCCTCTGATCTGCACCGATCCGCTGCACCGCCCACAGCACTGCGAGGGTCACGGCTGCTTCGCCGACGCCGATGGCCGCGTGGACCGCGAGCATCGAGGCGGCGACACGTCCGGTGGTGACGTCTCCGGAGGCTCCCGCCGCGTACAAGGCGGAGAAGGCGAGGGACGCGAGCGGGGGACCCAGCACGGCGGCCAACCCCGCCACAGCCCACCACGGTGCCGAGCCACCACGACGTGCGCCCAGGAAGGACTGGGTTCCGGCCGCGACGGCGACCGGCAGGATCGCGATCAACCAGAGGTTCACTCCAAGGGCGCCCGCTCCGCCGTCGGCGAAGACGAGTGCCTGGGCGATCACCACCGACGACACCGCCAACAGCGCTCGGCGGGGGCCTATGAGCGCAGTCGCGAGCGCCCCGCCGAGCAGGTGGCCGCTGGTACCGGGCAGAACAGGGAAGTTGACCATCTGCAGAGCGAACACGAGGGCGGCGGTCGCCATCTGCGCGGCCGGACGATCGGGGTGTTCGAGCAGCGTCGGAGCCGGTCGTCGCTCGGAACGGTCCCGGCCACTTACCGGGACTCCTGCGACGGTGGCACCGAGGACCGCGGCAGCGGTCATGCCCGCGACGAGTTCGGTCCCGTTGTTGATCAGGTGGTCCGGAACGTGCATGGCTCGGGTCTACTCCCGTCACAGCTCCGCGACAAGGGGTCTTGTGGGCAAGGATCTTCGGATGGACGAACCTCTGGATCCAGGGAGCACGGTCCGCGTCGACGCCGGCGGTTGGGGCCTGACCTACGTGGTCGACGACGACCGCGTGCTGCGCCAGGTCGGGCTGGGGCCCGACGGACACCGTGCCCCGGTCGACGTCGAGCCGCGCTGGTACCCACAGGCGCTACCGACCTACGGGGAAGGTGATCCGTACCTGCCGGCCCCGCTGAGGATCACTCACAACGACGGCACCCTCACGACACGGTTGGCGGCGCGGTCCGTCGTGCATCGTCCGGCTGAGTCCGGCGAGTCCGTCGTGGTGACGCTCGTCGACGACGAGGTGGGTCTGATTGTCGAGCTGCGACTCCGCACCAACCCGTCCGCCGGCGTCCTCGAACAGCATCTCGAAATCCTCAACGTCCAGGACGGCCCGATCGTCCTGCACGACTACGACTCGATATGTCCCCTGCTGTTGATCACAGATGACGCGGAGCTGATCCAGTTCTGCGGCAGCGGGTGGGCCGACGAGTGGCGATGGACCTCGCAGGCGCTCCATCCCGGTACCACGTCGCTCGCGAGCCTGGGGGGCGTGCAGCCGCACCTGCAGAGCAGCCCGGTCGCGGTGCTGGCGCCGAACGGCCCGGCGGGCGAGGACCAGGGTGACGTCGTCGGGGTGTCGGTCGCGTGGGGAGGCAACACCCGTATCGACTTCGATGTCAGGCCCTCTGCCCAGCCCGGTGCTGCGCGGTCGCTGCGGCTCCGTGCCGGGGCCAACCCCTATGGCGCACACTACGTCCTCGACCCGCAGCGGCGGTTCGTGACTCCGGTGGTCGCCTGGACATGGGCGTCCGCCGGGCGACGAGAGATGACCAGCCGATTCCACGACTGGACCAGGTCCCGGGTAGTCCGCGACCCGACACTGACCCGCCCGATCGTGGCGAACAACTGGGAGTCGACCTTCTTCGACTTCGACCAGAGACGGATCGTCGAGCTCATCGGTGACGCAGCCGCAGTGGGGGCGGACCTGTTCCTGTTGGACGACGGCTGGTTCGGAACCACCCACCCGCGCGACGACGACACGACCAGTCTCGGGGACTGGGACGCCGATCCCGCCAAGCTTCCTGATGGGCTGGCCCCCCTTGCCCGTGCGGCAGTCGACGCCGGAATCCGCTTCGGGATCTGGGTCGAGCCGGAGATGGTCAACCCCGTCAGCGATCTCCATGAGAACCACCCCGACTGGGTCCTGCGTGATCGTCGCGAGCCGCGCCTGCACCGCAACCAGCTGGTGCTCGACACGCTCCAGTCCGAGGTGCGCGACTTCGCAGCCGGAGTGGTCGACCGCGCCCTCGCCCACGACGCGGCGATCACCTACGTGAAGTGGGACGCCAACCGTCCGATCACCGACCCGGGCTCGTCGACGTTGCCGGCAGATCGTCAGGCGAACGTCTGGGTCGATCACGTACACGCGACCTGGGCGCTCATGGACGAAGTGGCCCGCCGCCACCCCGAAGTGCTGATGATGCTCTGTGCCTCCGGCGGCGGGCGCACCGACCACGGCACCTTGGCGCGCTTCCACGAGTTCTGGACCTCGGACAACACCGATCCGGTCGCGAGGGTCCGGATGCAGTGGGCATGCAGCCACTTCTTCCCCGCTTCGACTATGGCAGCCCATGTGACCCGCTGGGGGGAGAGGCCACTGGACTTCGCCTGCGCGGTGGCCCTATCGGGACGGTTCGGCTTCGACCTGGACCTGAGCGCCCTGAGCTCCGACGACCTGGCGATCTGTCGCCGCGCTGCTGCGTGGGCCAGACGAACCCAGGATCTGGTGCAGCGAGGTGAACTGGTGCGGCTGGTATCACCGGTCGAGGGGGAAGACCGGAGCCGAGCGGCGATGGCGTTCGTCGCATCTGATCGTCGGAGGGCAGCGATAGCGGCCTACCAGCTGGAGGCGAGCTCAATCCGTGATCCTGATCTGCGGATTGCGGGATTGACTCCGGAGGTCCGCTACGAGATGACAGCGACAGACCTCCGCGGCGAACCCCAACTGGTGGGCGAGTACAGCGGCGCGGAGCTCATGGCGGTCGGGCTCGAATGGCCGCTCTCCCAGCAGCAGACGGCTCGCTGGTGGGAGCTGAGAGCGATTCAAGGCTGACGGCGCATGGGGCCGGTGCCGTCAGCCTTGTACACGAGTGAAGCAACGCTGGCCCTCGCTGTCAGCGCCAACAATGGGCAGGACACGGATTTTGCGGGAATCACGCGCTGATTACCGCGCAGCTGTCCAAAAAGTTGGTCTTCCCCGGTCAGAATTCGGGCAGCAGGCGGAGGGCCGAAGCGCTGATGTCCGCCGGTGGAGTTCGTGGCCTGGTGGCTCCGTGCCCCAGGACAGTGTCGACCAGCAGGTCCACCAGTGCGACGAGCGCCGTGTCGCTGAGGCCCTCTGCAAGGCAACGCACCGGTTCGATGAACGACCGGGCCAGAGGAACCAGAAGGCGAACATCGCGTTCTGCCACAGGTGGGTCCAGCTCGGCGGTCTGGCGCTCGTGCAACAGTGCCAGCGCGCAGTACGGGTCCGAGACTGCGCATCGCGCCAGCTCGTAGACGCCGTCTGCGACGACCACTCGGGGCCCGGCCGCGGGGCGGCGGGAGAGGGCCTCGTCGATGACAGGAAGGTGGCGTGCGAACGACCGCGCAGCGACGTGGCGGGCGGTCCCCGCCCACAGGGTCAGCTCGTCGATCTCCACTTCCAGGTGGGCTGCAATCCGGGTGAGCGTTACGTCCGCGAGACCATCGCTGAACAGCGGTGCTGCCCGCTGGGCCAGCGCCGACTCGATTCCGACAGATTTCAAGCGGTCAGGATCGAGACCCGCGCTTATCTCGGCTAGCGCCGCTGGGCTCCGTTTGGGTGTGGTGACCACGGTCAGCAGCGCGACGATCACGTCCGCTGCCAGATCCGGGCGGATCCGATCCTCGTCGATCATCCAGCGGTGCAGGAGACCCGCGGCGATCGACTCGATCACCTCGGTCATCTCGGTGAGCTCGAAGGGCTCGACCACCTGCCGGCCGGAGGCATCCAGGGTCCGTTGGTAGATGTCACACAGTGAGGCAGTCCAACGTCCGAGGACCTCGTTGACGATCGGGCGCACTGAATCGTCCAGGGGTGCGACGGCCACCGAGCGCAGGATCCGCTGTTCCAGGGTCACCTGCCCGGGGGTGGTGCGCCCTACCCAGTTCATCGATGCAGCTCCGTGCGTGGCAACTGCCAGCCCGTCCCGCTCAGCCGTGCTCAACAGCTCGTCGATGATCTCGATCGGTAGAGCGCTGTCGTCCTCGCCCAGGACCTCCACCATCGCGACCCCGAGGTCGTGCATGGTCGGGAAGTGGTACGTGATCGCGGAAGGCGCCATGTCCACTGCGGCTGCCAGCTCACGCAGGGTGACGCCACCCAGCAGGGCCTCGGCGCCCTTCTTCTCGCTCAGAGTCCATGCTGCTCCGACGATCCGACGTCGGGTAGCTTCGCCCTTGGGTGTCCCGGCCACTCGCGCTCCTCTCCCGCGGAGCAGCTTACGAGTGACCGGGAACCCGGGAGTGGTGGATCACCACGGCTGGTGGTTCTCAGTCACCCGCGGAGTTGTTGTCGGGTGTGGCACCGTTCCCGGACGCTCCCGTAGGACGCTCGGCCCGCTCGGGGAACCCGTTGTTGACCAACTCGGTGATCCGCTCGGTGGCCTTGGCCAGCTTCTCGTCCGCCTCTGCCTGGGTGATCTCGCCAGCGGCGACCTTCTCGTCCAGCTTCGCCTTCCGCGCGGCGACCAGGGCGTCGATCACCGTCTGGACGTCGACGCCCTTCGACTCGGCGACCTGGGCGATGGTCTGGCCCTCCTTAAGGGCGGTGCGCAGTTCCTCGGCGGTCATGCCGAGCGCCTCGGCGGCGGTGGAGAGTCCCTGGACACCCCGGCCTCCATGCCTGCCACCCCCGGTCGGGGCCGCTTCGACCAGCGCTGCGATCACTGCGTCCGCCTGCGCCTGGGTGATCGTGCCGTTCTCGACGAGCGGAGCGAGGGTCTCGGCCAGTCGCTCGGACCGGTTCTTGCGGCCCGATTCGGTCGTCGACTGCCCGCCTGAGTGTTGTTCGACAGTGGTCGTCGTCTCCTGTGCGCCGGAGACACCGGTTGTCCCGAGGATCATCCCAGCGGCCCCGCCGCCGATCAGGCCTGCAGTCAAGGCGGCGGCAGCAGCCCTCTTCTTCATCGTCTGCATCTGGTCAGCTCCTGTTCATGAGAGGTGTCCGACCCGTCGTCGGACAGCAAGAGTTTCGGATGTCCGGTTTCGAGTGTTCTTGGCAGATGGTTAGGACTCGGTTTGATTCGGCCTGATGGTCGGCAGGGTCATCGTCACCACCGCGCCACCGCCGTCGCGGTTGCGTGCCTCGGCGGTGCCTCCGTGCTGGGCGACGATGTCCGCCACGATCGCGAGTCCGAGACCCGAACCCGGCAGGCTGCGCGCGGCGGTGGATCGGTAGAAGCGGTCGAACACGCGTGGCAGGTCGGCGTCGTCGAGGCCGGGCCCGCGGTCCGCGACCTCGACCCGGCCATGTCCACAGCTGACGACCACAGGACCGCTGTGGTCGAACTTGAGTGCATTCTCGATCAGGTTCCCCACAGCACGTTCGAGTGCCATCGGTCGCCCGGACACGATGCATCGATCAGTGTTGACCAGAACCGCCCGGCCCGAGCGCTGCGCGGCCCGTCCGGCTACGCGCTCAACGAGCTCGTCCAGTGCGATCTGCTCTTCCGCCTCCTCGCCGCGCCGGTCGGTTGCCAGTTCGATGACCTCGTTGATCAGCCGTGTCAGCTCAGCTGTCTCGCTCTCGAGGTCGTCGAGCGCCTGACCGCGCTGGCGGTCGTCCAAGCGGTCGGCGTGGCGCAGCGTGTAGATGTTCGTCCGCAGACTCGTCAGAGGTGTTCGCAGCTCGTGGCCGGCGTCCTGGACCAGCCGCTGCTGGTCGGACTTTGAACGCGCGAGCGCAGCGAGCATCTGGTTGAAGGCCGCTCCCAGGCGTCCTGTCTCGTCATCGCCAGACACCGGCACAGCCAGGTCCAGGCTCCCGGTCGCTGCCACCTTCTCGGCTGCGCCGGTCAGTGCGACAAGGCGCTGGGTCACCTGTCGGGCGATCAGCCAGGCGAGCAGTGCGGTCGCGATGACCACCGCGGCTGAGGCCAGGAGGATCCGTGTCCGGAGCTGCTCTAGCAGCAGGTGGGATTCGGTCAGCAGTCGCGCCACCTGCAGGGCACCTTGTCGTCCTGCGCCGCGGTCGCCGCCGACCGTGAGCATCCGCGCGGGTTGGTCATCGACGACGACGTCCCTTGTCACCTGCCGTGGTTCGTCCGCCCCCGCCACTGCACGGTCGAGGGCGTCAACGGGCAGATCTGTGCCCGCGGTCCCTACCCGTTCGCCCTCCGCGTCGAGCACCTGGAACATCGTGTCGCTGTCGGAGATCAGCTCACGACGAGCCGCGGCCAGTCCACCTCTGGTCCTCCGGGTGCGGGGGTTGGCCAGGTTGGACGCTGTCACCTCTAGCGACCTGTCGATCTGGTCGCTGACCTGCTCCGCTGTCGTCCTGTAGCTGAACAGCCCGATCGTCAGCGTTGCCGCCGACGAGAGGGCGACCATGGCGACAACCACCTTGGCCCGCAGGCTCACCGGAGCTCAGTCCGCCCGCAGGGTGTAGCCGACACCCCGGACCGTGTGAATGAGGCGTGGTTCGTGGCCGTCGTCGACCTTGCGGCGGAGATAGCTGATGTACACCGCCAGGTTCTTGGAGTCCGGCCCGAAGTCGTAGTCCCAGATCTCCTCGTAGATGCGCGACCTGCCGAGCACGATCCCGTGGTTGATCATGAGCAGCTCGAGCAGGTCGAACTCCGTGCGGGACAGCTCGATCTCGTCCTCGCCGCGCCAGACCCGGCGCGCTCCGGGGTCCAGCCTGAGATCCGCGACCTGGAGAATCGACTCCGACTCCTCCGGGGTCGGGAGGCTCCGACGGAGGAGCGCGCGGATCCGGGCCATCAGCTCGGCGGGGTCGAAGGGCTTGGACAGGTAATCGTCGGCTCCTGCGTCGAGTCCAGCGACTCGCTCCGATGTCTCGGTCCGGGCGGTCAGCATGAGCACCGGTGTGCGGTCCGACTCCGACCGCAGGACACGACACACCGTCAGCCCGTCGACGACGGGCATCATCAGGTCGAGCACCAGCAGGTCCACGGAGCATTGCCGTGCGGCGTCGAGGGCCCCTGCACCGTCGCCGGCGGTGGTGACCAGGTACCCCTCGAGCGTGAGGAGACGTTCGAGGGACTCGCGGATCGCTCGGTCGTCGTCGGCTACGAGGATGGTGGCAGACATCCGTTCAAGGTACGGCGACGCCGCCGAGAACCGCGCGCGGACTGCCCGGTTCCCACCCAACTCTCACCTCCATCGCCACGGCGGGCGACCGTGTGCCATCCTGCTGCACACACGGCGGTCCGCGACCCAGGGGGGAACATGGACGACACACGCGACACGGCAGTTCGCGACATCGACCTGCTCGACGGCGACTTCTACGTGAACGACCCGTACCCGACCTACGCCTGGATGCGCGAGAACGCGCCCGCCTACTGGGACGCCACGAACGAGCTGTGGGGGATATCCCGCTACGACGACATCGTGTCGATCGAGAAACGCAAGGACGTCTTCATCAACTCGGACAAGACCAAGGGCGGGTACCGACCGAACATCCCTGCCGACCCGGCGATCATCGGGCTGGACGACCCTTTGCATCACCAGCGGCGCAACCTGGTGACCAGGCGCTTCACCCCGCGTGCGGTGTCGCGCTGGGAGGACCACGTGCGCGAAGTGGCGACCAGACTCGTCGACGACGCGCTCGCGCACGGCGGCCCTGTTGAGATCGTGAACGAGGTGGCGGCGCCACTGCCGGCCGAGATGATCGCCCTGCTGCTCGGCTTTCCGCTCGAGATGCGCCCGAAGCTCCAGGAGTGGTCCGAGCGCACGATCGCGCTGGGGGGAGGGCCGCGGTACCTCGACGAGGAGGGCATCACCGCCGCGATGGAGTTCGCGGCGGCGTCGGCCGACCTCTACGAGGAGAAGCTGCGCTGCCCGGCCGACGACATGATGACTGTCTGGACGCAGGCCGAGATACCCGGGCACGACTTCGGTGTGGACGAGGCGATATCGGACTCCCTCCTGCTCCTCGACGGTGGGGCCGAGACGACCAGGACCGTCATAGCCCGCACGATCCTCGAGATGGCGCGCCAACCGGAACAGTGGGAGGCCTTGCGCGGCGGCGCCGACATGTCGGTTGCTGTCGAGGAGTTCGTCCGTTGGGTCACCCCGGTCCACAACATGTGCCGGGTCGCCAACCGCGACGTCGAGATCGGCGGCAGCAGGATCAGCGCCGGAGAGCAGCTGGTCCTCATGTTCTCGTCGGCCAACCGTGACCCGTCGCACTTCGAGAACCCCGACGTGTTCGACGTGACACGCACTCCCAACCACCACCTGTCATTCGGTTTCGGCACGCACTTCTGCTTGGGGGCCTCGCTCGCTCGCCTCGAGATACGCCTGATGTTCGAGACGCTCCTCGACCGCGTCCGGAGCTTCCGGGTGGTCCCCGGCTCTGTGGTGGAGATGCCCAATGCCTTCGTCTACGGGCTGAGGTCAGCTCGGGTCGAGTTCGTGCGCTGAGCACCACTGACTCGGGTGGGACGCGACTAGT
>CAYVDN010000041.1:0-27164 GCA_964450685.1 uncultured Microthrixaceae bacterium
TCAGGGTTGTGAGCGGCTGGGCCCGGCAGGTAGCCGTTCAGGAACAGTCCGAACTCCATCGATACCCCCGTTTAGGTCGACGAACGGTTCTCCGGTAGAACACGTTCTAATGTGAGTCATTAGAACGGTAACCCATCAGATGCTCCGTGTCACGCGAACGACACGAGCAAGGTCGGCCACGAGCAAGGTCAGCCGAGCACCACCGGCACGACGGTCGCCTCCCACAGCGAACCGTCCTCCATGTTCGTCGTGGAGAACACGACTGCACCTTCGGTGACCGGGCCGCGGATGAAGGTGACCGACCCCTCGAACGACCCCAGCTCGCCGTATGTCCCGCCGGTGACGAATCCACTGCTGAGCGACTCGACAGCGCCGCGCCCCCGGATGGCGACGTCGACGGTCCCCTCGAATGCGGTGCTGCTCCCGCGCAGTGTCGCCGGAGAGGTGATGGTCGAGCCCGTCAGCGCCGGATCGGGGACGATGTTCGGCGTGCTAGCTCCGACCACGAACCACTGCGAGCCGACGCCATGCTGAACCAGATGGACCGTTGTGACAGGGCCGTTCGACCGCGGACGAACCTCGACCGTCGCCCGCCCATCGGATCCGAGAGCCGCGTCACCGATCACAGGAGCCGCGAAGCCGATGTAGCTGGTCGCGAACTCGGTGGCCACCTGCTTAGGATCCGTCGACGACTGCGCGTCGGCGGCAGGCCAGACAACACTGCCTGGGACGGCCGGTACGCTCGTCGTGGATTCGGTGGATGTCGACTCGGTGCTGCTCGTCGAGCTGGACCCGGTCGTGCTGCTCGCCGACGTGTCGCGGGTCGCGGCGGATGTCGACGACGACTCGGAGTCATCTCCGCACCCGGTGCCGAGCAGGCCCAGAACGGCGGCTGACAACGCCACGAGCGTCGCTGTTCTCCTGATGCCCTCCCGTTCATGGATCATGGGGCCTCCAGCTGGTCGGGTAGCCCGCGAGCGGGGTCAACCTGGTTCATCCGAGCAACGCGGAAAGGTCCACGTTCTCCAACAGCTTGCCAGCGTCGAGCTGGTCGAGCTGCGCACCCGTAGGCATGGATCCGCCTGGAGTCATCCGGTCGACCACCGTCGGGATCACCCGCGCCAGCGCCTCGGCCACAGTCTCCGGGTCCGCACCCAGGTGGCCGGCCATGGCCGCGAGTCGGCTGCGCCCGATCGCTCGCTCGACCGCTCCTGTTGCCGTGGCCTCGTTCTCGACGGACCCGACCCACGACTCGACCTGAGCTTCGGCTCCGGCGTCATTGAAACCGGCCAGGAGATCCGCCAGTCCGTCGGTGCGGATCATCTCCACCAGCTGCTCCACGAGAGCCCTGCCATCCCCGAACGTTCCCTGCATGCTCATCGTGCCCTCCTCGGGGTCATCGACCCCTGTCTGACGATATGCGTCCTGTCGGTGTCACCGGGCGACACCCACGTACACCCATTCGCCCTCGGTGCTACCACCGGCCCTACGGAACCTGCTCACCTCACCGAGTGCGCCCTCTCCGTGGCGACCGCGGTGGTGTGCACGGAACTCGACGATCCCGGAGGTGTCGTCGATCCCGCCCCGGACAACGTTGACGACCTCCAGACCCGTCCACTCGATGTCGTCGCTCATCTCGATCGACTCCGGTCGGGTCGCCGGATCCCAGGTTCGCTCGACGTAGCCCGCGAGCCGCTTCACATAGGCGCAGTACCTTGCGCGCATCAGTTGTTCAGCGGTGGCCGCAGCGATATGGCCGCGGTGCAGCGGGCCGCAGCACTTCGAGTACGAGGTCCCGCTTCCGCACGGGCACCTGGACGCACTGGCCCGACCGGGGTTCATCTGCGAACCGTAGCGCCGCCCTATTGCATGCACCGATACCTGAACCGCGTTCGCTGACCATCGGTCGGCCGGACTGCGCGTCCCGGGCCGACTCGCCGTACCTTGTGGTACCCCCGAACCCCCTGAACGAGGACGACCCCCCATGAGCGAGCAGGACTCCGGAACGGACCAGGCGATTCAGGCTGCGCGTGAGCGATACAAGGCCGAACGGGACAAGCGCGTCCGTGGCGACGGGCTCGCCCAGTACGAGGAGCTCACCGGAGACTTCGCCGACTTCGACCGCGACCCGTTCGCCGATCCCGAATACCACCGCGAACCGGTGACCGAGGACGTCGAGGTCCTGATCGTCGGTTGTGGCTTCGCCGGCATGCTCACCGCGATCGAGCTCAAGCAACGCGGCGTCACCGACATCCGCATGGTCGACCGGGCGGGCGACTTCGGTGGCACCTGGTACTGGAACAGGTACCCGGGCTGTATGTGCGACGTCGAGTCGTACACGTACCTGCCGCTGCTCGAGGAGACGGGCTACATGCCCACCGAGAAGTACGCGAGCGCGGTCGAGATCTTCTCGTACGCCCAGCTCGTCGGACGCCACTACGACTTGTACCCGCACGCCCTGTTCCATACCGAGGTCACCGACGCAGAGTGGGACGAACAGGCCGGTCGCTGGAAGGTGACGACGTCCAACGGCGACTCGCTGACCGCCCGCTTCATGGTCACCGCGGGCGGCATCCTGCACAAGGCGAAGCTGCCCGGGATCGCCGGCATCGCCGCCTACAAGGGACGGGCGTTCCACACGAGCCGCTGGGACTACTCGGTGACAGGCGGCGCTCCCGGTGTCGCCATGGACAAGCTCGGCGACCTCCGCGTCGGCATCATCGGCACCGGCGCGACAGCGGTCCAGGCGGTGCCCCAGTTGGCCCGCGCCGCCAAGGAGCTCTTTGTGTTCCAGCGCACTCCTTCGCCGGTGGGCGTGCGCAACAACGGCCCGACCGACGAGGAGTGGTTCAGGAGCCTCGAGCCCGGCTGGCACGCGGAGCGGGTCCGCAACTTCACCCAGGCCGTGACCGGCAAGAAGCCCGCCGTGAATCTTGTGAACGACGGGTGGACCGATGTCATGTGGGAGGACACCCAGACGAAGGTCGACGACCCGGAGTTGGCAGCTGCGCTCGAACGCTCCGACTTCGAGACGATGGAGGGACTGCGTCAGCGCGTCGCCAGCATCGTCGCGGACCCCGACACAGCCGAGCGGCTCAAGCCTTGGTACGGCAAGCACTGCAAGCGGGTCTGCTTCCACGACGACTACCTGCCGGCGTTCAACCAGCCGAATGTGCATCTGGTCGACACCGACGGACTCGGCGTCGAGCAGATCACCGAGAACGGGATCGTGGCCAACGGCGTGGAGTACCCCGTCGACGTGATCGTGTTCGCTTCCGGGTTCGAGGTCACGACCGACCTGGAGCACCGTCTGGGCTTCGACCCCCGCGGCCGTGGCGGTGTCGCCATGAGCGAACGTTGGAGCGACGGCGCCCACACGCTGCACGGCATCCTCTCTGCCGAGTTCCCGAACATGTTGATGATCAGCCTCATCCAGGCCGGGTTCGGCACCAACTTCCTGCACTTCCTGTCCAAGTCCGCCGAACACGTGGCTTGGATGATCGCCACCTGTCAGGAGCGGGGCATCGCCACGATCGAAGCCACTCCAGAAGCCGAGGAGGAGTGGTACGAACTGCTCCTGGGGGTGGCGATGGGAATCGCCGGCTACTCGATGAGCTGCACCCCGGGCTACTACAACTCCGAACAGGGCCGTGACGCCAAGACGGCACGCAACCTGGTCTACACGGGGAGCCTGCTCGAGTACGCCGAGTACCTGGAGCGCTGGCGGAAGCAGGACGACATGCCCGGCGCCAGGATCGTCGACGAATAGACCCGATGGACGACTCCGGAACCAACCGCCCCGGTGGCGCAGTGCTGGTGATCGTCATGGTGGTCGGCGCCCTGGTCTCGCTCGCTGCTGTCGTGTTCGCCGTCGTCCTGCTCGCACGACCAGCCGATGGCATGCAGATCGACGACGCGGCCGTCGGTGCGACAGTGTCCGACTCGGCTGCGCTCTACATGACCCTGCGCAATGACACCGACAGTGCATTGGAGTTGGTCCGGGTCTCGTGTCCCTGTGCGGAGTCCGTCAGTCTCCACGCGGGCGGGATCGGCGAGGACGGCTCGATCGACATGACGGGGATCGCCGATGTGTCGGTTGGGGCGCACCAGGTCCTGGAGTTCGGCCCCGGGGGTGACCACGTGATGCTCGAAGGGCTCACCGGGCCACTGACCGAGGGCCAGTCGGTCGAGTTGGAACTGGATTTCGCTGACGGCGAGACCCGCGTCGTGCAGGTACCAGTCGTCTCGTTGGCGTCCCTGGCCGAGCGCGCCGCGGATCAGCTGGTTTCTGACGACGGCTCCTGAGCGTGCCGCCGGCGTGACCACGCTGCGTGGATCGCGACGATCACCCCACCGACGACGAGGCCAAGGACCGCCGACAACGCGGTGTTGACCAGCCATGCCAGCGTTCCACCGACGCCGGCGAGGTCGTGCACGAGCTCCTCGGCATGGTGGACGAGCTCGTAGGGACCGTGCCAGCCGAGTTCGTCGGCGCCCACGAGCAGGATGTGGCCACCGACCCACAGCATCGCCGCGGTGCCGACAGCGGAGAGGACGGCGAGAAGCTTGGGCATGGCCGCGACGAGGAACCGACCGACGCGCTGCTGCGCCGCGCTGTCACGCTGGGCGAGTTTCAGGCCGACGTCGTCCATCTTCACGATCAGGGCGACCACCCCGTAGACGGCGGCGGTGATGAGCAGAGCGACGATGACCAGAACGGCGATGCGCCGCAGCAGTGGTTCCTCGAGCACGACCTTGAGCGAGATCACCATGATCTCGGCCGACAGGATGAAGTCGGTGCGGATGGCGCTCGCGACCGTCGCGTCCTCCGCCTCCTGGCCCTGCAGTGCGACGGGCACGTCATGGGAGTGGTCGTCGCCCTTGATCCGGTGCCAGAGCTTCTCCGCTCCCTCGTAGGCCAGATAGGCACCACCGATCATGAGGATGACCTCGACGAGGATCGGGGCGACGGCGCTGAGCAGGATCGCTGCGGGCAGGATGAAGAGCAGCTTGTTGCGGATCGACCCGAGGGCGATCTTGCGGATGATCGGGACCTCGCGTTCCGCTGCCAGGCCCTGGACGTAGGCGGGGGTCACGGCAGCGTCGTCGACGACGACTCCGGCGGCTTTGGCGGTCGCCTTGCCGGCAGCCGCACCGACGTCGTCGACGGATGCTGCGGCGAGCTTCGCAAGTGCCGCGACGTCGTCGAGCAGCGCCGCCAGACCTGTTGCCACCGGTGACCTCCTGTCTGTCCCGAATCTCGGGAGCCAGCACGCTACCCGCCCACCCCGGAAACAGGGGTCCTCACAGACAAACCGTGTCGTCCACGCGCCCAGGAACGGCGGACAGGTGTTCAGCCGACGGCCGCGGCAACCACCGCGTCCAGCCGACGACGGAGATCGGGATCTGCCCCAGATGCCTCCTCTGCCCGAGCAGCGCCCAGGACCGCACCAGAGAGGAGTGCCAGGACTCCCCCGACGTGCCCAGCGGGCACTCCCGCGTCGACAAGGACCGAGGCGACGACGTCCATCATCGACGCGTGCAACGCCCCCGCCTCGGCACGGGTCGCCTCGTCGAACCCGGACATCGCCTCGGTCAGGGGTGCCACCAGTTGGTGCTCGGGGGTCAGCGCCCATGCCAGGTAGGCCCTGGCCCATCGCTGGAGCCGTTCAGCGGGTGGGTCGTCGCCATCGGTCGCGGCGCGCCACTCTGCGATGGTCGATGGAACCGTCCGCCGGTACCAGTCCAGCAGCAGGTGCGCCTTGTCGGGCACGTACCGGTACAGCGAGTTGCGGGCGAGCCCCACCTCTGCGGCGATGTCGGCCAGGCTGACCTCGTGGTAGCCGCGCTCGACGAACAGCCGGACGGCTGCGTCGAGCACCGCCGCCCGTTGCCTCGAGACGTGCTCGGCGATGTTGTCGGCCTTGATACGCGGCATCGTCTCAAACCGGCTCGTCGGACAACTCGTCGGACATCTCGCCCGGCACCGCTCGCGTTGCGCCGATGGACGAGCCGGCAGTCGGTTCGGTCGAGCCTAGCAGTCGGCCGCCGTCCAGGCGCAGGTGCCTGTCGGCGTGGGCCAGGGCAACGTCGTCGTGCGCGACGACGATCGTGGCGATGCCCCGACCTGCCGCTCCTGCGAGCAGCTCGGCGACGGCCCGGGCTCGTTCCGGGTCGAGTGAAGCAGTGGGTTCGTCAGCGATCAGCACCGTCGGCTCGGCCATGAACGCTCGGGCAATACCGATCCGCTGACGCTCACCTCCGGACAGTTGGGCCGGAAGCTGTTCCGCCCGATCGCCCATGTCCAGGTCGTCGAGCAACGACCGCGCCCGACGGCGCACCTCGCCCGACGACTCGCCCCGGATGTGACCGACGAGCTCCAGCTGCTCCACCGCTGTCAGCGTCGGAAGGAGGTTGGCCGACTGGTAGACGAAGGCGATGTGGTCCCGCCGCACGGCGGTGCGCTGACGCTCCGACATCTCCGATGTGGGGGTTCCGGCAACCGCAACCTCTCCGGAGTCCGGTCGGCGCAGCAAACCAGCGATCGTGAGCAGCGTCGACTTGCCTGCCCCGGAGCGACCCGAGATCACCACGAACTCACCCTTGTCCACCTCGAGCGCCAGGTCATCGAGCACGACCCGCTCGGCGGGTCCGTCTGGGAATGCGACCCTGACTCCGCTCATCCGCAATGCGTGCACTGTCATGACTCCACTCCCAGGGCGATGGCTGGTTCCACCTTCGTTATGCGCCGGAAGGCGACGAGGCTGCCGAGCACTCCCGCCAGGACCAACGATGCAACGACCGTTGCCAGCGCTTTGGCGGTCAGCTCCACGGGCGCGTCGCCGCTGCCGACGACGAGCACGAGCGCGCTGCCCAGTGCTGCACCGGCGACGGTCGACATGATCACGAGTATCGCCATCTGACCGATGCCGTCTCGCAGTATGTAGCCGTTCGAGGCACCCATCGCCTTGAGCAAACCGATCTGGCGGGTGCGCTGCACCGTCAGGACCGTGAAGAACGCGCCGATCACCAGCGCCGAGATGACGAGCAGGAAGCTCCGGATCAGCGTCATCGTCGTCGTCTCGGCGGTGAAGCCTGGCGAGCCTGCATAGGCCTGCTGCTTGGTCAGCACCTCGGTATCTGTCGCCTGGGCAGCGCTCTCGAGATCTGTCGCCGACCCTCCGGTCAGCGCCACCGCCGAGAACCGTCCGTCGGAACCGTCACCGAACTGCACCTGTTGCCAGGTCTCCAACGACGTGAACGCGATCGGCGCGTGACCGAAGGTGCCGGCGAACGTGAAGCCCACCACCGGGAGCTCCAGGTTCGAGCCACCGAGCGTGTACCGGTCGCCCACCTCTACGCCCTCCTCCCGCAATTCACTTGCGAGGATCAGACCCGGCTCCCCCTCGAGGGCTTCGTGACCTTCGGGCCGCTCGACGAGGAAGCTGTCGGCCGAGATGCCCATCAGCGCCAGGTCCAGGCTCGGCCCTCCGTCCACCGATGCGGCGTTCACGAACGAGACGCCCAGCGGGGTCGCCTCGGCTCCCGGGACAGCGGCGAAGCGCTCGACTGCATCGTCTCGTAGGACCGAACGGCTGAAGGTCGCCTCGGAACCCTGCTGCAGCGCGAGCTGATCGAACGGAAGTGCACGAAGCCCGGAGATGCCGTCGGTCACCAACCCGGTGGCCAGCGCGGACAGCACGGTCGAGAGCAGCGCCACCAGGGCGATCACCACGCCGAGCAATACGAATCTTCGGGACCCTCTTCTCAGGTCCCTTAGGGCGAGGAACATCCGACCTCCTTTGTCGACATCACGTCGACAACTATAGCGACGCTCTGTCGATAAAGCCAGCAGTGGGAGGACGAGAACGCGTCGACAGGAACGAGTCGACGAGAGCGACTGGCGTGGAAGAGGCACAATGGCCTGACGATGTGTGATCACTGCGGATGCCGCGAGTACGCGCCGATCGCCGAGCTGACCGCCGAGCACGTCACGATCCTCGCTCTCGCAGAAGCACTGGCCGAGGCGACCGAGAGCTCTCGACCGTTCGACCCGGACAGCCGTGACCGACTCAGGGCACTTCTCGAGTCACATGCACGCAAGGAGGAGTTGGGCCTCTACCCGTTGTTGATCGCCCAGAGCGACGACGAGCCGGGGGCCTACGACCACCTGGAGGACGAACACCGCGAGGTGATCGAGGCGATCGACGCGGGACGCTTCGAGCACCTCGCCCTCTACGCGCTCCAGCGCCACATCGAAGAAGAGGAGGAGGGCCTTTTCACCAGGTCCACCTTCTACTTCGACGGTGACACCTGGGATGCGATGGAGGCGGCCCACCGATTCGTGGACAACCACGGGGCGAGCAACGGACACGGCTGAGCATCTGCGGTTCGCAGCCCTGCCGTTCTCGAACGAGAACTTCGTTCAGCCCTAGTACGCCTCTTACCCCTCGGGTCGACTCTCTGACCATGCCCCTGGAGTTGAGCAGGCGGAGCCTGTTGCAGTCCGTGGCGTTGTGCGGCGTTTCGGCGTGCAGCTTCGACCGCGGAACCACCGGATCAGATCGAGTCGGAGAGGCGACGAAGGCCCAGCAGGCGGCCACAGAGGCCGTCGACCGAACCGCGTCGCTGATGCGGAGACTCGAGCGCGCGACCTTCGGTGTGACCAGCCCCCTCCGCGAGCAGGTCGACTCGCCGGCGGCGTTCGAGCGATGGCTGGACTCCCAACTCGACGGTGAGCGGGGATTCACTGACGCCGACACGCTCGCGTATTCAGACGCCGTCGAAGCTCTGCTCGGCGACCACGACTTCGCAGACCTGGTACCGGGTGATGCCGGGTCAGCTGAGCTGGCAGACATGCGACGTCGCAGCGTCCAGACCCTCGTCGGCCGGACCGTGGTGGGAGCAGCCTTCGGTGAGGACCAACTCCGCCAGCGTGTCGTCGACGTGCTCGCCGACCTGCTGCATGTCAGCTCCAGCCAGTCGCCCGAGATCTTCCTGGTGCCCGACTACGACGAGGTACTGCGCGAGGGAGCGTTCGGTCGCTTCGCCGACCTGCTTGCCACGACGGCTCGACACCCAGCGATGCTCGTCTTCTTGGACCAGGCGACCAGCCGGGCGGACGGGGGCCGGACCCCGAACGAGAACTACGCACGCGAGGTCATGGAGCTGCACACAGTCGGCGTCGACGGCGGTTACGACGAACAGGATGTCGTCGAGCTCGCACACGTGCTGACCGGGTGGTCGATCGACAGGGTGACGCGCTCCTTCACCTTCCGGGCCGGGTGGCACGACCTGGGCTCCTTCGCCACCGGGGGCGACATCCTCGGTTGGCGGCCGGATGCCACCCAGACCGGTGAGCAGGCCGGCGCGGCGGCGATCGAGCACCTGGCCAAGCACCCGGCCACCGCACGAAAGATCGCACACCGCTTCGCCCGGCACTTCGTCTCCGAGTCGATCGCCGTCGATGACGACCTGGTCGTCGAAGCGGCGCAGGTCTACACGGAGAACGACACTGCACTCGGACCGGTCGTGCGCCACCTCCTCACCTCGGAGCGGTTCGACGGCACGGCCACCCTGATGCTGCGCCGGCCGATCGACCTGCTGGCGCACGTGCTGCGGGTGACAGGAGCTCGACTGGATCCGGCGGAGCCTGAACGTACGACACGCGGAATGGCGGGACTGCTCCACGTTATGGGCCAACTCCCCTACGCCTGGCCCGCACCGAACGGATACCCGTTCGGCTCGGCCGCCTGGTCGAACCCGGGGGCGATCATCAGCCGCTGGAACGCCATGATCACACTCGCCGGCAGCGAGATCGCCCTCTCACCCGATGCCATCGGCGCGGCTGGCTCCGAGGAGCTCGTGACGCTCCTGTGCGGTCCCGCGCACCAGCTCCACTGAGGAGGAGTCGAAATGCCACAACTCGTGAACATCTTCCTCCGGGGAGGTGCGGACGGACTGAGTGTGCTCGCCCCTGTCGCCGACCCTGCCTACTTCGCCGCTCGGCCGACCCTGGCTGTCATGGCACAGGACGGGCTCGACGTCGCGATCGACGGGTTCGCGATGCATCCCGCAGCGCCCCGCATGGCCGATCTCGTCCGCAACCGGGTTGCCGCCGTGGTTCCCGCGGCCGGGTACCAGGGGCAGACCCGCAGCCATTTCGAGTCCCAGGCGCTGCTGGAGACCGCTGTGGGACGGACCGGAGCGCCGGCCACCGGCGCGGGTCTCGGCTGGTTGTCCGAGCTGATCTCGAACGGAGCCGACGACTCGACGGATCCGTTCCGAGCGGTGGCGGTTGGAGGAGTCTCGCTGCCACCGTCGCTGTGGGGCACAAGTGACGCCCTCGGGGTTCCGGACCCGTCCGCGCTCCGGCTGGGGTCGCTGCGGATCGCCCGCAGGGGCGCCTCCGCTGGATACGAGGTGTTGGACTCACAGATCGCACCTCCGACTGCGGATCTCACCCAGACGTGGATCGCGCCCGAAGCAGCACCGGGAGCGACAGCGGAGTCCGTGACCACGGCTGCCGGAGTGCTCGACCGGCTCTCGTCCCAGCCGATCAGCGTTCCTGACGCATCGGAATTCGGGACGGGCGAGTCCGCTTCGGCATTCGCAGCAGCGTCAGCGCTGCTCGGAGCCGGCCTCGGCACCCAGGTCGTCCAGATCGACATCGGCGACTGGGACACCCACAACTCACAGGGCACCAACGACGGGATGTTCGCCGAGTTGCTGGCCGGGCTCGACGCGGGAATCGGCACCCTGGTCGACCGCCACGTCGGCACCGGCGACGGCGTCGTGATCACGGTGATGACCGAGTTCGGCCGCCGGGTGAAGGAGAACGACTCAGGCGGTACCGATCACGGCCGCGGCGGCCTGGCGCTGGTGATCGGCGACGGTGTCGCTGGCGGTATGCGCGGAGAGTGGCCAGGTCTGGACGAGCTCGACGAGGGTGATGTGCAGGCCGTCAACGATCTTCGGGTGCTCCAGTCGGAAGTCGCCGAGTTCGTGTTCGGTACTGCCACACCGGTTCCTCAGGGGTCGGAACCTCTCGCACTGTTCGGGTGAGCGACACCGCCAAAGCCCGCGGTCCTACAGTCGGAACCGACAGCCGAGGACGGAGTCGTAGCGTGTCGAAGTCGAAGAAGCAGTGGCGCGACCTGACCAGTCGCCAGAAGGCGATCATCGTCGTCGGTGGCGCACTGGAGGTCGCCGTCACTGCCGTTGCGCTCGCGGATCTCACCAGACGCCCGGCCTCGGATGTCCGCGGACCGAAGTGGTGCTGGGCAGCGACGCTGTTCGTCCAACCGGTCGGCCCGATCGCCTACCTGACGGTCGGCCGGAAGTCCTGAGGGAGCCTGTGTCCCGATGAGAGCATGGTCGGTCCACTCACCAAGTCCGGTCGATCAGCACCCGCTGATGCTGGTCGAACGTCCGGCGCCGGAGCCCGGTCCCGGTGAGGTCCGTGTGCGCGTATCGGTGTGCGGCGTGTGCCGAACCGATCTGCACGTGGCCGAGGGCGACCTGGAGCCCAGGAGAGCTGCTGTGGTGCCCGGCCACGAGATCGTCGGAGTTGTCGACCGCGTCGGGCCGGGAGCCGGCCGCTTCGCTGTCGGTGACAGGATCGGGATCGCTTGGCTGCGCCGGACCTGCGGCGTATGCCGCCACTGTCGTCGAGGAGCCGAGAACCTGTGCGCCGCACCCTCGTTCACGGGCTGGGATGAGGACGGCGGGTACGCCGAGCATGCGGTCGTGGACGAGCGCTTCGCGTATCCACTCCCGGTCGACTACACCGACGAGCAGGTCGCCCCCCTGCTGTGCGCGGGGATCATCGGCTATCGGGCGCTGCTACGCGCCGAGCTACCGCCGGGTGGTCGCCTGGGCATCTACGGGTTCGGGGCGTCAGCGCACATCACCGCGCAGATCGCCATGGCCCAGGGTGCGACGGTGCACGTCATGACTCGAGCACACCAAGCGCGGCAGTTGGCGCTGGAGCTCGGCTGCGACTCCGCGGGCGACACGTTCGACCCACCACCTGAACCTCTCGACTCCGCTATCAACTTCACGCCGGCCGGCGAGGTCGTCACTGCTGCACTCGACGCGCTCGACCGCGGTGGCACGCTCGCGATCGCCGGAATCCACATGAGCGACGTCCCGTCGCTCGACTACGACCGGCACCTCTTCCAGGAGCGTCAGGTGCGCAGTGTCACCGCCAACACACGCCAGGACGGTGAGGAGTTGCTGCGCCTTGCAGAGCGGATCCCGCTGCGGATCCACACGACGGCCTACCCGTTCGAGCGAGCGGACGAAGCGCTTGTCGACCTGGCACACGACCGGCTCACCGGCGCAGCGGTCCTTCACATCGCCACGACATGACCGGAGTGGACACATGACCCTGTTCCCTGCGCGACGAAAGTGATCGACTTGACCGTGTAGGGGGACGACGTCGGAGGAGATGACGCCATGGACGCAGTACAGCTGACCCAGTGGAAGCACGACCCGGAGATCCGAGATGTCCCGCAGCCGGATCCAGAGCCCGGCCAGGTGCTCGTGAAGGTCGGCGGTGCAGGTATGTGTCACTCGGACCTGCACCTGATACACGACTTCGAGGCCGGGATGATGTCGTTCGAGCCGCCGTTCACCCTGGGTCACGAGAACGCCGGCTGGGTCGAGGCCCTCGGCCCGGGTGTCTCCGGCATCGAGGTCGGCCAACCCGTCGCCGTCTACGGACCCACCGGCTGCGGGCGCTGCCACCGCTGTGTGCAGGGCATGGAGAACTACTGCGAACGTCAGGCCGAGCTCACCTCGATGGCAGCGGGCCTGGGCGACGACGGTGGCATGGCTCCCTACATGCTCGTTCACGACAGCCGACGCCTGCTCCCGCTCGGCGACCTGGACCCGGTCGATGCAGCGCCGCTGACCGACGCCGGGCTCACTCCCTACCACGCCGTGAAACGCTCGCTCGATCTACTCGTTCCGGGTTCGACGGCGTTGGTGATAGGGGTCGGCGGACTGGGCCACATGGGCGTGCAGATCCTCGAGGCGTTGACCCCGGCGACTGTGATCGCGGTGGACACCCGTCGCTCCGCTCTCGAAATGGCGGCCGCCGCGGGCGCTGAGCACACCGTCACCGCAGGCGACGGCGCTGCAGCCGAGATCGCCGAGCTGACACGGGGACGCAACGCCGATGTCGTGTTGGACTTCGTCGGGAGCGACTCGACGATGCAACTTGCGGCGGCATGCGGTCGGTCACTCGGCCACATCACCATCGTCGGCATCGCCGGAGGGTCGTACCCGTTCAGCTTCTTCACCGTGCCCTACGAGGCCTCGCTGACAACCACCTACTGGGGGAGCATCCCTGAACTGATCGAGGTGCTCGACCTCGCCGAGCGCGGCCTGATCAGGGCGAAGGTCGAACGGATCTCGATCGCCGATGCACCCGAGGGCTACAAGCGTCTCGCACGAGGCGAGGTCGACGGACGACTGGTGGTCGTCCCGGGGTGAGCAACGAGTCCGGCGCAGCCGCGGTCGAGACGCACTCGGCTGCGATCTTCTTCCTCGGTGACCGTGCCTACAAGATCAAGAAGCCGGTCGACCTGGGGTTCCTCGACTTCCGCACGGTCGATGCCCGCGCAGAGGCGTGTCGCCGGGAGGTAGAGCTGAACCGTCGCCTCGCTCCGGACGTCTATCTCGGCGTGGCACAGGTGACAGACGTCGATGGCGAAGTGTGCGAGCACATGGTCGTCATGCGTCGGATGCCTCCGAATCGGCGCCTACGCCGTTGCCTGGAACGCGGCGAGGACGTCGCCGCGACGATCCGACAGGTCGCACGCGATATCGCCTCGCTGCACGACTCCTCGCCTCCTGCGGGGCAGATGAGCGAGGTCGCGACCCGTGATGCGGTGCTACGCCGCTGGACCGACGGCTTCGATCTGATGCGCCCCCATCTGAGCGGGGACCTGCGAACAGCGACCCAGGAGCGGATCGAGGAGCTTGTTGGGCGTTACCTGGCCGGCCGGGCCCACCTCTTCGATGAACGCATCGCTGCCGGTTCGGTCCGCGACGGCCACGGGGATCTGCAGGCCGAGGACATATTCGTGCTCGACGACGGGCCGCGGGTGCTCGACTGCCTCGAGTTCGACGACGAGCTCCGTTGGGGTGACGTCATGTCGGACGTCGCGTTCCTGGCGATGGACCTGGAACGTCTGGGCAGAGCCGATCTCGCCCGACTGTTCCTCGACTCCTACCAGCACCTGTCTGGCAACTCCTGGCCGGCGTCACTCGAGCACCACTACACAGCCTTCCGCGCCCACGTGAGGGCCAAGGTCGGCCTGGTGCGCGAGTCCCAAACAGGTGAGCGCATGGACGAGGTGGACGATCTCCTGGCGCTGTGCCTGCGACACCTCGAGTCCGGACGGATCCGACTGGTTCTGGTCGGCGGTCTACCCGGGACCGGCAAGTCGACAGTCGCACGAATGCTCGCCGACCGGGTAGGCGCCGTCATGCTGCGCTCCGACGAGCTGCGTAGACGCCGACCCGAGCAGGGCCGCTACGAACCAGCGACCACCGACGCCGTCTACTCGGAACTGCTCGCAGGGGCCGAGCGCCACCTCGGGCTCGGTCGGAGCGTCGTGCTCGACGCCACCTGGTCCACTTCCGTGCATCGAGCACTGGCACGAGCCGCCGCCGACCGCGCCGTTGCCGACCTGGTCGAAATCGAGTGCACAGCTCCGACGGAGGTGACTCATCAACGGATCCGCCGTCGACTCGAGACAGGAACCGACCCCTCCGAAGCAACGCCGGCGGTGGCCGACGCCATGGCCGAGCGCTTCGACGCATGGCCCGAGGCGGAACGGATCCACACCGACCGCACTACCGCCGACTCACTCGCTGATGCTCTACGGGCGTTCGGATAGCACTGGCCGCACTCGATTGCTGGCAAACGAGCCGACCCGAAACCGCTGCGGGGGCAACGGACAGCTACCGCCACCGCTCGCACAACAATTCCTGCCGAGGTGATCAGCGTCGAGCAATATTGATGCCGATGACCTCTGCCGGTGACGCCCCGCAACGACCAAGCGCAGCGCTTGTCGGGATGGCGTCGGCGGCTGCGGCGCTGGGAGCCGGCGAGTTCATCTCGGGCCTCATGGGAATCGAACCCTCGCCGCTTCTGGCAGTCGGCGCGCGGTTCGTCGACAGCTTCGCGGCCTCGCTCAAGGAGATCGCCGTAGAGATCTTCGGCACGAACGACAAGGCAGCGCTCGTCTCGGGCGCGCTCGTGGTCGTCATGACGTTGGGCGCAGCTGTCGGACTCGCTGCGCGTCGGTGGGCCTGGTCGTCGGTGGTTGCATTCGCTTGCTTCGGCGCATTCGGAGCGTGGGCGCAGGCTGCCGACCCGCAGGTCTCAGCGACAGCGGCGGTAGCTGTCGCCGCTGTGTCGGTCCTCGCAGGAGTTGTCTGCTTCCGAGCGCTCTGGCGTCTCGCCTCGAACGCTGCGGACCAGGATGTCGCCCCGGACACGATCGCCGCGCCCTCCGGTCGGATCGCATCACGAAGGAAGTTCCTTGCCACGACCGGTGCGGTGAGCGCGGGCGCAGTGGGGCTTGCGGCGATCGGCCGGGCGCTGGCGAGCGGCGACGTGGTCGCGGCTGTCAAAGCGATCCCGCTCCCCCGCCCTCTGCGGCGCGTCGAGGTTCCTGACGACAGCTCGTTTCGTACCGCGGGAGCCTCACCGTATGTGACCCGCAACAGCGACTTCTACCGTATCGACACGGCACTGCGAGCACCGCGGGTCGACGCCAAGACATGGCAGCTCGAAGTGAGCGGGATGGTCGATCATCCCTTCTCGCTCAGCTATTCGGATCTGCTGGGGATGCCCAGCATCGAGGAGCCGGTCACTCTCCAATGCGTGTCAAACGAGGTTGGTGGGGACCTGGTCGGCAACGCGGTGTGGCAGGGAGTGCCTCTGACCGACCTGCTCGACCGAGCCGGAGTTCAGCGCGGGGCCGAGCAGCTGTTCTCGACGTCGGCCGACGGCTGGACCTGCGGTTTCCCGCTCGAAGTGCTGGACGGCGACCGCACGGCACTTGTGGCGTACGCGATGAACGGCGAGCGACTGCCCATCGAGCACGGCTTCCCGGCACGACTGGTGGTGTCGGGGCTGTATGGCTACGTCTCGGCGACCAAGTGGCTCACATCGATCGAGCTGACCACTTGGGAAGGCGCCGACGGCTACTGGGTACCGCGGGGCTGGGCGAAAAGCGCGCCGATCAAGCTGGCCTCGCGTATCGATGTTCCCCGAGCTGGCGCCGACGTCCCCGCAGGCCCCACGCCGATCGCAGGGGTCGCGTGGCTGCCATCGGTGGGTGTGTCGGCCGTGCAGGTCTCCATAGATGGCGGCCGGTGGCGGGACTGCGAGCTGGGCCGTGTGGCGAGCGAGGACACATGGGTCCAGTGGCGTTACCGCTGGGATGCCTCACCTGGCAGCCACACGGTCCGGGTCCGCTCGATCGACAGGGATGGCAATCCTCAGGTCGAGCAGCTCGCCGACCCCGCGCCAGACGGCGCAACCGGTCTTCACAGCGTCGATTTCAACGTGACCACCTGAGCACGTTCGACCGAGCAGCAACGATGACTCCATGACCGACCAGCCATAGGGCCCGGCTACGGATCAGATCGCTCAGGCCGCTCAGTCCTTGAGCGCTGAGACGCCCTCGCCTTCCAAGTCGAGAAGTGCTGCCCCTCGACCTGCTGCGGCCATCACCAGGGCTTCGGCTCGCCCGCGCACTACGGGCCCCGCTCCATGTTTCCAGTCGATGTCCGTAGCCTCGAGGCGGACCCCGGCAACGCGTTTGGCCGGAGCGAAGATCGGACTGCGCACCGACACCACCGCATCCAACGCCGGCACCAGGCGGCTCGAATCATCAGGGGCGGGAAGCCCGAGCGGTCGACGGATGTCCTGCTCGTGCACGAAGTGGTCCAGGAAGCCCTCCTTTCGAGGGATGACCCTGCTGATTCCCCTCGTGACGTGGCCATCGGCAACGGCGCGCCACTGGGTACGCAGCTCACGAGGAGTGAGGCTCGATCCGAGCTCCTTGGACCGCTCCATCGACCCCTTGTTGATGTTCCCTCGGTAGGCCAGGATGAGGCCCACCATCTTGGGCATCGGCGTTGTGTGACCAACGAGCATGTGCCCGATCACATCGCGCACCGCCCAACCGTCGCACAGCGACGCCTCGTCGAACTGATCATCATCGATGCTGTCGAGCAGATCACCCAAAGCTGCTGACTGCACCCACATGAGTTCCGTCCAGTCGTGCTTCATGCTTCCCGTACCCCCCTGGGCAGCGCAATACAGCTCCGCGTTGGCAACGCGAACCGGCGGCGATCGGACCATGGCTCGACAGCAGGCTCAGTCGAGCCGGCCGAAGCTGAACCGCGATCGAATCCTACTCCTGATGCTTCACAGCAAAGGGTCCGGAACAGCGCTCGACACAAGCGATCGCGGCGTCGGGCCAACCTTGTCATCGGTTCCGCCCGCAACAACCAGCGGTCCACCAACCTCGACCACACGAGGGCTAGACCGTCGTACATGGGAGAAGTTGCCTCAGGAAGGGCTATGCGTCGGCGTGCTGGCGCCCTCGCACTCGCCGCCTTGTCGATGATCAGTGGAGCTTGCGCCACCGAAACATCCTCCGAACCCACGATCACCGCTGTGACGACATCGATCGGGTCGACGCCGCCGCCCGTGTCGGACCCTGTCCCGCCCTCGACATCGGTCCCCACTCCACCGCTGGACGGCGTCAACGGGTCAGCGCTCGAACATGACATCGGCAACGCGGTCGTGATGGTCCTGTCCCGTCCGTGCGATGGGCTCGGCTACAGCCAGGGCACGGGATTCGCTATCGATGAGCGGACGATCATCACGAACTGGCACGTCGTCGCGGAGGACTCGGAATCGGCTGACTCCGCAGTGGACCCCCATCCGTGGATCATGACCTACAGGCGTGGCTGGCGTCGCGGCACCGTCATCGGTTACCGGTCATCTCCTGACATCGCCGTCGTGCGCCTCGACGAATCAGAACCCAGTTTCGACAGGTCACTGGAGTGGGCCCAGACGGGACCGTCCGCGGGTCAGCACCTGGCAGTGCTGGGATTTCCCGGCATCGAGGGCGGGGAGTTCAACCTGGTAGTCGGCACTGCAGCGGATGTCGACGAGACCACCCATGGAGTCCCATCACATCGGATCGACCGAGCGTTGTCCGGGCGCACAGGGCCCGGCAACAGCGGAGGTCCCGTGATAGACGCGTCCGGCGACGTCGTCGGGATCCACACCTGGGGGACCTTCGATCGCTCGCACTGGTACGGACAAGACGTGGATGTCGTCCGGTCGGCGGCGGAGTCGATCATCGCCGAGCCTTCCGACCCGGTGATCGGCTGTCCAGCGGACGGACCGGAGAGAATGCCGATCTCTTACACCGTGCGCCTGGGCACCTTTGCGCGCGCCAGCGAGGCTGAGGCTCGATTGGACATAGTCCGCGACGCCGGGCCGCAGGGCGTTTCCATCACATCGGTGAACTCCACGACCTGGGTGCCGTTCCTGCTGTCTGACTATCCAGAGGTCCTGATGGCTGGCCCGTTCGCTTCCAGGGAGTCGGCACGAGAAGCGGTTCGGATGTACCAGGCAGCGATCGACGAAGCAGGGGTGAAGGACACGTTCTCCGTCGGTGTGATGCCTACCAGGGTGTTCGACACGGAAGCGTTCCAGGAGACGGACAGGTCCTGCATGCCGTACTCGGGCTCGTTCGTGGTGGTACACGGAGTCACTGACGACAACCCCCTCAAGCTGAGGTCCAAGCCAACGACAAACGCCGATGTGCTGGCTGAACTCCGTGCCGGAGAGGAACTGATGCTCGGCGACGAGGACCCGGTCAGCGCCAACGGGCTCAAGTGGATCAAGGTCGCGACCCTGTCGGGCGGAGCGCAGAAGTGCGGCTGGGTCGCGCAGCGTTACACCCAGAGCCTGATCAACGGCTGACCAACTACATGCGCTATGCATTTCCATGTGTGGCGCATATAGTCATCCCATGATGACCGACTCGCCTGGTCGACGAAGACCGATCGGATACTGGGTCAAGCTCGTGGATCGCCTGCTCGAGGAGCAGCTCGACGGGACCTTGCAGAACGACGGCCTGACCAGGCGCGAATGGCAGCTGCTCAACACATTGTCCGACAGTCCCCGGTCACAGGAGGAGCTGGAGGATGCGGTGAGTCCGTTCCTGGCGAATGGAGCCACGTTGGATCAGCAGCTCGCCGGGCTGACTCGACGAGCGCTGATCACCAGCGTCGAGAAGTACTTCGCACTCACCGACGCGGGCGCGCTCCTGCTGCAACGAGCGCTCGAAAGCGTGTCAGCTCAGCGCCAACAGCTCGTCATGGGCCTGAGCGACGACGATTACGAGCGGACCGTTGCAACCCTGGAGGCGATGGCCCGCAACCTGGGCTGGGATGAGCAGCCCTAGCCGTCGGAAACCAGTCACGTCGCGGCGGACTGATCCGATCGCTCAGATCGAAGCAGCGATGGTGCGTGTAAGACGGCGTCAGACCCGCCGAAGCCTGGCGGGTGACGCCGGGTTCGGCATCGATGCGGTCGTGCTGGGAGTCGTCGACGCCATCGAGAAGGGGACCCAGGACGAGGGGGTCGACGGTGTCGCCGTGGGCGAGGTTGCACGCCGGCTCGGTGTCGACCAGTCACAGGCGAGTCGGCTCGTGGCTCGGGCCGTTGATGCCGGACTCGTCGAGCGAATCGCATCACAGCGCGATGGCCGCAGAGTGCTCGTCACACTGACCGAGGCGGGCGATGCCGCGTCGCTCTCCGTCCACCAGCAGCGCCAGACGACGTTCCGGCAAGCCACTCGCGGCTGGACGAACGAAGAACGCACCCAGCTCGCAACGCTCCTGACCCGCTTCATCGACGCTCTCGACGAGCAGGGCTCAACTCGTCGCGGTCGGCAGGACGGTGAAGGCCCAGGTGACGCCGAAACGGTCGGTGAGCATTCCGAAGCCGGGGCTCCACGCTGATTCGGCGAGCGGCTCGACGATGGTGGCGCCGTCGGCCAGGCGCGCCCAGTACGGCGTGATCTCGTCGAACGTGGCACCTGTTAGCGAGACGAAGAACGGTTGGTCGGTGACTGTGGCACCGTTCTCGCGACGGGTCGACCCGGAGAACGGCAGGTCCCGACCTGGAATGTCGTACGCCATCAAACAGAACCCGTCAGCACCCACGAGCTGACCGAACACGACCTTGTCGGCATCGGGCGCATCGGCGGGCATTCCGACCTGCGCGTAGGTAGTGGTCATGACCTGACCGCCGAAGGCGCTCTGGTAGAAGTCGAGAGCCGACCGGGCGGTGCCAGGGAGGTTCAAGTGGGTTGCTGTCGTGATCGTCATGTTCTTCCCAAGTTCAAGGTGGCGTTGTTGCCGTCTCGCAGGATGACAGGCATTTAGGACCGGTTCCGTCCTCTACTTCTGGAATCATGAAGATCGTGGCTGGACCATCGACACGAATGCTCGAGTTGCTGTCGTTGCTCCAAGCGCGACGCGACTGGCCGGGTCACGTTCTGGCCGAGCGGCTCGGTGTGACCACACGGACGGTTCGCCGAGACATCGATCGGCTACGGGCGCTCGGTTACGCGATCGACTCGACCAAAGGCCCCGACGGCGGCTACCGACTCGCCGCCGGTGCGGAGCTACCGCCACTGCTCTTCGATGACGAGCAAGCGGTCGCTCTCGCGGTCGCGCTCCGATACGCGACCACGAGTGGCGTCGAGCTCGGCGAGTCCGCAGAACGAGCTCTCGCAACAGTCCGCCAGGTGATGCCCTCGCGCTTGCGGCACCGCGTCGACGCCATCGACTTCACAACCCCCACGGTCGACGAGCGAGTAGATCCTGGCGTGCTCGAGGCGGTCAGCCGAGCCGTCAATACCAAGGTGACCATGCGATTCGACTACGGGGGCGGGCCGGGTCCCACTCGGTTGGTCGAACCGCACGGACTCGTAGCCCGCCACTCACGCTGGTACCTGGTGGCGTGGGATCTAGATCGCTCGGACTGGCGGACCTTCCGCGTGGATCGGATGGAGCCACGCGGCACCGCCGGCGAGCCGTTCTCACCGCGCCCGATACCCACAGGCGACGCAGCGACATTCGTCGCGGCGCGCGCCAAGGGATCCGACGACGAGGATCGTTGGCCGTGTGTCGGCAGCTTCGAGATCGACCTATCCGCTCGCGAACTGGTGCGATGGGTCCCTGACGGGGAGGTCATCGAGGCCGGCCCGATCCGGTCGCTCGTCACGACGGGATCGTGGTCGTGGTCAGGTCTGCTGGCGACGATCATCCGCTTCGGTGCACCCTTCCGTGTCGTGGGACCCGCTGAACTCATCGAGGAGTCGAGACGCCTTGCCAGCTGGCTCGATTCGGCGCCATCGGCTGAGCCGAACAACTCCGCTACTGCAGGTGAACGCCCATGAGCAACAAAGGTCCCAAGGAACACCCCACGCTCACCGTCGCCGATGTCGAACAGTGGCGCCTGTGGCTGATCGACAACGACGAGCAGTCGGACGGGGTTTGGCTCACGCTCGCCAAGAAGGGCACCTCGGCACCGACCACGCTCACCTACGCCGAAGCGCTAGAGGAAGCTCTGTGCAGCGGCTGGATAGATGGGCAGGCGCGCTCGGTTGACGACGCAACGTACCGACAGAGGTTCACGCCGCGGCGCGTCCGCTCGACGTGGTCGCTGCGCAACGTCGAACTGGTCGGCCGGCTCGTCGAGCAGGGCCGTGTCCGGCCGCGGGGACTGGCAGAGGTGGAGCGTGCCCGCGCCGATGGACGATGGGAGCGTGCCTACCCGGGCCAGGCGACCGCCGAGGTCCCGCCCGAGCTCGTACGTGTTCTGGCGGCAGCGCCCGACGCAGAAGCTGCCTTTGCGTCGCTGAGCCGCTCGGAGCGATACCAGGTCCTGCACCCGATCCTGACCGCGCCGACCGACGAGCTCAGATCCAGACGTATTGCCTCTGCCGTCGCTCGACTGGCATCCGCGAGCCGGGATGAGAGCCCGCCGTGACAAGGCGTCAGAGCATCATCACCATCGCGATGTCCATGATCAGGTGTGGAACGACAGCCACTCGGCCACCGGGAGGAATCACCTGATCACGGCTGCCGGGTAACCGCTGCGTCACCAGCACGATGGCAGTGAAGATGGCGTCAGCGAGGAAGAGCAGCGCCATCAGCCCTGCCAGCCACGACCATGGCAGAGCCCAGCCGCCCGGTCGGGGGGCAACGCCGTGGAGGTGGGCGTCATGGCCCCCGCTGGCGACGGAGTAGGCCATCGCCAGGCTGGCCACGAGGTGATAGCCAGCACCTCCGGCCCGCAGCTCAGACCCTGTTCGGCCCGAGAGCGCGTCTCGAACGTGCTGCACAAGCCGAACCGCGTAGAAGACGGCCAGGACCAGGAACAACCCGCGCCACCAGTCGTTCAGGTCCAACTCGGGAACGCCCACCATCAACAACATCGCGCCGAGCATCACGACGTGGCCTGCCTCTGCCTCACGGTCGACCAGGTAGAGCCCGCTCGCGTTCTCGGGTGGTCGCCCGTTCTCGGGTGGCCGTCGGGGCAGTAGCGACACGAGGGCGCACAGGAGTCCGCCGGCCAGCATGAGCACGTCAGCCCGACGGATGATCGATTGCCCGAGCGTGAGCATCAGTTGAGATGGGCGCCGTGTTGCTGTCAGGCTGCGGGGCAGAGCCGAACTTCGGACCGGTCGGCGAGATCTACCGCGATCACGGCGGTTCCAGTCGGCGAGGCTGTGACCTCATCCGCCACCCCGCCGCTGACGCGGTAAGTGCTGTTCGGACGAAGGCGCTCGAACCCCAATGCGGTCCTACGGGGTCCGTCGCCAGCGCGAAGCACCAGGTCGAGGGCATCGCCGTCGGAGACCGCCCTGGCGACGAGCACGTCAGGATAAGCCGCCTCGGCCAGAACCGGTCCGGTGCGCCACTGCTGCGGTATCACGCCGTTCACGAGGTCGCGCATGGCACCGCGCCGGCCCCACAGCCCAAGCGCGTAGCTGCCGTAGCTCCATGGCGAGAGCCCCCTCAGCTTGCGCGCGCCGTTGGACCAGACGGGCTGGTGGCGCGCCGTGATCGATCGCTCCAGCGCCGCGGCGGCCTCATCGTCACCCTGCTCGCTCGCGCCCATCAACAGGCCGGAGCGGGCCTGGCCGTCACCGCGAGCGAGGTTGTAGTTGCCGGCGTCCATCCGATCGAACACGGCCCGTCTCAGTTCGACCTCGCCATCCGCTATCCGTACGTGTCCGCCGGACCTCAGCGCCTGCCAGGTGCTGGCCGCGAAGTCCGGCATGGTCGGGTTCAGCAGCATCGCGATCGACCCGTCGTTGAACAACATCGGTCCCGCGAGCTGTCGTCCGCGGCGCGTGCCGATGCTGATGAACCTGCCGTCCTTGCGGCGCCAGCCGTCCCGTTCGTAGCTGCGACGAACTCGATCCACGAGATCACCCGTGACATCGCTGCCGTGCAGGCGGTCGTGCATCTTCATCGCGTTCATGGCGAAGGTGTTGCAGACCGGGTAGACGAGATGAGGCTCACACGGGAACTGCGGATGATCGGGCCGCTGCATCATGTTCTTCCTGAGCGCATCCACCAGGCTCCGGAACTCGTACGAGTACGTCGTGCGCCTGTCCCATCGCAGGTCCAGCGCTCCCGGCGCACTGAAACGTGGATCGTCGTTGAGCGTCTCGTAGAGCCCGATCATCATGCCGAAGTAGCCCGAGTACATGATGTTGTGGAACGTGACCGGGTCGGGGTTCCATCGCCCGTAGAACACCAGGTTCTCGACGGCCCAGTAGCTCCAGACCCGCCTGGCGGTCATCTTCACGATTGCGTTGCGCTGCGCCTCTGCCAGGTAGCCCGTGAACGCCGGCGTGCGTGTGTACTGCCACATCGCGAGCGCGTACTGGGAGAAGTTGAGCTCATAGCGGTAGCCGGAGAGGCCGAACTGCTCGATCCGCTGGAAGCCCTCCCATTCGTCGAGCGGTTGCAGCAGCATGTCGAGGAAGTAGCGCTGCGTAGCAAGGTCATTGTCGTCGGACTCGGTGACAGGGGGAACGGTTCCGCTTCCGGTGCCTCTCACGACTTACCCTCCATCACTGCATCGACAACCAGCGCTGGCCCGCTGCGATACGCCTGGGGTGCGAACGAATCGACCACGACGACTTGCTTGGACGCCCGATCGAACAATCGCGTGACCGAGCGAAGCAGGAAACTCAGGAAGAGACAGCAGGGCATACGAGGACCTCCGTGCGCAGCGTACGCATCCTTGACGCCTCGGGCTCGGATCAGTTCCGGTACGTGGCTCTGACCGGCCGGTGGTTGGCGGGGATCCGACCCCGCGGAAAGGCAGTCCTCATGCCTTCCCAGACCTCCACAACCGGCACCTCCTCACAGCGTGATGAGTGGGCGCCAAGCCCGACCCGCGGTCATCTGCTCCGTCGACGAAGACCTGGTAGAGCTCGTCTGCCTCGACAGCACCGAGACGACCGTCCTGGTTCACCACGCCGACAAGCTCGCCATGCTGAACGTGTACCAGTTCGACGACGAGGGCGGCGTCGTCGTCGCTGCTCAACGCGGACGACGACCAGCCGTCGTGGCAGACCTTCGCTCGCGATCCACCGCCGCCCTGATGGCTTCGACCTTCAGTCGCACCGGATCCGCGGGCTCCATGCCGCTGACGTCGGCGGCTGCGACCACGTGGGCGGCTGCGTCGAGCCGCGCCACGACCGACGGGTCGAGCGCCTCAGCAGAGTCAGCCAGCGCCTGCAGGCAGTTGACCATCTCCAAGCGAGACCGGAGCGTCTCGTACGCACCGGGCCCGAAGACCGCTGTCGAGTCCAGAACGAGCGCTTCGGCCGCGGTCGCTGCCTCGTCGACACGACCGAGGTGGCGCAGCGACTCGCAGCGCATCCGCCGACTTGTGAGCGTCGGGCCAGCGTTGGCACCGAGGACCCGCGTGCGGGCGCCGATGACATGGTCCAAGAGCTCCAGGGCATCATCGTCGCGGCCAATCCGTTGGGCCTGCTCGGCCAGCAGCCCGAGCGCAATGAGGGTGTCGGGGTGCTCCGGGCCTTCGTCGGCCGCAACCTCGACCGCGTTCAGTTGGAGCTCCCGGAACGCGTCGACTGGGTCGATGAGTTCTGACCGGCTGCGAACCGCGACGAGGTTGCTCCGTGTCGCCTTGACGTCACGGTGCGACGGACCCAGGACTCGGAGCCTGTCGTCCAGCAGCCGCTCCATCTCGATCGACGCCTCGGCGGATCGGCCAGCCTCGTCGAGGAGCTGAGCGCGGTGCCCTCGGGCATCGAATGTGGAGGGGTGATCGGCACCCAAGAGACGTTCGCGATCGGCGATCAGGTCGTCTGCGAGCTGGAGCGCCTCGTCGGGGCGGCCACATCGGCCGATGGCACGCAGCAGGTTGCCGCGTGCGACGAGCGTCTGGGGGTGGTCGGACCCGAGCACCCTGGTGCGCCCCTTGACGACGTCGGTGAGAACCGATTCCGCCTCTGCGTAGCGGCGGGATTCGGTGAGGGCTCGACCGAGGAGGCCCAGCACGTCGAGTGTTTCAGGGTCGTCCACTCCGTCGTGGACAAGCCGGGTCCGAACAACCATCTCGAGATGTTCAACCGCTGACTCCGGTTGGCCGTTGTCCACGAGCGAGGCGGCGAGGTCGGCGCGTAGGTCGAGCACGTCGCCATCAGGTGCGCCGGTGGCCACAGCCGCATCGAGCTCACGGCGTAGTTCCGTCGGGTCGGCGGTGTCTCTCACCGGGCCTCCCGGAGCAACATGAACTGCCATCCGGCCAACCTACGTGGTCTTCTCCAGGTCGGACTCAAGGACTCGGAGTTGAGTCGTGTCGGAGGGGCGAGTGGAACCATCTCCCCACGTGCGCTGGGAGCAGGTCGGTTCGTCGCCGGTCCGTGACTGATCATCAAGCGAGGGACCGAAGCGTGGCTTCGATCTCACTGGTCAGCAGGTACAGGTCGGGATTGCCTGGATCTGTGGGATCGAACGGGTGGAAGCCAAGGCGCTCCCACCACGACCTCGCTGCCTGATCGATCGCGCTCACGACGACCGCTCGACACGCGGCTCGAGCGTTGAGATCGACGGCGGTGGCCAAGACGTGGGCGACCAGGGCAGTCCCGATGCCGAGCCCGGCGTGGTACAGATCGACGGCGAGGCGGCCGATCAACAGAGCGGGCACCGGATCGGGGGCCTGCTTGGCCACCGACGACGGCGCGTCTCCGCGATCGATGCTGGTCATGGCGAGGCTCACATAGGCGACGACCACCGAGTCCGCCGTGGTGATCACCCAGGTCGCCGCGGTGTTCCTCCGCCGGTTCTGGGCCGAGTACCGCCGAAGCCACTCGTCGAGATCTGGTGACCCCGAGTCGAACGTCGAGCGGTCGTGGAGCTTGGGGTCGAGCAGCTCGGGGCGGCGGAGCTCAGTCAATCCACCGGAACTTCCGGGACCGCTCGAGCGCCGACGCGAGACGCTGGTTGACCGTCGCTGGAGCGTCGAGCGCCTCGTTGAACGCAGCCGCGGCCTCGGGGCTGAGCTCGATGAGCTGACGCTCCGCGAGCACTTCGACCGCCTGCGCGGCAGCGGACTGCAGCACGAACGCCGACACCGACACATGTGACGCCTCGGCGGCGCGCTCGAGCAGGCGCTTCTCGGCCGGATCCACCCGGATCTGGAGCCGCTCGTCCTTTGTGACCGACATGGCATCACAATGGCAGTACGCATTGCGAGTGTCAAGGCCTGCGTCAGCGAACTTCATCGCAGAGGCGACCTCGACCGATCTCTCGACCGACCAGAGGTAACGCGTCACCCAACTCCGAGGTTGCCCAAATGAACCACTCCCCGCAGTCTCGTGACCACCGTGCGTGTCGGCGGGCCGACGTCGCCGCTTCCTCCAGGCACACGCATGCGCCCCTGGCCAGCGGGCAACCCGCAGCGCAGCGGAGGGGCGGCAGCCTCGTTGGCGGTTCGTGTCGGAGGGGGGACTTGAACCCCCACGCCCTTGCGGGCACTAGCCCCTCAA
>CAYVDN010000042.1:0-27079 GCA_964450685.1 uncultured Microthrixaceae bacterium
ACGCGGGCGACTGCCTCGACGTCCTAGCCACCCTCCCCGACGCCTCGGTCGACGCCGTGGTGACCGACCCGCCGTATGGGTTGGAGTTCATGGGCAAGGACTGGGACGCCCCTTGGAAGCAGGGAGTCGATGTCCACGCTGAGGCACGCGCTCGGCGCGCCGACGAGATGGCCGACGAGTCCAAGCGTCGATACATCGCGTCGTCCGTGAACAAGTACGCAGCCGGATTGCCCTTCCAGCGGTGGTGCCAACTCTGGGCCACCGAATGCCTCCGCGTCCTCAAGCCTGGCGGCCACATGCTCGCCTTCGGCGGCACCCGGACCTGGCACCGGCTGGCGTGCGCGGTCGAGGATGCGGGCTTCGAGATCCGCGACTCCATCGCCTGGATGTACGGCTCCGGGTTCCCCAAGTCGCTCGACGTGTCCAAGGCCATCGACAAGGCGGCCGGGGCCGAGCGCGAGGTTGTCGGCCGGGCGGCAGGCGCCGCCTCATCGCGCACGGTGTCGCTGGGGATGTTCGCCCCCGAGTACGACGCCACTGCCCCTGCGACCGACGACGCCCGCACCTGGCAGGGCTGGGGCACCGCCCTCAAGCCCGCGTTCGAGCCCGTCGTGGTTGCCCGCAAGCCCCTCGCCGGGACTGTGAGCCAGAACGTGCTCGCGCATGGGACGGGGGCGCTCAACATCGACGGGTGCCGGGTGGCCGCGAACGGTCGACCACTGATCGAGTCGCGGTCTGAGGTCAGCGTCCCGACATTCGGCGACGGGCTCAACGGCTCACGTCATGCGGGCAGCACGGACCAGGGTCGCTGGCCTGCCAACGTGGTCCTCGACGAGTACGCCGCCGCCGAGCTGGATGCACAGAGCGGCACCCTGACCAGTGGCGCGAACCCGACCCGTCGTGGCTCCGACAAGTTCCGTGACGCCTACGGGGACTTTGCTGGCCAAGAGGCGTGCGATCCCGCCCGTGGGGCCGACTCTGGCGGCGCGTCGCGGTTCTTCTACACCGCCAAAGCCGACGCCACCGAGCGCCCCCGCGTTGCGGGCGTCGCCCACCCCACCGTGAAGCCGCTGAGCCTCATGCGCTGGCTCGTCCGGCTCGTCACCCCACCCGGCGGAACCGTCCTCGAGCCCTTCGCTGGCAGCGGGACGACGGTCGAGGCGTGCCTGCTCGAGCGGTTCAAGTGCGTCGCCATCGAGCGTGAGACCGACTACCTGCCGCTGATCGAGGCACGCATCCACCGCCGCATCGACCCCGTCAAGGCCGTGCAGCACCAAGGCGAGGAAGACCTAGGCCTGTTCGGGCTGCTCGATGAAGGAGAGACCGCATGACCCCCGACGACCCTCGCCACGGCACCTACGCCGGGTACACCGCTGGATGCAGGCCGACATCTGCCGCGCCTGCCAGACCATCGGCGTCGACTGCGTGCCACTCCAGCGGCAGATGCCCGCCTAGTCGAGCTCGAGGATCGGCGCGAACCCCATCGCGGCGTCCGCAGCAGCAGCGGCGGCGACCTGCGCGTCCGGCACCAGGTGCCCGTAGATGTCGCCGGTCGTCTTCACCGACTCGTGCCCCAGGCGGCGCGACACGACGATCAGCGACACGCCCGCGGCGAGCAGCCATGACGCGTTCGTGTGGCGCAGGTCGTGGATCCGGGGCCGCGGCGACAGGTGCTGCACGGCGGGCAGCCACACGTCCGACCAGAAGGTGCGGTGCTGGATGGGGCCACCACGGGGTGCGGTCCACACGAGGTCGCTGCCCTGCTTGCCGGCACACGCGGCCTTGATGTCGGGGATCAGGTTCCCGGACAAGAGCACGGTTCGGTTGCCCCGCTTCGTCTTCGGCGGCCCGACACGCTGATGGGCGCGGTCGGGCGACCACTTGACGGCGCGGCGGACGCGGACGTTCGGAAGCTGCACGTCCTGGACCTGCAGCGCGGTCGCCTCACCCCAGCGCGCCCCGGTGCCTGCGAGGAACGCAACGAAGGGCCGGTAGTGCTCGGGCTGGATGCGTTCGATGACGCCCGCGAACTCCTCGAAGGTGAGGATCCGCATGTCCTTTGCGTCGGCTTCCCCGGAGCGTGGGAGCCGGGTGCCCTTGGCGACATTGGTCCGCATGTGCCCGAGGTCGACGGCGCGGTTGCAGACGGCGGACAGGAGGGAGTGGAAGTTGCGGATGGACTTGGCGGCGTAGTGGGTCTCGAGGTCGTTGACGGCTTGGGCGACGTGGTCGCGGGTGAGGAGGTTGGCGGGAGTGTTGCCGATGCGTGGCTCCCAGATGCGTGCCCACATGCGCTGATACTTGAGGCGTGTGCCGGGTTCGATGCCGGACAGGGAGGCGATGTGGTCGGCGGCGATGGTGCCGATGGTGGGGACTCGGGCGAGGTCGATGCCTGCGAAGAGTCGGTCGAGTGCGGCTGCGGTGCCGATGAGGTGGATCTCGTCGGCGAACTGCTGGGCGTCGCGTTTGAGGTCGAAGGACTGGGAGGACCAGACGGGTCTGCCGGTGGTGGGGCTGGTGCGGTGGGGGTCGAGGTAGCGGACCTTCCATCGGCCGGATGCGAGTTTCTCAGGCGTCGGCATCCGGTCGCCATTTCCGACCCAAAGCGCGCAGCGTGACGGCCGAGCGGATGCGTCGCCAGTCCACCGGGTAAGGCGTGCTGGCGTACCAAGCGGTCCACGCGCGGATCACCTCGTGGGTCTCTTCGGTCGTCAGTCCGACCATGCGCCCAGAGGTCAGCGTGCTCTCCAGTTCCGCGCCCTCTGCCACGGCCCGCTTGGCGCCAGGGATCAGGCTCAGGACGCTCGCCTTCAGCCAGAAAGTAGCGCTGGGGGGAGGGGTCAACTTGGCCATAACGTAGACAGTAGCACCGTCTAGTTGTACCGTGTTGTACGAAGCCCCGGATCAACCTGGATTCTAAGCGTGTCCGAGGGGGGACTCGAAAACCATTCGAGCACCCCCGCTGACCTGCGAAAACAGCGTCTGACCTGCGGAAACGCACACGTTGCGTTTCGTTGTCTGACGTTGCGAAGTGTTCCAAGTTGTACCGGGTACAACGACAGGGACACGCCCACCATGCTCAGCGCACTCGTCGACAACCACCGCGCAGCCCACCCGTTCCGCCGCGCGATCCTCCAGACGATCATCTTCACCATCGGCGCCGGCATCTGGCTGGCAGCCTCCGTGGCCTGGGCCCCGCTGATCACGCCAGCGGAGGGGCACGCCCAAACGGTGGTCGTGACCAAGACGCGTCACCACACCACGATGAAGGCCGAGCGGGTCACCGCCGACCCGAAGAAGCCGATCCCGATCAAGTCGGTCGAGCTGCCCCCTTTGCCCGGCGGGGGTGCTGAGCACCCTCGCTGAGGGCTACCCTGCCGATGTGCGCATCGCGGCCGCCATCGTCGTTCTCGTGGCCCTGAACAGCTGCGGCGGGTTGATCGACGACGGCGAGGTCACTCCTCTCTGCGCTTTCAGCGTCCACCTCGCTGTCGTCGAGCAGCAGTTCTGCGTCACCCACCCCTGGCAGCGCCGCACCACGGGCGGTGTGTGCACCGCCTGCGCCTCGGAACAGATCGCCGAAGGAGCGAACGCATGAAGATCGGCAGCCTGTTCTCCGGTTACGGCGGCCTCGACATGGCCGTCCACGAGGTGCTGGGCGGCGAAACGGTGTGGGTGTCCGACATCGACAAGGGCGCCTGCAAGATCCTCGCCCACCGCTACCCCGACGTGCCCAACCTGGGTGACATCACCACCGTGGACTGGTCGGCCGTCGAACCGGTCGACGTCCTCACGGGCGGCTTCCCCTGTCAGGACGTCAGTCACGCAGGCAAGCGCGCCGGCATCCGACCCGGCACCCGCTCCGGCCTCTGGGAGCACTTCGCCTACGCCATCGACCAACTCCGACCGCGCCTCGTCGTGATCGAGAACGTGAGAGGACTCCTCAGTGCCTCAGCCCATAGCGACGTGGAACCCTGCCCGTGGTGTCTGGGAGACAACCCAGACGGCCATCTGCGGGCACTCGGAGCCGTTCTCGGCGACCTGGCCGACCTCGGGTATGACGCGGAATGGGTCGGCCTACGAGCTGCCGACATGGGAGCGCCACACGGACGATTCCGCGTTTTCATCGTCGCCCATCCTGCGCACACCCAACGCGCGGGACGGCGACCAGCGGGGACACCAGCACCCAGCGAAACGCCTGGCGGGTGGACACCAGCCGAGCCTCGAGGAGCAGGTGGTCTATCTCCTGCCGTAGCCCTGCTCCCCACGCCCGCCGTGAACGACATGGGTGAGGGCAAGACCGTCGAAGCCTGGGACGAGTGGACGGCCAAGATGAAGGCCGCGCACGGGAACGGCAACGGGCATGGGGCGAGTCTGGCGATTGAGGCGCAGCGGCTGCTGCCGACACCTTCTGTCGCTGACTCAATGGGTGGGCACGAGTCCCGCTCTGGCGACCGTTCTGGCGAACTGCTCCTCAAGGGTATCGCCAAGCACGAGCAGTGGGGCGACTACGCCGACGCGATCCATCGCTGGGAGACGCTGACCCGCCCCGCACCCGCGCCTACCGAGACCGGCCCCAAGGGATCGCCGCGCCTGTCCGCCCACTTCACCGAGTGGATGATGGGCCTGCCTGACGGATGGGTCACCGACGTGCCGGGCATCACCCGCAACGAAGCCTTGAAGGCGTGCGGCAACGGCGTCGTGCCCCAGCAGGCCGCCGCGGCGCTGCGCTGGCTTCTCACTCTGGAGGCTGCCGCATGAAGCGTTCCCCCATGCCGGAACGGAAGACCCCACTCCGCCGTACCCCGCTCCGTGTCGTGTCGGACAGTGAGGCGACCCCGCGCCCGAAGCGCCACCGCTCCACGGGCCCGCGGGCTGTGCAGCGTCTGGTGATCATCTCCCGGGCCGGTGGCTCGTGTGAGGTGTGCGGTCAGCCGGTCGCCTCCGCGAGGACACGGGCGTCGACTACGAGTGGGACGGTGACAGCTGGACTGCCGCGGAATGACGAAGAGCCCCCCGCCCAACCGGGTTGACCGGTCGAGCGGGGGGCTTTGCTGTGCCCTAGCGGGGGCGTCGCGGGCGGACTAGAGCACAGATCAGGGGCGGCCGGCGATGCCTGCCTTGTCGAGCACGGCGCGCAGCGCGGCCATGCGGGGAGTGCCGGGCACGACCAGCCACGACGGCGGGTTCCCAAGGCCCTTGTCGGTCGGGAGGTCAGCGCGGTTGTTCTCCGGGCTGTTGAAGACGTTCGCGCCCCAGAACTCGCCTGCCAGCAGCTGCTGCCACATGAGCTCCACGTCTTCGGGCTCAATGAAGTTCCACTCGCCGACGTCCAGCTTGCCCGTGAACCCGCGGTATTCCCGCCAGTAGCGCCAGAACCCCCGGGCCTTCGGCCACGCGGGCTCCCCGGCGTTCGTGTTGGTCTCGCCGTCGTAGAAGTCGGCGCCGACCGCGTCGCAGGACGCCACGAACTCATCGGTGTAGTAGGAGTCCAGGTCAGCGTGCGACAGGTGAGCGAACGACATGTCCGACCACGGGTGACCGTTGTCGGTCGGGCCGACGATGGCCTTGTCGCCGGCGATCGCCTTGATCCGCAGGTTGAACCTCGTGTGTGCCTGGCCCCAGACCTTCAGCTCGGCGAGAGTCGCGGGCCGCGGTTCGTGGTGGTAGGCGATCCGGGTCGGCGCCGCCATCCCAGCGATCGTGGTGGCGAGGGCGTCGATCTGGGCGTCGAACTGCCCGGCGACCATCTGTGACCATGAGGCCGCGGTGCCGCCGTTCTTCATCGACGCGTAGGGCACGACCCCGCCGGTGTGGCAGGCGTTGATCCTCGAGACGAGGGTCGTGTGGCTCCAGTTCGACCCACCGTAGACACGGCGCATGTTCACCTGGCCCGTCTCAGCGACCCGGGCACCCCAGTCGCTGTACACGGTCGCCATGCCCATCAGGGGGAGGGCCGTTGGCGGGGGCGTCACGGTGAACGATCCCTGGGCGGTGATGGTCCGGCCGTCGATGTCGACGCTGAAGCTGTGCGTCGGCACGAGCTCAGTCCTTGGCGACGAAGTGGAACCGGTTGGGGATGTCCGGGTCCTGGGTGTAGTAGCCGGACGGCGTGACGGCCTTCCACTTCTCGACGAGGTGGTTGAGCAGCGTGGACCCGGAGCCGGTGATGACCGCGCCGTCGACCTCGACAGAGAAGCTGTGGTTGAGGGTCTCGGGGTCGGCGCCGTTCACGACCAGCGTGACGTAGCCGGCCTCGCCGTAGGTGTACGCCGCCTTGTTGTAGGTGACAGTCAAGGTGGGGGTCGGGGTGGCCATGGCGGAGCTCCTTCTACTGGTTGGCGACCCGCAGGACGTGGGTCAGGGTGAACTTTTGGCCGGCCGAGTCGGTGAGCACGCACGCGAACGTGGCCGTCTGGGTGGCGGACAACATGGCGGTGACCACGCCGGCGTTCAGGGTCGCGGTGCCGACGGTGCCACCGGTGGTCGCGGTGATCGCGTACGACGCCGCAGTGGTGCCCTCGTTCGCCAGCCAGGCGGCGAAGTCGAAGCTGTACTTCAGCTGGTCGTCGGGGTCGTGGTCGGTGATGAGGCGGCGCGGCATCTAGTCCTCCGTGGTGACGGTGCGGTTCTGGGCGGCTGCTGTCACGCGCCGGTGCTGCGCCTCGGCGGCCACGACCCGGGGAGCCGCGGTGGGGGCAACGGCGATCCGATACTGCGCATCCGCGCCGACGACCCGGTGCTGAGGGTCGGCGGTCACGGTGTAGGCGGGCGGCGCCGGGTCGAGGATGACAGTGATGGAAGCGGTGCCGGCCGCCGTCAGGGTGAGGGTGGCGCTACCCGCGATGCGGGCCGCTGCGGCTCCCGATCCAGTGAGGGTCAGCGATGCGCTAGCCGTGATCGCCGCGCGGGCCGTTCCGGATCCGCTCAGCGTGATGCTGGCCGACCCGGTTCCTGCCGCTCGAGCGGTCCCGGTGGCGCCGAGGGTGAGCAAGGCGGTGCCCGTGACGGGGGCAGCCGCCGTTCCGGCCGCGGTGAGGGTGAGGGAGCCGCTACCGGATGCGGGAGTTCCGCCGACGGTGCCGGTGGCTCCGAGAGTGATGGACCCGGAACCCGCGACTGGAACCTGGGCCGTGCCTGATGCCCCCAGGGTCAGGGAGCCCGTCCCGGTGGTGGCTGCTCGTGCCGTGCCCGACCCCGCGAGAGTGAGGGAGCCGGAGCCGGTCGCTGCCGCAACTGCGGCGCCAGAGCCGCCGAGAGTCAGGCTCCCGGAGCCCGTGGCCGCAGCAGCCGCAGCGCCGCCGGCGGACAGGGTGAGGGAGGCGGTGCCGTCGGCCGCGGTCCCGCCGCCCGCCGCCGTGCCGGTCGCGCCGAGCGTGAGAGAGCCGCTTGCAGTCGTGGGGGCGGCACCGGCTCCTGAGGCGCCGAGAGTGAGGCTCCCCGACCCGGTGGCCGCAACAGGGCCGCCGGCGAGTAGTTCAGCCTCGGCGGTGGCGCCACCCCACCACGCCCAAGTCATTAGCCGACCTGGCGAATGGAGGCGCTGAACGTCCTGTCTGTGCCGGACACCTTCTGGATCGTCATGTCCCAGCCGTGCATCAGGATGAACGTCGGGGTCACGAAGTGCTCAGACTGCACGCCCATGATCGACCACTGGGCAAACACATCCTTGGTGCCACCCGAGAGTACCTTCTCGTAGACCCGGACCTTGAACACGTCACCCTTGGCGACCGACGAGGCGTCGATCCACAACTGGTAGACGCCGTCGGTGGTGTTGTTGGCGAGGGTGGTCGAGTTGCTGACGATGCTGTATTCGGAGGTCCCGATGGTCGCGGCGCTGATGGTGTAGAGCTCGGCGATCGCCACGGTTCCTCCTAGGAGACGGCGTAGATCAGGGCGTCGTGGGCGGTGTCGTTGGCGCCACCGTTCGACGCGAGGATGGTGAGGCGAGACCCGGACGGGATGTGCCGGAACACACCCCAGGACGGCCACGGCCCAGACTGGGACTCCGATGCGTTCTTAGAGAACCACCAGGTGCCGATCCGCTCCTCAGTGGAGGCGCCGACCCCGATCCCGACGTTCACGAACGTGGCTGTCGAGATGGTGGTGTCGGTGGAGACCTGGAACCCGGGCATCACGTAGAAGTGGTCCTCTGACGTGGAGGCCGTGATTTGGGTGACCGACGCCGCGCCACCCGATGCGGTGGGGGTGACGGCCACCCCGCGGCTGTTGTTCACCTTCGTGCCGTAGGTGGTGACGCGAGAGCCGACCCGGAACGGGGGCACGCCGCCGCCGTAGAGGTTGACGGTCACGCGGGGCTCGGTGGTCTGTGCGGCTCCGGCACTGATCTGGGCGGCGACACGGAGCCCCGCGGGGATGTGGACGGGGAACCAGTAGGACCGCGGGCCGCCGTAGTAGGCGCCGCCGATGAGGAGCGACGAGATCAGCACGTCGTCGGTGGCGCCACCCACGAGGATGTCAAGGCTCATCTCACCGACGAGCGCAGACGGGTTCAGCGTGTTGCAGACCATGATCTCGATGGCCCACGAGTCCTGCGTGTTGTTCGCCGCCGAGATCAGCTCGGTGACGGTGCCGTAGGTGTTGACCGACGCGCCGTCAGGAACCGAGGTCCCCGGGTTCGACGTGCCGACGATGCCGCCATTGGTGATGACATTGACGTCATCGGGCGAGGGCGCCCACAGCATCAGGACGCCGTCAGCGTCAGGGCCCCGGCCGCGATCGTGATCGACGCCGCGGTCACCGACGCCGAGAGCGCGCCGCCGATGCCGTAGGTGCCGGCCCCGTAGGTGGTCGACGACCAGCCACCGAAGTGCGTCACGGCCACGGACCCGGCGGTGGAGAACGTCAGCGCGGAGCTGTTGGTCTTCGAGCCACCCGACGCGGCGTTCCACGTGCAGGCCTGGCGGGCGTAGGAGCCGGTGTTGGCGTTCTCGCTGGTGCCGGTGGTGCCAGGCGTGGCCGTGTGCAGCGCGACGGCGGCGATGACGTTCGTCGGGGTGCCGGACGCGTCGAGCCCGTTGAGGGCCTGGTTGGTGGCGGTGGTCGAGGCGAGCGCCATGGGTCAGCCCTCCATGGGGGTGTAGTCGGTGAACTGCTCGGGAGCCTCGTAGGCGAAGTCCCGCTGGATCTTCTCCCCGGTCTCGGGGTCGACGTCGACGTCGTCGGGGTGGCCCTCGGCGGCGTAGCGGAGCCCGACCAGGTGGGCGACCTCGGCGGCGGTCGCCTCGTCGTGGACTTCGACGGCCACGGGCGACACGTCGACGACTGTGCCGTCCTGCAGGGTGACGGTCCCCTGGATGGGGCCGGTCAGTACGACGTGCTTGTCGGAGACGATCGACGGCGGGGTGTACTGCATGGTCACTCCTGGTTGTTGTCGGGGCGGCGGCGCGCGGTGGTGCGGGCCTTGACGGTGGGGCGGTTACTGTTGGCCAGCGCGCCGACGAGCCCGACGAACAGCGCAACCAGCTGGTCGACGGTGAACCCGGACCGCCACGCGGTGACGCCGATGTAGACCAGGCAGGCGACGAGGAGGCCGAGGTAGACCCAACCGCGGATCCGCTCGGGGACGCGCTGGAGGAGCTCGGCGAGGATCTTGACCATCAGTGCTTTGCCTTCCCTCGGTAGGTGATGCGGGTCCGCAGCCGCTGGGCGCGGTAGCGGAGCCGGGCGATCTGCTCCTGGATGCCGGTGATGCGCGCCCGGATGCGGTCATCGCGGCAGGCGGCGGCGTAGTCGAACGTCGGCAGCGGGTCCGGGCGGTACGGGTTCGGGTCGGGCGCGTGATACTTCAGCCCGTCCTCACCGTTCGCATAGTCGACGACCTGCGCCTTCGCGGCATCCGACATCTTCGCGTTGCCCTGCACCAGCACGTGGATGTGCTCAGGCCACAGCCCCTTGATCTCGGGGCGGTGCCAGGCGGGACCGATGTTGTCGCGCCACACCTTGACCTTGTTCGCGTAGTCGTACGGCGCGAGGTCCAGGACCCCGCCACCGTCATGGGTGCCGGCCGACGCACCCACGCCGGGGTGGTAGCAGCCCTGCGTGATCGTCAGCGAGTAACCCAGGGCATTCTCGGCGACCTGCACAGCCTTCGCGGTCATGTTGTCCATCGGGGCGCCGTTGTACGTGCACCGCTCATACGGGTCTGGGTTCGGCGTGGGCACAGGTGCCTCCTGGTGCTCGTAGTTCGCGGCGACCGGCTTGTGGTCGCTGGAGAAGCCGGCCAGCGCCTCGACCGACGTGACGTTGAGGCCGCGGGACCAGAGCTGGTCGATCGCCCGGGTGCCGTGCGACGGGGCCGTCGAGCACGTCAGGCCCGCGTCGCGGAGCGGCTGGAGCAGCGGGAAGTCGGGGGTGGCGTTCCAGTCGGCCATGATGACCAGCGGCCCGGGCACGGACTCGACCCACTTCACGATCGCGGCGATGTGCCGCTTGAACAGCCGCCGGCGGCGGGCGAGCCCGATCCGGGCCTTGACGCCCTTCGCTTTCCGCTGCACCGACGGCACCATGTGCGTCACGCCGACCGTGACGTCGGCTCCGTCGACGGTGACGGTCGCCCACCGGATCCCCTTCGGCGCGATCGTCGACGGCCCAGCGCCCCATGCGCCGACCTTCGTGGCCGGGGTGCACGGAACCCAGCCCGTCGCCTTCGCGGGCGCTCCAGGGCCCAGCAGCAGCGCCACGTGGCCCTTCCCGGACCCGTCGCCGGTCAGCACGTGCATGCCGGTGGCGTTCAGGATCCGGTGCCGGTCCGCGACCTCCTGGCACCCGATGATGGGGTACGCCTTCGCGAGCCGCTGGAAGTCCAGGGTCACTTTCGCCGCCGACGCGTTCCCGGCGTTGTACGTGCAGACGTCGAACATCAGAATCGCCCCATCTCGCGAAACGCGACAGCCACCCGAGCGAGCAGCCGCCAGATCACAGGTCGTCGGCCGCGTCCGGCGGAAGCTCCGGCTTCTTCGGCATCGTCGTCACCGTCGTGACCTTCGTGCGGATGATGTCGACCAACACCTCCGCGTACGCGTCCAGCGCCGCGATGTGATGCAGGAGCACCTGAATCCGGGACCGGAACGCGGCAGCCGCATGAGCCGACCGCTCCCGCTCCGTCCGCAACTCCGTCTCCAGCGCGTCGATCCGGGTCTCGGCCTTCTCCAGACGCGCGGCCAGCGAGTCGTAGGGCGCAGACAGGGCCGCCTCACGCTGAGCCCTCAGTGACGCCTCCGACGTCTCACGCTGAGCCCTACGCGACGACTTCGCAGACCACACACTCGCCGCCGTACTCCCGGCGATCGCAACGGCTGCGGACATGAAGCCCCACCCCTCAGGTGTCATAGATGGCTCCCGAGACGGTCGATCGAGGCCACGGTCAGGCGGCCTCGTAGGAGAAGGTGGCGACGATGATGTCGCCGGTGGCCCAGGTCCACGGCGCGGTCGGCGACAGGCGGGTGTCGTCGTCGGCGGCGAGGAAGAACGCGGACGTGGAGCTCTGGATGACGCGGCGGTAGGCGCGGGTCGGAACGGAGATGTCGTTGAGGAACGCCTCGCCGATGCACATGCCGCCGGTGTCGGCGGCCTTGGTGACCGGCAAGGAGAACACGGGGCCACCGGACTTGGTGTCGGTCGACCCGACGGTGTAGGTGAGCTTCCCGATCACGAGCTTCCCGGCCTGCAGGTACTTCCCAGTCAGGGTGCCGTTGACGAGGGTCCAGTTGGACAGCGTCGGCGTGTAGGACGCCCAGGCGTCGCCGATCGCCTTGAAGTTGTCCCGGACGTGAGTGTTCATGATCGAGGCGGAGACAACCTCGGAGGCCACCCATGTCCGCGGGTCGGTCCATGCCATGCGAAAGCCCCTCCTAGTACGCCGTGCGAGTGGTGGAGTCCAGGACCCCGTAGGTCGCGTCACCGAGCAGCCACACCTCGAAGACCGATGCCGGCGTCACGTTGAACGTGATCTGGTGCGACCCGGGCCGGATCGACTCGGCGTAGCCCTCGACGAAGTACGACGCCGATGAGGCGACATACTGCGAGGGCAAGCCAGTGACGGTGATCTTCTTCCCCACGGTGATCGCGAACGCCGTGGCCTGCTCGGCCGCCGACATACCGGCCAGCTCGACGGTCAGCGCGGGAGCGCGGATCGCGGGCTCGGAGTACGAGCCGACCAGCCAGGACGAGTGGAGCTTGACCTCGTCCTCGGAGGTGGTGAACGCCTCGATGTTGGCCTGTGCGATGCCGTAGCTGTCGATCGACGCCTGGCTGTAGGTCCGGTCGGTGAGGGTCTGGTCCCCCGAGGTCACGGTGACGTCGTTGAGCAGGGACAGCGGGTCCAGGGACGGCGCGAAGTCGGCCTGGACGACGCCCCCCACGCCGGCGGCCCAAGTCGCCGCGGCGGCCGCGCCGTACCGGTGGGAACGGTCGTGGAAGGTGAGGGTGCCGTCAGCGGCGTCGTAGAGGACGCCCTCCTCGGTGATCTCGACCTTCCGCATGAGATCGATCGGCGTGACGTCGGTGGTGTCGATGTTCGCGAGGCCGGGGACCTGCCCCGTCTCGAACGACGTCTCTCCGGAGGGGACGCCGGCCCAGGTGGCGTACCTGCCGAGCCGAGTCGCGGGGGTCTCGCCCAGCCACCCGGTGAGCGCCGCGGTCGAGTGCGCGGAGATCGTGGCGCCGGCGAGCGCGGAGGTGTAGAGCGCGACGTGGGAGAGGGTGCCGTCGTCGCCAGATGAGCCCCCCGAGACGGACCCGATGCTGAGGGAGCCGGTGCCGCCTCCCCAGGAGCTGCCACCGGTGTCGGTGGCGTAGGAGACGCCGTCGACGTAGATCGTGGTGGTGGCGCCGTTCACGACGACGGCGATGTGGTGGACCGACGTGTCGTAGGTCAGGCCGGCGCTGGGGAACGCGGTCGAGAACGCGGAGTCGCGGACGTAGATGTTGGTCGACCCGAGGCCGTTGTCACCGATGGTGCAGGCGATGTTCCGGAAGCCGGCGTCGAAGTTGAAGATGTTCTGGGTGGTTCCGCCGACGCCGGAGGCGTGCTGGGTGGACTGCCACAGGCACTCGAAGGTGAACGCGGACCCCAGGGTGATGGTGGAGGTGGTGGCGAGGTTCCCGCGGTTGTAGGTGAACTTGCAGCCGGTCTGGGTGTCGGTGGGGGCGGCGAACTCGCTTCCAAAGGTGATCGCGCCGCCGGTCTTCCGCATCCGCAGTGCACCGGTCAGCGACACCGCTGACGTGGCGCCGTCGGCCTCCGACAGAGGCCAGTAGTACGCGGGGGAGTCGCCGAGGATCGTCAGCTGCGTCAGGGAGCGCAGCGCCCGGGCGGCGCCCATCCACGCCGTCCTCGAGGTGGCTGTGACGGCGCAGGTGGAGAAGGAATCGGCGGTGGCCGGCCAGCTGACGTTCCAAGCGTCGACGAACCCGAGGAACCGCGTCGACGACGACGGGCTGGTGGGGTCGAGGTAGTCGTCGGTCTCCGTGCCGTAGACCAGCATGGCGCCGTCGATGTAGCAGACCGACCCGTTGGGGGTGCCGGACGAGCGGACCGCGATGGTGACCGTGGTCGACGCGCCCTGCGTGAAGGTCAGCGTCAGCCGGTGCCAGGTGTCCTTCACTGACGACAGCGGGCCAGCGGTGGCGGACCCGACGAGCCGGACGTCCGGGGCGCCGGAGGGCACGTAGACCCACACGGACGCCGTGTACTGCACTAACGCGGTGAGCCCGGCCGTCGACACCTGCGCCTGCGGGAACGACCCGGAGCCAGCCCAGGTGATCTTCAGGCCCTTGGTCCCGAACCGGTAGAACGTCGCATCGGTGGCCACCGACGGCGCCGGCGTGCCCGACACGGTCCAGCCACCGGTGCCACCCTCGAACGACGCCGCGTTGGCCGCCAGCAGGTTCTGGGCCTTGACGGGCGGGTAGGTCGCGGTGATCCGGATGGGGCGGCCGAGCTTGACGTTCGGGTAGTAGGCACCGGTCGTCTTCGCTGGGGTGAACCGGCCGTCCCGGTTGTCCAGGACGAGGTTGAGGGTGTTGGGGTCGGCCACGGACCGCTCGTCACGGCGCCCCACGTTGATCCCGAGGCCCTCGACCTTCAACGCGTAGGCGGTGACGTCGGTCCAGGTGCGCGACGCGGCGGGGGTGTTCCAGCCAGCGTTGAACGCGACCTCGACCTTGTAGTCCGGCGTGGTCATCCGATCCCCAGCTCGGTGCCCAGCTGCCGCTTCAGTCGCAGCAGCGCCTTCCGGATCTCCTCGGCGTTCCGGCCGGGGTCGCCGCCGTTGACGTTGATGGTGACGTCCATCTTCCCGTTGCCTCCGCCGCCGCGGCGCCAGGGTTCGGCCCGAAGGTTCCCACCGCGTCGGCGCGCCTCGAGGAGCTCGACCGGGATCGTCATCTCGTTGGTCGCGCCCACCGGGCGGCGCCCGGTCACGCCCACGACGGTTCGGCCAGCGAACCCAGCTTTCCCGCTGCGGCCTCCGGTCAGGCCGGCCTTGCCGGTGGAGCCGCCGTCGGGGAGGTCGCTGCCGTGGCCGCGCGTGGGGCTGTTCCCGCCGACGCGGAGGCCGGTGTAGCGGTAGTTGACTGTGTAGGTCATGGACTTGTCGTGCAGCCGGTCCTGCTGGTCGGCGAGCCGCTTGACCTGGTCGATCGACTTGTCGATGCCGACCTGCTTGAGCAAGGTCTGGACCTGCTTCGGCGTCATGTTGTAGAGCGCGATCAGCCTCTTGACGTCAGCCAGTGACTTCGGCATGTCGTTCTGCTTGATGTCCGAGACGACGTCTTTCGGGAGCTTGCCGTACAGGGTCTTCAACGACTCGACGGCCGCAGCCTTGTCGCGCGTTGCCTTCTGCGAGCGCTTCAGAGCGCCGATCTCACTGTCGATGAGGTCGGTCTCGGACGCGAGCTTCTTGTTCTGCTCCGTCAGCGCGCCGTTGGCCTTGTGGAGGGCGTCGACCCGGTCGTAGTCCGCGGTCGTCATGTCCGTCCCACTGGCGGTCAGGCGTTCGATCTCAGCGTTGTTGCGAGCGATCGCGTCGGCGTTCTTCTTGTACTCCGCAGTCGCCTGCGCCTGGACGGCCTGGATGGAGTGCAACGCCTTCCCGTGCCCCAGGACAGCGTCGACGGCCTGGCGGTTGGAGATCCCGTACCTCTGCAGCGTCTTCAGTGCGCCGGTCCGCTCGAGGTCGTCGTAGATCTGCGCGCGGGTAGCGCGAGTCGTCGCGCCCGTCACCTGGTCCAAAGAGTCGGCCAGGCCCCGGAAGTCAGGCTGAGCATCCCGTGCAGCCTTAGCCGCCGCGTGAGTCGACCCGACCAGCCCCGCGAGTCCACCAGCGACCGCACCGATCGCCGCCCCCCAAGGGCCAGCCGACATGCCAACCAGAGCGCCACCAGCAGCCCCCTCCAGGGCGCCCATGCTCTTGTTTGCCTGCTGCGTGCTGTTCGCCAGCAGAAGCATGCCGCCGACACCGCCGGCCTGCTTCGCGATCCCGCCGAGCTTCGACAGTGCCCCGGACACCGCGGCGCCGCGGGTCTCGACGTCCTGGAGCTCGAGGGCGTAGACGCGGGCGTAGATGGAGCCGTTCTTCAGGGCCGAGGACGCCGCGCCGATCCCGGAGGTCAGCTTCGGCATGATGGCCGCGGCGATCGCGACCTCGATGCCGATCTGCTTCAGCGGGTCGGGAAGGTCGGCGAAGAACCCGCCGGCGTCGGCGGCCGCGCTGCCGGCCATCTTCAGGATGCCCAGGAATGGCTTCGCGGCGTGAGCAGCGTCTCCGAGGAAGTCGATGGTGCCGTCCATCGCCGGGCCAAGGTTCTTCGTCAGCGTGTTCGCGACGTCCTGCACCGCTGGCGCGAGGAACTGCCCGAGCTTCAGCTGCGCGGTTTCCACTGCGCCGTCCAGGCGCTCCAGCGCGCCCTTGGTGCCCGACATCCGGGCGTTGGCCATCTTCGCGGCCGCGCCGGTCTCATTGACCTTCTTGGAGTACCGCTCCCAGCCCTTCGCGCCCTGCCCGATCAGGATGTTCGCGGCCCGCATGCCCTCGACGCCGAACAGCTTCTTCAGGTCGTTGTTCCGCTGGCTGGTGGACATGTCGCCGAACGCCTTCTGCAGGCGCTTGACGACGTCCTCCATGGGCAGCATGTCGCCCTTGGCGTCGGTGAACTTCAGGCCGAGGTCTGCGGCGGTCTCCGCGGCCTTGGTCGTCCCCAGCGACAGGCCGAGGAGCATGCGGTTGAGCGATGTTCCCGCTGTGGTGGCGTCCAGGCCGGCGTCGTTCAACGCTGCCAGGGCGGTGACCGTGTCGGCCAGGTCGTAGCCGGACGACTTCGCCGTCGACCCGACGTACTTCAGGCCGGAGGCCAGGCCCTCGACGGATGCGGTGGATGCCAGCGAGCCGGCCGCGAGGATGTCGACGGCCTTCCCGGTCGAGGAGGCGTTCAGCCCGAAGGTCTTCAGGGTGCGGGCCACGATGGTGGCCGACTCACCAAGGTCGATGCCCTCGGTGGCCGCCAGGTTCAGCGCCGACGACAGCGCGCCTGCGCGGATCTGCGCCGCCGACATGCCGCCCTTCGACAGCTCCAGCATCGCCGACGCGGCCTCGTTGGCCGAGTAGACGGTGTCCTGGCCCATCTTGACGGCGTAGTCCGACAGGTGCCCCAGGGCCTTCTGCCCGATGCCGGCGTTGACCTGCACCGACGCCATGGTCGAGGAGAACTGGGCCTCGACGTTGACAGAGTCCTTCGCGAACTGGACCAGTCCGGCGGCGCCCAACCCAACCCCAAGGGCACCGGCAGCGCGACCGATCTTCGTGAATGTCGACGACGCACGGTCACGAGCGATGATGTCGTAAGCCAGAGTCGTCGTGCTCACGACATCACCGCCTATTCAGTTCTGGTCGTCGATGTAGTCGACGAAGTAGAGGAACTCCCGGAGCGTCAGCCGCCGGACCTGGTCAGGCATCCATCCGAACGTCTCAGCGAAGGCGCCCATGTAGTGCCATCGCAGGTCGGTCAGGCTTTTGGGGCCTCCGCGACCTCGCCGACCACCACGACGTCCGGTCCGGGCGCGTCAGGGTCAACACCCAGCTCGCGCAGCGACTCCTTCTCCTCGTCTGACAGCTCGGGCTTGCCCAGCATCCGGGCCACCCAGGTCTCGATCTCCGAGGGCGACATGTCGAACGACAGCTGCCGCGGCACCAGGCCGAGCTCCGGCATGGACAGGTGGGGGCTCTGTCGGCGCATCAGCACCAGGAGCAGGTAGCCCTGCACCATGAAGTTGTCGTTCCAGTAAAGGCGCTCGAGCTCGCCCCAGTTGCGGCCGGTGAGTTGCTCGAGTTCGACGACCTCGTCGAACGACATGTCGCCGAAGGCGAACTCGTAAGTCTCCGGCTCCCCTTCATCGGGGGTGTAGGTGATGATTGGCATCAGACGGCTCTCCTGATTTTGCCCGCGACATCCTCCATGGCCCGGAGGATGGCCTTCCTGAACTGGGGCACGTTGCGGTCGATGGTCTTGGTGAACCAGCCGATCGCACCCGGCGCGGACTGGGTGACCCAGATCCGCCGGTTGCCCCGGACGGGGTGGCGCCATGTGCCCGTGGCGTCGATCCCGACCATGGTTCGGTCCGTGGGGTAGCGACCCTTGCGTCGCACACGGACAGAGGCCGAGGATCCGGCAAGCCGTGAACGGATGTTCACGTTGGACGCCACGAGATCAGCGAGGCCGCCGCTGCTGGGGATGCGCTGACGCGCTGCAGCTTGGACCTGCGTGACCGTGGGGCCACCTGCTTGCCGGATGCCCGACAGAAGCTCTCGGCGCAGGTCCCCGCGACCTGCGGCCTTGAGAGCGTTCGCGAGCGCCGCAAGGTCGTTCGGCGCTTGCGTGATGGAGCGGTAGGCAACCACCGGTCAGTTGGTGCCCCGGGTGACCGCGCCGTCCACCATGATCGTCGCCGACCAGGTGATCTTGTCCGCGACCGGCGAGGACACGGTGTAGTTCGACACCCAGGACTCGCCGGTGTACTTCGGCGTAGACGCGGTGGTGCCGGCCGGGTGGTACTCGAACGACGCCGTGGACGTCGCGACCTGCAGGACGCCCATGATGGCGTCGAGCGTGGCGTCCCAGGGGCCACCGACGGTGAACGACCCGTTCTGGAGGCCCGGCAGGCCCTTGTGGCCGGACTGGCCCAGGGTCGTGACGTCGGCCAGCTCGCGCTCGCCGGGGAGACCGTCGACCGAGTCCACGTAGGCGGAGATGTCGGTGAGGGCCCCGCCGCCTGCGTTGTCGATCTTGAACACGGAGGACTTACCGTGAACGAAAGCCATGAGTGGCTCCTTCTCGTGCAGAACCCCCGCGCCGTCAGGTCACGGGGGTCAGGGTTGGGTTGGGTGCTGCGGTGGTGCTCAGCGGCGGCAGGCCGCGACGGCGATGGTCGCCGAGCCGGTGGAGCCCGCCACGGTCCAGGTGGCGCGCAGGTAGCGGTTGACGGTCCCGGTGACCGCGACCCGCTCGGCCGTCGCCGTCGAGGCGCCGACCGTGGTGAAGGTGATCAGGTCGACCCACACGGAGTTGTCGACCGAGTGCTGGACCTTCACGATCACCGTGCCGTTGCGGGTGTTCGCAGTGACGTGGAGCGCGCCCACGGCGCCGTTGGCCGACGACGCGGTGTTGTCCACCGCCGTGCCGTTCGCGGTCGCGGAGACCGCGGCGTGGGTGGTCAGCGCGACACCGGAGTCGACCAGGCCCTCGGCCTGCCACGACGACCCGAAGGCCACCGCGTCCCCGATCTGCGACGAGTAGGCGTAGTTGGTGTCGCGGACATCGAGGGAGTTGACCCGGTTCCCGACGACGAAGCCGGCAGGGGCAGCGGTGACCACGGTGATCCCGCCGGCGAGCGCCGTGTTGAGGGCGTCGTCGAGGGTGCCGGCCGCTGACCCGTCGTCGAAGAGGCCGTCCAGGGATAGGGTGCCGTTGTCGAGGCCGGGCAGGAACCGGTGCCCGGATGCGTCGGTGAGGACGGTGACGTCCGCGAACTCGCGCTCGTTGGACACCTCGTAGCCCCGGAGGTACCCGGAGATCGGGAAGGTGCCCAGCAGCACGCGGGAGTTGGACGAGTGGACGAACGCCATCAGTCCTCAACCTCCTCGATGTGCCCCTGCTCGAGGAGCCACGTGACGGACTTGGCGGGGATGTCGTCGACGACGTCGTCGACCTCGGCGCGCTTGTCGCCGTAGTTGAGCCCCGTCAGGACTCGGTACTTCTTCTTGGCGCTCACGCCGTCACCTCCACAGTGAAATCGACCGCTAGACACGGAACGTCGCCCACCTGCCGCGGGTCTTCGCGGCCCGCGCTTCGCACCCGCGCGAAGTCCACGACCCCACCGAGCGTCTGGTCGAGCTCGACCGCCGCCTTGATCGACGACGCCCCCGCAGTGGCCAGATAGGCAGACATTGCCCGCTGAGCGACCTCGGGGTCGGCGTACTGGACGAGCACCGTCACCGTGTACTCGAAGTCGTCGGAGCCGCGGGCCATGGACTTGTCGAAGTCCGTCGACGCCCGGGACACGACCGCGGCCGGCAGATTCACCGCGCCGGGCTGCCACGCGTAGGCCGAGAGACCCTCGATGGCGCCCAAGGCCGCAGCGAGCGCCTGACGGACGGTGATGTCGTCGGTCATGCGAACATCCGGCGGTACGGGGCGAGGAGGTCGAGAACGTCGCCGTCCTGCCGGGTCACGCGGACCACACCGAAGTCGTTGAACCCGGCCACGCCGAACGGGGCGTCCTTCCGCTTGAACAGCGACGCGGCCTTCATCAGGGTGGCCTGCTCGACGTCGTCAGGGACACCGGACCACCCGAACTTCGCGGTCACCTGGAGCGTGACGCGGCGCGCGGTGGGGAAGAGGTACCGGTCGACCGCCACGATCCACCACCACGCCAGCGCGTTGGGGTCGAGCGCGTTGAGCGGCTCCAGCTCATAGTCAGTGGCCGCCCAGGTGAGGTCGAAGGTGCCAGTACCAGTGGAGTCGGTCTTCACGACCAGGCCGGTGGTGTCGCCGATGTCGTCGACGAGGGCCTTGTCTGTGAACGTGGGCCGGTAGGTCTTCACGGTGGCGGTGTCGTCGAGCCAGAACCGGCGCCGGCAGTGCTGGTCGACCGCCCGGGACGCCGCGTTCACGGCCCGCTCGAGGAGCGCGGTCTTCAGGTTCCCCGTCCCGGTCTCGCCGAGCTGCTCACGGAGCTGGTCGGCGGTCGCGTAGGCGTTGACCTCAGCCATGCGCGGCCTCCTTCGTCATCATCGCGTGCAGCGCCCGGGACCGGAAGTATTCGTCCTCGTCGAGAAACACGCCGTGCTTGTCGTGGGTGGTGCGGACGCCGGTGTGGACGTAGACCGGAAGCCCGGTGGCCTGGAGCCGCAGGCAGAACGACAGGTCCTCGGAGAACGTCGTCGAGCCGGCCTTGATGTGGTCGAACCACACGTCCCCGAACTTCTCGCGGATCGCCTCCACGGCGCTGCGGTGGATCATCAGGCACGCTGCGCCGGTCCCGTCGACGCGGAACGCGGCGTCCTCGGGGTAGTCAAGGATCGACTGGAACCCGGTCTCTGTCTCGGTGTCAACGAACCGGTAGCAGGTCGGGGTGACGACGTACTTCTGGCCGTAGAAGTCGCCGGGGGTGTCCCGACGCAGCGAGAAGCACAGCCCGCCGACTACGGGCCGCTCGGCCGGGTCCGCGGCAGCGATGAGCCGGTCCACCGTGTCTGCGGCGAACCCCATGTCGGAGTCGACCATGAACAGCCACTCGCAGTCGGTGTCGTCGAGGAACTTCTGGGTGATCGCGTTCCGGCCGGCGACGATCCCGCCGGCCTGCGCGTTGTCGCGGAGCTGCTTGCCGTGCGGGACCATCCGCTTCGATCGGAACGCGTCGTAGAGGTACATGTCGATGAGGGACTGCCCGAAGCAGTGCGACCACTCGCCCGGGTCGAGGAACCCGACCGCCACGGTGCCGTTCACGACGCCACCAGCGCGAGGGTGACCTGGACCTGCTCCTGCAGCGCCTTGTCGGCCGGCCGGGCCGGCTTCACCGCCTCGAGGGTGGCGCGCATGAACTCGACGACGTTCCGCTCCGCCTGGACCGCGGCCATCACGTCGGCAGGTGGCGCGTGCCCGAACCGGGCGTCGTCGATGCCGAGCGTCAGGTTGGTGACCCGCCAGTCGCCGCGGTAGCCGTAGTCGGCGCGGTGGTAGAACGGCTGGGAGAAGTACCCCCACGACCCGAGGAAGTACGGCCGGACGTGGGTGGGGTCCTCCCAGGCGTCGTCGGAGGAGCCGTAGGGGGTCTCGAAGGTGACGGTGCCGCCGGGCTTCGTGACCTGCCACAGGGCTTCCATGAACTCCAGCGGGTGGGCCAAGTGCTCGATGACGTGCGACCCGACCGACTCGTCGACCAGGTCCGTGCCCAGCTCCTTGAGGCCGGGGCCGTCAAGGTCGATCACTAGGTCGGTGACGCCGTCGATCGGGACGCAGTCGACGTTGGTCCAGCCTTCCATGCGGGTGCGTCCGCACCCGAGGTTGAGCCTCACGCGCGGGAGCGGTTGCGACGCTCGCCAGGGGCGGCGGTGGCCTGCTCGACGGAGACGGACTCCACGATCTGGCCGACGTTGGCCTTCGGCTCGAACGCCCACGGGTAGGCGCGGACGAGGAGGTCGTCCTCGGCGTAGTCCAGGGCCGGGTCGAGCACGACCATGACGCCAGGGACGTCGGGGTGACGGACGGCGACCTTCTCGGTGGGATGCGGCATGGTGGAACCTTCTTCCTCGTGTGCGACGCCCTCGTGGTTGTGGTGCTGGGGAGTGACCCCGCCCGACGAGGTGGCGGGCGGGGTCACCCGTGGGTCACGCCGTGGTCTTGTCGACCAGGAGGCGGAAGGCGTCGACGTTGGTGACGTCCGCGCCGTTGCGCCACGTGGCGTACCAGGCCCGACGGCCGTCGGGCAGGTTGTTGGCGGTGTTGAACAGGTGCGGGATGTACTCCACCGACATGTCGCCGGGGCGGTCCACGATCACGAACTGCTGGAAGTCGCCGAAGAGGACCTCCGGGTCGAGAGCGGTCGTGGTCTGGGTGGTCGGCGCGTCGTCGCAGGAGACGACGGGCCGGTCCAGGATCGCCGTGGTGAGGCCAGCGGTGAGGTCGCCCGAGTAGGACGCGCCCACCGAGGTGCCCAGCGCCTTGATCGCGGCGACGTAGGTCGGGTTCGCGACCCACTGCCCGTTGCGGCGGTGCCGCTTCGGGGTGCCGACGTAGACAGCGTTGAGGTCGACCAGGCCGATGGTGACGGCGGTGGTCGACACGACGCGCGACGCGGTCACCGCGGCGACCGCGGTGAACACGCCCTTGGGCTGGCCGGAGCCGGAGCCGGTCGCGTGGGCCGCTCCCTCGAGCCGGTCACGGGCGTCGGCGAACATCATGAGCAGGTCGTTGCCGAGGTCGGCGATGTCCTGCACGGCGGAGATGGACGCCTGGGCCAGGGCCTGCGCGCGGGTCGTGGCGATCGACGGGTTGCCGAAGGTCGGGGTGTCGTCGGACACCTCCGCGACCTCGCCGTCCCACGACGCCGTGATGCCGGCCGACGTGATCCCGTTCCAGGCGGCCTGGCCGTCGGTCAGGGTGACCACCCGCGCGATCCGGCGGATGTCGTTGGTCGACAGCGCCGAGGTCAGGATGATCGTCGGGTCGAGGTGCGTCGGGAGCAGGAACTTGCCGTTGGCATTCGTGGTGACACCGAGGACGGTGCGCTCCTCGGCGGTCAGCTCGAACTCGCGGCCCTTGATCATCTTCAGCCACGCCGAGGCGTAGGCCTCCGTCGACCTGGCGACGATGCCCTCGGCCCACGCGCGGTCGCGGGAGTGAGCCAACAGCACGGACCGGACGTGCGCCATGTTGTCGGCGTCCTCGACCTTGGGCTCGATGGCCCGGGTCGCGGCGTCGGCCAGGTCGGAGGCGCTGGAGTAGCGGTCCTCGATGACCTCCATGGCGGTGCGGGTCTTGATCACGGCCGGCGCGCCCGTGATGGGGGCCGTCCGCTCGGGGAGCTGCGCCGTGTTGGCGACTTCCTCGTGGCGGGCGAGGAGGGCCGTGTCGGCGGCGTCCTCGGCGCGGAGAGCGTCGTAGCGCTCCTGCTCCTCGGGGGTGAACTCGCGGAGCTCACCGTCCTCGGTCTGGTGGAGGGCGAGGATCTCGGCGCGGCGCGCCTCGATCTTGGCCCGCAGTTCGGCGATGTTCATCGCTTGATTCCTGTCTGGATCAGGTCGCGCTCGCGCGCGGCAGGTGAGGGGACGTGGCGGGAGTGCTCGCCGGCGGCGGGCGGCTCCTCGTCGGGGGTGGCGGCTCGTCCCTCACCGGAAGCCCCTTCGGCTTCGCTCGGCTCGGATGGAGTGCCGACCAGGGCGCGCGCCAGCTCGGCGCGGACCTGGGGGTTTGTGAGTGCCTCGATGAGTTCGTGAGAGCGGACTCCCACGCTGGTGCCCTCGTAGGCGGGGAACACGACGGGCCCGACCTCGAAGAGCATGACCTCGCGGATCGTGCGCTTCAGGATGGTCGACTCGTCTTGGGGGTCGGTAGCCCACAGGCGGGCGCTGACCTGGTCCGGCTTCACGAGCTTGCCGGCAGCGTCACGCCACTCCTCCTTGACGACCCGGAACCGGAACGACATGCCCGGGATCGCCTCGGACTTGATCGCGTCCCGCACCGGCTCGACCAGCCAGTTATCGTGGAGCCGAGCGACCACGTGGAGGCCGCGTTCATCCTCCAGCAGCGTCTCGAATGACCCCAGCGGGATCGACCCCACCATCGGGTGACGGCCGTGGTCGAACTGCAAGACCGGGGTCCGCTCCCGTAGCGACTTCCGGAACGCGCCACGAGCGATCTCTTCGTCGAAGCAGCCCTCCCACGAATCGATCCGGGTCGCCTGGCCGAACACAGCGCCATACCCGTCGAGGGTGAGACCGTCGCCGTCACCACTGCCATCGCGGATCTCGAAGGGGACACTCCTGCACAGCGTGTCGTCGTTCATGCGGCACTTCCTGGGGTCGTGGGCTGCACCTGGACGGTCGACAGGCCCGTGTGGACGAGCTGGGTGAAGTCCTCCTGCTCGACGGCGTCCCGCACAGATTCCGGCTTCCACGCGGCGTCGATCAGCGTCTTGATGGTGGTGGCCTTCTTCTGCTGGATGTCCGCCGCGTCGGACCGGTCCTCATGGAAGAAGGGTACCTGGGAGATGTCGAACCAGAGCTTCGCCGGCCCCTTGTCGGTAGGGGGCGCGACAAGGACCTCGAGCGCCGAGGCCGCCGACTGGTAGAGGTGCGTCATCGTCATGTCCGCGAACGCACGCCGGGCTGCCTGGTAGTTGCCCTGGTTCAGCGACGACCCCGCCAACGACTCCTTCAGGCCCAGGATGACCGCGGGCACGCCGGCCGCGGACGCGATCCGGGTCTCGTCGCGGCCCTGGGTGTTCGAGAAGTCCATCTGCTCGAAGTTCCGGCCGACGACCTCGACGTCGACGCCCGGGACCAGGTAGAGGGTCCCGTTCTTGCCCGCGGACGCCGCAGTGGCGTCCATCTTGGCCTTGAACTCGTTGAACTGGTCCTGCGTCATCACCGACTCGGGGGTCTTCACGACCATCTGCGGTGTGCCGGTCTCGAAGAAGTCCGCCTTGTGGAGGTTCGCCGCGTTGTCCGACGCGATCTCGCGGAGCACTGGGGTGACCCAGCTGATGCCCTTCTGGTAGGGCGCGTCCGGGTCGAGGTGGGGCGTCCAGTAGGCGACCTGGTCCGGCGTGTAGGTGTAGACCGGGCCCTGCTTCCCGCCGGGCCGGTAGGTGAACCCGACGATGTCGACGAACTCGTCTTCCTTCGGGTTCCCATTGAGCGCGATGTCGACCTTGTTGGGGTCGCGCCGGTAGATCCGGTTCCCCTGCTTCACACCGAAGAACGCGCCCTTGGTGTCGGCGTCGAGGATCATCCGGGTGGCCAGGTCGCCCGCGGTTCCGCCCGGCCACGGCTTCGACAGGATGTCCAGATCAGGAGTGCCGAAGAGCCGGCCGACCTTCCCGTTGTTGATCGCGGCGAATCGCCACACGACCTGGGAGAAGACCCGCTGACGTGCCGCCATGCAGGCGAACACGATGCCGTTCGTCTCGTAGACCTCGGAGAAGTCCGGGCCCTCAGGCCCCTTCGACCCGGCCCCGATCAGCGCACTCGCCTTCACCGGGAACACGGCGTCGGCCATCTTGATCCACTGCTGGACCTGCTCCCAGCCGCGGGATTCAGGCGCGGCGGCGCGACTCTGGCGCAGACTCGCCATCCGTCACCTCAATCAGATCGTAGGCGGCCCAGATCAGGCCGGCAGCCAGCGGGAGAAACCCCAGATACCAGACGGGCGAGAAGAAGCCAGCGGCCGCACCAAGCCCTACGCCGAGCAGGTACAGCACCCATACCTTCGTCACGCCACGGCCCCCCAGAACTCCCGCTTCGGTGGGGCCTGCGACACAGCCCCGTACGCCCACGCCACCGCTTCCAACATCGAGATGTCACCCTGGTTCCGGCCGAACACCCGCCGATCGGTCGGGACCTTCCGCCACGTTGCGTCATCCACCGCCGCGTTCAGCTCCGGGTAGTCCCCGTGGCCCGCGCGTCCGGATTTGATGGCCTTGTCGACGTCCGAGCAGGCTTGGACCCGGTCGTCCAGGTCCGCGTAGGTCAGGTCCAGTCCCGCGTCCTGGAGCGCCGGGATCGCGAACGACGCCGGCCCCTTCGGGTCGATCAGAACCCGGCACGTGTGCTCCGACTGCACCCGCGCGGCCTCAGCCGCGAAAACCTCGATGTCGGCCACCGGGTCACGCCGCAGCGCACCGAGGTGGTGCCGCTCGCCGACCAGGACCGCGCCGAGCGACAGCCACAGCTGGTCCAGGTCGGCCGACACACCCAACGCGCCGACCGGGGCGTCCGGCTGGGCCTCCGCGAGCGAAGACCAGTTCGGCCACAACGACCCAGCGCCACCGCCGATGAGGAGCGGCCACACGTTGAGGTACTGCGACGCCCAGCCGCGGATCGGATCCGGGTCGTCCAGCTCCGGGTCCGCCTCACCGGCCAGGGCCGTGGCGTACTTCCGGGCGATCAGCTGCCGACGGGCTTCTGACCAATAGGCCGACGATGCCCGCCACGTCTCCTCGAGCGAGATGTCTGCGTCAGGGTGAGCACCCCAGAACAGGATCAGGACATCCGGGTCAGCGTCACGCAGCGCCGTGGTCAGCCGGCGTCGCATCAGCGACGTCGCCTTCACGTGCGCCGTCGACGTCAGGTGTAGCTGGGCCCATAGCCGCTCCAGCAGGGCCGGCTCCAGGCCATCAGTGATCGCCATCGGGTCCACACCCCACGACTCGTCGACCTGGCCGTACCCGACGTCATAGCCGTACACCGCAGTATCCGCACGGAGCAGCCACCGCGACTCACCCGGCGCCTCAATCTCCTGGCCGCCACCGAGCCGGATGACCCGCCACCCGCGTGTCTCCGCCCACCGCCACGCCCCGCGGTGGATCTCCTTGCCGACCGCCAGGTCCTTCGACACCAGCATCGCGAGCTGCGTCTCGCCGATCCGCTCCGCGTTCGCGATCCGCCACAACGCCACCACCCGCAGCCGAACCGACTTCCCGATGCGCCGGCTACCGGACTCGATGACCTCACGCCACACCAGCTGGCCGGCCTCGTCGTGCTCGAGCTGTCGACAGATCGCGAGCTGCTGCCACCACCGCAGCACGATCCCCATCTCCGACCGCGCCCACGCGATGCACTCCGGCCCGTACGACCCAACCGCCCGCGGGTGCGGACCCGACATGGCCAGTGGCGCGGCAGCGTCGTCCGGGATGTCGGCCAGCGGGGCCAGCCACGCGACGTCCGGGACGAACGCCATCGGGTCACCCCGACGCTCGAGAATCTCTGCGAGCGACCCGCCCTCGATCACGCGACCTCCTGAGCAGCATTCGAACAGGCGATCGACCCTGAGGGCTCCGGAG
>CAYVDN010000043.1:0-26060 GCA_964450685.1 uncultured Microthrixaceae bacterium
TGGTGATGGTCGGGGCGCCGAACTTCTTGTCGAGCACCACGTTGCGGCCCTTGGGACCGATGGTGACCTTGACGGCGTCGGCCAGCTTGTTGACGCCGGCCTCGAGCGAGCGACGAGCTTCGTCGTCGAACTTCAGGATCTTTGACATGTGTTCTCTTCTTCGTTCAGGTGTTGTCGTTGACGATCAGTTGGCGTTGGATCACTTGATGGTCGCGAGCACGTCGCGACCGGCGAGGATCAGTAGGTCCTCACCCTCGATGGTGATCTCGGTGCCGCCGTACTTGGAGTAGACGACGGTGTCACCGACGCTGATGTCGAGCGGGATCAGCTCGCCGGAGTCGGAACGACGGCCCGGACCGACGGCGAGGACCTCACCCTGCTGCGGCTTCTCCTTGGCGGAGTCCGGGATGACCAGACCGCTGGCGGTCTTCTCCTCGGCCTCGGCTGGACGGACGACGATGCGGTCCTCGAGGGGCTGGATGCTCATGCTGAATTGCCTCCGTGGGCGGTTTGGCACTCGATACTGACGAGTGCCAAACCTAGCACTCGATTCAGGCGAGTGCTAGCAGTTGGAGAGGTTCTTCAGGGAGCCCTCAGCTCAGCGTCGGCAGCCGGAGGTTCGGGTCTGCCCCGCAGTCGAGCGGGGTGGGCCCGAGTCGCTCGAGCCGGTACCAACCGGCCGATGCGATCATCGCAGCGTTGTCGGTGCACATCGCACGGCTCGGCAGGAAACCGTGACGACCGTCGTCGGCACATGCGCCGAGGAACTGCTCACGCAACAGCGAGTTGGCGGCCACTCCCCCGCCCAGAGCGAGGGCACTCGCTCCCACCTGCTCGGCTGCACGGCGTGCCTTGGCGACGAGGACGTCGACCACGGCCGCCTGGAAGCTGGCAGCGACGTCCTCGGTCGCGACGTCCGGGTTCTTGCGCACGTGGTTGACCACGGCGGTCTTGAGCCCACTGAAGGAGAAGTCGAGGCCCTCGTCGATCATGGAGCGGGGGAATCTGATCGCTTCGTGGTCACCCGACATCGAGACCCGGTCGATGGCGGGACCCCCCGGGTACCCGAGGCCCAGGAAACGAGCGACCTTGTCGAACGCCTCACCTGCGGCGTCGTCGAGCGTCTGGCCGAGAAGTCGGTAGCGGCCGTGGTCCTCCATCGAGATCAGCATCGTGTGACCGCCCGACACCAGGAGGACCACCAGCGGGAACGACAGCTCCGGATCCTCGAGGAACGATGCGTAGAGATGTGCCTCGAGGTGGTTGACGGACACGAACGGAACGTCCCACGTCAACGCCAGGGCCTTGGCAGCAGACACCCCTACCAGCAGGGCACCGATCAGGCCGGGGCCCGTGGTCGCCGCGACCGCGTCGATGCGCGACCCGTCGAGGCCCGCTTCGACGAGCGCCCGTGCTGTGACCGGGATGATCAGCTCGTTGTGGGCACGGCTGGCGATCTCCGGGACGACTCCGCCGTAGCGAGCGTGCAGATCCACCTGGGAGGACACGACCGACGACATCACGTCGGTCCCACCCCTGACGCAGGCGGCCGCCGTCTCGTCGCAGGACGTCTCGATGCCCAGGACCATCGTCTGCTCGTCAGCTGCGCTCATCGACCTTTCGAACCTTCCTCGTCGGGCACACCAACCACGGCCGGGCTGATTCCAACCAGCGCACCGTCGATCGCCTCGAGGCGCCGCGAGTACGAGTCACTGTCCAGTTCGTGGGCCCACATGATCAGCGCGTCCTCGTTCACCTCTCGGTAGTAGTTGCGCCGTACGCCTCCCGGTGCGAACCCGAACCTCCGGTACAGCTCCTGGGCGCCACGGTTGGACATGCGGACCTCGAGGGTGACGCCGTTCAGGCCGATGGCGACGGCGTGACGCATCGTCACCGACATCATTCGTGTGGCGATGGCACTGCGACGACGATCCGGGTGCACGGCGACGTTGGTTATGTGGCCCTCGTCGGCGGTAACCATCAGACCGCAGTAACCGACCACCTCGTGCCCATCGAGCGCCACGACGTAGTGACGGCTGGTCGGCATGCGGAGCTCGCCCATGAACAGACCGAGCGACCAGGGATGCGGGTTCGTGCGCTGCTCGATCGCCATGACTCCGCGCAGGTGCCTACGACGCATCGGCACCACGCAGACAGGAGCAGTCGAGCGATCGCCGTCGCCTTCAGCGCGCGAGCGGACCGGAGCCGCAGTCATGTCGAGCCCGCAGTCATGCCCAGTCCGCAGTCATGCCCAGTCCGCAGTCATGCCGAGTCCCTGGTGGTCCAGTTGATCTCTGCGTCGGGTCGACGCAGGTAGATCGGTGCTATCTCATCGATCTGCTGGAAGTCCTCGCGCAACGCCCGAGCGTGGGCGAGCTGCACCAGCGACGACGCCGACGGGAAGCTGCTGGCCCTGTCGACGATCTCGACCCGGGCCAGGCCGTCGAAGTCCTCGCGGTAGCGGTGGGCTCCGTCGCCGACGAGCAGCGCCTCCTCGCCTGTGGCGAGCAACTCCGAGGAGAGATCCGCCGGAGTGCCGACGGCGTGTTCGGAGACCCGCTGCACCCCGCCGGGCACCTGCCTGTAGAACGCGTAGAAGATCTCTCCACGACGAGCGTCGATAGCGGTGACTATGAGCCGGGGGCTGAACCTCATCGGGAACGCCAGCAGGTCCAGGCTCGACACGCCGATCATCGGGACCCGCAGAGCGAACGCGATGGCCTTGGCGCTGGCGATCCCAACCCGCAGGCCCGTGAACAGACCCGGCCCGACGTCGACAGCGACGAGGCCCACATCGGTCAACGACACCTGGGCCTGATCGCAGATGAAGTCGATCGCCGGGGTGAGGTTCTCGGCATGGCGTCTGCCGCGGGCGCTGTGGGCCGATGCGAGCACGCCTTCGTGGCTGCCGAGCGCGCAGCCGATCTGCGGAGTGGAGGACTCGATTCCCAGGATCAGCACGCTGAGCTCTCCCCCTCGGCGGCGTCCTGCCTCGTCCACTCGGCGAGAGCAACGTCCAGGACACGTTGACGTGCCCGCCAGCTCGATCCGACGGGGTGCAGTTCGATCGTCCGATCGTCTGCGCCCTCGCCGAAGGAGACTCGGACCTCGAGGTAGTCGCGCGGCAGTGTGCTGATGATGGTGTCGCCCCACTCGATGAGAGTCACGGAACCGTCGTCGAGGAGCTCCGATAGCCCCAGATCGAGCGCTTCGTCGATCTGTTCCAGCCTGTACACGTCGAGATGGTGCATGTTGAGGCGCCCCGAGTATCCCTGGACAAGGGCGAACGTCGGGCTGGTGATCTGATCCTCGACCCCCAGGCCGGCGCCGAAGCCTTGTGTGAATGCGGTCTTGCCAGCCCCCAGGTCACCCACCAGGAGCAACAGGTCTCCGGGTCGGGCCAGTTCGGCCACTGCGGCTGCGAGCGCTCGGGTCTGTTCGACCGAGTCAGTCGTGGTGACGAGCAACTCTCTCACCGGGTACCGATAGGACCGCACGTCATCGACATGAGCCTAGCGAGTCCGATCGTGCTCGCCGATACGGGGCCCAAGGCCGTGAGCCGGCAATCAGATGGTCGTCAGCCCGTCGTGTGGAACGCGACCGGCTGACCGTGCAGATGACTGACCCGCGGCAGACGCACACTGAACCCGCACACGACCTCGTACGGGATCGTGTCCAGGCGGTCGGCCCATTCCTGGGCGGTAACCGACTCCGACCCCTGCGAACCGAGCAGCACGACCGGGTCACCCGGTGCCACGTCGGGACCGTCGGTCACCTCGACGATCATCTGGTCCATCGTGACCACTCCCCGCACCGGGCGCCTCACACCACCGATGAGCACCTCACCCCCGGAGGCGCCGTAGCGCCGAGGAATCCCGTCGGCGTAACCCAGCGGCACGACCGCCACCGTGGCAGGGCTGTCGAACACGTGACGCAGGCCGTAGCTGACGCCGTCACCGGCCGCCAGGTGCTTGACCATCGTGACCGCAGCGTGCAGCGACATTACCGGCACGAGCGGGGTCTCTCCTGCGAGCCCCGGCGCGGGCTCGATGCCGTATAGGGCGATGCCCACGCGCACCATGTCCAGGTGTGCTGACGGGTGGACGAGCGCTCCGGCCGAGTTGGCCGCGTGGCGCAGCCCCGGGTCGACACCGGCATCAGCCAGATCGTCCAACGTCCGGTGGAACAACTCGAGCTGCTCCGCCGTCTCGGGGCGCTCCGGCTCGTCAGCCGTGGCCAGGTGGGTGAAGGTGCCTCCGAGACTGAGCGACGGCGCTGCGACTATCCGGCGGGCGATGTCGAGGGCGTCGGCGGGGTGGGCCCCGACACGGTGCATGCCGGTGTCGACCTTGAGGTGCACCTGCCACTGTCGGGCCGCTGGTCGTGCTGCGGCCGCCGCGGCGTCGACGCCGTGCACAGTGTAGATCGTTGGTGTCAGCCGGGCCTCGAACGCCTCGACCATCACCTCGGGCGGTGGTTCGGACAGCACGAGGATCGGGACGTCGATACCCGCGTCGCGCAGCGCGTGGCCCTCCTCCACCAACGCGACCGCCAGCCAGGTTGCACCCCCTTCGAGTGCTGCGCGTGCGACATCGATCGAGCCGTGCCCGTAACCCCCCGCCTTCACCACAGCGCAGAGCTGCGCGCCGTCCACCCGTTCGAGCAACGTCGCGGTGTTCGCTGCTATGGCATCCAGGTCGACCTGGATCAGAGCGGGACGGGGCACGTCGCGAGGTTACGCGCTGAGGATCGACTCCCACGCACGAGGCACCAGGTCGATGAGATCCGAGGCGACCAGTCCTCGTGCAGGGCCGAGGCATGCCGCCAGTCCGTGGAGATGAGCAGCACTTGCAGCCGCCCGAAGCGGCGGCGCTCCAGCTGCCAGGTGCGCCGCGACCAGTCCAGTCAGGACGTCTCCGGTTCCCGCTGTAGCGAGTCTCTCGTCGCCGCTACGAGCGAGAATCACGTTGCCGTCAGGGTCAGCGACGACGGTCGTCGGCCCCTTCAACAGGACGGTCGCCCCGGTACTCGCTGCCATTGCTCGTGCAGCACCGACACGATCCGATCCGGGGGCTGCGCCGTGAAGCATCCGGTACTCGCCGTCGTGAGGCGTCAGGACCGTCGGCGCGGTTCGGCGGCGCAACAGCTCGGCGGCTGCATCACCGAGCTGCGCCAAGGCCCAGAGAGCATCGCCGTCGAGCACCAACGGGCGCTCGAGCGACTCCAGGAGCTGCTGGATCTCAGCGACCGTTGCGGCGGCGCGGCCCAGTCCGGGACCGACGGCAACCGACGCGAAACGATCGCCGTCGGCAAGGACCGTCGCGGCCCAGCCCTCGACCGGGACCGGATGCAGCACCGCCTCGGCCGGAGCGCTCGGACGTTCCACGCCCGGCACCGACAACCGCAGGTAGCTGGCTCCGCCGCGCAGCGATGCACCGGCTGCTAGAGCGGCTGCGCCTGCCATCTGCGGGGAACCGGCGACGAGCCACACCGCCCTCTTCCACTTGTGCGAATCGGTCTCCCGTCGGGACACCCACGAGACGACGTCGGAATCCTCGACCAGGTGCATCGTCGCGGAGGAGACATCCAGACCGATGTCAGCAACTGTCACCTCGCCACAGAAGGACGGACCGTGACCCAGCAGCAAACCTGGTTTCAGCGCGGCGAAGGTGACCGTGGCCTTGGCCTCGGCTGGTTCACCGGCCACGTCGCCGGTCAGGCCGTCGACTCCCGAGGGAATGTCGACCGCGAGAACCGCCGAGTCGGTTCGGGGGAAGCTGTACTCGCCACGGAACCCCGTCCCGAACGCCGCGTCGATCACGAGATCCGCCGGAGGGAGCATCGACGGCACGTCGACAGCATCGATGAGCAGGCTCCGCGCTCCGTGACGGGACAGGATCTCGGCCGCCACCCGACCGTCCCAGCCGTTGTTGCCCGGCCCGGCGACGACCACGACACGCCTTCCGTAAGCGCCGCCGAGGATCGACAACGCAGCACGAGCTACCGCACCAGCGGCACGTCCGACCAGCACTTCCACCGGCTCCCGGGCGAGTCGGTCGACCTCGGACATCTCCGATGGTGTGAGCACGGGGATCAAGACTCGGCCTCCGGGCATCGGTCGACGGCAATGGCGATCGCATGGGCGATTGATCCGGTGTGGGTGAGGCTCAGGTGCCAACCTCCGACCCCAGCGCGTCGAGCGACCTCTGCCGCCGTCGCGTGCAGCCGCAACGACGGGCGGGTCCCCTCGCGGTGAACCTCCACATCGTGGAAGCGGATGGTCGACATCCCAACACCCAGCGCCTTCATCGCCGCCTCCTTGGCAGCGAATCGCGCCGCCAGATGCGGTAGCGGGTCCCTGTGGCGGTGGGCGAACGCCCACTCGTCGTCGGTGAACAGTCGTGAGCCCAGGCCGGGTCGACGACCCATCGCTGCTCTCAACGCATCCACTTCGACCAGATCTGTGCCCACGCCCAGCACCGTCGACCCGGGCTCTCCGGGCCGATCGGCATGCTGCGTCGACAGGGTGGTCACGACCGCCAGCGGTCGGCCAGATCCAGGATCGGCACCGTCAGCAGGTCGACGACGGGGTGATCCGCCAGGAGGTCGTCCCGGAAGACGTCCTCGGTCTCGGTCACAGCGTCCTTCAGCGCCTGGTAGCGACGTCGATAGCCACGCATGACGGCCCTGGCCGTGGCGGCCGGAAGCCGGTCGGCCACCGTCACGTGCAGCAACTGCAGGCCTGTGGTCACCGCGTCCTTCGTCTCCGGGATGATCACCACGAGACGACCGTCGCTACGACCCCTGGCCACCATCAACTCCTGCTCTCGTGCGACAAGTGCCTTGGTCCCCCGCAGGCGGGGGTCGCGCTCTACACGGGACGGGAGCCCGGTGGAGACCCCCCCACGGTCGACGACGGTCAGCGTCGCCCGCTCCAGATCCTCGCCGTGCTCCACCCGGTAACGCGTGTGGCCGGTCACCTCGATCACGGCCGGGTCCAGATCGCCGAGCGACCGCAACGTCGAATACGTGAGGCGGTCCCGCGGCGAGCCTGCCTCGAGTGTCGCCGCCACGAGCGCCACCTGGAGGAGGGACTCGTCGGAGCGGCTGATGCCCACGGTCACGGTCTTCGCCTGGTGCTTGATCGCGTCGACCGGTCGGGTCAGCTCCTCGATCGCCGCGGAGAGCCCACTACTCAGATCTTCGAGCACAAGACCCGGGGTACCGACCTTGCCGAACTCGAGCTGGTAGCCGTCGAGCGGACTGGTCCCGATCGCATAGCGGAACTGACCGGCCAGGCGCACAGCGGTGTTCGCCTCGAGATGACCGTTGTAGGACCCGGCACGGACGCCGTCGAGGAAGGCCGACGCCGAACGCGTGAGCACCGGCTGCAACCCGGCCAGCATCTGCTCGCCGTCGACGTTCGCTCCGTGGAGATCGCCCCCGAACCCGGCCGCGGCCACGTCGATCGCAGCACGTGCCTCCCGCAGCGGGCGCGCCTGGGAGTCGATAGCGAGAGCCGCCTCGTAGCCGAACAGGTGCCCGGCAATAGTGGCCAGCACGAACGCCAGCCGCGGATGGGTGTCGGGTACCGTCAGAACGGCGAGCGCGGACGGGAAGGAGCGGTCCCCGCTGGATGCAATGACCACCGGGGCTGCCTTGTGTGCCCGGAAGATCGCGATCTCCTTCGCGACGTCGTCCGCCGTGGAACCTCCCAGCCCGGCAGCGCAGGCGATGATCAGCGGTTCGCACGACAGGTCGATGTGCTTCTTGTCCTCGGTACCGTCGCAGGCGATCGACTTGTAGCAGAGCTCCGACAGCTTGACCCTGATCTCGCGTGCGGCGATCTGGTTGACGCCGTTGCCGACGATCGCCCAGTACCTGCGGCCAGGGGCGAACGCCCGCGCGGCCTCGGCAGCTTCGGACCGGACCTTCAGCGCCTCCTCCATCCGCGACGGTAGATCCCGCAGCGCCCGGAGCAGCTCCTGTTGGTCCGAGCTCGAGGAACGCAGACCGCCCGGCACCTCATCCGATATCGCCTGAGCGAGGAGCAGTCCGGCAGCCACCTGGGAGTAGAAGGCCTTGGTGGAGGCGACACTCATCTCCACGTCGCGACCGTCAGAGGTGTAGAGCACACCGTCCGCCTTGTCGCTGAGATCGCTGCCCCGTCGGTTGACGATCGCCACGACCTGCGCCCCGCGGCCGCGTACAAGGTCCACGGTGCGGTTGGTGTCAGTCGTGGTGCCTGACTGGCTGATCGCTACCACGAGGGTGTCGGACATGTCCGATCGGAGTTGGAACCCGGACAACTCGGTCGCGAGGATCGCCTCGACGCGCACGTCTGACTCGGCGAGGAAGTCGCCGAGGTGATGGGCGAGGCTCTGGCCGGCGATCGCAGCGGTGCCCTGCCCGATGACGAGTACCCGATCGATCGATCCGTTGCGGAGCCGCTCGCGTGCCACGTCGGGCAGGGAGTCGCTTCCCAGCAGAACACGGATGCCGTCCGCTCCCTCTATGAGTTTGCCCCGGAGGGTCTTGCGGAACGACGCCGGCGAGGCGGTTATCTCCTTGAGCAGGTAATGGGGATACTCGCCCCTGTCGATGTCGCGGGTGGTGACCTGAGCGGTCTGCACGTCGGCGTCGGTGATCACCAGCTCGGTCCCGTCGTAGGACCAGCGCGACATGCCTTCGGTCGAGCCGGCGGAGTCAGCGCGCAACTCGATGATCTGGCCCCGTGAGCCCGTGGGGTTGTCGGTATCGGAGGGCGTCTCGCCGTCCATGCGCACGTACGTCGCCGTCTCCTCGACGACGCCGTAGGGCTCGGAGGCGACGATGTACGCGTCCTCGGCCAGGCCCACGTAGATCGCCTGGCCGCTACCCCGCAGCGCCAGGAACAACCGGTCCGGAGCGGCAACTGTCGCCGCAGCGATCGCCACCGAACCCTCGAGTGCTGCGACCGTCTCTCGGAATGCCTCGTCCGGCGCCGCGCCTGCGGCCATGTGACGGGACATGAGCGTGGGGATGACCTTTGCATCGGTCGTTATCTCGGCGGCGATCCCGAGCGACTGGGCCGCCGCGAGATCGGCGTGGTTGTCGACATCGCCGTTGAGAACGCCCGTGACGAGCGGTCCGATCGAACCTCCGACCTCGTCGGAGCACTGAGGGTGCGCGTTCGGCTCGGAGATGATTCCGATCGAGGCCCACCGGGTGTGACCCAGCACGACCGCATCGACGTCAGTGGACTCGAGCGCCCGCTGGAGCAGGTCGTCGGCCCGGAGCGCGTCGCGCAGCGCCGCAGTGTTGTCTCCGAGCTCGCCGATCTCAGCTGCTGCCTTGTGGACGACCACCAGGACCTCACCGACGCGCCGCACGGCGCCGGAGGAGAAGGACGGGTCGCTCCGACGTGCGATCTCGGCCGCTATGTCGGGGGAATCGAGATCCAATCCGTGACCGGTGAGCTGCAGTTCCAGACCAGCTGAGTCGCGGCCCCTCACCTCCAGCCTGTCGAGCGCGGAAAGAGCCTGATGGGTGCTGAAGAGCACCGCCCGACCCGCTGCACTCACTTCTCCATCAGCGAGGGCCTCGACCTGCTCGGCCGCTCGGAGCCGGTCTCGAGCAATCGCCCAGATGCTGTCACGGCAGCGGATGAGCGCTGCGTTCATCCCTTCGATCTCAGCGGTGCTGAACGAGGCTCCCACCTCGGGGCCGTCCAGAAGCGCCTCCAAGGTATCCGCGGCCCCAGCGAGCGATGCTGCTCCGACACGGACATCCGTCATGAGAGACGGATGCTCCAGCAACGCCGTCAGCCCGGCCACACCCCTCAGAGTCTCGTCGACGTCTCCGAGGATCAGTGCCGCGGAGTCCAGCCGACCGGCAAGATGTTCGAGTGACGGCCGCAACTCCGCGGCCGCAGCGCCCAGCTGCGCCACGAGGGTGTCCGCCTCGGGGACGTTCCGCTCCGACCTTCGTCGGACAACGGCGATGATGCCGCACATTCGCTCAAAGCCTCCTCGGCCACCCGGTTCCGGTGCCCCGGCAACAACCGAGTACTCAGGCTACCGCCCGGACATCCAAGGCGATGCAGAGACCCTCCGACGCGGGCGGGTCAGCAGTCGGATGCGGCGCTGACCGCGGCGGCCAGCTGATCGGCCACCTGCCGGGCGACAGCTTCGTCGGTCGCCTCGACCATCACCCGGACCACCGGTTCGGTACCCGATGGGCGTACCAGCACCCGACCTTCCTCGGACAGCTCGGTCTGGGCGACAGCGAGGGACCCAGCGATCCGTTCGGCCACATCCGGCATCGGTGATTCGACCGCCACGTTGACGAGCACCTGGGGCAGGCGGGTCATCGCGGCGGCAGCGAGCTCCGACAAAGGTCTGCCCGAACGCTTGACGACATCAGCGAGGGTGACAGCCGCCATGAGACCGTCGCCCGTCGTCGAACGATCGGCGAAGATTATGTGGCCGGACTGCTCCCCGCCCAGGGTGTGACCGCCCTGTGCCAGGGCCTCGAGCACATGTCGGTCTCCGACGGGTGTCTGGTGGACGTGGATGCCGGCGTCACGCATGGCCCGCATGAAGCCGAGGTTCGACATGACGGTGACGACGACGGTGTTGTTGGCCAGCCTCCCCTGCGCCGCCAGGTCGAGCGCGCACAGAGCGATGATGTGGTCGCCGTCGACCACATCGCCTGCGGAGTCGACTGCCACCAGCCTGTCAGCGTCCCCGTCGAACGCCAGCCCCAGATCGGCGCCGCTGTCACGGACCGCCTCTTGCAGGCCATCCGGGTGAGTCGATCCGCATCCAGCATTGATGTTGGTGCCGTCCGGATCATCGAACAGGACCTCGACCTCTGCGCCGAGCGCCCTCATCACACTGGGAGCGACCACGGAGTTGGCCCCGTTCGCACAGTCGAGCACCACCTTCAGCCCGCGCAGATCACGGCCTTCAAGCGTCTCGATGACAGCCGCCGCGTAGGCGTCGAGTCCGCCTGGGTCGGTTCGCACCACACCGACCCGTTCGCCTGTGACCCCGGGTCGTGCACCTGCGACCACCTCGGCGATGGCTGCTTCGACCGCCGACTGCTCATCGTCGGACAGCTTCCGGCCGCCGGGGGCGAACACCTTCAAACCATTGTCGCGGAACGGGTTGTGCGAGGCGGAGATGACGACGCCGGGGACCGCGTCACGAGCCGACACAACAGCCACTGCGGGCGTCGGGACAACTCCGAGCAGAATTGCGTCAGCGCCCTCGGCGGCGACTCCGGCCGCCACTGCTGACTCCAGCATCGACCCGGACAGGCGTGTGTCACGGCCGATCACCACCCGGTCCGCAGCGAACACGCGAGAAGCCGCCCGGCCTATGGCCAAGGCGACTTCTGCAGTGATCTGTTCGTTCGCCGGGCCACGCACCCCGTCGGTGCCGAAGCGGATGGTCATTGGTCCGACGACCGGGCGACGGTCAGCGCTTGGAGTACTGCGGGGCCTTGCGGGCCTTCTTGAGACCGTACTTCTTGCTCTCCTTCTCCCGCGCGTCGCGGGAGAGGAAGCCGGCGCGCTTCAGCGGGCCACGCAGCTCTGGGTCGATGGCGATGAGCCCACGGGCGATGCCGAGGCGGATCGCACCTGCCTGCCCGGTCACACCGCCACCGTGCAACGTCGCGTCGACGTCGTAGGTCTCACCGGTCTCGGTGAGACGCAGGGGCTCGGAGAGGATCATCCGGTGCGTCGCGTTCGGGAAGTAGTCCTCGAGCGGGCGCTTGTTGATCGTGATGGTTCCGGAACCCTCGCGGATCCGGACTCGGGCTACGGCGCGCTTGCGGCGACCGGTGGACTGGACGAGCGGCTGAGGCATGTCGTTGTTACTCCGTTACGAACGGGCTCGGGCAGCGTCGATCAACAACGGCTGCGGCTTCTGTGCGCTGTGCGGGTGGTTCGGTCCTGCGTAGACCTTGAGCTTCTTGAGCTGCTGACGGCCGAGGCGGGTCTTGGGGAGCATTCCTCGCACCGTGCGACGAACGGTGTCCTCGGGCTTGTTGGCGAGCTCGTTCGCGTAGGTGGTGGACCTGATGCCGCCGGGGTAGCCGGTGTGGCGGTGGACCATCTTGCGCTCGGCCTTGCCAGCGGTCAGGACGACCTTGTCGGCGTTGACGATGATCACGTGGTCGCCCGTATCGAGGTGAGGCGTGAACGTGGGCTTGTGCTTGCCACGGAGGACGCGTGCCACCTCCGTGGACAAGCGACCCAACGTGAGGCCGTCGGCGTCGACCACGTACCAGTCGTGTTCGATCTCTGAAGCTCTGGGGGTGTAGGTGCGCACTGGGCTCACTCTCTCTGCACTCACTCGATCTACTCGGAACTCGATCTGCCGGGAATTGCTCGGTACGGGGATCCGAGAAGTCCCACCCGTGCGGCGCTGCGATTGACGCGTGCAGCGCCCAGCGAGCCGACTACGGGCCGGCTGAAGACAGTAGTGGTGGGCTCATCCCGTCAGCAAGTACGGTCGGCCAGGGTTGGTAGCCGACTTCCCAGAGCACGAGGCCGTGCGGTGGAGCAAGGTTGGGCGCCCCCTCGCGACTCCGTGCCTCGAGCAACGAGGAGATCTCGCTGGTGGAGCGCCGGCCACGTCCTACCGCCACCAGCGCTCCGACGATGCTGCGCACCATCTGGTGACAGAACGCCGTGGCGGTGATCTCGAAGGTGTAGAGCTCTCCGCCAGGCCCGAACTCAGACGGCTCGATCGTCCAGCTCGTGTCGAGGACCCGCCGGATGAGCGACACGGGGTCCTGCGACTTGGGGCGGCGACAGAAGGAACTGAAGTCGTGCTCACCACGCAGGCCCACGGCGGCGCTTTGCATCTCTTCCTGGTCGAGCTCGTCGTCGACCCACCAGCTGGTGGTCGCCCGGAACGGGTCGGGCACCACCGACCGCAGCACGTGATAGCGATACGTCCGCCACATGGCTGAGAAGCGGGCATCGAAGTCCGTGGGGACAGCCGCGACGGCCGCCACGACTATCTCAGGGCCGAGCATCGAGTTGAGCGCCTTGCGCAGAGAGTCCGGTGCCGGGGGCCGGCCCGACACGTCGAAGGAGACGACCTGGCCGCGAGCATGCACACCGGCATCGGTACGCCCGGCACATGTGAGTTCGATCCGCTGGCCCAGGACGCGTTCAACAGCAGCCCGCAGCTCGCCCGCGACCGTGCGCACTCCGGCGTTCTCGGCGAAGCCCCGGAACGGACCGCCGTCATAGGCCAGGTCGAGCCTGAGTCGATGAACCCCGGACGCGTCGGAGCCGCCCTCGAGGGGCGGCTCCGACGGTGTCGTCATACGACTGCCGATCGCGGGGGTCAGACGAACTCGAGCTTGGCCATCGGGGCCTTGTCGCCCTCACGCGGGCCGAGCTTCAGCACTCGGGTGTAACCGCCCGGACGATCCGCGTAGCGGGGACCGATCTCGTCCATGAGCTTGGCCGCGATCTCCTGATCCCCCAGGTACGAGAGGATCTGACGGTGATTGTGCAGACCGCCCTTGCGAGCCTTGGTCACCATCTTCTCGGCGATGGGCCTGACCGCCTTGGCCTTGGCCTCGGTGGTCACGATACCGGTGGGTGAGGCGACGAGGGAGCAGACCAGGTTGGCCATCATCAGTCGCTGGTGCTTGGCGTTACCGCCGAAGCGCTTGCCGCGCTTGGGAGTTGCAGGCATGGTTGTTCCTCTGGTCAGTCCCGACCGCGGAGCGAAAGACCCCGCTCGTCGAGCTTCTCGATTACTTCGTCGAGCGACTTCTGGCCGAAGTTGGTGATGGCCAGCAGATCGTCCTCGCTCTTGGTGAGCAGTTCACCGACCGTGTTCACCTGTGCGCGCTTGAGGCAGTTGCGGGGGCGCTCCGACAGGTCGAGCTCCTCGATCGCAAGGTCCAGGTCCGGGGACGTCGATGCGGTGGGGGCCACCTCGGTGAGGGTGAGCCCCTCGGGCTCCTCCTCCATGTCGGCAACCAGCTTCACGAGCTGCGACAGCGTCTCACCGGCGGAAGCGAGCGCTTCACGCGGAGTCTTGGAGCCATCGGTCTCGATCTCGAGCACGAGGCGGTCGAAGTTGGTGGACTGCTCCACACGGACCGGCTCGACGCTGAAGGTCACACGTCGTACCGGCGAGTAGATCGCGTCGACCGGGATGACACCGATGGTGGTCGTCGACCGGCCGGTCGACGGGTCGTAGCCCTTGCCCCGCTCGATCGTCAGGTCGAGAGCGAGCCGGCCGTCGGCTCCGACGGTGGCCAGGTGCAGGTCCTGGTTGAGGATCTCGATGTCTGACGTAGCCAGGATGTCCTTCGCCGAGACCTCGGCGGGGCCGCGGACGTCGAGGCGCAGAGTCACCGGCTCGTCGGACGACGAGGTGACGACTATGTCCTTGAGGTTGAGGATGATGTCTGTCACGTCCTCGGTGACACCGGCGATGGTGTCGAACTCGTGGAGCGCCTCGTCGAAGCGAACCGACGTGACGGCCGCGCCCGGGATGGACGACAGCAGCGTGCGACGCAGCGAGTTGCCGATTGTGTGACCGAAACCAGGCTCGAGCGGGCCGATGGCAAACCGCTGAAGGTTGCCCTCTTCCTCGTCGATGGCCTCCACGGTGGGGCGCTGGATGACGAGCATGTATTCGTACCTCGGGTGAACGATTGCGGACGGAGACGGAGGGAGGACTACTTGGAGTAGAGCTCGACGATGAGCTGCTCGCGCACGGGCACATCGATGTGCTCGCGCAGAGGGAGCTCGCGCACGGACACTTCCTGGCCGCCGTCGGCGGCGTCGAGCCACGGCGGTGGGGTGCGGCCGAGTGTGTCCATGTTGTGCTGGATGACGATCAGCCCGCGAGCCTTGTCGCGCAGGGTGATCACGTCTCCCTTGCGCACCCGGTAGCTGGGGATGTCGACCCGCCGGCCGTTGACGTCGATGTGACCATGGCCGACGAACTGACGGGCCTGGGGCCTCGTGGCCGCCCATCCGGCGCGGTAGACGACGTTGTCGAGACGGAGCTCGCAGTAGCGCAGGAGGTTCTCGCCGGTGACACCCTGGCGACGGTTCGCCTCGGCGTAGAGGTTACGGAACTGCTTCTCGGTCATTCCGTACGCGAAGCGGGCCTTCTGCTTCTCCTGGAGCTGGAGGAGGTACTCGCTCACGTTGCCGCGGCGACGGGTGCGCCCGTGCTCGCCGGGCGGGTACGGGCGGTTCTCCATTGCCTTGTTCTCGCCGGAGGTGCCCCAGATGTTCGTGCCGAGGCGGCGGGAGACGCGCGCGCGAGGACCGGTGTAGCGGGACATGACTCAGAGCCTCCGACGCTTGGGGGGACGGCAACCGTTGTGGGGAACAGGGGTCACGTCCTTGATGCCTGTGACCTCGATGCCCACGTTCTGGATGGATCGGATCGCGGTCTCACGCCCGGACCCGGGACCCTTGACGACCACGTCGACCTTGCGAACGCCGTGCTCCATCGCGCGCCGAGCGGCTTGCTCGGCCGCCATCTGGGCGGCGAATGGAGTCGACTTGCGCGAGCCCTTGAAACCGACATTGCCCGCTGAGGCCCAGGACAACACGTTGCCCTCCTGGTCGGTTATCGACACGATCGTGTTGTTGAACGAGCTCTTGATGTGAGCGACGCCGTAGGTGACGTTCTTGCGTTCCTTCTTGCGGGGACGACGACCCCCTGCAGGTGGCTTGGCCATTACTTGCGGACCTTCTTCTTGCCGGCGACGGTCTTCTTCGGACCCTTTCGGGTCCGGGCGTTGGTGTGGGTGCGCTGACCGTGAACCGGTAGACCGCGACGGTGCCTCAGGCCCTGGTAGCAGCCGATCTCCATCTTGCGCTTGATGTTCTGGTTGACCTCACGACGGAGGTCGCCCTCGACCTTGACGTTCTCCTCGACCCAGGCGCGGATCTTGTTGACCTCGGAGTCGGTCAGATCGCGCACACGCGTCGACTGGTCGATCTCGGTCGCCTCGCAGATCTGCTCCGCGATCGAACGGCCGATGCCGTAGATGTAGGTCAGCGAGATGACGAGCCGCTTCTCACGCGGGATGTCGACGCCGGCGATTCGTGCCATGTCCTTGTGTTCCTCTGGTCTTCCTGGGTCCTAGCCCTGCCGCTGCTTGTGGCGCGGGTTGTCGCAGATGACCATCACGCGGCCGTGGCGGCGGATGACCCTGCACTTCTCACAGATCTTCTTGACGCTCGGTCGAACCTTCATCGATCTCTCCGGACCGGTTGCTGCCGGTCCTCTCGATCGCCTGAGCGGCGATCACTTGTAGCGGTAGGTGATCCTGCCGCGTGACAGGTCGTAGGGGGTCAGCTCCACCTGCACCTTGTCGCCGGGGAGGATGCGGATGTAGTGCATTCGCATCTTCCCGGAGATGTGCGCCAGCACCTTGTGCCCGTTCTCGAGCTCCACTCGGAACATGGCGTTGGGGAGCGGTTCTACGACCGTTCCCTCCAAGACGATGGCGTCCTCTTTCGGCTTCGGCAGGGCAGGTTCCTCCTGTGAGGCCCCGGGGGGTGGAACTGATATCGGGCATGCTGGACGCGGGGGTCCGAGCGGGCCGGCGGACAACACTAGAGGACCGGAGCCGCGCGATCAAAGCCGGGATCGGTTCAGGTTGACGAGCCCTCGGCCGATCGAACTACATGCCAGTCCTGACGGCCGCTGAGGCCGCTCCCCCGATAGGGGACCAGCCTCCCGCGGACGGTGAGCCGACGGAAGGGAGACAGGGCCTTCTCAGGCAGATACTGCTGACCTTCATGGTGCTTCTGGCCATCTTCGCAGTGTCGTACAACACCGACGATGGCGACGGCTTCCTCGCGCTACCCGCGGCACACAGCCTTTTGCACGACGGTGACCTGGACCTCGCCGAGTACAGCAACACGGGGTGGTTCGACACTCAGTACGGCGTCGTGGAGGTGGAAGGCAGGGCGGTCGACTACTTCCCGTGGACGACGGCTGCCGCTGCGGTCCCACTCGTCCTGTTGTGGGATGCGGCCAGCGCCATCGGTCTGGTGGGAGACATCGATCCGCTGATCCGGGCGGGAATGACAGGACAGATCCGGATGCTGTTCGCCAGTGTGATCTGCGCCTGGGCAGCGGTGGTGCTGGGCCTGCTGACAAGACGACTGTCCCGGATGATCACCAGACCGCCAGGCCGGTACCGAGAGTGGCTCGACCCCGACTCATCGTGGGCGCTACCGGTATGGACCCTCACCCTGGGACTAGGCACCTCGCTGTGGTCCACTGCCAGCCGGAGCCTCTGGCAACACGGTCCCGCCGTGCTCACTGCTGGAAGTGCAGTTCTGTGCATGGCCCACCTGGTCGGTTGCAACCCGGTCCGACGACATGTCGGGCTACTCGCGTCGGCTGCCGGGATCCTGCTGGCGCTCTCGTACTGGACACGACCCACCAACGCTCTCATCGGCCTCTTCGTCGTAGCGGTCGTAGCGCTCCGTCGACGCAATGCTCTGCTGCCGCTTCTGGGAGCGACCGCAGCGGTCCACGCCGTCATGATCGTCCTGAACCGGGTACTCGTAGGCAGATCGCTTCCCCCCTACTACCAGGCCAGCCGCCTCGGCTGGCACGCCGACCTACCCGAGGCCGTGGCCGCCAACCTGATCAGCCCAGCGAGGGGCCTGATCGTCTTCAGCCCCTTCCTCCTCGCAGCGCCGCTGCTGCTTGCGCGCACACGCAGGGAACTTCTCGACGACGACACGAGAGTCGTCGTCGTCGGCGGCCTGTTGACCAGCGGGGCTTACCTCCTGGCTGTGTCAGCGTTCACCGAGAAGTGGTGGGCCGGTCACAGTGTCGGACCCCGGTTCATGACCGAGGCCCTGGTGATGTTGGGACCGATGGCACTCGTAGCGATCTTCGGACCCCGCGAGGCGCTCGACCCGCGTCGATTCGGCCGAATCGGTTGGCTGTCGGCAATAGTGCTGTCGGTGCTTCTGCACCTGGGGGCGGCCAACTCCCGCGACGCACTCTGTTGGAACAAGGTTCCGGCGAACGTGGATTCCCACCCGGAACGGGTCTGGAGCTGGACCGACGCGCAGGTCTTCGAATCTGCTCGCTCGACAGCCCGAGGCTGGACGGCCTCCGGACCAGGACGCTGCGCGGCGATTGAGCAGCCGTCAGGCGAGCAGCGATCAGACGAGTCGGTCGTCGATCGCGCGGGTGAGTGACTGCGCGATGTCGTCGGGGTCACCGACTCCCTCCACCGTCACCAGCAGTCCCTGCCGGTCGAACCAACGGACAGCGGGCAGCGTCTGCTCGGCGTAGATCTCCAATCGTTTCCGCACGGCGGTCTCGGTGTCGTCGTCACGCTGGACCACTGATCCACCACAGTTCGCACACACGCCCGAGTCTGCTGACTCGTCACGTCCCGCTGCGTAGGTGGTGCCGCACTGGGAGCACACACGGCGAGCAGTGATCCTCTCCAGAACCACGTCCTCGGGGACGTCGAGATCCAGGGCCAGGTCGATTCCGCCGTCACCCACGAGCTCGACCAGGTCCTTTGCCTGCTGTTCGGTTCTGGGAAATCCGTCCAGCAGCCAACCGGCGGCAGCGTCGGGTTGTGCGAGCCGCTCGGAGATGATGCCGAGCATCACCGCGTCACTCACGAGTTGTCCGGCATCCATGATGGCCTTGGCCTGGAGCCCGAACTCGGTGCCCTCCTTGACCGCGGCGCGCAGCATGTCGCCGGTCGAGATGTGCGGCACGCCGTATCGCTCGGCCAACCGAACAGCTTGTGTGCCCTTGCCGGCACCCTGGCGTCCGAACACCAGCAGCCTGACCGGCCGCTCAGTGGTCGCCCGTGTGGTCGCTTCCATCGTTTCCTCCGCTGTCGGTGACACGGCCCGGGGGCGGGGTCACTTGCCCGACAGGAACCCTTCGTAGTTGCGCATCATCAACTGGCTGTCGACCTGCTTCATCGTCTCGAGTGCGACGCCGACAGCGATGAGAAGGGACGTGCCACCGATGGAGTAGGCAGCGCCGCTGCCGTTCGCACCGAGGAGGAAGCGCACGAGGATGGTCGGCAGGATCGCGAGGATCGCTATGAAGATTGCGCCGGGCAGGGTGATCCGGTTGAGGACCTTGGCCAGGTAGTGCTCGGTCTGGGGACCCGGACGGATACCGGGGATGAACCCGCCCTGCTTGCGCAGGTTGTCCGCCTGCTGGACCGGGTCGAACGCGATGGCCGTGTAGAAGTACGAGAACCCGATGATGAACAGCGCCAGCACCGTCAGGTAGATCGGGTTGATCGTGTTGGCCAGGTTGTCGTTGATCCACTTGGACACCGACGCACCCCAGCCATCGGCAGGCAGGACCTGGCTGAGAAGCACGGGAAGGTTGATGACTGCACTGGCGAAGATGATCGGGATGATTCCCGCCTGGTTCACCTTCAGCGGGATGTACGTGCTCTGACCGGAGTACATGCGGCGTCCGACCACACGTTTGGCGAACTGAACCGGGATCCGCCGCTGACCCTGCTCCATGAACACGATGAACAGAAGCATCACCAGGAAGAAGGCAACGAACACCGCCAGCTTCCAGGCGCCTGCGGCGTAGACGGCCGAGAAGGCGGCAGGCAGGCCGGACACGACCGAGCAGAAGATGATCAGCGACATGCCGTTGCCGATACCGCGGGTGGTGATCAGCTCCCCCATCCACATCAGCAGGGCAGCGCCGGCAGTGAACGTGGTGACGATCAGCAGCACCCGTGCCGCCGTGAACGTCGGCACCAGGTCGATGCTGCCGCTGGAGCTGACGAGTCCGCCACCGCCGTTGTGGAACAGGAAGACGAGGCCGGTCGACTGGAGCACCGCGATGCCGATGGTCAGATAGCGGGTCCACTGGGTGATCTTGCGCTGCCCCACCGCACCCTGCTGCTGCCACTCCTGAAGCTTGGGTATCACCACAGTCAGGATCTGCATGATGATCGAGCTGGTGATGTACGGCATGATGCCGAGCGCGAACAACGAGAACTGCGTCAGCGCATTGCCGGAGAACAGCTGCAGGAACGCGAGAACACCGCCCTCGCGGGCCTGCTCCCCGATGGAGCGCACCGCGTTCTGATCGATGCCGGGCACCGGGAGGTAGCAACCGAACCGGTACACCACCAACATGAACAAGGTGAAGAGGATCTTGTTGCGAAGATCCTCGACCTTGAGGATGTTGCCGAGACGAGACACTGGCTACCTGCTCCTGTGCGGTCGATGAGTGGTGCGGAACCTACCCGATGGAGGGTTCCGCAACCGATCAGCGGTTCGTGTGAGCGCTGCCGTGGAACGCCGGGCGGACGGCGAACGGGAGCGGGAGCTTCTCGAAGGAGCCGCCGGCACCGGTGATCGCCCCTTCGGCCGAGGCCGACGCAGCGTGGGCCTTGACGGTCACCGAACGAGTCAGCTCCCCACGGCCGAGGATCTTCACGAGGGCGCCCTTGGACACGAGGCCCTTGGCATACAGCGCCTCGGGGGTGACCTCCGTGAGCCCCGACTCCTCGATCACATCGAGGTTGATTGCCTGGTACTCCACACGGAACGGGTTGTTGAAGCCTCGCAACTTGGGGACACGCTGGGCCAGGGGCAGCTGGCCGCCCTCGAACCCGATCGCGACCTTGTTGCGAGCCTTCTGGCCCTTGGTGCCGCGGCCTGCTGTCTTGCCGCCCTTACCACCGACCCCACGGCCGACGCGCTTGCGGGCCTTGCGCGAACCCTCGGCGGGCTTCAGATCGTGGACCTTCATCAGTCGATCTCCTCAACACTTACGAGGTGCGGGACCTTGGCGATCTGGCCGCGCACGTCAGGGGTGTCCGGAAGGGTGTTGGTGTGGCCGATCCGACGCAGACCCAACGCCCTCAGCGTTCCACGCTGCTTGGGCTTGGTGCCGATGGCCGAACCCGTCTGGGTCACCTTTAGCTGCGCCATCACGCCACCTCGAACGGCTCGGGAGCGGGACCGCGCTCGGTCTCGCGGTACGCCTCGAGCAGGCCCTTGGGAATGCAGTCCTCGGGGTCGAGTCCGCGGAGAGCGGCGATCTCGTCCGGCCGACGCAGAGCCTGCAGACCGGCGACGGTCGCACGCGCGATGTTGATGTAGTTGGAGGAGCCCAGCGACTTGCAGAGCACGTCGTGGATTCCAGCCTCCTCGAGGATGGCGCGCGCTGCACCGCCAGCGATCACGCCGGTACCCGGTGCTGCCGGCTTGAGCATCACCTTTCCGGCGCCCATGATCCCGATGACCGGATGGATGATGGTGCCACCAGCCAGCGGAACCGTGAAGAGGTTCTTGCGCGCTTCCTCGGTGCCCTTCTGGATGGCCAGGGGAACTTCCTTGGCCTTGCCGTAGCCCAAGCCGACGCGGCCGGCGCCGTCGCCGATCACCACCAGCGCGGTGAACGAGAACCGACGACCGCCCTTGACGACCTTAGCGACTCGATTGATGTTGATGACACGGGACTCGCGAAGCTGCAGGTCGGCAGCGTCCTTGTTGAGAGCCATCAGAACTCCAGTCCTGCTTCACGGGCTGCGGTGGCAAGTGCTGCCACACGGCCCTGGTAGCGGAAGCCACCACGATCGAACACAACCTGTTGCACCCCGGCGGCCTTCGCACGCTCGGCGACGAGCGCGCCCACCTTGGCTGCCGCCTCGCAGTTCGAGGTTGTACCGCCACGGAGGTCCGTCTCGAGGGTGCTGGCCGAGGCGACCGTGTGTCCGGCTGAGTCGTCGATGACCTGAGCCACCACGTGACGATTCGAACGGAACACGGCCAGACGGGGCCGCTCGGCGGTGCCGGCGACGTTCTTGCGAACCCTGGCGTGGCGCCTCTTGCGCCCGTCCTGCTTCTTCTTGGTCTTGTCGCTCACTGCGATCGCCTCACTTACCGGCCTTGCCGGCCTTGCGACGGACGTGCTCGTCCACGTAGCGCACACCTTTACCCTTGTACGGCTCGGGCTTGCGCCAAGCCCGGATGTCGGCGGCCACCTGGCCCACCAACTGCTTGTCGATCCCGTGGACCTCGATGCGGGTGGGCTGAGGCACGACGAACTCGATGCCCTCGGGAGCGGTGACGTTCACCGGGTGCGAGAACCCGAGAGCAAGCTCAAGGGCGTTGGAACCCTTGGCCTGAGCGCGGTAGCCGACGCCGACGATGTCGAGCTCCTTGCGGAAACCCTCGGTGACACCGAGAACCATGTTGTTGACCAGCGAACGCGTCAGACCGTGCATCGCACGGGCTCCGCGCGAGTCGTCGACGCGGTTCACCTGGAGGGTGTCGCCGTCCTGGGCAACCGAGACGAGCTCGGACAACTCACGGGACAGTTCGCCCTTCGGTCCCTTCACGGTGATCTTCGTGCCGGATATCTGCACGTCGACACCACCTGGGACGTTGATGGGGGCCTTTCCGATGCGTGACATTCAGACCTCCGTCACCAGACGTGGCAGAGGACTTCACCACCGACACGCTGGCGACGAGCCTCGCGGTCGGTCATGAGACCTTTGCTGGTGGACAGGATCGCCACTCCGAGGCCACCGAGCACACGCTCGACCTCGTTGTGCTTGCGGTACACCCGTAGTCCGGGCTTGGAGACCCGCCGGATACCGGAGATGACCCGGCGACGCTCAGGCGAGTACTTCATGTCTATCTTCAGGACGCGCCCAGGACCTGAGGTGGCGTCGTCGACGGAGAAGCCGACTATGTAGCCCTCCTTGACGAGCACCGAGGCCAGCGCTTCCTTCTGCTTCGATGCGGGCATGAGCACCTCGTCGTGCATCGCAACGTTGGCGTTGCGGAGACGGGTGAGCATGTCTGCGATGGGATCTGTCATCGTCATGATCGGTCGCCTCCTCTCACCAGCTCGCCTTGGTCACACCCGGGATCTCGCCGGCATGGGCGAGCTCCCGCAGGCAGACGCGGCAGAGTCCGAACTTGCGGTACACCGAACGGGGACGGCCACAGCGACGGCACCGCGTGTACCCGCGGACCTTGTACTTCGGCTTGCGCTGCTGCTTCTGCTTCAGAGCCTCGGTAGCCATCGTTCACACCCCTTCACGTCGGAACGGGAAGGCGAAGGCATCCAGAAGAGCCTTGCCCTCGGCGTCGTTCCGCGCCGTTGTCACAATCGTGATGTCCATGCCACGAGAGGCATCGACCTTGTCGTAATCGATCTCCGGGAAGATCAGCTGCTCGGTCACCCCGAAGGTGTAGTTGCCTCGGCCGTCGAAGCTCTTCGACGGCAGCCCGCGGAAGTCACGGATTCGGGGGATCGCCAGCGTCACGAGCCGGTCGAAGAACTCCCACATCTGGTCACCACGCAGCGTCACCTTGACGCCGATGGCGTTGCCCTCACGGAGCTTGAAACCAGCGATGGACTTCTTCGCCCTGGTGATGACGGGCTTCTGGCCGGCGATGACCGTCAGATCGGCAACGACCTTCTCGAGCAGACCCTTGTTGTCCACGGCGGCACCGACGCCGACGTTGACCACGATCTTCTCGAGGCGGGGGACCTCCATGATGTTGCCGAGATCCAGGTCGGACTTGAGCTGGTCGCGGATCTCGTCGTTGTACTTCGCCTTCAGACGAGGCACGGTGGTCGTGCTCACAGCGCACCTCCACTGCGACGTGCGATACGGGTCTTGGAGCCGTCGGGGTCGACCCGATAGCCGGCACGGGTCGCCTTGCCGTCCGAGTCGATCAGAGCGACGTTGGATGCATCGATCGGCATGATCTTGTCGATGATGCCGCCCTGCTGCATGGCACGGGTCGGCTTCTGGTGGCGCTTGGCGACGTTGACGCCGTCGACCACGACCTGGCCGGTCTTCGGCTTCACTTCGAGGACCTCGCCCTCCTTGCCGCGGAACTTGCCCGTCAGCACCCGGACGCGGTCACCCTTGCGAATCTTCATGTCAGATCACCTCCGGGGCGAGCGAGACGATGCGCATGAACTTCTTGTCACGAAGTTCACGCCCAACGGGGCCGAAGATGCGGGTACCGCGGGGCTGACGCTGATCGTTGATCAACACAGCCGCGTTCTCGTCGAAGCGGATATAGCTGCCGTCGGCACGCCGCTTCTCCTTCTTCACTCGCACGACGACGCAGCGGACCACGTCACCCTTCTTGACGGCAGCGCCGGGGAGAGCATCCTTGACAGTCGCGACGAACACATCGCCGATCGAGGCGTACCGACGCTTCGATCCGCCCAGGACCTTGATCACGAGCACCTCTCGGGCACCCGAGTTGTCGGCCACACGGAGCCGTGACTCCTGCTGGATCATCGGGCACGCTCCAGGACCTCGACGACGCGCCAGCGCTTGAGCTTGGAGGTGGGGCGGGTCTCCATGACCCGAACACGGTCCCCGATGCTCAGATCGTTGGTCTCGTCGTGGACGTAGAGCTTCTTCGCACGCTGGACCGTCTTGTTGTACCGGGCGTGACGAACACGCTCGGTCACCGTGACGACGGCGGTGCGATCCATCTTGTCGGAGGTCACGATTCCCTCGCGCACCTTGCGTGCGCTGCGTTCCGGCGCAGTCGGAGCTGTCTCGCTCATCACGCCTCACCTCCTGTCGCCGCTTCGGCCGCGGCGATCTCACGGGCCCGCAGCTCGGTGTTGAGCCGGGCGATGTCCCTCTTCGTCTGAGCGATCCGGGCTGAGTTCTCCAGCTGTCCGGTCGCGAGCTGGAACCGGAGCTTGAAGAGCCGGTCCTTCTCCTCTGCAATACGGCCGATCAACTCGGCGTCACCGAGGTCACGTGCAACGAGCTTCGCCATCAGATGGACTCCTCCCTGCTGATGATCCGTGCCCTGATCGGCAGCTTCTGGATCGCTCGGTTGAGCGCAGCCCGTGCTGTCGCCTCATCCGGATAGGTGAGCTCGAAGAGCACCCGACCCGGACGAACCGGAGCGACCCAGCGCTCTGGATTGCCCTTGCCGGAACCCATACGGGTCTCGGCGGGCTTCTGCGTGATCGGCTTGTCCGGGAAGATGTTGATCCAGACCTTGCCGCCGCGCTTGATGTGGCGGGTCATGGCGATACGGGAGGCCTCGATCTGGCGGGCAGTGATCCAGCCGGGTTCGAGAGCCTGGATCCCGTATTGGCCGTGGTTCAGCTCGGTGCCGCCCTTCGACGTGCCGGTGAGTCGGCCACGATGGGTCTTGCGGTGCTTGACCTTCTTGGGCATCAACATGTTCAGTCACCGTCCCCGGGGCGGAAATGCGGCGTCTCGTGATGCTCGCGGGTGGAGCGCTCGATCTCCTCCTCCTCTGCGAGAAGGCGTTCGAACTCCGGGTCTGCCTCACCGATGAGCGGCTTCACCTCGTCGTCGGAGTCGGCGGGTGCAGCAGGAGCGGACTCGGCAGCTGCGGCGGCCTCGACCTCGGGCCGCGACGAGACGACACGGGGGCGGTCGGCGCCGGCGGTGTCGCCGACGGCCATCGCTGCTTCCTTGGCGATCTTCTGCTCGTCCGTGCTCTTGTACGGAAGGATGTCGCCCTTGTAGATCCAGACCTTCACACCGATGCGACCGTAGGTCGTGCGGGCCTCACGGAAGCCGTAGTCGATGTCGGCGCGGAGCGTGTGCAGCGGCACACGGCCCTCGCGGTACCACTCGGTCCGGGCCATCTCGGAGCCTCCGAGGCGGCCTGAGCACTGAACGCGGATACCGAGGGCACCCGCCTTCTGTGCGTTCTGAACTGCGCGCTTCATGGCACGGCGGAAGGCGACACGGTTGGCGAGCTGGTCAGCCACACCCTGGGCGATCAGCGCAGCATCGACCTCGGGCTGCTTGATCTCCTGGATGTTCAGCTGGACCTTCGGGTTGCCCGTCATCTTTGTCAGGTCCGCACGGAGCTCATCGGCCTGGGCTCCACGCCGACCGATGACGATCCCCGGACGTGCGGTGTGCACGTCGACACGAAGGCGGTCGCGGGTGCGCTCGATCTCCACACGGCTGATAGCTGCGTTCGGCAGCTTGTTCATCAGGTAGTCGCGGATCTTCCAGTCCTCGATGAGGTAGTCGACGTACTCCTC
>CAYVDN010000044.1:0-26043 GCA_964450685.1 uncultured Microthrixaceae bacterium
GCTCGGGTCGAGTTCGTGCGCTGAGCACCACTGACTCGGGTGGGACGCGACTAGTAGGGTCATCGCCATGACCACGACGCAGCGTCCGCGTCCGCAGCGGCCCAGCGCCCCCGCCCCGAACCCCGTAACGCGAGGCACCATCCTCGTCGTCGTCGCCGTGGTGCTCGGTGCAGTCCTGCTGATCAAGGGTGGAGGGGTCGGTTTCGACCAGTCCGACACGTCGCTGGAGATCGAGTCCGACAGCGGCTCGTCCACCCAGTCGACCACGACGACCACGACCGAACCCCCACCGGCGACGAGCGTTGCGCCGGCGTCGCTCAAGGTCGTCGTGCTCAACGGTGCGGGTGTCAACGGGTACGCCGCGAGCGGACAGCAGTTCCTCAGTGTTGCCGGTGGCTACACGGGCGCGACCGCAGCCACCGCTGCCACCCAGGTGCAGACGACGACCGTCTACTACGCGCCGGGGTACGAGGCCGACGCAGCTGCCATCGCCCAGCTGCTGGGTCTTGACGATGCTGCGGTCCAGCCGCTGCCAGAGGGCACACAGCTCGCTCGCAACCCTGCCGACCTTCCTGCCGACACCAACGTCGTCGTGCTGCTCGGCCCCGACGTCCAGAACGTGTTGCAGAGCTCCGGTACCAGCGCCACAACCACGACGACCGCAGGGACAACCAGTTCGGGGTCGTCGGCCACGACCACGACCACCGGCTGAGATCCGGCCCGACCACGTGGGTCGAGCTTCGATCGAGACCGTCAGGACGGCTCTCAGCGACGCACTGATAGCCACCGACTTCGACGGCACGCTCGCCCCCATAGTCGACGACCCGGCATCTGCCCGCCCCGTCGACGGTGCGGCCGAGGTGCTCGATGCGATGAGTCGTCGCGCGCGCGAGGTAGCGGTCATCTCCGGGAGACCGTTGTCGTTCCTCCGTCCGCATGTGCCCGGGTCGGTGACCCTCGTCGGGCTCTATGGACTGGAGACCCTCCGCGGCGGTCGATTGATCGACGATCCGGACTCCGAACGTTGGCGTGGGCTCGTCGCCATGGCTGCGACCGAAGCACTCGCACTCGTGCCGGAGGGCGTGCAGGTCGAGGACAAGGGTCTCTCGCTCACCTTGCACTACCGCAGGCGACCAGGTACCGGCCCTGAGACCGAGCGGCTAGCTGCTCAGCTCGGTGAGCGGACCGGTCTGTCTGTCCGCCCCGCCAAGATGAGCGTCGAGCTCCATCCGGACGTGCATACCGACAAGGGCACCGTGCTGCGAGGGCTGGCCGATGGTCACGCCGGGCCGGTCGTGTTCTTGGGTGACGACGTGGGAGACCTGGCCGCGTTCCGCCAGCTCGACGAGCTGGCAGAGCAGGGTCGGGTGACACTGGCGGTGGCCGTCCAGGGTGCCGAGACGTCATCCGAGGTGACCGACGCCGCCGACATGCTCGTCGACGGACCGGTCGGCGCGCTCGAACTCCTGCGCCAACTGCTGCGCTGACCCGGGCTGATTCAGCCTGCGGCCGCGAGCTGGTCGGCCAGCCAGTCCGCCGGCGTCCTGGCGCCGGCGGCGGACGCCAATCGTTCTGCGCGATCGTGGCGCTCCGCAGGCGATCGGTCGAGGGCAGCGGCGATGGCTCGTGCGGTGGCTGCCAGGTCGAACGGGTGGATCCCGTCAGCCGCCCCGGAGAGCTCGTGGAACGCGCCGGCCTCCGTGGAGAGCACCAGCTGGCCGTCGCAGCGGTTGACGAGCGGGCCTTCCTTGGCGACCAGGTTCAGGCCGTCGCGCACCGGGTTCACGAGGAGCACGTCGTAGCGGGCGAGTGCTGCGACCGACCGGGGGTAGTCGTCGTCGGTCTCCAGCCGCACCGGTAGCCAGTCGTCGGTGGCCCAACGTTCGTTGACCCGGTCGGCGGCGGCCTGTACCTCCCGGCGGTACTGGGCGTACGCCGGCACGCTCTCCCTCGAGGGGTAGCAGCAGGCGAGGAAGGTGACTGCGCCGCGCAGGTCCGCACGCTCCGCCAGGAGCAGGTCGTAGGCGTCGAAGCCGCGCACGATGTTCTTGGACAGCTCCATGCGGTCGACCCGCACGATCAAGCGGCGTTCACCGACGAGCTCGTCGAGTGCCTCGCCCGCCGAGATGCACTGCTCCGACTCGGCGGTCGCCCGCAGAGCTGCAGCATCGCTGGACAGGGTCGAGGCGAATACCCGCGGGTCCGCTCCCGTCGGCCAGCTCTCCCTCGACTCGAGGAAGTTCGCGCACCAGGCGTCGGTGTGGAACCCGCAGGCGTCGTGGCGTGCGAGCGCGCCCAGGAGCTCGTCGTGCGCCGCCGGGGGGAGTACCCGCAGTCCGTTCGAACCGGCGAACGGCGTGTGATGGAAGTGCACCAGGGACAGGTCCGGCCTGCGATCCCGTACGGTCGGTGCCAGCAGTGTCAGGTGGTAGTCCTGGACCAGCACCACGGCGTCGTCAGGTGCGAGTTCGACCACAGCGTCGGCGAAGCAGCGATTGACGCGGCGGTACGCCTCCCATGCGTCCCACCAGTCGTCGGTGTACGAGGGCGAGTAGGTCCGGTCGAAGATCCCGTGATGTGCGAACCACAGCGTCTCGTTGCTGATCACGTCGTAGGCCAGGCGGTGGTCCTCGGGGTCGAGGTCGAGCAGGTGGGCGGACATCCCGTCACCGCTGGCGATTCCTCCCCTGGACGCGACTCGGTCGGCGTCGTTGAGCGCGGCCGCTATCCATGTGGCACGACCGCTCTCCACCAGGGGAGCGAGTCCGGAGACGAGACCGCCGCCACCGCGGCGCGCGACCGGCACACCGTCGACGAGTCGGTGCGTCAGCGGTCCGCGGTTCGAGGCGATGACGACAGGGCGGTCCTGGTTGGGAGACATCGACTCGACGTTAGGACAGGCCCCTACGCTGAACGGTCGTGCGGATCGTCGTGGCACCGGACAAGTTCAAGGGCACGGCGTCAGCAGCCGGAGCGGCTGACGCGATCGCCGCCGGTCTGGTCGCCCTGGGCCATGAGGTGACAACTCGTCCGCTCGCCGACGGAGGTGAGGGGACCCTCGACGCGTTCGGCGGACCGAACCGGACCACGATGGTGACCGGGCCCCTGGGTGACGACGTCGAGGCTCGCTGGCGACTGTCCGGATCCACCGCTGTCATCGAGACGGCTCAGGCCTGCGGGCTCGCCCTGGTCGGAGGCGCCGAGGGCAACGACGCGGTGGCGGCATCCACCTACGGTGCCGGGGAACTGATCTCGGCAGCGGTCGACGCCGGAGCACGGCACATCGTCGTGGCCGTCGGCGGCTCAGCCACGACCGATGGCGGCCTGGGAGCGTTGAGGGCGATGGCTCCGCTGCACCGCTATCGCCGGCTCCAGATCGAGGTCGCCTGCGACGTCCGGCTCGGCTTCGTCGACGCTGCGAGGGTGTTCGCCCCGCAGAAGGGAGCAACCCCCGCTCAAGTGGATCTGCTCCAGAGACGCCTGGAACGCCTGGTCGAGGTCTACCGCGACGACTACGGCGTCGACGTGACCCGACTCGAGGGGGCCGGTGCGGCCGGTGGACTGGCCGGAGGCCTCGCGTGCGCCGGCGCTCGACTACTCGCGGGCTTCGAGCTCGTCGCCGAACAGGTCGGTCTGCACGAGCTCATCGTTGCGGCGGACCTGGTCGTGACGGGCGAGGGGTTCCTCGACGAGGAGTCCTTCGACGGCAAGGTGGTCGGGGGAGTCCAGGCGATGGCTGAGGCGGCGGGAGTACCGGCAGTCGCGGTGGTCGGCGAGGCGTTCGACGGCATGGAAAGTCGGATACCGACGGTGTCGCTGACGGCGACCTTCGGACGTGAGCGTGCGGTCAGCGAGGTTCTGGACTGTCTGGGTGGTGTCGCTCAGTTGGTGCTCGACGCAGCCCGGCGCGCGCGGTAGTCGGGCACCTGGAGCATCGGTGGCCGCTCGCTGACATCGACGGTCGTGGGGTCCTGGCCGGGGCGGATCAGCTCGGCGACAGTGGGTGTCAGTTCGGGGTCCAGCCGGCAGAGCACCGTCTGGAGGATCGCCGTCGCCTGCGGTCCCAGATCGCTCAACGAACGGTTGCGGTGCATGCGGATGTCCAGGTCGACCTGCACCAGCCCATCGATCCCGACGAGGTCGGCGAGGTCGATGAGGAGTCCGATGTCGACGCCGTAGCCGCGGAAGAACGGCAGCCGTTCGAGCACGTCGCGACGCCCGCCGTACTCGCCCGAGAGCGGTTGGTGCAGCGCGGCGAGCTGGGGGTAGTAGAGGGACAGCAGCGGGCGTGCGACGAGCTCGGTCACCCGGCCGCCTCCCTCGCGTTCACGTTGCGGGCGGCGGTAGTAGCCCTTGGCCAGGTCGACGCCGGGTTCGCACAGCAGCGGGCCCAGCAGACCGGTCACGAAGCGGGGGCCGAACTCGGTGATGTCGCTGTCGCACCAGATCACGATGTCGCCGTCGGTGACGAACAGCGACTTCCACAGCGCCTCGCCCTTGCCGTGGCCGCTTCCGTAGCCCGGGAGGACCCCTGCCGCGTCGGCGACCCGGGCTCCGGCCTCGGCGGCCACAGAAGCGGTTGCGTCGTCGGAGTGGTCGTCCAGGACGACGATCTCGTCGATCGCTCCCGGGTCGAGCAGGTGTTCGCGCAGAATGGCCACGATCGAGCCGACCGTGGCAGCTTCGTTGCGCGCTGGCAGGCATACGGAGACGGTCGTGGAGCCCTTGGCTGCCAGGATCCGCTCCAGCGGAAACTCGGAGTGGTGGAACGTCCTGATCGGTGTGGAGGAGGTGTCCAGCTGCAGTGATGTGGTGCTCATGCGCCGCCCTCCTCCGACCTGGTCGAACCCGATCCGGACCAGTCCACGCCCGACCCGGAACCAGTCCACGGTAGTTGCTTCAAACCGGTGCTGTTCATGCGCGGGAAGTCGCGGGGTGCCCGGCGGGTTGCGGTCACGATACGATCGCCCGCTCACAGCCGGGCACAGGAGGACTCCCCGAATGAGCGTGACAATCCGCATCCCCACGACCCTGCGCACCCTGACCGGAGGCCAGTCACAGGTCCAGGTCGAGGGAGCGACCGTGGGCGAGGTGCTCGGAGCGCTCGACGGTGCGCACCCGGGCTTCAAGGAGCGGCTCTTCGACGACGAGGGAAACCTCCGTCGGTTCGTGAACGTGTTCGTCGCCGACGACGACGTGCGTTACCTCGACGGTGCGGCCACGCCGGTACCAGACGGCGAGACCGTCTCGATCATCCCGGCGGTCGCCGGCGGCTGAGCCCCGATGTCCGACGAGCTGGACCCGTCGATCGCCGGCACCGTGTTGCCGGTCCGGCCGCCGTCGGATGCATCACGCATCCCTCGCAGGTTCCGCTCGTCGGCGGGTGCGTCGATCCTTGCCGCAGGGCTGATCGGACTGCGCGACGTTGTCGACCCCGCCAAGATCGAGGACGGGACCGAGCAGGAGCAGCCGGCCGGTGAGGTGACCGCATCCGGCGACATCGAGGTGTACCTGGACCCGGATGACCCGGCGGCGAGCATGGTCGTGGTGCGCGACAGTCGCGACTACAACTGACTCGCGGTGACCTGTTAGCACTCGACCATGTAGAGTGCCAGGTCGACACCGGCGACAGATTCACCAACGGAGGCCCCGATGTCCAAGACGATCTCGTTCGACGACGACGCACGCCGCAAGCTCGAGTCCGGCATGAACCAGCTCGCTGACGCCGTGCGGGTGACCCTCGGCCCCAAGGGACGCAACGTCGTGTTGGACAAGAAGTGGGGCGCACCCACGATCACCAACGACGGTGTGTCGATCGCCAAGGAGATCGAGCTCGAGGATCCGTACGAGAACATCGGGGCCAGCCTGGTCAAGGAGGTCGCCAAGAAGACCGACGACGTCGCTGGTGACGGCACGACCACCGCGACCGTGCTCGCCTGGTCGATGGTCCGTGAGGGCCTGCGAAACCTGGCAGCGGGTGCCAACCCGGTTGGCGTCAAGCGTGGCATCGAGGCAGCGGTCGACGCGGCTGTCGCCCGCATCCACGAGGTCGCGATCGAGGTCGACTCCAAGGACCAGATCGCCCAGGTCGCCGGTGTCTCCTCGGCCGACCCGGAGATCGGCAAGCTGATCGCCGAGGCGATCGACAAGGTCGGTAAGGACGGTGTGATCACCGTCGAGGAGTCCAACACCTTCGGCATGGAGATGGTCCTGGTCGAGGGCATGCGGTTCGACAAGGGATTCATCTCGCCCTTCTTCTTCTCCGACCTGGACCGTCAGGAAGCGGTCCTCGACAACCCGTACGTGCTGTTCGTCGCCAGCAAGATCGGAAACATCCGTGACCTGGTTCCGGTGCTCGAGAAGGTCATGCAGGCCAGCCGTCCGCTGGTGATCGTCGCCGAGGACGTCGAGGGTGAAGCTCTCGCGACCCTGGTGGTCAACAAGATCCGCGGCACCTTCTCCTCGGTGAGCGTCAAGGCCCCGGGCTTCGGTGAGCGTCGCAAGGCGATGCTCCAGGACATGGCGATCCTCACGGGCGGTCAGGTGATCTCCGAGGAGATCGGCCTGAAGCTCGACAGCGTCGGTCTGGAGCTCCTCGGTCAGGCCGAGAAGGTCGTCGTCACCAAGGACGAGACCACGATCATCAACGGTGCGGGCAGCTCCGACGACATCGACGGACGCATCGCGCAGATCAAGGCCGAGATCGACAACACCGACTCCGACTACGACCGCGAGAAGCTCCAGGAGCGCCTCGCCAAGCTCTCCGGCGGCGTCGCCGTGCTCAAGGTCGGAGCCGCGACCGAGGTCGAGCTCAAGGAGAAGAAGCACCGGATCGAGGACGCGGTGTCGACCACCAAGGCTGCGATCGAGGAGGGTGTCGTCGCCGGCGGTGGCGTGACCCTGCTCCGTGCCCAGGAGTCCGTCGACGCCCTGGTGGCAACCCTCGAGGGTGACGAGGCGACCGGAGCGCGGATCATCGCCAAGGCGTTGTCGGGGCCGATCACCCAGATCGCCGAGAACGCAGGGCTCGAGGGCGGTGTCGTCGTCGACAACGTCCGGCGCCTGACGAATCCGTCCGAGGGGCTCAACGCAGCCACCGGTGAGTACGAGGACCTCGTGGCGGCGGGCATCATCGACGCTGCCAAGGTGACCCGCTCGGCACTCCAGAACGCTGCGTCGATCGCCGCTCTCTTCCTGACGACCGAGGCTGTCATCACCGATGCGCCGGAGCCCGCCGCTGGTGGGGCTCCCGGTGGCATGGGAGACATGGACTTCTGATCGTCGCCACGATCTGAATGGGTGCCGTAGCCGCCACCTTCGTCGTCGGGGTGGTGGCCGGCATCCTGTCGGCCCTGTTGGGGATCGGCGGCGCGGTGGTTACGACGCCGGCGGTGCGCGTGCTGGGCGCCACACCGATAGAGGCTGTGGGCTCCACAGTGCCGGCGATCCTGCCCGGTGCGATCTCAGGCTCGGTCCGCTACGCGAAGGCCGGTCTGGTCGAGTGGCGCCTGGCGATCGGTCTGGGTGTGACCGGGTCGCTGTTCGCGCTCGGCGGCGCCTGGGTGTCGGATCTCGTGGGCGGGCGCCCGCTCATGGTGCTCACCGCAGCGCTGATGCTGTGGTCGGGTGTGTCGGTCGCCAGGGGAGCGGACACATCCGCGGTCGACGGGTCCGGCGGGTCGAATGGGTCCGACGCGTCCGAGGAGGCAGATGGCTTGTCCACTGCTCCCGGACACCCCGACACCCTCGGCCCGCGGCCTTCCATGGGGCTGATCGCGATCGTCGGTGCGGCATCCGGCTTCGTGGCGGGACTCCTGGGCGTCGGCGGCGGCATCGTGATGGTGCCCGCGATGACGGGCCCGCTGCGTATCCCGATGAAACGGGCGGTGGCGTCGAGTCTGGTCGCGGTCGCGATCTTCTCGGTCCCGGCGTTGGTCACCCACGTGCTGCTGGGCCACGTCGACTGGCGTTTCGCGCTGCCGCTCATGGCCGGTGTCGTTCCGGGAGCTCAGATCGGAGCGCATCTGACCATCGGTGCAGCGGAGCACCGTGTGCGCCTGTGGTTCGGTGTGCTGGTCGTCGTGGTCGCACTCGTATACGGAGTCACGGAGCTCTCTGCCCTCTTCTGAGTCCGCTTTCCTGGGCGCCAGGACGACAAGGTTTGTCGGCGACGACCCCTATGTCGGGTGGTGGGTGTGGGGCCATAGACTCCGTCCATGACCCAGCCGTCCTCACCCTCCATCGGCACGGCCGTGCTGCACCTCTTCTTCCAGGTCGGCCCACTGTGCGACCGGGACGAGGTCCTCTCAGCCATCTCCGCCGGTCAACGCGGTGACGACCAGGTCGTGACGGCTGCACTCCTGGGGCACAAGGCCGACCTGGCCGTCCTGGCACTGTCCCCGGACCAGTGGAGCCTGCGTGACCTGCAGACGGCGCTGGTGGACTCGGGGCTGATCCTGGTCGACTCCTACGTCTCACTGACAGAGGTCTCCGAGTACGCCAAGGGCATTCCCTCAGAGACCCAGCAGGCTCGCCTCTACCCACAGCTGCCACCCGAAGGGAAGCCGGTCTTCTGCTTCTACCCGATGTCCAAGCGTCGCAACGTCGGGGCCAACTGGTACGAGCTCGACTTCGAGCGCCGCAAGGAGTTGATGTACGAACACGGCTCCTCGGGGCGCAAGTTCGCCGGCCGTGTCACCCAGCTCGTGACCGGATCCACCGGGCTGGACGACTACGAGTGGGGGGTGACGCTGTTCTGTCAGCGTCCCGACGACGTCAAGGACATCGTGTACACGATGCGTTACGACGAGGCGTCGGCCCAGTACGGCGAGTTCGGCACCTTCTACGTCGGGATGATCGAATCACCCGAGGTGGTGCTCGCCCGCATCGGTGCCTGAGTCGCCGATGACCGGCGGCGAGGAAGCTCAGCTGCCGGGGCGCAACCGCCGCTGGCCGGTGTTGGCGGTGGCCGGCATCCTCGCTCTGGTCGCGGGCGGTGTGGTGGTCGTCGAGGTCGTCGGCCGCAGGGTCGTCGAGCGGACCGCTGCCGAGATGCTCGCCGACCAGGGAGTCGACGGAGCGACGGTGGAACTCGGCGGGAGCTGGTGGGAGCCGGTCGTCCTGCGGGCGCTCCTCGGCGGCTCCATCGACGAGGTCACGGTCCGGGTCGAGGGCGTCGACGTGGCAGGGATGCAGGTGGCTCGCGCCAACTACGTGCTCGAGGGTCTGGCGGTGGAGCCCGATCTGGCGGCCGGGTCGCTCGGTGTCAGCGCTATCGAGCGAGGCTCGTTCCGACTGCTGCTGGCGCCTGCCGCTGTCGGCGACGCCATGGGCGTCGATGTCAGCCTCGTCGACGGACGGCTGGTCGTGGGACCCGACGACGAGCCGGCGAAGCTTCGTGTCGACGGCGACGAGCTGGTGCTCGAGAGCCCGTACCTCCAGCGCAACGGTCACCCGCCACGGGTGACGGCGCTCAGCGCCCGGCTGCTTCCCTGCACCCCCGAGGTGGCACTCGTCGACAGCTACATCGCGCTCGCCTGCGAGGGTGACAGGCTCCCGGCCGTGCTGGACACCTCGTTGGGCGAGCCGGTGGCCGATCTACCGGCTCCACCTGAGCTGGAGCCGCCGATGACGGCGGAGCGAAACGATGGCGACTGACACCGGCGGGGCGAGCGACGACGAGATGCAGCTCAGCCTCTACGCTGCGGAGTTGGTGGACGGCGTCGACTCTGCGCTCGGAGGATGGGTCGAGCGATGCGTGCGTGATCGCTGTGCTGCGGTGGGAACCGAGCTGGACGACGAGACGCAGGATCTCGTGGGCCGAGCGGTCGCTGGCTGTCGTGCCGAGGTGGTTCCCAGGCTGCGCGAGCTGCTCGGATCGGACATCGATGACCAGCGCAGCACGCCGCTGGCGGTGGTCAGGGAAGGCGTCAGGTTCCCCACCCGGCTCCTGGCCGAGCTGGGGGTGCCACCCGAGCGACGTGACGAGTTCGACGAGCGCGCGTTCCCTGACGACCCGTACTCGCTGTCGCCTGCGTCGCTCGCCGAGCTCGACCCCGCACTGGGTGAGGTGGCCTTGCGGTGGGGTGCGGCCAAGGCGTACGTGCACCTGGCGCGCCGACGTACACAGGGGCTCAGGTAGTCCCAGGGGTGAACGACCAGCCCCCGTCGATCACGGGGCGTTCCTCGAAGAACAGGCAATCGTCCGGACACGAGAACGGGGCGTCCTCGGCCATCTGGAGACGGCACCGCTGAACGACCTCGTCCCGTTGCAGCGTGCGGCGCGAGTAGTGCCGGCAGTCGGTGCGGATGGTCATGTCGCAGATCCTAGGAGTTGGCGGTACCTGCCGAGCAGACGTAACCGAACGGCCCGCCGGGGGAAACAGAGCCGAAACACGACGTCCGTACGTTGCCTCCTCGACAGGGCGCAACCGCTGTGCCCCGAGCTAGAAGGGTCCGAAAGAAAGATGGCAGAAACGCTCACCGCAGACGGGTGGTTGCTGATATCAGCAGCACTCGTACTGTTCATGACTCCGGGGCTTGCGTTCTTCTACGGCGGCATGGACAGAAGCCGCAACGTGCTGAACATGCTCATGATGAACTTCTGGTGCCTCCTGATCATCCCGATCCTGTGGGTGGTCATCGGGTACTCGATAGCCGGGGGGAACTTCGATGCGTCCTGGTTCGGCGGCTTCGATGCAGCATTCCTCGGCAACCTCAACCTGACGACCCAGGCCGGAGTGGACGAGCTGATGCTCGTCGCCTTCCTGGGCATGTTCGCGGTCATCACCCCGGCACTGATCTCCGGAGCCGTGGCCGATCGCATGAAGTTCGCCGCCTGGGCGGTCTTCGCTCCCGTGTGGATGCTCCTGGTGTTCGCCCCGGTGTTCAAGTGGGTGTACGGCGGCTGGCTGGGTGTGCGCGGCTCGCTCGACTTCGCAGGCGGCACCGCAATCCACGTCAACGCCGGCATCGCGGCTCTGGTCGCCGTGCTGATCCTCGGCAAGCGCAAGGGCTGGCCGACAGAGGGGCACCCGCCGCACTCCATGCCGCTCGTCATGATCGGTACCGGCATCCTGTGGTTCGGTTGGTTCGGGTTCAACGCCGGCTCGTCTGTGAACGCCGACGGCACCGCGGTGCAGGCCTTCATGAACACTTTCCTGGCAGCTGCCGCCGCTGGTCTCGCCTGGGCCGTCATCGAGCGCATCAAGGACGGCCACTTCACGAACCTGGGCGCTGCCTCGGGCATCGTCGCAGGCCTGGTGGCGATCACCCCAGCCGCTGGCTACGTGTCGTCGATGTCGTCGATCTGGATCGGCCTCGCTGCGGGTGTCATCTGCTGCTTCGCAGTCCAGCTCAAGTTCAAGGCCGGTTACGACGATGCGCTCGACGTCGTCGGCGTGCACTTCGTCGGTGGACTCGTCGGATCGCTGATGATCGGCCTCTTCGCCGATGCCGAGTACTTCGGCGCCGAGCACATGAGCGGGTTGTTCTACGGCGGCGGTGCGACTCTGCTGCTCGAGCAGGCGATCGCCAATGGTGTCACGATCGTGTACTCGGGTGTCGTGACGGCACTGATCCTGCTGGCGATCAAGGCGACGATCGGTCTGCGGGTCTCGGAGGAGACCGAGGCTGCGGGTCTGGACAACGCCGAGCACGCCGAGTCGGCGTACAACTTCGGTGAAGTCACCATGGGCCGGGCGTGAGCCGGACAGCAACAGAGCGTCACAGCCACAAGAACGAGAGGCAACACACATGAAACTGGTCACCGCCATCATCAAGCCGTTCAAGCTCGACGACGTGAAGACCGCGCTGAAGGGCGCGGGGGTCGTCGGGATCACGATCAGCGAGGTCCGTGGGTTCGGACGCCAGGGAGGTCACACCGAGACCTACCGCGGCACCGAGTACCAGGTGGACTTCCTGCCGAAGCTTAAGGTCGAGGTCGTGGTCGACGACGACGACGTCGCCGGAGTGATCGAGGCAGTCGCGACGGCAGCGAGCACCGACAAGATCGGTGACGGCAAGATCTGGGTCACCGCGGTCGACGAGATCGTGCGGATCCGCACCGGCGAGAGGGGTAGCGACGCCATCTGAGCGTCGCCGCAACCCGATGCCACCATCGTTGCTACGCAGCGACATCCTGGCCGACAGAACGCTCGCTGGTCGAGCGTTCTGTCGGTCGTACACCGCTCTGATCGACGAGTGGCTCGTGTCGCTCTTCGATCACGCCGTCGAGCAAGCGGGCATCGATGGTCGGGGGATCGCCCTGGTCGCCGTCGGTGGTCAGGGCAGGGGGGAGTTGGCTCCCCAGTCCGATCTGGACCTGCTGTTGGTCTACGACCGGGGCACCGACGAGGTCTCAGCGGTGGCGGACGCACTCTGGTACCCGATCTGGGACGAGGGACTGAAGCTCGGCCACGCCGTGCGCACCGTGCGGGACACGCTCACGCTCGCGGCTGATGACCTGGAGACGGCGACGGCGTTGCTCAGCGCCAGGCACCTGGCCGGTGACGTTCGACTCAGCGACGAGCTGATCGAGAAGTCACGCGCCGCATGGCGACGTCGTGGCCGTCGCTGGCTCGAGGTGCTGAGCCGTTCGGTTTCGGAGCGACACGAGAGCGCCGGCGAGGTCGCGTTCGACCTCGAGCCCGACCTGAAGGACGGCCGCGGAGGGCTCCGCGACGTCCACGCCCTGCAGTGGGCGGTGGCCGCCGGTGCAGAGGTCGACCCGATGATCGCCGCCTCGCTGGAGGCCCACCACGACACGCTCCTGGCGGTGCGTATCGAGCTGCACAGGATCTCGCCCAAACCGGGTGATCGCCTGATGCTGGCCGACCAGGACGAGGTCGCCGCTCGTACGGGAGACGCCGATGCCGACGCACTGATGGCCCGCGTGGCCGGCGCGGGCAGGGCGATCGCCTGGGTCAGCGACGAGAACTGGGACAACATCGACCTGCGCTCGGGAGGTGGCCTCAGGGACCGGCTCCGTCGTGAACGCCAGCTCGGCAGCGGAGTGGTGCTGCGCAACGGGCGAGTCGGTCTGGCCGACCCCGAATCGCCACCCGAGGATCCGTTCGCGTTGCTGCACGTCGCGCTCGGTGCCGCTCGCTGCGGCCGGCGCATCGACCCTGCCACGCTCCGGCTCCTGGCCTCGCTCCCCCCGATCCCCGAACCGTGGCCCCAGGAGGCGCGGAGACTGTTCGTCGACCTGTTGCTGCACGGACCGGCGTCGATCCCGGTGATCGAAACCCTCGACCAGGTCCAACTGTGGGAGACACTGCTGCCTGAGTGGGACGCGGTGCGGAGCCTGCCCCAACGCAACGTGTTCCACCGCTACACCGTGGACCGCCACCTGCTCGAGTGCAGCGCCGAGGCGGCATCTGTGGCACATCGGACACCTCGACCCGACCTGCTCGTCGTCGGGGCACTCCTGCACGACATCGCCAAGGGGCTCCCCGGGGACCACAGTGAGGTCGGCGCACGTATGGCGTCGGTGGTCGCTACCCGCATGGGGTTCGACGGCGACGACGTAGACACGATCGCGTTCCTGGCTCGCAGGCACCTGCTGCTGAGCGATGTCGCCACCCGCCGAGATCTGGACGACCCGGCGACGGTGCAACTGGTCGTTGACGCCGTGGGCACTCCCGAGAGACTGGCTCTGCTGCGGGCGTTGTCGGAGGCCGACGGGCTGGCAACCGGTCCGACCGCCTGGGGTCCTTGGAAGGCACAGCTCGTCGATCAGCTCGCGACCCGGGTGGCGCAGGCGCTGATCGGCGACGCCGCCGAGGTGTCCGGAACCACACCGGGCTCGGGCAGCGATACGGGGTTCCCGACTCCGAGCCAGCGGGAGCTCATGGCCGCAGACGGCCTGCAGGTGCGCGCCGACGGCGACCGGCTGACCGTCGTCAGTCCCGACAGACGAGGGCTGTTCTTCCGGATCGCCGGCGCCCTCTCGCTGCACGGACTCGACGTGATCGAGGCGAACGCCTGGTCCGAGGACGGCGTCGCCCTGGACGAGTTCCGCGTGGCCCTCGACGGATCGGACGTGGTGCCGTGGGAGACAGTCGAGCGAGACATCGTCCGGGCCCTCGAGGGTCGCCTGGCCATTCAGGCACGACTTGACGAGCGCGCCAGGTCAGTTCGGCGTCGCGCGACCGTTGGTGTCAGCCAGTTCCCGCCCAGGGTCCGTTTCGACAACGACACGGCGTCGTTCGCTACGGTGCTCGAGGCGGTGGGACCGGACCGGTTCGGACTCCTGCACGACCTCACGAGGGCTCTGGCCGACATGGACCTGGACGTGTCGTCGGCGAAGATCCACACGATGGGCGGTGACGTGGTCGACACGTTCTACGTGACCGATGCCAGCGGGGAGAAGGTGACCGACACCGACCACCAGGACGAGATCCGACGGGCGCTGATGCACGTGTTGGATCCCGAGCGGTGAACGGGCGGGTCGACCCCCTCAGCTAGCCTCTCCACCCATCTGGTGTGCCGGGAAGTCTGGTCGGCGTCGTCTCCGACCGCGTCCCGAGAGGGGGTCCCGCTGCTGACACCGCTGATCCTGCTTGCCGTCGCCGCGATGGTGATGCCAGCGCTCGTGCGGGTGCTCGGCACGCGGGCGTTCCACGTGGCGGCGTTGGCTCCGCTGGGTGTGCTCGTCTGGGCCGGGGCCAACTGGTCGGCCGTGGCCGCAGGCCGCGGTCCTCGTTGGACCGTCGAGTGGGTACCCGCCCTGGGACTCACGTTGGGACTCGGACTGGACGGGCTGTCGCTGCTGATGGTCCTGCTCATCGCCGGAGTAGCCGCACTCGTCTTCCTCTACGCCGGTTCGTACTTCCATGACGACGATCCGGCGCTGGGCCGGTTCGGCACGACGATGCTCCTGTTCGCCGCGGCGATGGTCGGCCTGGTGCTCGCCGAGGACCTGTTCGCGCTGTTCCTCTTCTGGGAGCTCACCTCGGTCGCGTCCTACCTGCTGATCGGAACCGACGACCAGCGTGCGCCAGCGCGCTCGGGTGCGCGTCAGGCGTTGCTGATCACCGGTATGGGAGGCCTGGCGATGCTCGGGGGGTTCATCGTGCTCGGCGAGTCGGCCGGGACCTGGTCGATGACGGCCCTGCTAGCCGAGCCCCCGTCCGGGCGGGTGGTCGATGTGGCACTCCTGCTGGTGCTCGTCGGGGCGCTCACGAAATCGGCCCAGGTCCCGTTCCACTCGTGGCTTCCGCGGGCGATGGCCGCTCCGACGCCGGTCAGCGCCTTCCTGCACTCCGCGACCATGGTTACAGCGGGTGTCTACCTGATCGCACGGTTCACCCCGTCGTTCGCCACCTCGGTGGGGTGGCGCCCCGTCGTCATCGGCGCCGGTGCGGCGTCGATGATCGTCGGTGGGTACCGCGCCTTGCGCCAGCACGACCTGAAGGCCCTGCTGGCCCATGGCACGATCAGCCAGTTGGGTCTCATGACCCTGCTGTTCGGTGTCGGGACGACCTCGGCCGCGGCTGCTGGCTGTCTGTTGCTGGTGGCCCACGGCGTGTTCAAGGCGTCCTTGTTCATGGTCGTGGGCGTCGTCGACCACCAGACCCGCACGCGCGACCTGCGTCACCTGTCAGGCCTCGGCCGTCGCTGGCCGCTCGCTGCGACGAGCGCGGTGCTGGCCGCCGCGTCGATGGCAGGCATCCCGCCGCTGGTCGGTTTCGTCGCCAAGGAGTCGGCCCTGGCCGCACTGGGCGAGGTCGAGTACCGGTGGGGGCCGTGGCTGCTCGCCACGGTCGTGGTCGGCGCCATGTTCACCGTGGCATACAGCGCGAGGTTCGTCTGGGGTGCGTTCGGTCCAGCCGAGCACACCCAGCGGCCCGAGGCGGTCGTACGGGACGCGCCCGTCCCCCCGGTCCGGTTCGTCGCACCTGCCGCGCTGCTGGCCGTGGCGGGTCTCGCCGCGGGTCTCTTCCCGGCGCTGCTCGAGCCCCTGATCGACCTCGCCACCGAGTCGTTGCACCTGGGTGAACCCCACGAGCACTTGGCTCTGTGGCACGGCCTCACCCCCGCTCTCGCGATGTCGGTGGCGGCGATCTGCGGCGGTGCACTGCTGTTCGTCGGCCGGCGTCGGGTGGAGCGCGCCCAGGGGCGTCTCCCACGGTTGCTGAGTGCCCAGGGTGCCTACGACGCAGTGCTCAAAGGGGTGCTCGAAGGAGCCGACCTGCTGACAGCAGCAGTGCAGCACGGGTCACTGCCCATCTACCTCGGAATCATCCTCGTCACCGTCGTGGCGCTGCCGCTGGTGCCACTACTGGCCGGATTCGACCTGCCGGGCCTGGTCGTCGCCGAGTCGCCGGCTCAGCTGCTGGTCGCAGTGGTGATGGTCGCCGCAGCGCTCGCAGCGACCCGCGCTCGAAGGCGCATGGATGCGGTCCTGTTGGTCGGAGCGGTCGGATACGGCATGGCTGCGATGTTCGTCATCCAGGGCGCCCCCGACCTGGCGATCACTCAGCTGCTCGTCGAGACCCTCGGTGTGGCCGTCTTCGTGCTCGTGTTCAGGAAGCTGCCGGCGCAGTTCCCCACAGATCCTCTGCGAGCGGGACGGAGCGTGCTCGGCGCCAGGATCCCGCGTGTGGCGGTGGCCGTGAGCGCAGCCGTCTTCGCTTTCGTGGTGACGCTCGCGGCAACCGGCGCCCGGACGGGAGAGCCGATCTCCACCGAGTACCTGGCAAGGGCGGAGTCCGACGCCGGCGCCGCGAACGTAGTCAACGCGATCGTCATCGACTTCCGTGGCTTCGACACCATCGGCGAGATCACCGTGCTGGTGGTGGCGTCGCTGGGTGTAGCCGCGCTCGTGAGGGCCAGGGAGGCCGCGCGATGAGGCGTTCGCAGATCCTCGAGGTCGGCGTGCACGTCGTGTTCCACACACTGCTCGTCACCTCGCTCTACTTCCTGCTGGCAGGTCACGACCGCCCCGGCGGAGGTTTCGTCGGCGGGCTCGTGGCTTCCTGCGCGTTCTGCCTCTGCTACGTCGCTGGCGGGCAGTCAGCGTTGCGAACAACGGTCCGAGTTCCGTCGACCACGCTGATCGGCCTCGGCCTGGTGCTCGCCGCGGGGACTGCGCTCCTTCCACTGGTGACGGGTGGCCAGGCCCTGGAGTCAGCTTCGTTTGAGCTGGGCGCGCCGGTGATCGGCTCGCTGAAGCTGTCGAGCGTCCTCGTGCTCGACAGCGGCGTCTACCTGGTCGTGGTGGGCATGGTCCTCCTATTGCTCGAACAGCTGGGCGCGACGGAGGACCGGACATGACGGTGAGCGTCACCGCTGCGCTCGTGGTCGCAGTGCTGTTCGGCACGGGGGTCTACCTGCTGCTGGGTCGCACGCTCAGCCGGATCATCCTCGGTCTGGTTCTGATGGCGCACGCGGCGAACTTGCTGTTGATGGTGGTCGGTGGTCGTGCCGGTAGCGCACCGCTGCTCGGCGAGATCGGGTCAGGGGATGCCGTCTCCGATCCGTTGCCACAGGCGCTCGCTCTCACAGCGATCGTCATCAGCTTCGGCATGACCGCTTTCCTGCTGGCACTTGCGTACAGGAACTGGGTGCTGAGCCGCGACGACAGGGTCGACGACGATGTCGAGGACCGTCGGATAGTCGGCCTGGCCGGGCGCGAGCTGGCAAGGCTGCGAAGGCGGCGGCGATGAGCGCACTGCTGGCCGTGCCGGTGCTGGCCCCGCTCGTCGCGGCGGGAGCCTGTGTCATCGCGTACCGCCACCGTGTCGTGCAACGGGCGATCGCTCTGGGCGCGTTGACCCTTGTGCTCGTCCACGCGGTCCTGTTGCTGGTCCGGGTCGAAGCGGACGGGGTCCAGGCCACCCAGATGGGGGCGTGGCCCGCACCGATTGGCATCACCCTTGTCGCCGACCTGTTCTCGGCGCTCATGCTCGCCGTCAGCATCGCGACAGTGCTGGCCGTGCTGGTGTTCGCCATCGGTCAGCCGGGCTCGGACGACGACCAGCCCGTGTTCCACCCCGTGTATCTGGTCCTCAGTGCAGGGGTAGCCATGTCGTTCCTCACCGGCGACCTGTTCAACCTGTTCGTCGCCTACGAGGTGACGCTGGTCGCGAGCTACGTGCTGATCACACTGGGAGGCAGGCTCGACCAGGTGCGCGCCGGGATCACCTATGTGGTCATCAACCTGTTGGCGTCGACGTTGTTCGTGGCGACCGTCGCCTGGATCTACGCGGCGACCGGCACGCTGAACCTTGCCGACCTGGCAGAGCGCATGGCCTTGCTGCCCGACGGTGTACGAAGCGCGTTCGGAGTCCTGCTGCTCTTGGTGTTCGGCATCAAAGCGGCGATCTTCCCGCTGTTCTTCTGGCTGCCGGACTCGTACCCGACAGCGCGCACGCCGGTGACAGCTGTGTTCGCAGGTCTACTGACCAAGGTCGGGGTGTACTCGATTGTGCGGACCCAGACCCTGCTGTTCCCCGAGACCCGGCCATCGGTCCTCCTGCTCGTCATTGCCGGTGCGACCATGGCGGTGGGAGTCCTCGGCGCGATCGCCCAGAACGACATGAAGCGCATCCTGAGCTTCCACATCATCAGCCAGATCGGCTACATGATCATGGGTCTCGGGCTGTTCACCGTCTCTGGCCTGGCCGGCACCGTGTTCTTCGTCGTCCACCAGGTTCCGGTGAAGACCTCGCTGTTCCTGGCCACGGGGCTGGTCGAACAAAGCGCCGGGTCCACCGCTCTCGACCGGGTCGGCGGGATGCTGCGCCGAACTCCCGTGGTCGCCTGGATGTTCCTGCTCGCCGCGCTCAGCCTGGCCGGCATCCCACCCCTGTCGGGTTTCGTCGGCAAGCTCGCCATCCTCGAGGCAGGGATCGACTCGAACAGGTACGCGATCGTCGCGGTGGCACTCGCAGTCAGCCTGCTCACGCTGTTCTCGATGGTGAAGATCTGGAACGGGGTCTTCTGGGGTGAGCCCGAGGACCCGACGACACGCCTCGCAGCGGCCGCCCCCGGTGAACGACTGCCCGTTCCGTGGCTGATGAACGGTGCAACCGTCGCCCTGGTCGGCCTCACCGTAGCGATTGCACTCTTCGCCGGTCCGCTCTACGAGATTTGCGAGCGCTCGGCCCAGACGCTCGTGCACCCCGGTGAGTACGTGACGGCGGTGCTCGGATGAGGTCGATGTCGAACGGTCCACGGATTGTGCTCGTCGTCTGGTTGGCAACGGTGTGGGTGATGCTCTGGGGTGCGGTCTCGGTTCCGGACGTCATCGTCGGGGTGCTGCTCGGTGCGCTGCTGGTCGTCCTGTTCCCGTTGCGTCTGCAGGGGACCGGCCCGGTCGGATCGGGGGCGGTCGTCAGCCCGCTCGCGTTACTCCGTCTGGTCATCTGGTTCGCCGGCGCGCTCCTCAGGGCCAACGTGGCGGTCGCCGCACAAGTGATGCGACCGCGGCTGGCCCTCTCCGAGGGGATCGTGGCGGTTCCGCTGCGTGCGTCCTCGCCGCTGGTTGTGGCAGCGGTGGCGAACACGATCACCCTCACCCCCGGCACTTTGACAGTCGAGATGGCGGGAGCTGCTGACCACGGCGGATCCGCGCCGGTGGTGCTGTACGTCCACTGCCTGGTGACGGGCGACCCGGAACGTGTCCGAGCCGAGGGGCGGTCCCTCGAGGCGCGGATGGTCGACGCCTTCGGCACCGCAACCGACCGGGCCGCGATCGAGGAGCGGACTCCGTGAACGTCGCGGCCGGTGTCGCCCTGACGCTGCTCGGGATCGGTCTGCTCGCCGCGCTGGTACGGCTGGTCAAGGGCCCGTCCACCGCTGATCGTGTCGTCGCGACAGATCTGTTCCTGACCTACCTGGTGCTGGGCGCATCGGTCATGTCCGCCCGTGACGGTAAGGGCGAGTACCTCGAGGTGATGCTCGTGGTGGCGGTCGTCGGATTCCTCGGTACCTCGATGGTCGCCCGCTTCATCGAAAGGAGAGGCGCGTGAACGCCGTGGCCGCCGTGCTGGTCGTGGCGGGCAGCGCCATCGCGATGATCGGTGGCATCGGTGTGCTGCGGATGCCTGACGTCTTCGCCCGGATGCACACAGCCACGAAGGCCCCGACGCTGGGGCTGGTGCTCGTCGCCCTCGGCGCCGCCCTGCGGGTGGCCCGGATGACCGACGTCGTGTTCCTGCTGCTCGTCGTCCTGCTGCAGTTCGTCACGGCTCCTGTCGGTGCCCATCTGCTCAGCAGGGCCGCCTACTCCTCAGGCGACCAGCTCGCAGTGGACACGGTCATCGACGACCTGGCCGACGCCGGTGGGTCCGACGCGTCGTACGGATCGGGTGATGCTGGATCGGGCGGTGACGGAGCCTGACCGTGCCGGCTACTGGTCGCGCAGGTACCGCTCGACCTCTTCGACCATGTCGTCAGCGGATCGGACGGCGAGCTCGTTCTGGTCGTGCTGCTCCTCGAGCTGACGGACGTACTCGGCAGTCGCCTCGTCCTCGTCGACCAGCTGGGTGATCTCGTGCTCGTACGCAGCTGCTTCGAGGGTCAGCTCCATGGTGGGCACCGTGGTCCCGAGCAGACCCGTCGCTCGCTCGACGAGCGCCAGTGCCGCTTTCGGTGACGGGGCCGACGGCACGTACGACGGCACTGCGGCCCACAGGGAAGCGGAGTCGATTCCAGCGGCGGCACACTCGGTGTGGAGCACGCCGACGATCCCGGTCGGTCCCTCGTAGTGCGACGGCTCCAGGTCGAGTCGTTCGATCAACGCAGGGTCGTAGGCGTTGCCGAAAACGGCGGTGGTCCTGCTGTGCGCGACCTCGGCCAACAACGCTCCGAGGGTGAGGACCATCGAGCACTCCAGGGCCGTGGCAACCTCGAGAACCTGGGCGCAGAAGGTGCGCCACTTGAGCTGCGGTTCGACTCCGCGCAGGAGTATGACCCCGCCCGTCCCGTCGGGCTGCGCCCACGAGAACGTGTTCGACGGCCACTCGATCGACCGGGTGACACCGTCGCTCAGGCGGACGATCGGCCGGGCGGAGGTGAAGTCGTAGAAGTCCTCGGGGTCGATCGACGCGAACTCCTCGGCACCCCAGTAGCGCCCCAGATGTGAAACCGCCGTCGTGGCGGAGTCGCCCGCGTCGTTCCATCCCTCGAACGCCGCGATCAGCACAGGTGCTGCGCCGGACGGCGTCGACGACCAGTTGAGATGCGCCACGATCTCACCGTATCGGTGGCGTCCTAGCATTCCCACCCATGATCTGGGTCGAAGAGTGCGAGTCCGTGACAGATGAGTTGGTCGAGGCGATGGCGATGCTGATCCCGCAGCTGTCATCGTCATCCCCTCCGCCGAGCGCGCAGGAGCTGACCGAGATCATCGACTCGGAGTCGACCCACCTCCTGGTGGCTCGCGACGGGGACGGCCCCGGCCTGGGAGGGCAGATAGTCGGGTCGATGACCCTCGTCGTGTTCCGCATCCCGACCGGTGTGCGGGCGTGGATCGAGGACGTCGTGGTCGACGCCGAGGCACGAGGACGGGGCGTGGGCGAGTCGCTCAACCGCGCCGCGCTAGACGTCGCCGACCGTCGCGGCGCTCGCACAGTGGATCTGACTTCGCGGCCGAGCCGCGAGGCGGCGAACCGGCTCTACCGGCGGATCGGCTTCGTCGAGCGGGAGACCAACGTCTACCGCTACTCACACGACAGCTGAACCCAGGTGGTCCAGCACCTGGGCCCAACCCCCATCACGTGCCGAGCCGATGACGTGGTCCGCCCGCTCCAACGCGGAGGGGTGCGACCCTTTCGGCACCAGCGACACCGACGCACCGTCGAGCAGTTCGGTGTCGTTGGGGCCGTCGCCAAGGGCGAGAACACCCGACGGGTCGATTCCGGCGTACTCGCAGTAGGCGACGACACCGTCCCATTTGGATCTCTCGAGCGGCGCGACGGTGAGCGACACCATCCCGGGATGATCGAGCGAGCGGTCCAGATGCGTCATGCCCGCCTCGCCGATCGCGGCCGCGGCACGGACTCCGACCTCGTGCTCAACCCCTATCAGACTGAACCCCAGGACGTTCTCCGAGCCGATCGCCTCGCGGGTGTCGCCACGACGAGCTGAAGATGCCAGCGCAGCGACGTGGCGGGGGTTGGTGGAGGGGGACGCGCCGAGCACGACCTCGAAGACTGGGTCGTCGATGTAGACGACTGGGTCCAGCCCGACCGACCGGAACGCCTCGAGCACCGTTGCTGCTTCGTCGTCGGGGTACGGGGCTCTGTGGAAACGGGTGCCGTCGGTCAGGACCCCGAGAGCGCCGTTGAGCACCACCACCGGGGCGCTCAGGCCATGAGCTCGCAGGGGGCCCAGAGTCGTGCCGAGTCGCCGTCCGGTGGCGACGAGGAGGGGAACCGCCCGGGACTGGACAGCCACGAACGCCTCGCGGACCTCGTCGGGGACGTGGTCGTCGGTGTGCCACAACGTCCCGTCCAGATCTGTGACAACGAGGCTGACGAGATCGGAGCGCATCCATGGAGTCTGTCGCGTCGGGGACGAAACCATCGGGTGGGTTACGTGGTCTGAGGACCGATGCGGAACTTGTCACGAACTCTCTGGTCGGTCTGGTCCTGGCTCGTCTTCGGTACCTGCGTGGTGCTCTGGTTGCCGATGATGGCTGTGGTGTGGGTGGTGACCGCCCCGTTCGACAAGCCTCGGTACTGGACCGGCTACCTGTTCCGGAAGCTCCCGGTCGTGCACCAGAAGCTCAACCCGATGTGGACCTTCAGAGTTGGCGGAACCATGCCGGCCGACCCGCGCAACCCCTACGTGATGGTCTCGAATCACGAGTCTTTCGTCGACATCCTGCTGATCAGCCACCTGCCGTGGGAGATGAAGTGGCTGTCGAAGAAGGAGAACTTCCGAATCCCTGTCGTCGGCTGGCTCATGCGTATGGCCCGCGACGTCGAGCTCGACCGCGGCGACTCCGCCAGCGGCGCCAAGGCGATGCAGGAGTGCCGCAAGCGTCTGGACCAGCACGTGTCGGTGATGATCTTCCCCGAGGGAACCCGATCGGTCACAGGCGACCTGCTGCCGTTCAAGGACGGGGCCTTCCGCCTCGCCATCGAGGCCGGTGTGCCGATCCTGCCACTGGCCGTGCACGGCGCCGCGACGGCGCTGCCCAAGCACGACTGGCGCTTCGGCCGCTCGACCGCAGAGGTCCGGGTGTTGGAACCGATCAGCACCGAAGGTCTGACCCTGGACGACGTCGCGGCCCTCAAGCAGCGGGTGCGTGAGCGGATCGTCGCCGAGCTCAGCGATATGGGCCGCAGCTTCGAGCAACCGGCCGCAGCCTGACGCCGCCCCGGAAGATCAGCTGTCCTCCTCGCGCAGGCGGGGAGTCAGGAACCGGTTCGGCTTGAGTCCCGTTTTGTCGGCGTAGAACCCGCGGATCACGTCCATGTCTGCGGCGACGTCGCCAGAGGGGTGTATGACCAGCCCGAAACCCCCACTGCGCGTGGACTTGTCGACGTACGCGCACACGATGGGCACGCCGGCGAGTTCGGCGATGCGGTAGAAGCCCGACTTCCAGTACTCGACCGGGCTGCGGGTTCCTTCTGCCGGCACCACCAGAGCCAGGCGTTCATGACGGGAGAACTCGGCGGCCAAGTCGCCGACGAGGCCCTGTGGGCTGGAACGCTGCACCGAGATGCCGCCCATGGCGCGGAAGAACGGTCCGAGCACCTTGTTGAACATCTGTGCCTTGCCGAGCCAACGCATGTGCACGCCGAGCACCTCGGCCATGGCCATTGTCACCGGGAAATCCCAGTTGCTGGTGTGCGGCGCTGCGATCACGACGCAGCGATCAGGGATCGGCTCCTGCGCCTCGGTCCTCCAGCGGAACAGGAACAACCAGACGCGGGCGAGCAGGAGGCGCATCCCGGAACCGTAGGCCCAAGCGGGCTTCAGGCCGGCATCAGTCGGAAGATGCCCTTGCCCAGACTGATCACCAGCACCTCGCCGGTCCCGTCGGAGGCGAACGAGACGATCTCCCACGGGTGGTCGGTCAGCTGGGTCTCGACGAAGTCGTCACCGTCGCGGGAGAGCGATCGGACACCGCCCTCGCAGATGTCGGCGAACAGGAAGGAGCCGTCGAGCGCGGGGATCTGACTACCGCGGTACACGACCCCACCGGTGATCGAGCATCCGCGGTCGCGTCCATAGGTGAACACCGGTTCCACGAACGGGCCGTCGCTGGCGCCGCCCGGGGCGGGGTCGGCATCGTCGAACTCCTCGGTGCCCTCGTAGAGGTCCCAGCCGAAGTTCTTGCCGTCGGCGACCACCTCGTCGGCGGGGATCCAGTTGATCTCCTCCCAGGAGTCCTGGCCCACGTCGGCGATCCACAGGTCGCCGGTCGCCGGATCGAACGAGAACCGCCACGGGTTGCGCAGCCCGCTCGCCCACACCGCATCCACAGGATCCTCGGGCGGGTCCGCCGGGTCGAAGCGCAGCATCTTGCCGAGCGCTGTCGACGGGTCCTGCGCGCGGCCATCGGGGTCGCCTCCGTCACCTCCGTCACCCAACCCGAAGTACAACAGACCGTCGGGTCCGAACTCGATGTGCCCGCCGTTGTGGTTCCAGTACGGCTGGTCGACCTGAACGAGGTTCCGCCGGCTGTCCGGGTCGGCCACCCAGGCACCGTCGCGTCGTTCCAGTTCGAACTCGTCGAGCTGGCTGGTTGCGTCGCCATCGGTGTAGCTGGCGTACAGGTGCGCACCGTCGGGTGACACCGCGATGCCGAGCAGGCCACGTTCGCCTTCGGTCGACTCGACGTCGTCGGTGAGGTCGATCACCGGTTCCGACGCCACGACGAGCCGGTTGCCGTCGGGGGCGGCATACACGATCAGCCCAGCCCGCTCGGCTATCAGGATCTCGTCGCCCTCTGGCGCTGTGACAGCCGCGATCGGCTTGTCCACGTCGGCTTCCGTGTCGACCATCTGCAGTTCGACGGCACCGTCAGCGGTTCCGTCCCGGGTGTCGCCGTCCTTGCCGGCAGTGGTGCTGGGCGGGGTCGAGGACGTCGTCTCCGATCCGTCCGCTGGTCCTCCGCACGCTGCAGTGAGTATCCCGACGACGGCGATCACGACGAGTTTCGGTCTGCTGGCTGGACGACCCATCGCACCATCATCGGTCGTGCGGGGCCGATCTGGAGGTCATCCGATGATGGGGCCCCGCACCGAGGGCTCCGGTAGAGTCTGCGCAGTGAACATCTCCCCGTCGTCGGTGCTCGACCACGCCCGCTCGCCAGAGGGACGCAAGCAGCTCCGCTACGCCGGGGTCTCGATCGTCTTCGTGCCACTCGGCCAGGTGCTCATCCAGCTCCTGGGAGCGCTCGTCTACACACAGACGGTGGACGGCGTGAAGGAGACCAACTGGGTCGCCGCGTCGATCACGAGCGCCGCGATCCTGACCATCCCCAACTTCTTCGCCAACAAGCATTGGGTCTGGAAGGACACGTCCAAGGACAACCTGCGAACGCAGGTGATCGTCTTCTGGGTCGCTGCGATGCTCGGAGTCAGCTTCGCCACCGCGTTGACGCTCCTGGTCGACTGGATGATCGAGAGCCACGGCTGGATCGAGAAGGTGGCGGTGTTCTTCGCCCAGCTCGCCGGGTTCGGCATCGTTTGGCTGGGCCGGTACGTCATCCTCGACCGTTGGATCTTCAAGGTCACCCACCACGGCGAGGAGCCGGGTGAGGACGACTTGGAGATGATGCACGGCGACCTGCCGGTCTGAACGAGGGATCGAAGGTGGATCCGTCGTTGCGTGAGGTGGCTGAGGCCGCGCGAGGCTTCATGCCGGCCGACGAGGGCCTGGCACTCCACGAAGCCGGGGTCGAAGCGGCCAGGCGGGTGCCCGGCGCCCCGCTGCTGGAGGTCGGCTCGTACTGCGGCAAGTCGTCGGTCTACCTGGGTGCCGCCGCCGCTCGCTGCGACACGGTGCTGGTTGCTGTCGACCACCACAGGGGTTCCGAGGAGAACCAGCCGGGGTGGGAGTGGCACGAGCCGGATC
>CAYVDN010000045.1:0-25628 GCA_964450685.1 uncultured Microthrixaceae bacterium
GTCGAGGTACCGGCGCCCGCACCCCCCGATCAGGGTTCGGCTCTCGCTTGCGCCGGCCTAGTGGCCAGCTCCTTCTGGCAGCTCGACGTCACCTGCTCTGAACAAGCCCATCGCACCCTTGCCGGCGTTGGAGAACTTGTGGGTCACCACCGGGTAGAAGCCGTCCTCGGCGAATGAGAACTCGACGAATCCTCCCTGGGCGGGTTGCAGGTCCAGCACCTGGGATCCGCCACGACGTTGGTCGGGTTGCAACAGGTAAGAACCCTCCTTCCACACCGTGTCGAACACGGTGCCGACGATGTGGAACGCCGAGTTCTCGCTCGGGCCGTCGTCGATGACCCAGACACGGATGCGCTCGTTGGACGACACGTCGATCGGGTCGAACATGTACTGGTTCCAGTAGCCGTTGAACACGACCGCGTCGAAGTCCTCGTTCTGCATCTTGGTGAGCGACCCAGGCTGTCCTTCGGGACCCAGGTACAGCTCCGACTGCACCATCACGAACTCCTTGGCGACGGGTGCCAGCTCGGGAGGATCGATGATGATCGCGCCGTACATCCCGTTGCCGATGTGGTGCAGCGCCGGTGCGGTGCCGCAGTGGTACATGAACGCCCCGGCGTGATCCGCACGGAACTGGTAGACGAGCTCCTCACCGTTCTGGATGGTGCGCATCTCGTCGTTCCACGCAACCCGACTGGCGTGGAAGTCGAGCGAGTGTCCGAGTTCGCCCTCGTTGCGCACGGTCACCGTGAACAGGTCGCCGACCTTGCCTCGCAGGATCGGTCCGGGCACCTGGTCCTCGAAGGTCCACATCTCCTGGGTCACCCCTGGGGCGATCTCCATGACCTTCTCGGTGGCCCTGAGCGTGATCTTGTGCTCGGTTCCGCCCGGGGCGGGGGCGAGTGTCGGGTCGAACGGCTGCCAATCGGGGCCCGGTTCGGCCTGGGTGTCGATGACCGCGTTGCCGTCGTCGGCCTCGTCACCGCTCGCCGTGCTGACCGCTTCGGCCGCTGCTGGAGCACTCGAACCGGTCACGACGATCGACATCTCCATGCCTGCTTCGCGGTGTCCGGCGACAGTGCACCAAGCCAGCCCGTCGGCCTCGATGACACCGAGGTCGACCTCTTCGCTCTGGCCCGGGTCGAGCATCTTCGTGCCCGTCTTGCCGTCGAGCTTGAGATCGTGGGGCATCTCCCCGTCGTTGATCACCTTGAGCACGAGTCGGTCTCCGGCTGGAACCTCGACCTTGTCCGGGGTGACGGAGAACTCCATGAGCATGACCTCGACGGTGGTGGTTCCACCCCCGCCGGAGCCTCCGCCGCCACCAGCGTCGACCTCGGTGCCGAACACCGCGAAGCCGAACGCGACGGTGGATACCAGCAGAGCGACGGCGGCGAGCGCACCCACCGCCGTCATCACAAGGAAGTTGCCTCCGTTCACCCTCGATCCGGATGAAGCCTGTGTCGACATTGCGACCACCTTCCCGAGGCGTTGTCCTGTCGCCTCTGGGTCGAGTGTTCACCTGTCCGAATGCCGCTCAAAGGGACCTTGGTCCCTGCTCGTTGAGCCAGATGTCACTCTGGCCGTCCGGCTGCGACAACCTGGACAGCGGTGTGCTTGTACGCAGGCTGACGCGAGTGCGGATCGAACCCCGGTGCGGTCAGCGCGTTGACGGTGGAATCGTGCATCGCCATGAACACCTGGCCGGTTGCCACGGTCGGGGTCACGAACAGCGTCGCCGTGACGGTCGCCCGCCGGGACCGGATCTTCACCGCTTGACCGGACCGCAGTTGCCGAGCAGCTGCGTCCACCGGTGACATCTCCACGTTGAGGCGTGCGGGCGCCAGCGTCCTGAGTGTCGCCGATCTGCTGGTCCGGGTGCCCGTGTGCCACTGAGCGGTGCTTCCACGGCCCGTGATCAGTACGAGGGGGAGCTCGTCGTCGACTTGGTCGTGAGGCTGCGCAGGCTGGTCGGCAACGAACCTGGCTCTGCCGTCAACGGTGAAGAAGCGACCGTCCTCGAACAGGCGGCGCTCCAACCCGGGGCCATCGGGCGAGGCGGCCGCCTGATCCGAGCTCCACGGCCACTGCACTCCATGCTCGCCCAGCCCGTCGTAGCCGCCTATCCCGGTCAGGTCGCACGGCCTGCCACGGCTCAGCTCTGCCAGCAGGCCGAACACCGCTGCCGGTGACCGCCACCGGCGGAACATCGGCCCGCACCCCCACTCCTCGGCCAGCCCCTTGAAGATCTCGAAGTCGGTGCGTGCCTGACCTGGCGGGGTGGACGATGCCCGTACTCGACCAATCCGACGTTCGGAGTTGATGAACGTCCCGTCCTTCTCACCCCATCCGGCAGCAGGCAGGAACAGATCGCTGCGGCGAGCGGTCTCGGTGTCCGCGTAGAGGTCCTGGACGACGAGCAGGTCCAGCTTGTCGAGCAACCCGTTGAACCGCTGCTGGTCGATCCACGAGTGCGCCGGGTTCGTGGCGATGATCCACAGCCCGCGGATCGAGCCATTCTCGATGCCGTCGACGATCTGGTCGTAGGCCATGCTCGGCCGATCGGGGATGCACGCGACGTCGATGCCGAGGATCTCCGCCACGGCTCGACGGTGCTCGGGGTCGGTGGTGTCACGGCCGGCGAAGAGCGACGCGGTGTTTGAGAACAGCCGCGATCCCATCGCGTTGCACTGCCCGGTTATCGAGTTGGCACCCGTTCCCGGCCGGCCGATGTTCCCCGTCAACAGGGCCAACGCAATTGCGGCCTGCGCGGTGCGGGTAGCGGCGTGGCCCTGGTTGACCCCCATCGTCCACCAGAACGAGACCCGTTCTCCTGCGGCGATCGCGGCGACGGCACGCTCGATCAGTTCCGGAGCGAGGCCGGTCTCGGCGGTGACCCGCGCCATGTCGAAGTCGGCCACGAACGAGGCGAACTCCTCGTATCCGCTCGTGTGGTCGCGCACGAAGTCGGTGTCAACCGCTCCCCTCTCGATCAGTGCGCGTGCGATGCCGTACAGCAGGACCTGGTCGCTCTTGGGCGCTGCCGGCAGGTGCAGCGTCGCCGCCATAGCGGTCTCGGTTGCCCTCGGGTCGATGACGACGACCTCGGGCGAGAACGGGTTCCGCTGGAGGCGTTCGAAGAGGATCGGATGGGCGATCGCCAGGTTGGATCCGATGAGCACGACCACATCGGACTTCTCGAGGTCGTCGTAGGTGTAGGGCGGGGCGTCGAACCCGAAGCACTGCTTGTAGGCGGCGACGGCCGTGGCCATGCACTGGCGTGTGTTGCCGTCGCCGTGCACCATGCCCATGCCGAACTTGGCGAGTGCGCCCAGGAAGGCCATCTCCTCGGTGACCATCTGCCCGGTGGACAGGAAGGCGACCGACTCGGGGCCGTGTTCTGCCTGGACCGAGCGCACCCTGTCGCAGAAGGTCTGGAACGCGATCGGCCACGAGACCGCCGCCCGTCGACTGCCATGACGCACCAGCGGTCGCGTCGCACGATCCGGTGCCAGCACCGGGTCCATCGCCTCCCAGCCCTTGGGGCAGGCTCCACCGTCGTTCACCGGGTAGTTCCGGGTGGGTACGACGTTGACGACCTGTCCGTCACGGATGTGCACGTCGAGCGAACAACCGGTGCTGCAGTAACCGCAGACCGACGCCAGGACCTCGTCGGGGGCTCGTGAATCCGGCACTTGACGGGTCGGACCGACACCGTCGAGGGGAACGCGCCGGAGCTCCCGGGTGCGCGGCCCACCACGAGCACGCATCGACGGCAGCAGCCGCCTGTCCTGCGTCATCGCAGACCGCCCGGCATGCGATCAGGTGCGACTGCGACGAAGAACAACCGCCGTTCGACCCATGAAGCAGCGATGGCGGCGGCGGCTGCCAGTATCCACGTACAGAGCGAAGCGGAGCTGTCCGGGGCGAAGGCCAGAGAACCGACTGCGAGTGCGCACGTCAGCACGACCAAAGCGGCGCCCATCGAGCGGCTGGCCCTCAGTGGGCCTGCGAGCAGCAGCTCCGAGCGTCCGAGCTCTCCGCCGCGACCACCGTGCCGACGACGATGGGAAGCCACTGCCATCAGCCCTGACGCTGCCGCGACCAGGACCACCACCACCGCAACACGCCGGATCTGGTCGAGCTGCCAGTCCATGGCGTGGATCCGCTGGACGACGGCAGTGACTGCGGTGAACACCGCCGCGCCGGCTAGCGCCATGGTGACCCCGAACCGTGCCAGTGTCCGGTCGAGGCGCCAGAAAGCCCGTCCCGTCACGGCGTACAACTGCGCTGAGCAGGCAACACCCACCAGACCGGCGGCCGCTGTGGAGATGCCTGCAGCGACGGCGACGGGAGCTGGGAACGAGCCGACCGCCGCGACCGCCGTGAGTGCGCCAAGACCCGTGTAGGCGCCGAAGGCCAGGATCTCCCGTGAGAGCCAGGAGTGCCCGATGCCTAGAACTGCCCGCCATGCCAGAGCCGGGCGGCCCAGGTGCAGCACACTCGCCGCGACGGCGACGACGGTCGTGAGCCATGCGACGATCGCCGGGCCGGCGTCGAGACGGCCCGAGGAGCCGAACCAGTCGGTGGTCAACGACATGGCCATGCCGAGCACGACCACGCCCACCGAAACCTGTGTCAGGACGAGCATCGCCACCAGTGGCGGGTGATTGGTCGCGGGAACGACACGATGGTCGTCGGCCGCGACCACGTCGGACGGCACCGGCTTCTTCGTCAGGTAGACGGTCGTCGGTGATGTCAAAGCGGATCGGGGTGCGGTTGGAGCGACGCGCTCGTCCGGATCCACCGCCAGCAGAGCCGCCAGCTCAGCGGTCTCGACCACACCGATCGAGATCGCCTCGGTCGGACAACCCTGGACACAGGCCGGGGCCTCCCCCTCCGCCAATCGCCCCGTGCACATGTCGCACTTGCGCACGACTCCCAGTCGCGAGTTGTACGACGGCACCTCGTAGGGGCAAGTGAGCATGCAGTAGCGACAGCCGATGCACTGGTCGTCGAGGTGGGCGACGATCCCCGTGACCGGGTCCTTCTCGTAGGCGTCGACGGGGCATCCGGCCAGACACGCCGGCTCCAGGCAGTGATGGCAGGCGGTCGTGACGTGCTGTTGCCACACCGGCACCTCGTTGACGCCGCCGCCGACGACCAGGCCCACCGAGCGCCATGTCTCACCCGGGTCGAGTCCGTTCAGCGAATGACATGCGCTGACGCACGCCTTACAGCCGCTGCAACTGTCCAGGTCCACCTCGAAGCGGTACTGCGACCCCGGACGTGGTGGCTCGGCGGGCAGGGCACGCAGATAGCGCGCGCCCGGCTCGCGTACCGCGTCGGCACTGTCGTCCCAGTCACCGAAGATCTCGACGGCCGACAACGACTCGGCCAGGCCTGACTCGTCCAGGTGGGAGCTCATCGTGTAGCCAGTCGATAGCCACGACGGACGACGGTCTCGATGCCGGGTCCTCCGATCCCCAGACGGCGGCGCAGCCGCGCGACGGTCACCTCGACCACGTGGTCGTCGGACTCCCCGGACCAGACCTCGTCGAGGAGTGCCTGCTTGGACACGACCGCGCCTGGATTCCGGGCGAGCATCCCCAGGAGTGCGCGCTCGCGACCGGGGAGGCGGATCGGCCCCTCCGATCCCACCGTCACCATCTGGCCCTGGACCGACAACCGACCCACCGAGAGGTCGAGACCGTACGAGCGGCCCGAGAGCTCCTCCACGAGTCCGTGGACCATCGCACCCAGCCGGGGGCGACTCGACCCGATGGACGGGAACAGCCCGCTTTCACGGGCGTGGGCGGCGGTCACCGGTCCCACGCAGGCGACTGACAGCGCACCGGTCGCCGTCGCTCTGGAAACCCGGTCGAGCACGCCGAGCCGACCGGCGATCGCCGTGAAGCCGGCGACCGCCGGGACCGACGTGAACGTGACAGCGTCCAGCTGTCGGTCGGCGGCCGCAGCGACGAGGCGCTCTGCAGCCTCGATGTCCTGTGGCCCGGTGCACCCGTAGACGGGAACCGGCTCGACCTCGTATCCGAGCCCGCTGAGCGCACCGACCAGGGCGACGGAACGCTCACCGTCGAGCTGTAGCGCCAGTCGAGGCCGACGACCGGGGGTGCCGACCGCTCCGATCCGCTCCGCCAGGAACGAGACGACCTCTTCGGAGACCCCGTTCGGCGAGGTCCAGTCGACCCCGATTCCCTCTGCGACGGCTGCACCAGCTGCCTTGTTGCCCCGGGCGACGACCGTCGTACCGACCAGAGCTGTCCGAAGCTGATCGAGTTGCCCCAGCGCATCCGCAGCTGAGCACCAGGTCCGGACGCCGAGCCCGGTCGACAGGACAACGACATCGGGCGGGTCCGCGATGAGCCGCGAGGTGGCGGCGCGCAGCTGACTGTCGTCACACAAGGGGACCATCGCGAGCACCGGGCCCAACAGGACTTCTGCACCGCGTCTGGCCAGCAACTCCGCCTGTTCATGGCGCCGGCGATCCGCGGTGACGCCGACCGTGTAGCCGCTGAGGGGTCCGTCGAGCACGGGCACAGTCTGGAGTCGACAGGTTTCGGTTCGGTTTCCACGGCGTCTCCCGACGGTGACACCTTCCGGGCTGCTCACCGCATCATGTCGACAACGCTCGGCGCGATCTCCACAGCGCCGGCGTTCACCTGGACCTCGAACGTGTCCACCCTGACCTCGGGTGAGTCGAGGCAGATCCCGTCGCGCAGCGAGAAGCGCTGCTTGCGGAGGGGTGACGCCACGTAGGGAACCCAGCTGCCCTCGGCCTGCTTGGCTCCGACCAGTCCCCGTGACAACACCGACGCGCCTGTGAACGGGTCGACATTGTCGATCGCCAGGAGCTCATCTGTGCCCGAGAGCCGGAACACCGCGACGTGGCGACCATCGACAAGAGCGGTCACACCGCGGTCGGCCTCGAGGCGGTCCAGGTCGCAGACGTGAGTCCAGCGGCCGGTCGCGCTCCGCGACGACGTCGACTCGATTGCGGTCATGGTCATGGTCATCGGACCACCTCCAGGTTCTTCACGGGCTCTGCCGTGATGTGTGTGTCGAGCGCGCTCGCTCCGATCTCGTCGGGGCGGGCAGGGCGGATCTGGTCACGTTCACGGACGAACACAACTGTCGAGTCGGGCTCCTCCGGCGCGTTGACGAAGCTGACGAATCGGGCGAGGCGGACCGGGTCCTCGAGCGTCGCCGTCCATTCGCACTCGTAGCTGTCGACGTGGGCCTGCATCTGGCGTTCGAACTCCTCGCCGAACCCGAGCGAGTCGTCCATGACGACCGCCCGGATGTGATCCAGACCGCCTTCGATGGACTCGACCCATGCTGCTGTTCGCTGGAGCCGCTCCGCTGAGTGCAAGTAGTACATGAGGAACCTGTCGATGCTGCGGATCAGCGTCTCGTCGTCGAGGTCCTCGGCGAGCAGCTCGGCGTGGCGGGGGCGTTGGCCGCCGTTCCCACCGACCCAGAGGTTCCAGCCGCGTTCGGTGGCGATCACACCGACGTCCTTGCTCTGCGCCTCGGCGCACTCACGGGCGCATCCCGACACGGCCATCTTGATCTTGTGGGGCGAGCGGAGCCCCCGGTACCGGTTCTCCAGTTCGATGGCCATCGACGTCGAGTCGGCCACCCCGTAGCGGCACCACGTCTCCCCGACGCAGGACTTCACGGTCCGTAGCGACTTGCCGTACGCGTGCCCGGATTCCATGCCCGCGTCGACCAGCCGTCGCCAGATGGCGGGTAGCTGGTCGACCGTGGCGCCGAGCAGGTCGATGCGCTGGCCTCCGGTGATCTTCGTGTAGAGCCCGAAGTCACGGGCCACCTCGCCGATGACGATCAGCTTCTCGGGGGTTATCTCACCGCCGGGGATTCGGGGTACCACCGAGTAGGTGCCGTTGCGCTGGATGTTGGCCAGGAAGTGGTCGTTGGAGTCCTGCAGCGATGCTTGCTCGCCGTCGAGGATGTGCCCACCGCCGAGCGATGCGAGGATCGACGCGACCGTCGGCTTGCAGATCTCACAACCGGCCCCGCCGTGGTCTGTCGATCCCGGCACGCCCAGCGTCGAGAGCACCTCGGAGAACGTCCTCAGCCCGGACTCCTTGATCAGCTCGAAGAGCTCAGACCGGGTCGCTGTGAAGTGGTCACAGAGCTGGGTCGAGACCTCGGCACCTCGCTCGCGCATGCCCTGCAACAGCAGCTGTTCGAGCGTCGGTACGCAGCCGCCACAGCCGGTACCGGCCGCCGAGCACTCCTTGATCTCACCGAGGGTCGAGCAGCCGCCCGCGACGGCGTCGAGCACGGCCCCGGCGCTCACGTTCTCACACGAGCAGACAGGGGTGTCGCGTGCCGGCCCTGACTCGACCGATCCCACGCCCGACCCCGCGGGACGCAGCATCGATGCGGGATCGGCAGCCGGTTCGCCGTCGCGGAACCGGGCGAGGATGGTGCCGAACGGAGAAGCGTCACCGATCAGGACAGCAGCGACCACCTTGCCGTCGTCGTCCACGTCGAGGCGCTGGTAGACACCGGCCGGGGTGTCGTTCCACAGCAGCGTGTGACGCGGAGACCCTTCATCGATCGGGGCGTGGACGTCGCCCACACTGGCGACGTCCACTCCCAGAAGTTTGAGCTTGGTCGACAGGTCGACGTCCTCGAACTCATGTACGGACTCCGGGTCGACCAGCCCGACCGATGCTGCCAGTGACGAGGCAGCGACCTTCGCCATGCGGTAGCCGGGGGCCACGAGCCCGTAGGTGCGACCTGCGACCACTGCGCACTCACCGATCGCGAGGACCTTGGGGTCCTCCGTGGCCATGAGCCGGTCGACCTCGATCCCTCCCCTGGCACCCACTGCGAGCCCTGCTTCGCGCGCCAGCTGATCGCGTGGCCTGATGCCGGCCGAGAAGACGACCATATCGACGTCCAGCGGATCGCCGGCGGCGAAGTGCAGCCGGCTGACCCTGCCGCTCGCCGGGTCGACCTCCGCACCGGTGCTCTGAAGCCCGAGGTGAACCGAGACACCGAGCGCCTCGACATGGCGGCGGAGCACCTCGCCCCCGTCGTCGTCGATCTGAACCGGCATGAGGCGCGGCGCGAACTCGACGACGTGAGTCTCTATGCCGAGGTTCCGCAACGCGTTGGCTGCCTCCAACCCGAGCAGTCCACCGCCGATGACTGCCCCGCGCTCGACTCCGGGGAGGGAGGCATCGGCCCTGATGCCGTCCAGGTCGTCGATGGTGCGGTAGACGTGGCACCCTGGTGAGGCGTTGCCGTCGATTGGTGGAACGAACGGTGACGAGCCTGTTGCCAGGACCAAGTGGTCGTACGGCAGCCTCCTACCCGTCGAGGTGACCGCGGTCGCCGCTTCACGATCGATGGACACGACCTGCTCACCGCGGATGACCCAGATCCCATGACGATCGTGGAACCCCTCGTCGACGAGGCTGAGGTCGGCGGGAGTCCGGCCCTCGAACAGCGATGTCAGCGCCACTCGGTCGTAGGCGTGGTGCTGTTCCTCGCCGACGACGATGACGTCGAAGTGCGACAACGCGTCCAGGCTCTCGAGCTCGGTCAGGAATCGGTGACCGACCATCCCGTTGCCCACGAGCACGAGTCGTGGTCTGCCACCTGATTCCTCGACGGGACGCCCCGTCTGATCAACCGTTGAGAGCATGCGAACACGCTGCCAGCGCCCCGTTGCGGTCCCGTTCCGACAAGTTGACGGCTCGATGACATGGCGCTCAGCCAGGCGGCCAGCACCCGGAGAGACTCCTCACATGACTCTCACCCGGTTGAGAGGTACCGGTGGGCACCTCAGGAACAGGTGATGCCCTCCGGGGCTTGACCGGGTGTCCAGCCCGGCTGGGTGGTTGTCGTGAGGGGTGGGCTCGTCGTCGCCACACCGTCACCGCTTGAATCGGTGGTCGGAGGTTCTGTGGTCGTCGTCTCGACCGCCGGTGCAGGGTCGTCCGGCTCACCGACGCTCTCGAAGTCCTGGCCCAGCACGACTGCCACCTCGCCCTGGTGCAGCTTCTTGTTCTCGCGCAGTTCGGGCTCGGGGCCGAGCCAACTCGCGACGAGCTCGGCCATCGCGCGGGAGTCCTCGGGGTACGCGACATAGGTGTGTTCGACCGGCTCGTCGACCGTCTCGAGAGAACCGGTGACGAACTCGCCATCAGAGCTCAACACGAAGCCGACCCGACGGCCCTCACCGTCCTGGCCAGATCCGTTGTAGACGTGCACGGTCACCTCGGCGGCAGTCGGAGGCGCTGCTGTCGTGGTGGTCACGGGAGCGGCCGAAGTGTCACCCCGGAAGATCGCAAGCACCGGTTGCGCGGCGGTCTGGTCGATGGTGACGACCGCAGCCCCACCACTGGTGGTGTGGGGCACGACGGGCAGGCTGTGGGTCTGCATCCGATCGGGGTCGAGTCGGGCGACGCGCTCACCCAGCTCGATCAGGTCCCCCGCTCCCAGTGTGCTGTCGAGGCTGACGGAGCCCAGTCCGGCGTCGACCAAACGTCGTAGCTTGCCGACGTCGGAGATGCCCATCGTCTGCGCCTTGCGCAGCGCCGCCCGGGTGAGCATCTGCTGGCGTGTCATACGCCCCAGGTCCCCGGTCGGATCCGACACCCACTCGCCGTCGGACTTGTACTCGAGGTGACGCGAACGGGCGAAGGCCAGGCCCTGCTGGCCATCGAGCACCTGACACCCGGCCTTGGGCACGTACAGCCCGGAGTTCTCGTCCCGAACAGGGTCCGAGAAGTACATGGGCACACCGTCGAGGGCATCGACGAGCGACGAGAACCCTTTGAAGTCGACCTCGACGAAATGGTGGATCGGAATGCCGAGCGACTCACGGACGGTGTCGACCACCGCCTGGGCGGACTCCGAGTAGGCGGTGTTTATGCGCTGCTCCTCGCCCGTCCCCGCTATCGGAACCCAGAGGTCTCGCGGGACTGACAGCAGGTCGATGCGTTCGGAGTCCGGATCGATGCGGGCGATCATCAGGCTGTCGGCCCGACGTCCCGACGGGGCGTCGTCACCGAGCATGCCGCCCGCACCCGGATCGTCCTCGTCGATGTTCGCCCGGCTGTCCGAGCCGACCACAAGGAAGTTCTGTGGCTCCGTGGGAACCGTTTCAGCCAGGTCCAGGTCGACACGGTCGATCTGGTTGAAGCTCCAGAGCCCCCACACAGCGCCTGCTCCGGCTATGAGCGCGACGACGACCACGACCGCAGCAGCCCCCATGGCCACCCTGCGGCCCACCGATCGCTTTGCGCGTCTCGGGCGCCGCACGACGCGTGGCACGTCGTCGTCGAGGGGGTCGGAGTTAGCAGGGCCGTCAGTCATGATCGGTTCCCGGTGGACAGGACATCGCTCCGGGCACGGCCGACAATCGTAGTTCCGTACCGCCACCAGCCCTCATCGCCGCCAGCCGGAGATCAGCCGACCCTCAGTTTCGGCTGCGTTCTGCTGCGTTCGGCGCGAGCGCTCAATCCTTCTTCGGCTCGACCTTCGGCTCTCGGGGCAGTCCCAGCACCTTCTCGCCCACGATGTTGCGCTGGATCTGCGACGTTCCGCCCCAGATCGTTTCGGAACGCGAGAAGAAGAACGACGACATCATCGGGCTCACCGGGTAGCCGTCGCGGCCATCGGCGCGCATCGTGGCTGGCCAACTCCCGCTCTCGGGACCGCTGGTGGACAGCATCGACTCCGCGCCCCAGATGTCGAGAGCGAGCTCCATCGCCGCCTTGTGGGCCTCGGACCAGAACATCTTGTTCGTCGCACCGAGCGCCGCCACGCCCATGTCCCGCTTGCCGCTGACGGTGGCGGTGAGCGATCGGAGCCCGTTGATCCGCATGATCTGGATCTTCGAGTAGTACCGCATCAGGCCCTGACGGATGACCGGGTCGGCGATGGCGCCGTTCTCGGTCGCCTTCTCCACCATCAGGCGGTACTCCTCGGCGAATCGCCGGTAGCCGGTTGTGGCCGACATACCACGCTCGAAGCCGAGCGTGTCGTTTGCCACCTTCCAGCCGTTGTTCAGGCCGCCGACGACGTTCTCGACGGGACACCGTGCGTCCGCGAAGAAGACCTCGTTGAACTCGGCGGTGCCGTCGGGTTGCACGATGCCGCGCACCTCGACCCCGGGCTGGTCCATCGGTACCAGCAGGTAGGAGATGCCCGCCTGCTTCTTGACGTCCGGGTCGGTGCGGGCGAGCACGAAGCAGTAGTCGGCGAACTGCGCCTGGGTGGTCCAGACCTTCTGCCCGTTGATCACCCACTCGTCCCCGTCGATCACCGCTGTCGTCTTCAGCGACGCCAGGTCGGAGCCGGAGTCCGGCTCCGAGAAACCCTGGCACCAGCGCATCGATCCATCGAGGATCTTGGGCAGGAAGTACTTCTTCTGCTCCTCGGTGCCGTTCATGAGGATGGTCGGCCCCACCAGCGTGTCACCGAAGAAGTCGGCGCGCATGGGCGCCTTGGCCCTGGCGAACTCCTCGGCAAGCACGACGCCCTGCATCGTGCTCAGGCCCTTGCCGCCGTACTCCTCGGGCCAGGTGGCACAGATCCATCCGCCAGCGAAGAGCTTGTGGGTCCACTCCTCGTTCCAGGCGGCCTTCTCGTCGGGCGACATCGAGAACCCCTCGTCGAACCAGCCCTCGGGCAGGTTCTGCTCGAGCCAGGCACGGATCTCTATGCGGAATGCTTCGGCGTCGGCGGGATAGGTCAGGTCCATACCCTTCATCTTGACCGTTCGGTCAATTGACGACCAGTCAGCCCGGGACGGGGGGATAGATTCTCGCCATGTCGCTTCAGGAGCAGCTCGAGGCCACGGCTTCCACCCGCTGGACGCTCCAGTGGAAGGAGCTGAAGGCCGAGGTGATCGAGACCGGCCTCTGCACGGGCTGCGCGGGCTGTGTGATCGCCTGCCCCCACGACGTGATCGGTTACGACCACGAGCAGGGTGGCTACCGGCCGTTCCACCTCGAGGATGAGCTCGGACCGGACAACTGCGTGCACGGTGAGAAGGGCTGTACCAGCTGCACCAGAGCGTGCCCCCGGTTCAGGCTGTGGGAGGGACAGGCGAACGAGCACCTGTTCGGCAGGGTCCGGTCGGACGAGGAGGTCGCAGGCATCCACTCCGACATCCTCCTGACCCGTGCGTCGGACTCGATGGTCCACCAGATGGGCCAGGACGGCGGTCTCGTGTCGGCGATCCTGATCTGGGCGATGGAGAACGACTACATCGACGCGTCGCTCGTGTCGTACCTGGAGGGAGACGCCGGCTCGTGGCGCACCCGCCCGGGTGTCGCCTCCACACGCGAGGAGGTCCTCGCCGCTGCCGGGAGCCGCTACACCTACACGGCCAACACGTTGGCGATCGACGAAGCGCTCGAAGCCGGCCACTCACGCCTGGCGCTGGTCGGGATGAGCTGCCAGTCGTCGGTCCCGCCGGTCATGTGGTCGCGCAAGATCGGCAAGATCTCCAAACCGATCGTGTTCAACCTGGGTCTCCTGTGCTCCAAGACGTTCGACGACGCGATCTTCGAGGAGCTCTTCCGGGCCAAGTACGGGCTGGAACGCTCAGACATCGTCAAGATGAACATCAAGGGCGTGTTCCAGCTGTGGCTGAGCGACGGCTCCTACCGCGAGGTCAACCTCAAGGAGTGCCACGCGTGGACGAGGGAGGGGTGCAACCACTGCCCGGACTTCGCCGCCGAGCATGCAGACATCTCATGTGGTGGCATCGGCGAGAACTCGGATTGGACCCTGACGATCGTGCGGACCGAGCTGGGCCGCGAGATCATCCAGCGGATGATCTCTGACGGATCGATCGAGGCCCGTCCGGGTGACTCGGATCCGGGTGCGATCGCGCTCATGCGCAAGCTGGCGGAGAAGTCACGGGCCCGCTGGCCCCAGAGCGCTGAACCGAGCGTGCGGGTCGGGTTGCCGGGACGCAGATCGACCTGACGACCGAGCTGATCAGCTGTACGCGTCCTCGTCATCCGCGCAGGCAGCACGCACCTTGTCGATGCTCCCGGGAAGCTCGATGGTCTCACCATCCTCTGCCTCGGCCTGCTGCTCGTCGAACTCCTTGGCCTCGGAGAACGGTACGGTCTCCTTCATCCCGCGGAACACACAGGTGCAGAACGCCGGGCTCTCCAACTTCACGTCGACGTACTTGCCGTCGTCGTTCGCCTGGACACCGGTGCAGCCGAACATGAGGTTGCCGTAGTAGCCCTCGTTCTCGGTGTTGATGTCGCCGTACTCCTTGGGCTGAGCAGCCTGCCCGCCAGCGGTGCAGCCGAGCAGAGCGACCGATGCGACGAGTGTGGCGATCAGGGCGCGGGCAGGACTGGGCACGGAACGCATCGGACTCCTAGGAGGGGTGGACGTGCCGACGCTAGTCGTCCGGACTGGCCGCGCGGAAAGCGGTCAGACCAACGGCAGGTCGCCGTGGAAGTCGACCGCGAGCTCACGCTCGTAGTCGAACAACCTGGCCGAGGAGCCGACGTCCGCCGCGTCGACCGTCGGTAGCGTCCGTTCCTGCTCCACCGGACAGCTTGCGTGCACCAGTGCCTGCATGAGCCCTGATGGCCCCCTGGGCGGCAGACCCTGCTCGCCGTCGGCTTCGACCAGATCGTCGAGCATTCCCACCATCTCGTTACCGCCACTGCCGGGTGAGGTGAACATGACAATCACTTCGGCACACAACGTGCTCGGGTTGAAGAGTCGAACGACTCACTTCGCACGGAAATGATCCGTTGGGCCCACGAGTCAGGGTCTGCTGACGTCCACGGTGGCGTTGTTCGTCTGCCAGGTCATCGACGACTTGCTGACTCCTGTCACCTCGAAGCGGAGCTTTGATGTGTTGCTGGCATAGGACGCTGAGGTGAGCACGACCTTGCCCGATGAATCCGTAGTTCCGGTCAGCTGGGTGCTGACAGTTGTCCAGGAGCCGTCGCGGCGGTAGCGCACCTTGACCGAAACCGTTGCGCCTGACACTGCCTCGCCGCGTTCGTTCGTCACCGTCACCGTCACCTTGCCCTTCCACGAACTCGATGTGCCCGTCGTGGTGGCCGAGCCGAGTGAGCTGATCAGCTGGGTTGCGGGTGTGGTGGTCGTGGTTGTAGGCGTCGTCGTGGTGGTCGTCGTGGTCGTGGTGGTCGTGGTGGTCGTCGTCGTGGGAGCAACTGTGGTCGTCGTCGAGGCGGTGGTCGTGGTGGTCGTGGCTCCTGGCGTCGTGGTGGTGGTCGTCACGACTGGGATGGTCGGGTCGCTGATCCGGTCGGCCGTGCCCTGGGCTGATGCGCTCGCCCCGCTCTGGACGGCGTTGATGCCGCCCACTGTCGCCAGCGCCAGGACTGCCACCAGCAGCGCGTACTCGGGGAGGCTCGCGCCGCGCTCCCGGAATCGTCGCAGGATCCTCACGGCACGTGGGCGTGGCGAGGAATCACCTTGTTCTGGTTCGGGGCGCGGGTCCATCGACAGATGATCGGCTCCCACCGACGTCTACTTGATGGGCCGTTCGGACCAATGCAGGCCCGACCGGACGCCGCCCGCTCAAACCTTGAGGTAGCGCCCCACAGCGATCCCCGATCCGATCGCGCCCGTCACCGCACCGACGATGAGGATCATGATCACCGACTTCCACAGGTCACCTGAGGTCCACTTGATCTGGTTCAACAGTTCGAAGGAGACCTGGTTGACGAAGTTGGCCTTCCAGAGCGCGTCGAAGCCGAGAGTCAGTCCCGCCGCCGCCACTGCGCCCAGCACACCCTGGACCATGCCCTCTGTCATGAACGGAAGGCGGATGAACCAGTTGCTCGCCCCGACTAGGCGCATCACCTCGATCTCACGACGACGAGCGAAGACCGCTGTTCGGATGGTGTTGAAGATCAACAGCACCGACACGAAGATCAGCGCGATGCCGAAGATGCGCACCCAGCTGTTGAGCGTGGTGAGGGAACGCTGCACCTGACGTGCGTACTCCTCGGCGTACTCCACCCGCAGGACACCCGCCATGTCCTCGAACTCGGCGCCGACAGCAGAAACGACGTCCGCGTCGGTGCTCGACGGCTTGACCCTGAAGCTCTGAGGTAGCTCCTCGGGCTTTATCGCCGAGACGAAGTCCGGCTGGTCCTCGAAGAGTCGCTGGAACTCCTCGAAGGTCGCGGCTTCGTCGAGGAACTCGACCGAGTCGACCTGCGGGTTCTCCTCGAGACTCCGAGCGACGCTGTCGATCTGTTCGTCGGTGGCCGACGGGTTCATGTACACGAACATCTGCACGTCCGCTCGCAGGCCCAGGAAACTCTGGTTGATCCCCGTGCCGATCAGGAAGCTGACCGCCACGAACGCGAGCGCGATCGCCACCGTCAGCAGGGACGCGAGCGTGAGCGTCAGGTTCCGGACGAGGTTGGACCCCGTCTCTTTCAGGACGTAGTCGAGACGTACAGCCACGCTGCCCCCACTCGTGTGCGGTAGTTCGAAGTGCCGGTCACTCGTACACGCCCCGGGCCTGATCGCGGACGATCCGACCGCGATCCAGCTCGATCACGCGACGGCGCATCGTGTCGACGATGCCGCGGTCGTGGGTGGCCATCACCACCGTGGTCCCGGTGCGGTTGATGCGGTCGAGGAGCTTCATGATCCCTACCGAGGTGGCCGGGTCGAGGTTTCCCGTCGGCTCGTCGGCGAGGAGGATCAGCGGGCGGTTCACGAACGCCCGGGCGATCGAAACTCGCTGCTGCTCGCCGCCGGAGAGCTCGTCGGGCATGTTGTCAGCCTTGCGGCCGAGCCCGACCAGTTCGAGGATCTGCGGCACCGCCTCACGAATCGACGAGCGAGGACGCCCGATCGCCTCGAGCGCGAACGCGACGTTCTCGGAGACAGTCTTGTTGGGCAGCAGCTTGAAGTCCTGGAAGACCGACCCGATGTTGCGACGCAGGTAGGGCACCTTGTATCCGGGCAGATCTCCGATGTCCTTGCCGGCGACGAAGATCTTGCCCTTCTCCGGTACCTCCTCCCGGTTGAGGAGGCGGAGGAACGTCGACTTGCCCGAGCCGGAAGGGCCGACGAGGAACACGAATTCGCCCTTGTCGATGTCGACGGACGCGTCGCGAAGGGCCATGTGCTCGCCCTTGTAGATCTTCGAGACGTTCTCGAGCTTGATCACGTGCCTACCCAGGGGGGACGGGTGTGGGTGACCACAGTGGTGGTTCGCCCGGACGGTTCACGCAGCTGATCGCCGCGTTACGACTTGGTGACGATAGCGCCAATGCGGGGCACGGTGTGGCACCCCTCTCAGTGGTCTCACAGCCACCGCGGGCGACGTGCCCTCAGCTGACCGGCTGGCCACCAGCTCGCTGCCAACGGAGGTAGGCCTCCATCAGGCCGTCGAGGTCGCCGTCGAGGACCGCATCCGGGTTGGAGAGCTCGAGACCCGACCGGAGATCCTTGACCTGTTGGTACGGCTGCAGGACGTAGTTGCGGTCCTGGCTGCCGAAGTTCACCGCCGACTGGTCCCCGGTGATCTCGTTGATGTGGTCCATGCGCTTCTCGCGCTCGCGTTCGAGCAGCTTCGCCTTCAGCGTCTTCATCGCCCGGTCCTTGTTCTGGTGCTGGGACCGTTCGTTCTGACAGGACGTGACGATGCCCGTCGGAAGGTGCGTTATGCGGACCGCCGAGTCGGTCACGTTGACGTGCTGACCGCCTGCTCCGGACGAGCGGTAGACGTCGATTCGCAGGTCCTTGTCGTCGATCTCGATCTCGTCGTCGACGTCCTCGATGAACGGCGTCACCTTGACCGAGGCGAAGCTCGTCTGGCGCCGTGCGTTGTTGTCGAACGGCGAGATCCGCACCAACCGATGGACGCCGTGCTCCGAGCGCAGCAGGCCGTAAGCGTTGCGACCCTTGACGAGCATCGTTGCGGAGGAGATTCCCGCCTCTCCCCCCTCGCTGACGGACTCGAGCTCGATGTCGAAACCCCTCCGCTCCGCCCAACGCTGGTACATGCGCAGCAGCATCTCGGCGAAGTCCTGGGCGTCGACCCCTCCGGCGCCGGAATTGACGTCGAGGATGGCGTCACGGTCGTCGTAGTCGCCGGTGAACAAGGCGCGTAGCTCGAGTCCGGCGAACTCACGCTCGAGGGCGTCGATCTCGGCCTGGATCTCGACCTCGAGACTCTCGTCGCCCTCCTCGCGTGCAAGCTCGTGCAACGTCGAGACGTCCGCGACGCGCGCCTCGAGGGAGTCATAGAGCTCGAGGTCGTCGCTCAGCTCGGCGAACTCGCGCTGGATCTTCTGGGCGGCTTCTGCATCGTCCCAGAGGTCGGGGCGGCCGAGTTCGGTCTCGAGCTGCGGACGCCGCGCTCGCAGTTCCTGGACGCGCAAGTACCCGGCGGTCTCGTCCAGTCGCGACTGGAGCGCGCTGATCTGTGGGCTGAAGTCCTGCATGCTCGGTCCCGGTCAGGCTGCGCCGTGGCAGGCCTTGTACTTCTTGCCACTCCCGCACGGGCACTGCGCGTTGCGCGGCGTCTTCTCCCAGTCGGTCTTGACCACCGGTTGCTGCGCCGCCGGCTCCGCGCCTGCGCTCGCCTCACCTCCCGGCGATGCCCCCGTGAGGGCAGCTGCTGGACCGGCGGCGGTCGCAGTGGCCGGATCGGTCGGAGCGGTGTACGAGAGGTTCGCCACACGCGGCTCGATCGTCGGGCGCTCCTCGGTCGCGATCTGCACGTGCATGACGTACTGCACGTACTCGCGGGCGATGGTCGACATGAGCGTGCCGAACATCTCGTAGCCCTCACGCTGCCATTCCGACAACGGGTCCTTCTGGCCGAGCGCACGGAGGTTGATGCCCTCCTGGAGGTGATCCATCTCCTTGAGGTGGTCGCGCCAGCGGGCGTCGATCACCTTGAGCATCACCTGACGCTCTATCTGGCGCATGCGGTCGTCGCCGATCTCGGATTCCCGCTGCTCGTAGTGCTTCGTGGCGTCCGCCATCATCACGTCATAGAGACCGTCGGTGGACGTCGCTGTCAGGAGGTCGTCGGCATCGAGGCTGATCGGCCAGTAGCCGGACGCGTCGGACACGAGCGAGTCACGGTCCCACTCCTCGTTGAAGTCGCTCGATGCATGGGTACCGATGAGCGAATCGACGGCCTCGGCCAGGAACTGCATCGTCTCGGCGCGCAGGTCCACACCTTCGAGAACCTCGTCACGACGCGCGTAGATGACCTTGCGCTGCTCGTTCATGACCTCGTCGTACTTGAGCACGTTCTTGCGGATCTCCGCGTTGCGCGCCTCGACGGTGTTCTGTGCCTTCTCGATGGCCCTGGTGACCATCTTCGCCTCGATGGGGACCTCGTCGTCCCAGCCCTTTCCCATCACCCACTCGATCGCACCGGTCGCGAAGAAGCGCATGAGGTCATCGTCGAGAGACAGGTAGAAGCGGCTCTCGCCGGGGTCTCCCTGTCGTCCTGAGCGCCCGCGTAGCTGGTTGTCGATGCGGCGGCTCTCGTGTCTCTCCGTGCCGAGAACGAACAGACCTCCGAGCTCTCGGACCCGCTCGCCCTCGGCCTTGCACTCGGCGCTGAACTTCTCGAGCAGCTCCTGGTAGCGGCGTTCGGCCGCCTCGTCCAAGGCCTCGGTGTCGATGACCCCGTCGTCGGTTCCGTCGGGTTCGGCCATCAGCTGCTCCGCTCGCAGCTCGCGCTCCGCCATTCCCTGCGGGTTGCCGCCGAGGATGATGTCGACGCCTCGCCCGGCCATGTTCGTCGCGACGGTCACCGCGCCGATCCGACCGGCCTGGGTCACGACCTCGGCCTCCCGCGCGTGCTGCTTCGCGTTGAGCACCTCGTGGCGGATACCGCGCTTCTCGAGCTCGCGGGCCAGCCGCTCGGACTTCTCGACCGACACGGTTCCCACCAGGACCGGCTGCCCCTTGGCGTTGCGCTCGGCGATGTCGTCGACTGCAGCTGCGAACTTCGCCTCCTCGGTCCTGTAGATCAGGTCGCTGTCGTCCTTGCGGACCACAGGCCGATGCGTCGGGATCGGCACGACCTGGAGCTCGTATGTGCTCATGAACTCAGCTGCCTCGGTGAGCGCCGTGCCGGTCATGCCTGCGAGCTTGTCGTACATGCGGAAGTAGTTCTGGAGGGTCACAGTCGCAAGCGTCTGGTTCTCCTCCTTGATCTTCACGCCTTCCTTGGCCTCGACCGCCTGGTGCAGGCCCTCGGACCAGCGACGGCCCTCGAGGACTCGACCGGTGAACTCGTCGACGATCTTCACCTCACCGTTCTGGATCAGGTAGTCGCGGTCCTTGCGGTAGAGCTCCTTGGCCTTGATCGCCACATTCAGCTGGTGGACGAGGCTGACCGAGACGTCGTCGTAGAGGTTCTCGACGCCCAGCGAGCGCTCGACCTTCTCGATGCCGTCTGGCAACGGGAAGACGATCCGCTTCTCCTCGTCGACCTCGTAGTCGACGTCGCGGTTCAGGCCGCGGGCTATGGACGCGAACTTGTAGTAGAGCTTCGCCGCGTCACTGACCCTGCCGGAGATGATCAGCGGCGTGCGGGCCTCGTCGATGAGGATCGAGTCGACCTCGTCGACGATCGCGTAGTTGTGCCCGCGCTGGACCTTGTCCTCGAGGGTCAACGCCATGTTGTCGCGCAGGTAGTCGAAGCCGAACTCGTTGTTCGTCCCGTAGGTGATGTCACACGCGTAGTTGGCACGCTTGACCGCTTGGTCCAGCTCGCCGGGCAGGATCATCCCGATGGTCAGACCCAGGAACCGGTGCACCTGACCCATCCACTCGCCGTCACGGCGCGCCAGGTAGTCGTTGACCGTGATGACGTGCACACCCTTGGCGGTCAGACCGTTCAGGTAGACGGGCAGGGTGGAGACGAGGGTCTTGCCCTCACCGGTCTTCATCTCGGCCACCCAGCCGAAGTGCAACGCAGCGCCACCCATCAGCTGCACGTCGTAGTGACGTTGTCCGATCACACGACTGGCGGCTTCGCGGGTGACCGCGAAGGCCTCGATGAGCAGGTCGTCGACGTGCTCCCCGTTGTCCAGACGGCGACGGAACTCGGGTGTCTTGGCGGCGAGCTCGTCGTCGCTCAAGCGCTCGAGATCGGCCTCCAGGGCACCGATCTCGGGCACGAGTCCGGCCAGTGCTTTGACCTTCTTGCCCTCACCGGCCCGGAGGAGCTTGTCGAAAAATGCCACGGCGGACACTCTACCGGCGCTGGCCACCGCCCCCGGTGCGCCCCGTCGAAGCACTCACACGCATCCCGCTGTCCCGGTAGTCGCGCCGGTGCGCCCTTCACCGGTGTGACGTCCCCGCTGACGGGACCCAACGGCAGTCCTAGCGTCGCGGGGTGCTCGACCTGCTGCTCCCCCGCTGCTGCATCCGCTGCAGTCGTCCAGCCGCGGGGCTGTGCGCCAGCTGTGCCGCTGCGCTCCCCGCGGCACCGCAGCTTGCGTCCCCGCCCGGGATGCGCAGTTGCTGGGCGCTGGTCGAGCACCGCGATGCCGGACGCGACCTGGTGGTGGCCATCAAGTACCGGCGCCACCTCGACGCGGTCGAACTCCTCGGTCAGGCGATGGCCTCACTGGTCGTCGAACCGGTCGGCATCGTCACTTGGGCACCCACGACCAGGGACCGCAGACGACGACGGGGTTTCGACCAGGCCGAGCTCCTCGCTCGGAGCGTCGCTGCCGCCATGGGCATCGAGTGCCATCGCCTGTTGGAGCGCCGCTCCGGGAAGAACCAGACCGGCCGCACCCGCGACGAGCGGCTGACCGGCCCCGTGTTCGATCTTGCTCTAGGCGCTGCGACGCGCCTCACCAGGATCTGCACGGACGCGGAGCAGTCGGTCCTCGTCGTGGACGACGTTCGCACAACGGGCGCAACCCTGTGTGCGGCGGCAGAGACCCTGCTCACCGCCCAGGTGGCAATTGTCGACGGTCTGACCCTGTCAGTTCGAGTCTGACAGTCTCAGTTCGGGGGAAGTTGTGCCCACGGGGCCTCGCCCGAGAGCATCCGGTCGACCCGGTCACGCACCATGCCCTGCCACTCCGGGTGGGTCAGCACCCAGAACCTTCCCTCGCGCACCGCTTCTACGACCAGCGAGGCCACGTGAGCCGGCTGGAGACCTTCGGCGATCCACCCAGCGACCATCTCCTTGAGCGCGGCGAGTCCTTCGTCGGGCTCGGCGGTGGACGCTTCGACTGAGTCGGGCCGGTTCCGCTCCGACTCGTGGATGCGGGTTCGGACCCATCCCGGGCAGAGAACGCTGACGCCCACCTCGGGGTGGGTCATCTGCAACTCGACGTAGAGAGTCTCGGAGAGCGTCACGACACCGTGCTTGGCGACGTTGTAGGGGGCCATGCCCGGATTGGAGGTCAGCCCGGCCATCGACGCCGTGTTGACGATGTGCCCGCCGCCACTGGCGATGATCAGCGGCGTGAATGACCGAACGCCGTGGATCACTCCCCACAGGTCCACGTCGAGTATCCAACGCCACGTCTCGAGATCGATCTCCCAAGTGAGCCCTCCCCCGGAGACCCCAGCGTTGTTGCAGGCGACGTGCAACGCCCCGTACACATCCATCGCCGCCGTGGCGATCCGGTCGACGTCGGCGGGGACCGAGACGTCTGCTGTCACAGCGAAGACGTCAGCGCCCCCTGAGCGCAGGTCGGTGGCCGCCTCCTCGAGAGCAACCGCTTCGACATCTGCGAGCACCAGTCGCATGCCTTCCGCTGCGAAGGCGGTGCACATCGCCCGACCGATACCGCTGGCCGCGCCTGTGACCACCGCCACCTTTCCCTGAAACGACTCCATGGTCACCCCCGTCGGCGATCGTCCACCGAACTCGCCGCACCCTACAGTCAGGGGCAGGAGCCGGGCGCGTCCAGTCCGGTGGGTTGCGACACGATGGATTCCGGTAGCCACCAGCACCCTGACGCGCCACGCTGGTCGGCCGCGCCCGTGAACCCGTCCGGCACGCCACCCCGGGAGCCGTCAGGAACGGCCCCCACGGACCCGGCCGTCGCACCGCCTGACACTCCGATCGCCCCAACCCGCTCACACGGCCGTCAGCACCTCCCGGGACTGACCGGGCTGCGGGCGATCGCCGTGGCGGCGGTCGTTGCGTATCACCTCGGCTACCTCCACGGCGGCTTCATCGGGGTCGACCTCTTCTTCGTCCTGTCGGGGTTCCTGATCACCTCGCTCCTGCTCGACCACACGCCGGCCGACCTCGCCGGAATGCTCCAGTGGTGGGGCAGACGTGTCCGCCGGCTCACTCCTGCGGTCGCAGTGGTCGTGGCCGTGGTACTGCTGGCCTTCCTGACTCGCTCAGGAATCGCGCTGGACGCACTGGCGACCCTGACCTGGTGGCAGAACTGGCACCTGATCGCCCAGGGCACCCCATACTGGGCGCCGTCACCGTCACCACTGCGTCACGCGTGGTCGCTGTCGATCGAGGAGCAGTTCTACCTGCTCTGGCCGCCGATCCTGCTCGGCCTGCTGGCCGTCGCCAGACGTTTCGGGCGCTCCACCCGGTTCATCACCGCAGTCGCGGTCCTCGGTGCTGGCGCGAGCTTCGCCTGGGCAGCTTGGCTGGCCAGCGCTGTCGATCCGAACCTGTCACGCATCTACTTCGGCACCGACACACGTGCAGGTGCGCTGCTGATCGGTTGTGCCGCAGCCGCGTGGATCAGGACACGTCCGGCGGACTCGATCGGCAGGTTCGCTGTGCGGGGTGTGATCCCCGCTGCCCTGGTCCTGGTCGGGCTGTCCGTGGCGATGGAGCCCAGCGACCGCTGGGCATACACGGGCGGCCTCGCGGTGGCGGCACTCGCGTCATTGGTCCTGGTGATTGCAAGCACCCGGCCCGGCCCGTTCTCCAGCGGGCTCTCATGGGAACCAGTCCAGTGGCTGGGCGACCGCTCCTATGCCATCTACCTGTGGTCCTGGCCGGTCCAGGTGTTCCTCCAGGACCGGTTCCCCGACCTGCCGCTCTGGTCGGTGGCGGTCTTGACCGTCGGTGTGTCCCTGCCGCTGTCGTCGTGGTCCCGCCGCCTGGTCGAAGAACCGCTGCGACGGCAGAGCTCCTGGGCCGCAGCGATGCGGCCACGACGGGCTGCGTGGGGGGTGGGCGCGGTAGTGCTGATCGCCTTGATGCTGTTCGCGACCGCATCCACGGAACTGACCGTGCAGGAAGAGGTCGCCAAGGAATTCGAACAGCTCCCCGACCCGACCATCGCTGCTGACGGCTCGGGTGACCCCGACAAGTCGGTCACGACCACGACCTGCGTCCCGCCGACCAGCACGACCACGACTTCGCTGGTGTTCTCCGATGACACCTCGCAGTACGACCCAGGCACCGTCACCGAGAGCGGCGACCCGACCATCGACAGATGTCACGACATCACACGGGTCCTCGTGGTCGGCGACAGCACCGGTCGAGGCGCGGCCAACGGACTCAAGAGGGCGAACATCCCCGGGCTCGAGGTGTGGGACCGCACCACCCTCGGCTGCGGACTCGTCAGCGACTCCGACGACTGCGGCGACTGGGAGACCCGGTGGAAGGACGCCGTGGCGATGATCGATCCCGATGTCGTGCTCGTCTACCTGGGCGCTTCGAACGACGTCGTCGAGGGACGGGACCCAGGTTTCCTGACCACTGAGGCGAGCCTCCAACGCCAGGAAACCATGACGGATGCCATCGATCTGCTGTCGAGCAACGGTGCCGAGGTCGTCTGGATCCTTCCAGCTACCCCGCTCGAGGACGGCGTGTTCTTCTGCGGCGGCAAGCTGGAGGACACACCCTGCGACGCCGACTGGCTGGCGCAGTGGAACGCCGACCTGATGAAGGTGGCACAGCGCACCGGAATCAGACTCCTCGATGTCGCCGGCTGGGTCAGTGCCAGAGGATCAGACCCAGCCGACAGACCCGACGGCCTGCACCTGTCCGGACCTGCCCTGGACGACCAGGCGCGCTGGATCGCCGGGCAGCTTCCCTGACGCGCCGAGGGCGCCCGGCCACAACGCCGGACGCCCTCGAGTCACGACCGCAATCGCGTCAGTACTTGTAGTGATCCGGCTTGTAGGGGCCGTCGACGGGGACCCCCAGGTACTCGGACTGCTCCGTCGTCAGACGGGTCAGTCGCACGCCGAGCGCGTCCAGGTGGAAGCGGGCGACCATCTCGTCGAGCTGCTTGGGCAGCACCCACACGCCCAGCGGGTAGTCGGATGTCTTGGTGAACAGCTCGATCTGCGCGAGCACCTGGTTCGAGAAGGAGCAGCTCATCACGAAGCTGGGGTGACCGGTGGCGCAGCCGAGGTTGAGCAGCCGACCTTCGGCCAGGACGATCACCGAATGACCGTCCGGGAAGACGAACTCGTCGACCTGGGCCTTGATGTTCACTCGCTGGATGTCGCTCTGGCGGTACAGGCCCGCCATGTCGATCTCGTTGTCGAAGTGGCCGATGTTGCCGACGATGGCGTTGTGCTTCATCCGCGCCATGTCCTCGGCGGTGATGATGTTGAAGTTGCCGGTGCAGGTGATGAAGATGTCGGCGGTC
>CAYVDN010000046.1:0-20635 GCA_964450685.1 uncultured Microthrixaceae bacterium
GCGCTTCGACGCCATGGTCACCTTCGCCGGCTGCGACAAGTCCCTGCCCGGCATGATGATGGCTGCAGCCCGTCTCAACCTGCCTGCCGTGTTCCTCTACGGGGGGTCCAAGCTCCCCGGCAACTACAACGGTGAGGTTCTCGACATCGTCTCGGTGTTCGAAGCGGTGGGTGCGCTGGCGGCCGGCTCGATCGGCGAGGAGGACCTCCGCCACATCGAGGAGAACGCCTGTCCGACCGTCGGTGCCTGCGCCGGCATGTTCACCGCCAACACGATGGCATCGGTCGGCGAGGCCCTCGGTCTGTCGTTGCCTGGATCGGCGTCTGCGCCAGCTGTCGACAGGCGGCGTGACGACTACGCGTACGCGTCGGGGATGGCAGCGGTGAACCTGCTGCGTCAGGACATCCGCCCCCGCGACATCCTCACCAAGGGAGCGTTCGAGAACGCGATCGCCGTTGTCATGGCGCTAGGCGGCTCGACCAACGCGGTCCTTCACCTGCTAGCGATCGCCTACGAGGCACAGGTCGATCTCCAGCTCGACGACTTCAACCGGATCGCCGCGCGTGTCCCGCACCTGGCCGATACGAAGCCGCACGGCAAGTACCACATGGTCGACGTCGACCGCATCGGCGGCGTGCCGGTGGTCCTGGCCATGCTCGCCGAGGCGGGAGTGCTCAACACCGACGAGATCACTGTCACCGGCCGCACCGTCGGGGAGAACCTCGAGCTGATCAAACCTCCCGCTCCGGACGGCGAGGTCGTCCACGAGTGGTCCGATCCGCTGCACGACATCGGCGGGATCGCCATCCTGCAGGGATCGCTCGCTCCCAGCGGGTCCGTAGTGAAGGTCGCCGGTATCGACTTCGACGAGTTCGAGGGCCCGGCGCGGGTCTTCGACGGCGAGGCCGACGCCATGGAGGCGGTGCTCGCCGGGCGGATCGAGTCGGGCGACATCGTCGTCATCCGCTACGAGGGACCCAAGGGCGGTCCTGGCATGCGGGAGATGCTGGCCATCACGGGAGCGATGAAGGGGGCAGGGCGCGGCGGCGACGCAGCGCTCATCACCGACGGGCGCTTCTCGGGTGGGACCCACGGGTTCTGCATCGGCCACGTCGCCCCCGAGGCAGTCGACGGCGGACCGATCGCGTTCGTCGAGGAGGGCGACAGGATCCGCATCGATGTTCGTGGCCACAAGATCGACCTGTTGGTCGACGAGGCCACGCTCGCTGCGCGCAGGGCCGACTGGAAGCGACCCGAACCCCGTTACACAACCGGTGTGCTAGCCAAGTACGCGGCCCTTGCACAGGGAGCCGAGTTCGGGGCGATCACGAGCGCCGTCACCGTCAGACGCGACGGCTGAGGGCTCACGCCACAGCGCCATCGGCGCCGGTAAACCTTCGGTTGCTCACCGGGCTGGTCGGTCAGGGGTCGGCGGCCCAGTCGGTCCGCCCCGCTCGGACAGCTGTCGAGGAGATGTCTGCCAATCCAGGCGGTACCGGCAGCAGCAGCTCCGAGGGAACCTCGACACCATGACGCGGAGCGATCGCCACTCGCGGCAATGAGGAGACCGCACGGTCTCGCTCGGCCGGGTCGCCGTCGTACCAGTGCGGGTCGTTCACCTGCGCCCACTTGTCGGCACCCATGACGACCACGTCGTAGCCGGCGGCCACGTCGACGATGAGCTCCGCCTCGACGACCACGACCTCGAGATCCTGTCGGACCGCCAGTTGCGACCGCAGAGCTGCGACCCGCCGCTCGACGGAGCCAGCGTCAAGATGCGCCTTGCCGAGCGTGCGACACGACACGGCCAGGTCGAGCCGTTCCAGACCCAGGTGCACCAGCGCCGCTTCGGCGATACCCACGTGGGCGATCGTCAGCGGGTCGAAGCTCCCCGGGTAGACACCGATGGCCATGCACCCGGTGTAGCACCCCCTGCCGGCCGCGCCAGACTGTGTCGGTGATCGACACCGTTCCGGGCTGGCCAGCAATAGTTGCACGCGGGCTCCACAAGCGCTTCGGCGAGCACGTGGCGGTGTGTTCGCTCGACCTCGACGTGCCGACCGGAAGCTTCTGTGGGCTCGTCGGCCCCAACGGTTCGGGCAAGACGACCACCCTGCGAATGGCAGCCGGGCTGCTGCGCCCCGACGGTGGCCAGGTGTGGATAGGAGGGCACGACACCTGGCAGGACACCACTGCGGTGCGCTCGTTGCTGGGTGTCGTGCCCGATCCGCTGCACCTGTTCGACAGGCTCAGCGCCCGTGAGCTGCTTGCACACCTCGGAAGGCTCAGGGGTCTGACCCGGGAGCAGGTCGAGGAGCGAAGCGAGCAGCTGCTCGGTGTGATGGACCTGCTCGACTCGGCGGACGACCGGATCGGTGGGTACAGCCACGGAATGCGCAAGAAGACCGCGATCTCCGCGGCTCTGCTGCACAGGCCCGCCGTGCTCCTACTCGACGAACCCTTCGAGGGCGTCGACCCCGTATCGGTCGTCGCCGTCAGAGCCGTTCTCGACCGCTACCGGGCTTCTGGTGGAACCATCGTCTTCTCCTCGCACACGATGGATCTGGTCGAAAGGATGTGCGACCACGTTGCGGTCATGGCCCGTGGCACCCTCCTGGCGGCTGGTCCGGTCGAACAGGTCCGGGCCGGCGGCCGCCTGGAGGACGCTTTCATCGCCATGGTCGGAGCACAGGGTGTGGACCCGTCGAGCTTGGGGTGGCTCGATCGGACCGCTCCGTGACGCGCCTCCGGGGCGTCACCCGCGCCGCAGCAACCATCGGCTCGCTGAAGTGGCGGCTTCTGCTCGGGGGGCTGCGAGGCACCACCGGTCAGCGGATCCAGTCGATGCTGGCGATCATCGTCTCAGCGGTGATCGGTGTGTTCGCTTGTGCTGCGTTGTGGGGGCTCGGCGTGAGCGATCGTGACGGGATCGGTTCCGATGTCGTCGTCGTGCTGCTCCCGGCCGCCGTATTCGGTATCGGACTGGTGTCGGCAGCGACGGGAGTCGAGTCTTCGCTCGATCCGCGCAACCTCGCCACCGAGCCGCTGGGTCGATGGCAGCTCGGTGTCGGCGTACTGGTCGCCGCTGCCATCGGTCCCCCGTCGCTTCTCGCCGTGCTCACCGGCACGGGTGTCATCGCCGGTTGGTCGGTCGGTGGCCTGTCAGCTGTGGTGATCGTCGTCGCCTCGGTGATCGCGTGGTGGGTGACTCTGCTGTTGTTCAGCCGCACCTTCGCCAACGTGTTGGGAGCCATGGCGACCGGTCGGCTCCAGCAGGTGGCGCAGGTGGCCGCCGCCCTGTCGGCATTGGCCGCGTGGGTGGTCGTGCAGGTGGTCGCCCGCGACACCGAGGCCTGGACGCAGCAGCGGTGGGACACCCTCTCCGGGTTCGCTCGCTGGACACCACCAGGCCAGCTGGGCATGGCCATCGCGGGTGCGGGGAACCCGTCCTCGGCGTTGTTGCATCTGCTGCTGGGCGTCAGCTGGCTGCCTGTTCTGCTGGCGTTGAGCGTGTGGAGTACCCACCGGCTCGCCCTGAGCGCTCCACGCCCCGGGGGTGGCGGGGAGGTGAGACGCCGCCGGAACCTGCCCGACCTGGTCCGGCCGCTGTTGCCGCGGGGTCCGGTCGGAGCGATCGCCGAACGGACGCTGCGCACGAAGGTGCGCACACCGCGCCAGGCGGTCAACACGATCTCCGCGTTGGCGATCGGCGCCGGGGTGTTCCTGATCGGACCGGTGCTAGACCCCGAGGTCGATCCCCGGATAGTCCTGGTCGGTGGTGTCCTTCACTTCGCGGTCCTCTTCGACGGCAACAACGCGTTCGGGATGGACGGTCCTGCGATCTGGGCGGAGGTGTACGCAGGCGCGGATGCTCGTACGCTCGTGCGGGGCAAGGTGGTGTCGTCGCTGGTCGTGATGACTGCCCCAGCGATGGTCCTGCCGGTGGTGCTCGCCGTGTTGACGGGCGGTTGGCAATGGGTGGTAGCAGGCTGGCTCGTCGCGGTCGGGTCCGTGCTCGGCGCCGCAGGTGTCGCTGTCGCCAGCGCCACGCTCGCGCCAGTCGCGATGCCCGACAGCCCGAACCCGCTCGCTGCGGGTGACACTGGTCAGGGCTGCATCGCCGGTCTGGCGCTCACAGCCTGCATGACCGTCCTGGTGATCACTTCGATGCCTGTGGCGCTCGGTCTGTTCGTGGCGTCATCTTCGTCCGCTGCATGGGCGACTGTCGTGGCACTGGCGGCGCCGCTGGTCGGGATCGGTGTGCTCTGGGGGTCGATGGCGTTGGCAGTCGCCAGGCTGAGCGGAAACGAGGACCGCCTCATCGAGCTCGTCACCCCTGCCCGGTGAGTCCAGACCGCAATGGGGGACCAGACCGATCAGCGGTCTCCCCGAGGGCCGCTCTTCTGCCAGCGTCGTCCGCGCCAACGCACGAACTCGCGCGTGCCGGCCAGAGCGATGACCACCACCCCGATGACTATCGCCCAACGGTCCATGTTTCCGAAGGTAGTCGGGTGGTTGGCAACCGGCAGCGCGACGGGGCAGACTGGCGGGGATGCGCGACCTGACCCTTCTCCTCGTACCCGCCTGAGGGCACGACCGGGTCGCTCCAGCCTGCATCCGTGCCCTCGACCTCCCCGACGGGAGGTCGTTCTGCTTTTCGTCCACTGACCAACTGCGACAACCGACCCAACTGCAACAGCCGACCCAACTGCAACAACAGGGACTCCGACATGAACACCAACGGTGGTGACGCTCTGATCCGTTCCCTCGAGCTCGAGGGGGTCGAAGTGATCTTCGGGCTGCCCGGCGGGGCGATCCTGCCGGTCTACGACCCGATCCTCGACAGCCCGATCCGTCACGTGCTGGTGCGCCACGAGCAGGGCGCCGGCCACATGGCAGAGGGGTTCGCCCTCGCGACCGGACGTCCGGGCGTGGCGATGGTGACCTCCGGTCCGGGCGCCACGAACATCGTCACTCCGCTGGCGAACGCCTACATGGACTCGACGCCGATGGTGTGCATAACCGGCCAGGTGCCCAGCGCTGCCATCGGCACGGATGCCTTTCAGGAGTGCGACATCACCGGCATCACCCGTGGGGTCACCAAGCACAACGAGCTGGTGACCCGCGCCGAGGACATCCCGCTGGCGATCCGCCAGGCGTTCCACATAGCGACGACTGGCCGGCCGGGCCCGGTCCTGGTCGACATCCCCAAGGACATCGTCGACCCGACCAATCCCAACTCGGCGATGGACTGGAACTGGCCCACCGACGCCGACGTTGCTGCGAGCCTGCCGGGCTACAAGCCGACCAGCAAGGGGCATCCGCGCAAGATCAAGGAGGCGGCCGCCCTGATCGCCGGGTCCGAGCGGCCCGTCATCTATGCGGGTGGTGGCATCCTCAAGGCGCGTGCGGCCGAGGCGCTGCGAGAGCTCGCCGAGATGACGGGCATTCCGGTTGTCACCACGCTCATGGCCCGTGGGGCGTTCCCCGACGACCACCCGCTGTGCCTGGGCATGCCGGGTATGCACGGCAACTACACGGCGGTCACCGCCATGCAGCAGTCGGACCTGCTGATCGCCCTGGGTAGCCGTTTCGACGACAGGGTCACCGGCAAGCTCACCGGGTTCGCCCCCGACGCCAAGATCATCCATGTCGACGTCGATCCGGCCGAGCTCGGCAAGGTGCGCCGACCTGACGTGCCGATCGTCGGTGACTGCCGCCTGGTCATCGACGAGCTGATCCGGGCGATCCAGGCGCTCGGCGGAGCTGAGTCGCGTAACGATCTGACCCCGTGGCGTCAGACTCTTTCCGGCTGGCAGGAGAAGTATCCTCTGGTCTACGAGCAGTCCGATGACGCTGGACCGCTCAAGCCGCAGTTCGTCCTCGAACAGCTCCGCGACCGCTCTCCGAAGGACACGATCGTCGCATCTGGTGTCGGGCAGCACCAGATGTGGACGAGCCAGTACTGGAAGTTCGACCACCCGTACACGTGGGTGAACTCGGGTGGCCTCGGAACCATGGGCTTCTCGGTGCCCGCTGCCATCGGCGCCAAGGTCGGTCGCCCGGACCGAACAGTCTGGGCGGTCGATGGCGACGGCTGCTTCCAGATGACCGCCCAGGAGCTCGTCACGGCATCGACAGAACGGATCCCGGTCAAGGTCGCGATCCTCAACAACGCCTATCTGGGCATGGTCCGGCAGTGGCAGGAGATGTTCTACGACGAGCGCTACTCCGAGGTCTACCTCTCACCCGACCTGCCGGACTACGTCAAGTGGGCCGAGGCGATGGGCTGCATCGCGCTGCGTGTCGAGTCGCCCGACGAGGTCGGTCCCGCCATCGACAAGGCCAACGAGATCGACGACCGCCCGGTCGTGCTCGAGTTCCGCACGGATGCCTCCGAGAAGGTCTTCCCGATGGTGCCGGCCGGCAAGACCAACGACGAGATCGTCGTCGGGCCGGTCGGGACCGACTCGACGACCCACGGAGGAGATACCTGATGGCCCTGCAGTCCATGAACATGCGCCGCGCTGGGTCCAGGACCCCTCGTCACCACGTGCTGTCGGTGCTGGTCGAGAACCGCACCGGTGTGCTGGCGCGGGTGTCCAGCCTGTTCGCTCGTCGCGGCTACAACATCTACTCGCTGGCCGTCGCCCCCACCGACGACGAGCGCTTCAGTCGCATCACCGTCGTGGTCGACGTCGAGAACGCCCCGCTGGAGCAGATCGTCAAGCAGCTCAACAAGCTGATCCATGTGATCAAGATCTCCGAGTTGGATCCTCGTGACTCGATCGAACGTGAGTTGATGATGGTCACGGTCAAGGCTCCGGCAGCTGCGCGCAGCGAGATCATCGAGCTGATCGGTGTGTTCGGTGGACGCATCATCGACGTCGGGCACGACGAGCTGATGTTGTCCCTCGACGAGCATCCCGAGCGACTCGACGATCTGGAGCAGCTGCTGGCGCCGTACGGCATCATCGACCTGCAGCGCACAGGGCGGGTGGCGCTCCCCAAGCTCGAGCGCTCACCTGCAGCGGGTCTGCGTAGCGCAGGCTGAGTCGGTCCAGCAGATTCCAGCCGTCACGCGTGAAGGGCCTCCCGGGTGAACCCGGGAGGCCCTTCACTTCACGACCTGCGGTCAGAGGATGTTGAACGACGCCAGGATCTCGTCGATCGCCCGGAGGTCCGCCTGGCTTGCGGCCGTGGCGATGACCATCACGATCTTCGACGGGTCGCTGTCGGGAACGGCGACGACGACGAGCCCGAGCACCGTCTCGCAGTCGAACTCGGCGTAGCGGCCGGTGAACACCGGGTCGGAGTAGTCCGCTCGGTTCGACTCGGTGCAATCCACCGACGACGCCACCGAGTTCAGAAGCTCCTCGGCACCGACGCCGTTGGGGTTGTCGATCAGGAACATGCCCAGACCAGGGCCGGTGTCGCTGTAGAAGGCGTCCAGGCTGGGTGCCGCCTGGATCGCGGGCGACATGGTGCCGTCACCGATGATGTCCTGGGCGGTCGTGTCGGTGTCCGACCAGTTGGACGGAACCCGCACGATGAGCGAACTCGTGTCGTCGGTGATCTCGACGTACTCGGTCGAGGGGGCCTCGGATCCGGACGTCTCGGGCACGTTGCTGCCCAGCTCGCTGGCGAACGAGAAGGTGGCCTCGAGCTGCTTGCCGTTCAACTCACCCTCGAGCACCTCCTCGGTGTCGGTGCGGATGACCCGGATGGCGATCGCATCGGTCAGATCGTTGGAGCGGATGACGTCGCAGTACTCCTCCATGGTGCCGCTCTCGAGCGGAACACCACCGAGGTGGGTGATCAGGTCGCCGGGCTTGACCCCGGCCTTGGAGGCGATGCCACCGGGAGCAACACCGCGGACGTAGACGCCGGCGATGCCGCCCTCTTCGTCGACGACGGCCTGGCCGTTGACGCCGATCGACTCGTCATCGCCCTCGTGCAGCTTCTGGACGACCTTCTCGGCGTTGGAGGCGTTGATGGCGAAGAACTGCGAGGTACCGGTGCCCGGGTCACCTCCGGCGTAGTTGACGCCGACGACTCCGCCGTTCTTGTCGACAAGGGGTCCGCCGGAGTTGCCGGGCTGGATCGCTGCGTCGTGTTCGATCACCTTGCGGACCGAGGCCCAGCTGGTGTTGCCGTTGGTCTCGGCCTTGCTGACCACGCCCTTGGTCATCGTGAACTCGGGGTCACCGAGCGGGAAGCCCGCGGCGTAGACCTCGAGTGGCGGCTCGGCCTCCACCTTCGACCAGCTGAGGGTGTCGTAGGTGTCCTCGTCGGTCAGCTGGATGACGGCGAGGTCGTTGCACTCCGACACGCCGATGATCTTGGCGGGAAGCTCGTCGTCGCTACCTTCCATCAGAACCTTGAGCGAGCCTGCACCGGTGACCACGTGGTTGTTGGTGACAATGAAGCCCTCGGGGTCGACGATGAACCCGGAGCCGGAGCCCTGGAAGTTCGTCGATCCCTCGAAGTCACGGATCTCGCCTTCGGCGAGGATCTGCACCGTGGCCTGTTTGACGTCGTCGATCGAACCCGTCGCGGCCTTGGCCTTGGAGTCCGCGCTGTCGTTGTCGCCCCCACCGCACGCGGCGGCGAGGACCGCCAACGCGACGACCGCAGGGGCGAGCAGTCGGGAAGTGTGTCGCTTCATGGGGTCAATGTACCTGAGAGCTTCCCCAGATCGTCGTGACCCTCGGCACCATCGTCGGTCGGAACGTGGTTCGCCCACCCGCCGACCTGTCGGCTAGAACGGGTCGATGGCCAACGTCTACTACGAGAAGGACGCGGACCCGAGCATCATCGCGGGCCGCAAGGTTGCGGTGCTGGGGTACGGCTCCCAGGGTCACGCCCATGCGCTCAACCTGAAGGAGTCGGGCGTCGACGTGCGCGTCGGTCTGCGCGAGGGCAGCTCGTCGCGCGTCAAGGCCGAGGAAGCCGGCCTGAGGGTCGTCGACGTGGCAACCGCTTCGGCCGAGGCCGACCTGATCATGATGCTGCTCCCGGACACCGAGATCGGCCCGATCTACGAATCCGATGTCGCCCCCAACCTCAATGACGGCGACGCCCTGTTCTTCGCCCACGGCTTCAACGTGCGCTTCGGCTACGTGAAGGCACCCGCCGGGGTCGACGTCGCCATGGTCGCTCCCAAGGGGCCGGGCCACCTGGTCCGTCGCACCTACACCGAGGGTGGTGGTGTTCCTTGCCTGATCGCAGTTGCCCAGGACGCCACCGGCAATGCCAAGGCCCTCGCCCTCTCGTACGCCGATGCGATCGGCGGCACCCGCGCAGGCGTGCTCGAGACCACTTTCGAGGAGGAGACCGAGACCGACCTGTTCGGTGAGCAGGTCGTGCTCTGTGGAGGCCTGACCGCCCTGGTCCAGGCCGGCTTCGAGACTCTCGTCGAGGCCGGCTACCAGCCCGAGTCCGCGTACTTCGAGTGCCTGCACGAGCTGAAGCTGATCGTGGACCTGATGTACGAGCAGGGCATCTCCGGCATGCGCTACTCGATCTCGACCACCGCCGAGTACGGCGACCTCGTGACCGGGCCGCGCATCATCAACCCGGCCGTCAAGGCCGAGATGAAGGCCGCTCTCGAGGACATCCAGTCCGGCCGCTTCGCCGAGCAGTTCGTCAACGAGATCCGCTCGGGTGGCGAGAACTTCGAGGCGCTGCGTCAGCAGGGCAAGGACCACCAGATCGAGCAGGTCGGTGCGCAGCTCCGCCAGATGATGCCCTGGATCTCGGCCGGCAAGGCCAAGGTCGAGGACATCTCCGGGGGCGACTGACCTCACACCCGCCTCAGCGGAAAATGGGGGTCGTCAACGACAATCCTTGTCGTTCTGGGTACCGAGAACGCGCGAGCCTGACGGGATGATCGTCTCGGCTCCCGCGTCCTCGGCGAACCTGGGCCCCGGCTTCGACTGCTTGGGCATGGCTCTCGAGATGCCGTTCGACCTGGCCGTGGGCGAACGCCCTGACGGCGGCTGGCTGGCAGCGGAGTCCACCCACCCCGCTGCCGTGGCGTTCGTGGCGGCAGGTGGTGGACCCGACGAGCAGCTGTGGTGGCGCAGCCCCATCCCACCGGGTCGTGGCCTGGGCTTCTCTGGTGCCGCGAGGGTCGCTGGCGCCTACCTGGGTGCCCTGGTGGTCGACCCGGGACTCGGTCACGATGCCGCGGTGCTCACATCACGTCGCATCGCCACCGATCTGGAGGGTCACGCGGACAACGCCGCAGCATCGGCGGTCGGGGGAGTCACAGTCGCGGTCGATGACCTGGTGGTCGGTCTGCCGATCCCGGATGGTGTCGACGTGATCGTCTGGTGGCCCGACGCGGCGACCTCGACGCGTCAGTCGCGCGGTGCTCTCGCCGACACGGTCCCGCTCCCCGATGCGGCCTTCTCGATCGGTAGGGCGGCGTTGTGGGCGGCCGCACTGGCGGCGGGAGATCTGTCGGCGCTGCGAACAGCATGCGAGGACCGGGTACACCAACCGGCACGGCTGGCAGCACGACCGGACGTGGCCGAGGCGCTGCAGCTGCTGCTCGCTCACGGTGACGTGCTTGCTGCGTGGTTGTCCGGCTCGGGTCCGACGGTTGCGGCGCTCGTCGCGTCGAGTTTGCAGGTTGGCGGGGGAGAGGCCGGCATTGCTGGCGGTGGCGATTCGGACCCGCTCGCGGGCGGACTTCCGACCGGTCGGACCCGTCGGCTGGCCATCGCAAGGGAGGGCGTTCATCGCATCGGGTAATCGGTTCTCGGGGAAGAACCCCTAAATATGACCTTGTTGGTCGGGAATTGCTGTCCTATGGTGACGCCCGGTCGTGCATATGAGGGGCGCGACCGACGATCGAACGAGGAGTATCGATGAGCGAGCAATGGGGCTTCGACACCCGCCAGATCCATGCAGGCGCGGCACCTGACGCAGCGACCGGATCACGAGCGACTCCGATCTACCAGACGACCGCGTACCAGTTCCGCGACACGGAGCACGCCGCCAACCTGTTCGCCCTGAGCGAGATCGGCAACATCTACACGAGGATCATGAACCCGACCCAGGCGGTGGTCGAGTCCAGGATCGCCAGCCTCGAAGGAGCGCCGGACACGGCGGTAGGTCTGCCCGGTGCGTTGGTGGTCGCCTCCGGGCAGTCGGCTGAGACGCTCGCGATCCTGAACCTGGCCGAGGCCGGGAGCCACATCGTCAGCTCCGCCGCCCTCTATGGCGGGACCTACAACCTGTTCCACTACACCCTGCCCAAGCTCGGTATCGAGGTCTCTTTCGTGGAGGACCCCGATGACCTCGATGCCTGGACCGCGGCGGTTCGGCCGAACACCAAGGCGTTCTACGCCGAGTCGATCGGCAATCCCAAGAACGACATCCTCGACATCGCAGCCGTCGCCGACCTGGCCCACTCCAACGGTGTGCCGCTGATAGTCGACAACACCGTGGCGTCGCCCTACCTGATCAACCCTCTCGCTCACGGGGCTGACATAGTCGTGCACTCCGCCACGAAGTTCCTGGGCGGTCACGGCACGGCTATCGCCGGCGCGATAGTCGACGGCGGCAGCTTCGACTTCTCCCAGAACGACAAGTTCCCCCAGTTCACAGAGCCCGATCCCAGCTACCACGGTCTGTCCTACTGGCCGGCACTCGGCCCCGGCTCCTACATCATCAAGGCACGTGTGCAGTTGCTGCGCGACATCGGCGCAGCGGTCTCACCCTTCAACGCGTTCCTGCTCATCCAGGGCATCGAGACGCTTTCTCTGCGCATGCAGCGTCACGTGTCCAACGCCCAGGCGGTCGCCGAGTACCTCGAGGCCCATGACCAGGTCGAGTCCGTCGCCTACGCCGGTCTGGCGTCCAGCCCGTGGCACGAGCGCGCCAAGAAGTACGCCCCCAGGGGCACCAGCTCGGTGCCCGCTTTCGTGATCAAGGGCGGGCGTGAGGCAGGCCGTCGCTTCGTCGAGGGTCTGACCCTCCACAGCCACGTCGCCAACCTGGGTGATGTCCGCAGCCTGGTGGTTCACCCGGCATCCACGACCCACAGCCAGCTCACCGAGGATGAGCAGAGAGCGGCGGGAGTGGAGCCCGGCCTCGTGCGCCTATCGGTGGGAATCGAGGACATCGTCGACATCATCGCCGACCTCGATCGGGGCTTCGCCGCCGCCAAGGGATGAGCAGGCCGATCATCGGTCAATTCGCACCGACGGCGATCCGTCCGCGACCGTGATGGTCGCCGGCATGCCGAGCAGTTCGACGGGGTCGCCCAGTCTGCTGCTGGAGATGATCGACAGCACCTGACCCTTCTGCTCGCCCGCGATGATCGTGAGCTCCAGTCGGGTCCCACCCGCGTCGGTGTCGTCCGCGTCGACGACGAAGGCGTCGTGGTCGCCGTCGTCGAGCGGGCCCGAGGACCCCCGCGCGGTCACATCGTCTCCGCGAAGGTCAGCTCGCCCTCGCCCCGGATGACGTTCTTGAGCAGCTTGCCCGACGCGTTGCGGGGCAGTTTGCCGTCCCAGCGCTGCACGTGGGTCGGAACCTTGAACGAGGCCAGCGTCTCGCCCACCCAGGCGCGGACCTCGTCGTCGGAGATCTCGGCGCCCTCGGCCACCTCGATGACAGCCTTGACCTCCTCGCCGAGGCTGTCGTGGGGCACGCCGACCACCGCGGCGTCTGCGATGGCGGGATGTTCGACCAAGCGGTTCTCGATCTCGACGCAGTACACGTTCTCTCCGCCGCGGATCAGCATGTCCTTGGCCCGGTCCGTTATGTAGAGGAAACCCTCGTCGTCGAGGTGGCCGACATCGCCGGTGTGCAGCCACCCGTCGATCACCGTCGACGCGGTCGCCTCGGGCTTGTTCCAGTAGCCAGCCATGATCAGGGGTCCGCGGATCAGCACCTCGCCGGTCGAGCCGGCCGGTAGGTGGGTGCCGTCAGGTCCGGCGATGGCGATCTCGGTGTTGGGGACCGCCTGGCCGACCGAGCCAGGCCTTCTGAGAGCGTCATCGCCGGTGAGCGCCGTGGCCACCGATGACGACTCGGTGAGCCCGTAGGCGTTGGTGGTGGCCTTCACGTTGGGGAAGGTGTCGCGGATGCGTCGCTGGAGCTCGTCGGCCGAGGGCGATCCGCCGAAGCTGACTGTGATGATCGAGCGCAGGTCCCACTTGGTTCGGTCGGGGTGCTCGCACGCCCTCCAGATCATGGTGGGCACCGTCGCCCAGATCATGATCCGCTCCCGCTCGATCGCCTCGAAAGCAGCTTCCGGCGTGAACCTGCCGGGCAGGATCACCAGACGCAGCCCGCCCATCATCCCCACCACCAGGCCCGAGTGGCAGCCCGACACGTGGAACAGGGGAGATGTCAGCAACGCCACCGGCTGGCCAGAGCCGTCGGTCGGCGGGGGTTCACGGTCCGGATCCGCGGGAGGCTGGGTCATCGACCCCAGCGTCATGAGGAACACGGTGTTCTGCAGGTTGGCGATCATGTTGCGGTGAGTCGAGATCGCACCCTTGGGCCGGCCCGTCGTGCCCGAGGTGTAGAAGATGACTGCGGCGTCACCTTCGTCGATCGGGACGGTCGGGAGCTCGTCGGTCGGTTCCGTGAGCAGCTCGTCGAAGCGGTGGAGCTTGGGGCTGACCGTGCCGTCCGGTGCGGCGAAGTCGGCCGGGTCGGCGTCGACCAGGAAGACGTGCTCCAGCGAGTCGATCGAGTCGATCTCCGCCGCGACGCGCTCGAAGCGGCGTGCGTCGGCGACGAGCACACGGGCGCCTGAGTCGGAGAGGCCGTAGACGATCTCGTCGGTGATCCACCAACCGTTGAGACCGACCAGGATCGCGCCGATGTCGACGGTCCCCCAGAAGCTCAGGCACCACTGCGGGTTGTTCGCGCTGAGCACGGCGACCCGGTCTCCAACACCGACACCGAAGTCGCCCAGACGTCGACTGATCGAGTTGGCCCGGCGGATGAACTCGCCGTAGCTGATGCGCTCCTCGCCGTACACGATGAACGTCTTGTCGCCGTGGGCCCGTCCGAACTCGGCAACCACTCGCAGGTGATCGAAGCGGTCCTTGTAGACCTTCATCGGGACGCCGTCGACGGTCTCTCGGACTATCTCGAAAGGTCCGTCCGGTCCGGTCAGATGTGCGCGGGTCTCCTCGACGGTCGGCACTGTTCCCCCTGGTCCGGCCGCGTCGACGGTCGACCCGGCCTGCGGGGGAGTCTCGCGCGCTGATCGGTGGGCGGGGGCCCACTCCGAGGGATGCCCGATACCGCGATGGTGGTGCTGCTCAGCCTCGGGCGATGTTCTCGATGACGTGATCGACACAGCCGGTCAGCGCCGCCACGTCGTCGGGGTCGATCGCCGGGAACATCGCGACGCGCAGCTGGTTGCGTCCCAGCTTGCGGTACGGCTCGACGTCGACGATCCCGTTGCTGCGCAGAACCGCGGCGACTGTCGATGCGTCGACCGAGTCGTCGAAGTCGATGGTCGCCACGACGTGGGACCGCTTCGACGGATCGGTCACGAACGGCGTCGCCACGGCATGGGAGTCGGCCCAGCCGTAGATCGTTTCGGCCGAGCGGTCGCAGCGCCCTGCTGCGAACTCCAGGCCGCCGTTCTCGTTGACCCAGTTGACCTGCTCCGTGGCCAGGAAGAGCGTGGCCAGGGCAGGCGTGTTGTAGGTCTGGTCCTTGCGGGAGTTCTCGAGCGCTACACCCAGGTCGAAGAAGGCTGGCACCCAGCGATCCGACGCAGCGATTCGCTCGATTCGCTCGATCGCCTTCGGCGAGCAAGCAGCGATCCAGAGTCCGCCGTCCGAAGCCAGACACTTCTGCGGGGCGAAGTAGTACACGTCGACCTGGTTCGGGTCGAAGCGCAGCCCGCCTGCAGCGGAGGTCGCATCGACCAGGACAAGTGCGTCGGCATCCGCGTCCGCCGGTCGCTCGAGCGGCATCGCGACACCGGTCGACGTCTCGTTGTGGGTCAGGCAGTAGGTGTCGATGCCCTCGGTTCCCACCGCCTGGGGGTGGTCTCCCGGCTCGGCGCTGATGATCTGTGGCTCGCCCAGGTGCGGCGCAGCTGCTGCGGCCTTGCCGAACTTGGACGAGAACTCACCGAAGTGGAGATGCTGGCTGCGCTGTTCGATGAGACCGAACGTCGCGGCGTCCCAGAACGCAGTGGTTCCGCCGTTGCCGAGCAGCACTTCGTAGCCGTCAGGGAGCGAGAACATCTCGGCGAGGCCGTTGCGGAGCTCGCTCACCTTGAAGCGCACTCCAGCCTGTCGGTGGCTGGTGCCCATGTAGTGGGGAGCGGACCCGGCAAGCATCTCGATCGACTCGGGGCGGACCCGCGAGGGACCACAACCGAAGCGGCCGTCGTGGGGCAGGAGGTCGTCGGGAATCGAGATGTCAGGGATGCTCACATGTTGATTCTCGCGGGCGGGACCGGCGGGAGCGAACCCGTTCGGAGCGGCCCCTGGTCCGGCGGTAGCGTCTCGGCCATGTCGACCCCGTCTCCCGAAGCTTCCCGGTCCCGCATATCGGCCAGAGTCGCCGCCATCACCCCGTCGGCCACGCTCGCAGTCGACTCGAAGGCCAAGGCGCTCAAGGCCGCTGGCGAGCCGGTGATCGGCTTCGGTGCCGGCGAACCCGACTTCGCCACGCCCGACTACATAGTCGACGCAGCGGCAGCGGCATGCCGTGACCCCAAGACGCACCGCTACACGCCGGCGGCGGGGCTTCCCGAGCTCAAGGCGGCGATCGCCGCCAAGACACTGCGTGACTCCGGCGTGACCGTCGACCCGTCGCAAGTGGTCGTCACCAACGGTGGCAAGCACGCGGTGTACTCGGCGTTCACCGTGCTGGTCGACGACGGCGACGAAGTGCTGCTGCCTGCACCGTTCTGGACCACCTACCCGGAGCCGATCGCTCTGGCAGGAGGCGTGCCCGTCGTTCTGCCTACCGACGAGTCGACCGGTTTCCGGGTGACGGTCGAGCAGCTCGATGCCGCCCGGACCCCGCGCACCAAGGCGTTGGTGTTCGTGTCGCCTTCCAACCCCACCGGTGCGGTCTACCCGCGCGACGAGATCGAGGCGATCGGCCGCTGGGCGGTGGAGCACGGAATCGTCGTCATCACCGACGAGATCTACGAGCACCTCGTGTACGACGGCGCGCAGCACCACTCGATCCAGGCCGTGGTGCCGGAGATCGCCGAGCAGTGCGTCATTCTCAATGGGGTTGCCAAGACCTATGCGATGACCGGCTGGCGCGTCGGCTGGCTCATCGGTCCTTCCGATGTCGTCAAGGGTGCGACGAACCTCCAGACGCACCTGACCTCGAACGTGTGCAACGTCGCCCAGCGCGCCGCGCTTGCAGCGGTCAGCGGCGACCTGTCTGCGGTCGAGGAGATGCGAGCGGTGTTCGACCGTCGGCGCCGCACGATGCATCGCATGCTGGCCGACATCCCCGGGGTCACCTGCATGGAACCTCAGGGCGCGTTCTACGCGTACCCGAACCTGACCGGACTGTTGGGTGTCGACCTCGGGGGTCGCAAGGCAGAGAGCACCGTCGAGCTGGCGGACCTGGTGCTGGAGGAGGCGAAGGTCGCCTTCGTTCCCGGCGAGGCGTTCGGGTCACCGGGATACGGGCGATTCTCGTTCGCGTTGGGTGACGACGATCTCGAGGAGGGCATCGCTCGGCTCGCCCGCCTGGTGACCGGCCGCCCGTGAGCGGCGAGTCGGCCGCCACCGGAGAGTCGGCTGTCACCGGAGTGGGGAGCCACGACGGCAGGACGGTCGCGCCCTACGGCGCCTGGCGTTCGCCGCTGGGGGCTCGAGACGCTGCCGCCGCGTCCTCGCGGTTCGCCGGTCTCGGCATCACCGACGACGAGGTGGGTCGGCCGGTCGTGTGGTGGGCCGAGTCCCGCCCGCACCAAGGCGGTCGAGTAGCTCTCGTCGTGTCAGCCGCCGACGGTGCTCCGACGAACGTGGGTGGCGACCACCTGAGCATGCGCAGCAGGGTCAACGAGTACGGCGGTGGGGCGTTCTGGTGCGGTGAAGGCCACGTGGACTGGGTGGACGATTCCACCCAGCAGTTGATGCGCTACGAGACGTCCCGTGGTCCCGCGGTCATCGGGGCGCCGAAGATGTTGAGCGGAGCGCCGCCGGCGCCACGTGCCTGGCGTTATGCCTCGGGACGGCCCATCAGCGGCGGCGAGTGGCTCGTGGTGGAGCGGGAGTCCACTGTCGACGACCGTGGCCGTGCGCAACCCGAGCCCCGCAACGAGCTCGTAGTGGTTCGCGCCCGGGATCGGCGCCAGTGGCTCGTCGTCGGGTCCGAGGAGGCGGGCGGCGGCGACTTCGTCGCGGCGCCCGCTGTATCGCCTGACGGATCGACGGTCGCCTGGCTGCGCTGGGATCATCCCGACATGCCCTGGGACGCGGCCGAGTTGTGGGCGGGGCGTCTGTTGTTGGATGAGGACGGAGCCGAACTGGTGGACCGTCGCCGCGTCGCAGGTGGTCGTGAGGCAGCTACCGCCCTGGGGTTGAATCGAGCAGTCTCGGTCTGTCTGCCCGAGTGGTCGCCCGACGGTCGGCTCTGGTGGTGCGACGATGCCGATGGCTGGTGGCACCTGCGGGCCACGTCATCGCCTGGCCTGCCCGACGAGGGATCGGGCGATGATCCTTCGACCGCAGTGCCCGGCTGTGGGGCCGTCGGCGAGGAGATAGGTGAGCCTCGATGGGTGGCAGGAGGCCGTCGCTACGACTTCTGCGGTGACGGTCGGCTCGTCATCGCCGTGGCATCGGGTGGGGTCGACTCGCTGCAGCTTCTCGACCCGGACACCGGCGAGCGCAGCAGTCTGCCCGGCCCGGCTTTCAGCTCTGTGGAGTACGTGGCTGCTCACGGCGGCCATGTCGCGGTGATCGGCGCTGACTCGACACGTCCGTCGTCGGTCTGGCTGCTGGACACGTCCCTCGACGCGCAGGAGGGGAGCGGTGCTGTCGACCTGCGACCGGTCGAGGCCCCTCTCGATCCGGCGTGGGTGTCGACGCCGCGCTCGATCACGTTCGGGACGGGGCCGTCGGCGTTGCGTGGTCAGGTGCCACTCGGCGACGACCCCGACGACGACTACTCGGCCGCTGCGCACGCGCTGCTCTACCTGCCCGCCAGCGGTGACCACGTCGGTCCCGCCGGCGAGCTGCCCCCGCTCGTCGTCAGGATCCATGGTGGCCCCACGGCCGCCGCGCGACCGGAGTTCTCGACCAGCATCCAGTTCTGGACAACCCGCGGATTCGCGGTCGTTGACGTCAACTACCGCGGCTCGACAGGTTTCGGCCGTGAGTATCGGGATGCCCTCAACGGGCGGTGGGGTGTGGCAGAGGTCGAGGACTGCCTGGCGGTGACCCGCTACCTGGCCGGAGGCGGTCTGGTGGACGGGACTCGTTGTGTGATCCGTGGCGGGTCGGCCGGCGGCTTCACGGCTCTCGCTGCTGTCTGCTTCCAGGCGCAGTGGGGGGCCGAAGGGGCATTCGCCGGTGCGTGCAGCCTCTACGGCGTGACCGACCTCGCGGCTCTCGCAGCCGACACCCACAAGTTCGAGTCGAGGTACCTGGACGGTCTGGTCGCACCGCTGCCCGGAGGTGAAGAGGTGTACCGCTCGCGTTCGCCGTTGCACCACGCCGACCAGCTCGACCGTCCCGTGCTCCTGTTGCAGGGGGCGGAGGACCGGGTCGTCCCGCCAGCGCAGGCCCGCGTGCTGGCAGAAGCCCTGGAACGCAACGGGGTGCCGCACCGCTTCGTGCTCTACGAGGGGGAAGGTCACGGCTTCCAGCGTGCCGAGACGATCGTCTCGGCATTGCAGGAGGAGCTGTCCTTCTACGGCGAGGTCCTCGGCTTCGAACCACCGGATCTGTGATCCGCGGGTTGGCCGCTGCTCGACGCACTCGGGCAGGATGGGCCGATGCGAGTCCTGGTTACCGAGAAGATCGCCGATGGCGGCCTGCAGCGTCTGCGCGACGCCGGCCACGAGGTCGACGTGCAGGAGGGCCTGTCGCCCGATGAGCTGCTGGGCGCGATCGTCGGGGCTCACGCCCTGATCATCCGCTCCGCCACGCAGGTGACAGCCGAGGTTCTCGCAGCCGGGACCGAGCTGGTGGTCGTCGGTAGGGCCGGTATCGGCCTCGACAACGTCGACGTGGCTGCAGCGACGGAGCGGGGCGTCATGGTCGTCAACGCTCCGCAGTCGAACACCCTCTCCGCAGCCGAGCACACCATGGCGCTGCTGCTCGCCCAGGCCCGCAACGTCCCCCAGGCGTCAGCTGCTCTCAAGGAGGGTCGCTGGGAACGATCCAAGTGGACCGGGGTCGAGCTCGCGGACAAGACGCTCGGCATCATCGGGCTCGGGCGCATCGGCAAGCTGGTCGCACAGCGGGCGCTCGCGTTCGGGATGCGCCTGGTGGCCTACGACCCGTTCGTGTCCGAGGACCGCGCGCGCCAGCTCTCCGTCGAGCTGCTGCCGCTCGAGGAGCTCATGGCCCGGTCCGACTTCATCACCCTGCATCTGGCCAAGACACCCGAGACGGCTGGACTGATCGACGCGGCGATGCTCGCCCGGGCCAAGCCCTCGCTGCGGGTGATCAACGTCGCCCGTGGCGGGATCATCGTCGAGGCCGACCTGGCCGAAGCGATCGCATCCGGGACCGTTGCCGGAGCGGCCCTCGATGTGTTCGACAAGGAGCCGACGACGGAGTCACCGCTGTTCGAGCTCGACCAGGTCGTCGTCACGCCGCACCTCGGAGCGTCGACCAACGAGGCGCAGGACAAGGCTGGCGACACAATCGCAGACATGGTCGAGCTGGCCCTCGCCGGGGACTTCGTTCCATACGCGGTGAACGTCTCCGCTGCGGAGGCTGCCGAGACCGTCCGTCCGTACCTGGGCCTGGCCGAGCAGCTGGGCCGCATCTTCGCCGGGCTGAGCGGTGCCGGAGCCGACCGCCTCGAAATCGAGTACCAGGGTCAGATCGCCGAGTACGACACGCGGATCCTCACGCTGTCGGTGCTCAAGGGCTTCTTCTCGGCGATCTCCAGCGAGCCGGTGTCATACGTGAATGCTCCGCAGCTCGCCGAGGAGCAGGGTATCGAGATCCGTCCCACGTCGACTACGACAGCCCGTGACTACGTGAACCTGGTGACGATCCGCAGCGATGAGCACAGCATCGCCGGGACACTCGTCGGGCTGAAGGCCAGCCCGTCGATCGTGCTGATCGACGACCATGTGGTCGACGTGCCGCCAGCATCCAACCTGCTGGTGGTTCGCAACTCCGACGAGCCGGGAATGATCGGAAAGGTCGGCACCCTTGTCGGGGATGCCGGCGTGAACATCGCTGACATGGCAGTTGGCTCCTCGCCCGAGGGGGCCAAGGCCCTGATGGTCCTGGCGACTGACCGCCCGGTCCCCGCCGAGGTACAGGATGCGCTGCGGTCCACCCCCGGCGTCGTCTCGGTGGCTGCCGTAACCGCCTGACGCCCCACTCCGTTCTTCAACCGACTCCCGGTGCGGTTGCAGTCGGCCGGCGACAGGGATACCACCCCGCCCCGGGCCGGGGGCCCCCCGGGGGCGGGGGGGGGG
>CAYVDN010000046.1:20645-25607 GCA_964450685.1 uncultured Microthrixaceae bacterium
GAGGAGGAACGGGCGCCCACCTCCCCGCCCCCCCTCGCCCCCCCCCACGTTAATAAACCCCAGCCCGGTGGATATCCAGCCCCCGCCACCCCCGTCCCCCCACCGAGCCCGGGACGGTCGACCCAGCGGCGTCGTGGCGGTCGATGGGTCGGTCAGAAGGCGATGCGTTGCTCAGAAGGGGAGGAGCTGCACCGTCGTGGGTGAGTCGGCGTCGCTGAGTCCGAGCGCCGCGATCGACACGGTCCACAGGTCGTCTCCCGCCACCACCGATCGCGTGGGCTGGAGCGACCATCCCTGAACGGTGTCGTGGCTGATCCGCCCGATCTCGGAGAGCCCGGAGCCGTCCGCTCGCACCACGAGCGCCGCGCCGCCAGGGGTGTTGGTGCAGTCGCTGAACTCGTCGCATCCGCTGAACTCGGTGGGGATCACCGCTTGGTGACGGTTCGGATCCCACAGGAAGGCCCTGTGGTCGTCGCTGACCTCCGAGCGGGTTCCCGGCAGCACGATCTGGTCGACCTCAGCCGGTCGGGTCGGATCGGCCATGTCGAACAGCGAGATCTTCAGTCCCTGGTCCACGCCGCTCGTCGGGTCGACCTGGCGGCCGACCCCCAGCAGCAGTCCACTGCCTACCGGGTGGAGGTACTCGGAGAAACCGGGGATCTTCAGCTCGCCCAACAGGCGCGGTGCCCGCGGATCCGAGAGGTCCACCGCGTAGAGGGGATCGACCTGTCGGAAGGTCACCAGGTATGCGATGTCATCGAGGAACCTGACGGACTGGACCTGTTCGCCGATTCCCATGCCGTCCAGGCTCGCGACCTCGTCGAGGGTGCCGTCGGTGTCGAGCACGCTCAGGCGAGCCTCACTCGTAGGAGCGAGGGCCACGTCCACCTCCGGACCGATCTCACGCATCGGCTCGGTCGAGAGCGACTGGGTCGTGGTGACGACACGGAGCATGCCGTCGCGCTCGGACATGGCGAACTGGTCGACCATCGTTCCGGGCACCTTCCCCGACCCGCTGTAGGTGGCCGGTCCGCTGCCGGTCAGGTCGAGGCGGTGCAGGTCGGTCCGGGATCCTGCCTCGTCCCACGAGGCGGAGGCGATGTAGAGGGCGCCGGTCGAGGCGTAGACGGTATCGGCAGTGCCCTGGACACTCACGGGAGCCAGATCAGTCAAGTCGTCACCGACCGTCAGAACAGTCACGGTGCTCAGCTGCGGCGAGGGGCTGAAGCTGTCATCGGCGACAACGGGGGAGCCAGTGACCATCACATCGCTGCAGTCACCGATCGCGCTGACCCGTCCGTCGGTCGCGAGTCGCGGGAGAAGATCATCGGCGGAGACAGCGTCGACAGCCTGCACCGCAGCATCGCGTGACGTCGCCGACCAGACGTCCTCCATGACGGCGGCATCGGAGCGCAGCACGACGCGTGCTCGCCCTCCGTGGTCGCGGGCGGTCACGAGCTGACCTTCGGCATCGGCGGAGGCGGTGATCGTGGGTGCGGCCGGATCGACGAGCGAGACGAGGGTCAGTGTCGTGGCCGTGGTGAATGGCGGCGGCGAAGGAACAACGGCGGATGAGGTGGTCACTCCATCCTCGAAGACGTCGGCCTCGCCGGGTGCGCCGGAGGCGGCCGGACCCTCGTACGCAGGTCCGTATTGTCCGTTGCCGTACAGGGTGCCCAGTACGAGCGCCGAGTCCCCGCGCAGGAAGAGATCCGTAGCGCCGCGCGAGCTCAGATCGAGCACGCCGTCGATGGCCGGGGTGCCGTCGAGTTGCACCACCCGCAGCTGACCGTTGACGACGCTGACGAGGAGCCGACCGTCTGTCTTGACCAGATCCGACTCGTCGACGCCCTGTTCCTGGTTGTTGGTCCCTATGACCGCTCCGGATTCTGCGGTTGTGCCGGCTCCGGCGGTGGTGTCTGCTGCAGCATCGCCTCCGATGGCCTGATCCATCGCTTCGCGGCCAGCGGTGCCGCCCGGCGAAGGTGTCGTGGTGGCGATCGGCGATCTGGCCGCTCCATCGGACTCGAACGACTCGACGGCGTCGTCGGATCCGGACCAGGGAAGCGAGTCGGTCCAACTCCCCCCGGAGTCCTGCGGCCAGGTCGAGTCCACTGCTGCTTCGAGTGAGGGGCGCGCGGCGTCGACAAGGGAGTCGCAGTCAGTGGCGGCAGCGAGCTCGACAGTCAGGTCAGAGGGGAGCGGCTCGACCGATCCCCGGCTCCAGCTGGAGTCGATCGTGCAGCCCGCCAGCGTCGCGGTAGCGGCCAGCGCGGCGGCCAGCGCGCCGTGTACCCGCATCATCTGTGGTGCACGCCGACGAGCGCCTGCTGTCCTGCGCTTCGTCCGGTCGATGGATCTGAGCTCGTGCATCGCTTTCCTCCCGTGGAGCACCTGCAACCGTTCCGACGAACTCGGGCGGGAGTTGGTTCCCGCGAGTCACAAGATTTCCTCGGCAGTCGAACAAGTGTTCGTGTAGGCTGCGGGTTCGTGGTGCAGGTCCAGGGCTCGTTGTTCGGAGCCGGTGAGCTCGAGATCCGTCGTGACGCACCGGTGCACCGGACCTGGTTGGATGCCGACTGCTGGATCGATCAGGTGCACGGCTGGGTGGGTGGGCAACTGGAGCTCTACGAGCGCCTCACGCGAGAGCGGATCTGGCACGGTGCGCAGCGTCCGATGTACGGGCGAATGGTCGACGAACCGAGGTTGTCTGCAGGAATGCGTCCTGGGGGTCTCCGAACTCCGGCCATCGTCACGCGCATGGCGGTCGAGTTGGCGAAGCGCTACTCGGTCGACATGGGTGCGATCTGGCTCAACTGGTACCGCGACGGCGAGGACGCGGTCGCATGGCACGCGGACCGCATAGGTCGAGCCCACAAGAATCCGCCGGTGGCGATCGCGTCGCTCGGCTCGTCGCGACGGTTCCTGCTCAGGCCCAAGGGAGGAGGTGCCAGCGTCTCCTTCAGCCCTGCCGGCGGTGACCTGCTGGTGATGGGCGGAGCGTGCCAACACCGGTGGGAGCACAGCGTTCCGAGGGCGCGCAACGGCGGGCCGCGCATAAGCGTGACATTCCGACCGTCGGTCCCGCGGGTCGAAGACCGCGAGGACTGGGCTCCTGGTCGTGTCGTTCGCCCGTCCGTGTGACGGGCGGTCCGGCTACAGCGCCACGAACGCCAACGCAGCGGCAGCTGCAGCAGCGACTGACACGAGTAGCACCCGTCCGAGGACCTTGACTCGGTGGTCGTGGCGCTCGTCCACGACCACCGGCTCGCCGATCAGATGCGTGAACTCCATGTGGTGCACACCCACTGCGTGGTCGGGAACGCTGATGCCGCTCGGGTCCTCGCCGTGTTCGTGCCCCCACGGGTCACCCCATGCCGGACGTGGCGGTAGCGGATCCGTCGGCATTCCGCTGTCGACCGGGTCGATTGCACCTGATCCGCCGAAACCTGACACGGAGTCCCTCTCGAGTTCCACGTGTTCTCCTCCCCTGTAACCGTCTGGGGGATCGTCGCGCCGGGAGTCGCAAAAGTGAACCGGAGTTGTTCTGATCGCAGTTCAGCCTGTCGGTTGCAGCCACTCGGGCCGGCCGGCCTCGTACCGGGCGATCTCGCTGTCGTGGGCGAGGGTGAGGCCGATGTCGTCGAGGCCCTCCAGGAAGCGGTGCCTCACGGCATCCGACAGCGGGAACGGCTCACTGATGTCGAGCGAGGGCACTTCCACGAGTCGACGGTCGACGTCGACCACCACGACCGTCGTGGGGTCTGCAGCAACGGCATCGAGAAGTCGTCGTCCGATCTCGGCGCTGACCTGGACAGGCACCAGACCGTTCTTCGTGGAGTTGTTGGCGAAGATGTCGCCGAAGCGCGGTGAGATGACCGCTGCGAACCCGTACTGCTGAATTGCCCACACGGCGTGCTCCCGGCTGGACCCGGTGCCGAAGTTGGGCCCTGCGACCAGGATCGTGGCACCCGCGTGTTCCTGTCTGTTGAGCACGAAGTCGGGTTCGTCCCGCCACTCCGAGAACAGCCCACGTTCGAACCCGGTGCGCTCGACCTGCTTCAGCCAGTCGCTCGGGATTATCTGGTCCGTGTCCACGTCGGAGCGGTCCAGGGGGACGGCGGTGCCGGTGATGATTCGGACGGGTTCCATACATTCCTCTTGGAGTTCGGGTGCAGCGGCGTCGGGCGGTCGCGTGGGCGGGGGGTCGTGTCTGGATCAGAGATCGTCTGGCGTGGCGAAATGGCCGGCGATGGCGGTGGCCGCGGCGACCGCGGGGGAGACGAGATGGGTGCGTCCGCCGCGTCCCTGTCGACCCTCGAAGTTGCGGTTGGAAGTGGATGCGCTCCGTTCTCCCGGGGTCAGCTTGTCGGGGTTCATCGCCAGACACATCGAGCAACCGGGCTCCCGCCAGTCGAAGCCGGCGGCCCGAAGGACTTCGTCGAGTCCCTCAGCTTCGGCTTGGGCCTTCACCGCGTGGGAGCCGGGCACGACGAGAGTGCGAACACCGTCTGCGACCGACCGACCCTGCGCCACCCGTGCGACGTCACGCAGGTCCTCGATGCGACCGTTCGTGCAGGAGCCGATGAAGACCGTGTCGACCTGCACCTCCTTGAACGGGGTGCCGGCGGCCAGTCCCATGTAGTCGAGTGCCCTGGTGGCGGCGTTGCGCTCGACCTCGTCGGTGAAGTCGTCGGGAGTCGGGACGGTTCCGGACATCGGTATCACCTGGCCCGGGTTCGTTCCCCACGTCACGTACGGCTCGATCTCGGATGCGTCGAGGAACACCTCCTTGTCGAACTTCGCGCCATCGTCGGTGACGAGCGTGCGCCAGTCGGCCACGGCGACGTCCCACAGGTCGCCCGACGGGGCGTGCTGGCGACCTTTCAGGTACTCGAACGTCGTCTCGTCAGGGGCGATGAGGCCAGCTTTCGCACCTGCCTCGATCGACATGTTGCACAC
>CAYVDN010000047.1:0-24794 GCA_964450685.1 uncultured Microthrixaceae bacterium
GAGGCACGCTTCCGCCAGCACGTCGACGGTGCCCGCAACGACCGGGGGCCTCTGTACTCCAGGTGGCCGCACCGTTTCGGGGTTCGGCTGCGGCCGGATCTCCACGACGCTGAACGGACCTGGCCGACCCGCGAGGAAGCAAAGCGCGCGGAGTCGGAACTCGCGGAATCATTACGGCAACGCGGCTACTCCGTGAAGGGCGGCCACTGAGTGGGCATGAGTACCGCCTGGCTGACCCACGAACCGTGCCGGATGGCTCGGCCCGCGCTCACTACCATCAGAGGGGGTCGTCGGTGACGGCGACCGGACGAGGAGGACGAGAACGTGAGCCACTGGCTCTTCAGCCCGCGACGCGCAGCGGATCGAGAGCGCGCCACGACTGTTGCCGAGTTCTTCGCCACCGACTCGATCAAGAACAGTGCGGAATCACTTGTACGTGAGTCCATTCAGAACTCGATGGACGCCTCCGCCGGCTCGATGCCTGCTCATGTTCGGTTCGCTATCGGTGAGTGCGAGCAGGAGGACGTCATACGGTCTTTCCTGGACGGCCTCCAGCCACACCTGGATGCATGCGGTCTGCCCCTGCAGAAGGCCGACCGCCGCACCATGAGGTACCTGACGATCGAGGACTTCAATACGACGGGACTGCGCGGCGACCCCACCGACGTCTACGAGACAGCGGGAACGGACAACGAGTATTTCTACTTCTATCGAGCCGAGGGCAAGTCCGGGAAGAACACCAGCAGCAGGGGGTCATGGGGGGTCGGGAAGTACACGCTGCCCTTGGCGAGCCGGATCCGTGCCTTCGTAGGACTGACCTGCCGTGACGCGTCAGGCGAACGCGGCGGTGACGGTCCGCTGGTGATGGGTCAGATCGTGCTGACCCCGCACAAGGTTGACGGGATCAGCTTCCAGCCGGACGGCTGGTGGTCCAGCAGGCTCGCCAACGACGAGGACGACCCCACTCCCATTCCGTTCGGACTACCCGGCGCCCCCGACGAACTCGACGTTCCTCTCTTCTCCACCTCCTTCGGCATCGATCGATCCACCGAATCCGGGCTGTCGGTGGTGGTTCCGTACCTGCGGGATGACATCACCGAGGACTCGCTCCTGGAGGCAGTGCTGCGGAACTTCGGTCTGGCCATCGAACTCGGCGCGCTGACCGTCACGATCGAAGGTCCAGGCGGGAAGGTCCAGCTCACGAGGGACAGCGTCCTGTCAACCATCGATTCACTCGACAAGACGCGCGGAGCTGCTCTCCGCGATGAAGTGGTACTGGCCAAGTGGTACCTGGATGAAGGACGACATTCGCCGATCGCGCTCACGGGCGACACCCACTCCATGAAGTGGGAGGGACGACTCCGGGCTACCGAGGTCATGGCGATCCGTGACGCAGTCGATGCAGGCGATCGATGCGTGGTCAGAGTGCCGATGCCCGTCGCACCGAAGGGCGCGGAGCCAGCCATGTCATGGTTCGACGTGGTCATGGAGCCCGACGAGTCGACCACCGTCCCCCGGTTCTACCGGGAGGGGCTACGTATCTCGGAGGTGAAGGCCCGGGGCACCCCCGGCGTCCGGTGTATCGTGCTGGTGTCGGACGAACCCTTGGCCCGAATGCTCGGTGCTGCTGAAACGCCCGCCCACGTGGACTGGCAGGCCCACACGGAACGCTTCCGCGGCCAGTACCAGAAGGGGCGTGACTGGCTGTCCTTCATCAAGCGCACACCCGCGGACCTGATCCAGTTCGTCCACCGTGGCGAGAGTGACGAGGACCTCCGGATCGCAGCAGCGTTCTTCTCGTTGCCCGACGAGCGCGAGCGCGTCGGGGGAAACGGCGCGGGTGGCAAGGTGTCTCCGCCCAACCCTCCTCCGCCGCCGCCACCGACCGGCCCGCGGATCGACCGGACGACCGGAGGATTCCGCGTGTCATCGGGGCCGAACACCGCTGACGACGACTGCTTCGAAGTGTCGATGGCCTACGACTCACGACGAGGAAACCCGTTCAATCGATGGACGGAGCTCGACTTCAGCACCGACGGCCTGGATGTCAGTATCAGCGGAGGGAAGGTCCTCTCCTCCGACGCCAACAGGTTCGAGGTGAAGGTGTCCGACCCCGGCAGTTTCGAGTTCAGGGTCACCGGCTTCGACCACAACCGCGACCTCGTCGTGTCCGTGACCGAAAAGGGCGACGAGGCATGACAGGTAGGCGCTTCAACTACACGGGCAGGAGGAAGATCACACGCGACCGTGTCCACGTCGCCGTGCTTCCGGGTGACCCCTCGCCGGAGCTGACAGCGAAGGTGGAACTCGATGGAATGGAATTCGACCCGACCGACAGAGTGGTCGTCGAGGTGTATCTGCAGTCGGTCATCGAGCGGGTGGAACTGGGCACGGTTGCCGCTCCGCGGGTGGTTGTCGCGGCGCCGCTGTCCCGCTTCGAAGACATCGAAGGCCTGCGATGTCGGATAAAGGTGATCGCCGACGACGGACCCGAACCGGGTCTCATCCGGGGAATAGCCGACAAGCTCCAACCGGAAGGCCCCGACACACCCGGGAACGGCCGGGCGCTGCTGCCGTTCATCACCGATCCGGGGCTGGGACAACGCGTGTGGAGGCTCGACACCTCCGAGGACACCCCTGTCGTTCACGTGAATCCGATGGAAGGTGGGTGGCGGAGCATCGTACGAAGTCCGACGTTCTCATCGCTCGTCCTTCCGGAAATCCTCGAGAAGGTCGCCAGATGGGTCGCGGCGAACCGACTGGGCGACGAGGAAGAAGGTCCGCTCGCCGACTGGGCCTCGTTCTTCGCCGGACTCGGGGCTGAGGTCGACGCGCTTGTCCAGACGACCCCGGCGGAAGAGCTGGACGTGATCGTGGAGGATGTCGTCCGACGGTTCTGCGCCCAGCACAGGTTCACGGAGAAGCTCATGGACGAGCTCGCGGAGACGGACTCGTGATGCGGACCCTGCGACGCTTCAACGCCTCGGGGCTCGAGCGCGCGCTCCGGTGGCATTCATCCATGACGACGTCGGGAGACAATGGCTTCGATGACGTACTGGAGGACGACAACCTGACCGAGCCGTTGAACGTCGAGTTCGAGACACCGACGCTGGTCGACCGTTGGCAAGCCGCGCGGTCGATGGACCTGGCGGTCGCTCCTCTGGTGGCGGAGGGCAGGTCCGTACTGCGCGACCAGGGCCTGTGGACCTGGCTCGCATTCGCCCACCTCGACCAAGTGGCACCCCTCGTACTGGGCGTGCGCCGACCCGGGAACTGGGCGCGCCTGGTCCTCGACAGCACCAACTACCAGCGCTACTACCGACACCTGCTCGCGGGGCCGTACTACGTACTCGACGCACACCGGGACGACCCCGAGCGGGCCCGAGCACTCCTGACCACCCCGGTCGCCAGACCCGGCGAGCTCGTCGAGCAGTTCGCGTCCCGCCAGGAGTTGGTCAGGAGCCCCGGCATAGTCGGGGCAGTCACGCAGCTGTACTTCGACCGCAACACGATGCGGCTGAGGTCAGGGCACGCGGGCAGCAACAACTCACCCGGCTCGGCTCGTCGGTTCGCGATGCTGTTGCAGCAGCTCGACCTGACCTACGACATCTTCGAGATGTCGCCGGACGCGATCATCGGTCTGCTGCCTTCCGAGTTCGACAGGTTCAAGGTCGCACCCTAGTGAGCAGAAGCAGACACGATCGTCACCGACTGCCCGTGCAACGGGGTGTGGTCGTAGAACCCACTCCGCACCCGTCGGGCATCTCATCGCTTGAGGAGCTGCTCGAGGCTGCACCGGCTCGCCGCTCCGACGGTCGTCCGCTGGTCGCAGACCTCTTCTGTGGTTGCGGCGGGCTCTCCCTCGGGGCCGAGGCAGTGGGATTCGTTCCCGTCCTCGGCGTCGACCACGACGAGTTCGCGCTCCGGACATGGCGCAGCCTCTTCCCCGGGCTCGGCATCGACCTGGACCTGAGCCGCCCGGAGGTGGTGCGCGAGGTGGGAGCAGTGCTGCGGGATGTGGAGATCGACATGATCGTCGGGGGGCCACCCTGTCAACCATTCTCCCGTGCCGCAAGGTCACTGATACGCAGCCTGATCGACTCGGGCCTCCGGGAGGAGTACGACGAACGCCGTGATCTCTGGCGGAGCTTCCTCGAGATCGTGGAGACCGCTGAGCCGAGGGTCGTCCTGATGGAGAACGTGCCGGAACTCGCACTGGGCGGCAACGCCGATATCCTCCGGACGATCGTGAGTCGGCTCGAGACAGCCGGCTATGGCGTCGCCACGCGGGTCGTGGCGACATCCGATCACGGCGTTCCTCAGTACCGACAGCGAGCAATAATCGTCGGATTGAGGGAGGGCGACCGACCCATCCACTTCGACTGGCCCACGAAGGTGAGGAGAACAACCCTCTGGGACGCAATCGGCGATCTGCCACCGATCGAACCGGGATGGAACCGATTGGGTCCCGACGAGGCTGACATGTACGAGTTCGACGGCCAGCCGTCGGAGCTGACCAGTTGGCTCAGACAGGGCCTCGTCGGCGAGGAGTCACATCTGGTTCGTGACCATGTGACCCGGGCGGTCCGCGAGGACGATCTCGAGATCTTCCGTTCCATGGACGGCAGGACCAAATACTCGGACATCGATGCGTCGCTCAAGCGATACCGCGACGACATCTTCGACGACAAGTACAAGCGACTGGACGAGGACAAGCCTTCGCGCAGCATCACTGCCCACTTGGCGAAGGACGGATACTGGTACATCCACCCCAGACAGGACAGGACCCTGTCCATCCGGGAGGCCGCCCGCGTCCAGACATTCCCCGACCGCGTGAGGTTCGCCGGGCCCCCATCCGCATCCCTGCGTCAGATCGGCAACGCCGTACCACCCCTGGCAGCGAAGTCGCTGATCGAGGCAGCTGTCCGCTCCATCGAGGCGGGAAGGACGGCCACATCCACCCAGGACGTCTCGTTCTCCTTGGCCGAGCATTTCCACGACGCTGCCCGAGGAGGCAACCTGTCACCTCCCTGGCTCACACCGGGCACGTCGGCGTGGCAGGTCGTGCAGGCGGAACTGCTCAGCCCCAGGGGTGACGACTCCCTGGCAGGCGCCGTCTATCTGGCCGTCTCACGGTTCAGCGTCCCGGAACAGACACTCCGGGAGTCGCAGCGGCTCGAGGCGATCTTCGGTACCTCCAGGCTCGCCGGCAGACTACGTCGAGTTGTCCGAGCAGCGGAGTGGTACGTGGAGTCAGGGATCGACACCGACTTCACGGACCCGGTGTCGATCGCCCGGAACCCCTTCGTGCCCCGCACCGTCGCCGACCTGGCAGCCTTGGTCGCCCATGACGACGATCCGGTTTTGGCGACGAGCGGCACTCTGAGGGTCGCCGCCAGGTTCAGCGGGCGCCCCGTGGACGCGATCAACCGCAACTCGGATGGCCGTCTCGAGGTAGCCAGGATGATCGGAGGCTCGCTGACCGATCCGGGCACCGCACGGTCAGCACTACTGGGGCTGATAGATCTTGCGTCCACCCGCTGTGTCACGGGCCGACCCCGCTGCGGCGGCTGCCCGCTAGTCGACCTCTGTGCCACCGGCGCGGAGGTCGAGCACGACGTCACACTGGGACCGGCCGATGAGATCGGAGCCGAGCGCGACATCGAGGATGCGCGCCAGCCCGTCGAACTCGTCCCCGCCGAGTGAGAGCGCTGCCGATCCGAGACGGATCAGGAGCTCATCAGAGGAGGCGTTGCCGGAGGACCGTGGCCGGTCACCATCCCTTTCGCCCTGGTTCCTCGCGAGCGACGCCTCACGGTAGACACGGTCAGCCTCGTGACAGGCAGTGGCGATCTGGGCCTGCATCTGATTTCGCAACTCGGAGGGCAGTGCAACCCGCATCTTCGCCACGTTCACCTGGAAGAGTGGGTCCAGCACTGGATCGAAGTCGATGGCGATACGAGCCAGCTTCAGGTGCTCGTCGAGTGTCCTGAGCCCGGACCAGCCACCCGCCTGGATCAGCCTCCCTGCGCGATAGATGTAGAGACCCTGTTGACGATTCCACTTCAGGGGGCCTGCCGCGCCGTCGAAAGCTGCGAGCGAGGAGAACCCCTCCTTCGGCGGAAGGACGTGTGGAGTGACGGTCACCGTCCCGGCTCCCGTCGAGCTTTGCAGTCCGTACTCGGCGACTGGCATGACCCGAACGCCGGACTCAGTGCTCACGTACGGGTCCCACGGCTGGAGCACGTCCGATCCGAGCGGCTCCGTCACGGTGCGATTGACCGTCATCTTCACGGGACGTGACGCCCCGCTGGCACCGAGGAAGCGGTGGAACACCATGGCGAGGTACTCATGGGCCGCCTCCGCCAGACCCTGCAGCCGGCGGCGTGCCCACTCGCCGTCAGGATTCGCGTAGCTGAGAACCCGGTCCAGGTTCTCCCAGACGACCACCGTGCCGGAGCCTGTGATGAGCAGATCCGTCCACTCGCTCGGCAGATCCTCGGCGGAGCGGACCATCACCTCCCACCTGTCAGTTCGTTCGACGTGGTCCAGATCCAAGGTCAATCCGTGCACCGGCCCGATCTCCGTGCGCGAGATGACAGTCAGGCGTCGACCTTGGGAGAGCGAGGCTGTCTTCAGACCCAGGCCGAACTTGCCCAAGTCGGAACCGGAGTAGTCCCGACGCGATCCGAACCTCAGCGCTTCCTCCAGCTGGCACTCGTCCATGCCATCGCCGTCATCGACGACGACAACCCTGGACAGGGCTCCTTCGAACACGACCCGGACATCGATGTGGGCGGCATTCGCCGCTATGGAATTGTCGATCACGTCCGCCAGGGCGGTCGAGAAGTCGTAGCCGATGTCCCGGAGAGAGGACGTCAAGCGAGCAGCGGATGGAGCGATCGCCTTGGTAGCTCCTGACACCTCTCCCCTTCCGAGTCGTCCTTGCCCGAATACTACGCCCCTCGTCTGACTCTCACGGCTTCTTCGACGGCATCGGCAGCCGAGCGGGGGTCATCATGCTCCCAGAAGCGCAGCGCCAGTACCCCGGCGCCCTCGAGGCGTGCGTCCGTGTCCCTGTCGCGCTCGATGTTCGAGCGGATCTTGTCGATCCACCACTCCCGGTTTGACCGCGGAGCCGTGGAATGCAGGGGACAGCCGTGCCAGAAGCACCCATCGACGAATACAGCCACACGTGAGGGTCCGAACCACACGTCAGCTCGCCTCCGCGACATTCCGGGGAGAGGGTGGTCAACCCTGTACCTGAGACCACGGCGATGAAGCTCCCGACGAAGTGCCATTTCCGGCACTGTGTCCCGCCGCTTGGCCAGCCGCATCCTCTCCGAGACAGCAGCGCTGGACGGCACGGGAGCCGCCGCTCCGCTCGGAACAGGATTGGAGTCGTCGGCCATTCGCGAAGTTGACCACAGGCTGACGCTGTCTACACCACCACTGCGACGTGGGATCGCTCGGTCACTGCGATGCTCACCGCCCGACCGACCTACCCGGTTTCTGTGAACCCACTCGGCCCTCGAGACATCTCACCACTCGACCTGCTGGAACGCACCGGACTGGATCAGTGCTCTGAAGTGCTCAGCACATCTCAGAGCTGGTTCCCCTCTGACCCGAAGGCCAACCTCCATGTTCTTGCCCAGTCCGGCCCCGGTCAGGTTGGCACTTGTGACCAAGACATCCCGGTCGTCAGACATCACCACCTTTGCATGGAGTATCGCACCTTGACCGTTCTCGTCGGCCCACGCCCAGATGGCCGGCCGGCGGCATCCTTTCGGCCACCACTTCTTGATCTCCCGAATGCTGTGGCCGGCACCCTCGTTCGCGTCGTAGCCCTTGTAGCTGCCATCGACTATGAAAGTGATGTCCACACCCTCGGAGCTGCGTTCTCCGAGTCGGCCCAGCAGCTTCTGCATCTGCATCCCCTGCAGGAAGAGGGAGTACCCGACCATGGTGATGCTGCGCCCCGCGTGCTGGACGAGTTCGTCGATGACGGGAGCTGTCGCCCGCACTCCTTGGGCACCTCCTGACGGGCCGCTCCAGACGAGTTCGCACCCTGGCTTGGCGCTGTCGATCTCGCGGGCGATTTCCGTCGCTGACCGAATCACCGCTGCCAGCAAGTCAGCATCCCCGCCCTTGTCCGCCCAGGACTTGGTCAACCGGGCCAGGCGCGTCAAGCTGTCCGGGCCCGCAGCGACCAGAGCTTGGAGCCGGGCGCGAGTCGACGGGACGGAGAGGCGTCCCGTCTCGAGATTCTCGGCGAACGCGTCGAGACGGGAGGGCGGCTCACGCAGAACCTGTGACAGCAGATCGGAGAGGGCGTCATCCATCGAAGAACTCGATACCGCGGTTCCCGATCGTCGGGTACAGCGTCGCTCGGTCGAGGAGCCGGTTGCCGAATTCGCATGATGTCTCGGCGAGGAGCATGCAGGCGTGACACGCCGCGCCGTTCATGTGTGCGTGACCCCCTAGGTCCTGGCCCCCGCAGAGCGGGTCCTGCGAGCAGTGGCCCGATTCTTGGAGCGCGTCCATCAGGAGCGGACCGAGTCTGTCCGGCTTGGCCTGATCGACGAGACCGCCGAGCGAGCCATCGGAATCGCTCGACGCGGTGTAGATGAGAAGTCCCGCCATGGGGCGATCACCGGTGTCGCAGTAGATGCGCTCGCGCAGGGCGGAGGCGGAGTAGCCGCTCTCCAATGACAGCTGTCTGATCAGCGCGTGCGCCAAGGTGTGGAGCAACACATATCGCATTCCCCTGAAGGGCTGCTCGTCCCGGCCGTGCTCTGCCAGCCATGCCTGCCACTGCGAGGCCCGGCGCTCCGACTCGTTGACCACAGGAGCGGTCGACTCCCACTTGGACAGCGCTTCTTCATCGAGTCGGACGAAGATTCCCTCGCCCCTGAGATCTATCGCGGGCAACCAGCTGGGCTTCTTCTCCTTTCCGATCGGAGCCATGGTGACGTTGAGTTCGGACACGTCCAGTTCATCGCCGAGTTCTGGGGAGGAATCCAGCCGGGTGAAGCCGCGGAGCGCGCGCACCTCTCGGAGGCGTAGTCCTGCCACGACGAGGTCCACTCGTCCTGCAGCGACGGGAGGTACAGCCTGTCGCTTGACCTCGAATTCGGTTCCGGGGTGCGAGGCGGTGTCCGGAAAGGTGAGGGCCAGCCACTCCCGACGGCGGAGGTCGGGCTCCACCTCCGCCTCGGAGGTTGCGGCGGCCCAGATGTCATCCAGCGAATGCCGTTCCACGAGATCGCCCAGATCGTAGAAGCCTGCCTTCACCCCCGCGTGCAGCTGCTCCTTGGACTTGGCCTGATCGAGAATGACATCCAAGTACGGGGCGATCTCCTGATGAATCGGATCGGACCATGGCGGAACGCTCAGAGCGCTGGCGACGACGGAGAAGTAGGCGTTGGAGGCACCGCGCAGGATGGTCCGGGCGGTCTCAGTGCAGCTCTCCCTGTCATTCGGTCCGAGCCAGGGTTGACGACCGGAGCAACTGCTGTGGGCGGTGCCGCTGAAGGCGTCACCGAGCCGGCGTGACGAGTCACAGCTCGTGCACTTGACCATCAGGTCGTTCGCGCTGCCGCTGCTCCCTGTATCGATCAGTTCGAGTTGCGAACTGCAGGGAGCGTCGGCGCCCCGGTGGACCCAGGCTTCCCAAGGGAAGTCGTCGAGGTGCCCGCGCGGGCACGCCACCATGAAGCGAGCGGGAAACGCGTCAGGCGACTTGCCGCCGCTCCCGTGGGCAGGGTGACCCGTTCGCGGACAGCGGAAGTTCGCGAAGGAGAATCCGTAGACGGGGCTGAACTTCGTCCAGTGCGCCAAGTACCGGCACCGAGGGCAGACGAGCCACTCAGGAAACATGAACGCTGGCACTCCGCCGAACTTCTCCTTGGCCGGCTGCGGGGGGCGATAGAGGTGCTTCACCCTGAGGAACGCTTGGAGTCTCGGTTCGGGAACGAGGTCCGCCGGGGTCGGGTACCAATGGTTGATCCCCGCCACGATGACGGACAGATCTGGGAGGTCGACCACTGCGCCGGGGCCGTGCTGCGTCACGACCTGACTGGGGCGGAGCTTGCCGACCTTGGGGTTGTACGCACTCACTCCGAGTCCTCCGCTGCTTCACCGAGGGTCACGTCGGCCAGCCAGACATGCGTCTCCGACTCGACCTCCCTGAGGGACCCCGGGGCGACCATCAGACCGTCCTTCACTCTCGCTTCCTGGGAGTCCAGGACGTAGATCTTCGTTTCCTTCGGTGGCGGGGCACCCTTCTTCCGCTTCGGCAGGCCTGCCCGCGTCCAGCAGACCGCATCGTTGTTCGCGATCCCCTTCTCCCAGCCGTCCAGCAACGCAGTGATCTCCTCGCCGGTCCGGGCGGCGACGTCAGGACCGTCGTCGCCGGTGACCAGACCAGCCCTGCGCTGGATCGCATCACGAACCGTGGACACCCAACCGGAGGTCCGATCGAGGCGCCCGGCGAACTGCTCGGCTGTCATCTGCGGATCACCCAACCGGATGAGCGCTGTGAGGATTCCTGCGAGTCCCTTGTCCCGCGCTCTCGAGCTGAACGGAGTGACACTGGTGGCCTCGACCTGGCGGTACAGCGCGCTGTGGTACGAGCGGAATCGTTCGAAGTGGCTGGTGTCACGGGGCCTGGTCCAGTTGTAGACGGTGACGACCACACCGGGCGACTGGCGGCCGACCCGGCTTGTTGCCTGGATGTACTCTGCGGTCGTCTTCGGCTGCCCGTTGACCACCATGAGTCCGAGACGATCGATGTCGACGCCGACAGAGATCATGTTGCTCGCCATCAGGGTGTCGACGGGGTACTCGCCGGGTGGTGGTTTGCCGTCGGTGAACCGGCGCTCGAGCATGCCGAGGATCTTCGGGACCTCGTCTGCCTTCTTGTTGGACGTCAGCTCCTCACGGACGTTGAGATACCTCGTGGGCCACTCGGTGGCATTGCGACGGTGCAGGACCTTGATCCTCCCGGGTACGTCGTCCTCCACCAAACGTATCGCCCCACCGAGCTCACGAAGGCTGTTGAAGTAGCCGACGAGGGTCATGTATGGGTCCCCGACTTGCGCGTCGCGCTCCTTGAGCGCCTGTGCCTTGGAGAGCAGGGCGGCATAGACGCGGACAATTGCGGTCTTGACCGATTTCCCGGGCGCGTAGATACCGAGGTACACGCGGCCCGGATCCTCGCTGGTCGGAACCTCCCTGCCGAACCAGGAGTCGGTCGACCTGAGTCCGGACGGCGGGAAGATCTGGAGCTTGCGGTTGAACAAGGCGTCCACCTGTTGGTGCGCGCGGCGGATCGTCGCCGTTGAAGCGACGATCTTGGGGGTAACTCCCACTCCGTCGATCTCGACCGAGCACAGGGCGTCGACAGCGGTCTCGTAGAGACCTACCAGGGTGCCGAGTGGCCCTGAGATGAGGTGGAGCTCGTCCTGGATGATCAGATCCGGTGGCTCCAAGGGGAACGTCTTCGCAACCTTGACCGCTGGACCGGCGACGCTCGCGTTGTGCTTGCTCGCTGGGTGATCCGAGCCCTCACCTCCGGTCAGGAAGCCGTGACGGGGGCAGTGTCGCTGCACCCTTCCGAACAAGGCTTGGGTTCTGCCGTTGAAAGGCATCTGGGCGAACTTGTCGACGGTGGCGATCACGAGTGAGGGAACGTTGCGGTAGAGCTGTTGATCAACCGTGTGAGCAGGGATGCCGTCACCGGCGAAACCGAACTCGCAGTCGTCGTCCGGACAGTGGATCACGATTCGTTCACGCTCATCGTCGCAGTCGTAGTCATCCCGGGTCGGGTCGAGCGTGGCACCACACCATGGGCAGCTCAGGAGTTGGACCGGTGTCCCCTTGCCTCCGGGTACCTTGTGACCGTTCTTGATGAGTTTGAGGATCTCCTTCGCCCCGGGGTTCTTGTCGTCTCCGGTGGAGTACCTGTTCGGCGTGGCTGACTGGCCGACCCAGAGACCGATGCTGAACGGTTCGTCGCCCCAGGAGCCCTCTTCTGTCCGGAGGTGCTCGCAGGCGCAGATGAGTGCCGTCGCACGCTGGAACTGTTGGATGGTCAGCAGGCGCAGCGTGTAGCGCATGAGCACGGAGACACCGGCATTCGTTCGGTAGCCGTCGAGCCGCTGGCGGGTTCGCCGGTGCGCCAGCGCGAAAGCGGTCAATCCCAGGTAGGCCTCGGTCTTGCCGCCGCCGGTCGGGAACCAGAGCAGGTCGGCGACTTCGCGGTAGGGATGCTGCCGGTCGGCCATGGGGGCGAGATTGATGAGCACGAACGCGATCTGGAACGGTCGCCAGCGGGGGGTTGTCGGCGACGAGAGCGTCTCCCCCCGCCGGCGGGCGAGCGAGATCTGGGTGCGTTCGCGCTGCAGCGCCATGGCTCTGTTCGCGAAACAGAACGCCTGCCGGACCTCGGACGGCCCGTCGGCGAGGAGGTTGATGCCCTCGATCATTCGTTCGTGGGCGATTCGACAGCTATCGATGTGTTCCTCGGCGATGTCCCTGAGCTCTGGCGGGACAGTCGGGAGCAGCCTGGACTCCAGTTCCTCATCGATCCACTTCCCGTACGACTCGGCGAGTGGCATCAACATGTCTCGGAGTCGCGAGCCCGGCACTCCGGCGTCTCCGCTTCCACCGAGCGCCCACATCTCGAGTTCCGCGTCGACGTCCTCGCGGGGATCGATCCTTGCCAGCTCCCAGGACGGAACGATCTCGGAGCGGACCGTTGAGGCTCGTCGTGATCCCGGTTCGGCATCCCATCCGGCGGCGCAGCCGTGTCCGACCGCGAACTCCGGGCGGTCCCAGTAGAGCAACTCGTTCGACAGCACGTCGGCATCGTCGGTACCGCCGATGTCCTCGATTCCCCGCGCCTCGAACAGGCTGGCGCCGCTCGCGGACCGGACGACGAGTTCTGGTTGGAAAAGCCATTTCTCATCGGGTGGAAACCGGTCTCCCGGGAGCGTCTCGCGTCGATTGACCAGGAACACCGAGACCGCTCGTACACCGTCGCTGCGGGTTCGCACGAGAAACTCGACGTTGACGCCGTCGCCCGAGACGTCGACCGGCGGATGCGATGAGACCGAGGGATCCAGCGGGACCACGGACTCGCGTGGCGAACGCTGGTACACGGTCCGTTGCTTCTTCTTGCCCGCTTCGGCGCCCTTCGGCCCACTCGCCTCGTGGGCGTCCTCGGTCCCCTGGCCGGCCAGCTCGCCGGACGGCTCCGCGGGGACCCCGGATCCGGATTGAGGTTCGTAGTGGCCCCAACGAGCGACGACCTCCAACGGTTCGGCATCGGCCGCGATGACGAACGACAGTCCGATGGAGGACGGGTTCATGGCCATCGAGATGGGGCCCGATGAGCCTGTGTCGGCATCGTCGTCGTCGGCTCCGGCGTCGCCGGCCCCATCGTCCTCCTCCGCCGCAACCAAGGTTCCGGAGGGGGCAAGGCGACCGAGGAGGTAGCGCGTGGTCGGCCGCTGCTCGAGCGCCTCCTCCTCACCGCCGGCCGGTCCGAGGACCTCGCTCCGGAGCGCGTCGAGCAGTTCCGCCCGAGCATCCCGCTGTCGTTCGATCAGTGGATTCATCGTCGATCCCCTCCTCGGACGGCGCCGTTGTACCAGCTAGCCACGTCTGCCGTCATCGATCTATTCCTGCAACGCCTTCCACTCCTGCATGATCGCCTCCACCTCACGGAACGCGCTGTGACGGTGGAGCCCCTGCACATCCGACCGCGGCGCGGCATCCTTCTCGGCGAGACGCCCGGGAGCGAGGATCTCAGGGTCCAGCTTGAGCTACTCGGCGAACATCCCAGCGAGGTTCCAGCCCGTCGCAGTGTCCCGTACAAGGTCGAGCCAGACGCCGAGAAGGTCACGCTCGTCATCATCCAGCCGGTTGCTCCGGGAAGCTGGTGGCGCCGGCCTCGGTGCCGACGAAGACCGCGACCCGCTCCACCGGCTCGGAGGGCAGACAGTCGGGGTCCATGAACGCAGCTGCGCGCAACGGATCGAGCCGGCCCTTCGCCGTGTGCCAGAGCGCGATGAGGTTGTGTGTATTCCCGCCACCGAGGTTGGTCTCGAGCCGGATGACCGGCGGTGCACCTGCCTTCTTTCCGCTGACTCGGCCAAGTGCCTCGTTCAACAGCTCGCGGAGCCCGAGGGACGGGTGGGTGATCTCGAAGAGCTCGGCGGCGTCGCGGTAGGTCGTCGGTGCGTCTGGATCCTCGTTGACGACGGCGCCGAGATTGGCCGCGAAGACTGCGTCGGGAAGATCACCCGACAGCACGTCGTCCCTAGGGATACACGTCTCGCACAGATCCCGCAGCTTGCTCACGTCGTCGCCTCCGCCGTGTCCATGACCTCCACCCTCACTACCTGCACCAGCTCATGGTCGCTCCCGAGACTGGCACGGCGATCGAGGTCACCCAGACGGCGGTGCCGCTCGTCGTCGAGTTCCTTCAGAAGGCGCGTGTCGGACTGGTGACGGGCCTCCCATACTGGAAGGATCCGCTGATTGCCGGGATCCGAGGAGGCACGCAGCCGCTCGAGCGTCGCCGATGTAGCCTCCAACCTGTCGAGCGCCACCCGTTCGCGGTATTCGAAGTACGCGGTGAGCTTCGATCGTTCACGCTCGATTGCCGGCAGGAGCTGGTCGCGGGAGACCGCTTCGAGCTGCCGGGCGCGACCGGCCGTGTACTGCTCCGCAGCATCACGCGCGGACGACAGCGACTCCAGCGCGAGTTCCGACTCCGGGATGGACTGTTCGTCCTCGAACGAGAGCGATCTCTGCACGAGTGCGTGCCCGGCCTCCTCTGAGATATCACCGTCATCGGCCACGAACACAGGAACCTCGATGCGTCGCTCCCTCAAATCGGGCACTGTGACGAGCCATACGAACAACCATCCGTCGCCCGGTGGCGCATCGGGCCCTGATGGCAGCCGTCGACCGCCGGCGGCGCCGGCGAAGGCGGGTTCGAGGACCCGCTCCGCCGCAGCGTCGATGATCGGGTGACCGAACGCGAGGTACTCGACGTACTCGGCGTCGCGGTGCTCGTCGGACCGGAACACCGCCCGCCGCTTCGGACCGTCGGCGAACAGCTCGGCGTGCTCGGCTCGGAAGGGGTCGTGGAAGTGCAGCTGCCACTCACCCGCCTCCCGCTTGATGTGGGTGCGCACGGCGGCCAGCAGGTTGGTCATGAACCGCTCCTGGTCATCTGCGTTCACCGGTGAGGACTCACCTGCGATCCGCTCGACGATCTCCTTCGCGAAGCTCTTCGTGTCCATGATCAGGTCGGCGAGTTGCTCCTCGGCTGATCGCGCCGCTGCAACCTGGTCCTCGAGGCGACGACCGAGGTCGGCGAGCGCGTCATCCCTCTCTTCCCTGTTGCGGCGCATGATCTCGCGGATGTCCCGCTCGGTCTCGCCAAGGATCGGGTCGAGGCCGCCGACGGTCTCGACGAAGAGGTTGATGCGCTGCTCCAACACGTCGAGCACCCGCTCCTCGACGCTGTCCTTGACCCACAGGTTAAAGATCTCGACGATCCGGTCCTGGCCGATCCTGTCCACACGACCGATCCGCTGTTCCACCCTCATGGGGTTCCACGGAAGGTCGTAGTTGACCAAGAGGTGGCAGAACTGGAAGTTCCGACCCTCGCCTCCCGCCTCGGTGGAAATGAGGACGTGCTGTCCGTCGTCGTCGCGGAACGCGTCGACAGCTTGGTCCTTCTGGAACGCTGACATCTGGCCGTGGAAGAGCCCTACCGTCCAGCCACGCTCCCGGAGCAGGCCGGCCAAGTGATCCTGGGTAGCCCGGAACTGGGTGAAAACGAGAACCTTGGGGACCTCCGCCTCGTTCTTCAGGATGTCCATCTGGTTCGCGAAGACCGCAGCCTTGCTGTCGACCGGCAGGCTGTCCAACAGGTCGACCAGCTCGTCCAGCTGGGTCGCCTCGCGGTCGTTGACCGTGCCCGCACCTGCCGCGGAGTCGCCGACGTCGTCGACGTCGTCATCGATCTCCGTGTCCTCAGAGCCGGCGAACCCCTTCCTGGACGTTGCGGCACCCGAGCGCAGGCGGTCCCGCCGCAGCGCCAGCGAGGTTCTCAGCGCGGCGATCGAGCTGGCCATCATCTTCTGGTAGGCGACCATGAGGAACCCGATGGAGTGGTCCTTGGTCTCGGACATCGCGGCGAAGCCCTCGGCCACGTAGTCCTCCACCCGTTCGAGTGCCGCTCGCTCCTCCTCGGTGAGCACGACCTCCCAGCGGTGCGCCCGTCGAGGCATGAAGCCACCGACCTTCGCCTTGCGGTTCCGGATGAGGATCTCGCTCAGCAGGTGTCGTTCGGAGAGTTCCGCCGCAACCGCACCCGGGTCGCCGTCGATCAGGCGCGAGGCCGCGTCGGCCGGGTCGATCTGGAGCCAGGTCGCAACCTCCTCGACGAGATCGGCGAGCAGCTCCGGATCGGGCGGCGGGTCTGACTGGAGTGTCTCGACGAGGCGGCTCAGACCCTGAACCTGGGAGCGGTGGCGATCGAAGTCCTCCTCGCTCGGGAAGAGCGCGGGGTCCAGCATCTCGACCAAGGAGTACAGCTCGTGACTCTCGAGCTGCATAGGGGTGGCGGTCAGGAACAGCGCGGCTCGATCCGGATAGAGGGATCTGTCGGTGAGCTCGCGGACCAACCTGTACAGCCTGGTAGTGGTCACGTTGTTGCCGTTCCGTTTGGACCTGGCGTGGTGTGCCTCGTCAACGATGACCAGGTCCCATGTGGCACTCAGGATCTGCTCGGACTGGGCCTTGTCGGATGCCCAGTTCTCGGAGACGAGCACGCTGTCGTTGGCGGCGAAGGGGTTGCCCTTTACCCCTTGGAGGCGGAGCGCCCGGACCGTGTCGGCGTTCAGGATCGCGAAGGTCTCGTTGAACTTCGACTTGAGTTCGAACTGCCACTGACGCAGCAGGTTCGGTGGAACGATGATCAACGTGCGCTGCGCCTCACCGCGGGCCCGCAGCTCCTTCACCACCATGCCCGCCTCGATCGTCTTGCCGAGTCCCACCTCGTCGCAGAGGAGGAAGCGGTGTGGGTAGCTGGTGACGACCCTGTGCACCACGCCGACTTGGTGCGGCTTCACGTCAACCCTGGTCGCGTCCAAGCAGACGAGGGCGTTGTGTCGGTGCTCCGTCAGGTAGTGCCGCGTCGCCGTGGTGACGTTGACCTGTTTCGCGGAGCCGGGGGCAACGCCGTTCGCGAGCCGATCCGCCGGATCGAGGGCATCGTCCGGCCGCAGGTCGGACTCGGGAACCACCCGTTCCATGCCGCTGAGGGCGAACACGACCTTCCGACTGGGTACCGGCGCACCCGGGGCAGGGCCTACGTTGAAGCCGGGTTCGTCCGTGCTCCGACGGCGCACTCTGACCGGCAGCTCGTAGCGCTCCAGCGGTGCACCGTCCCGGACGAAGAACGGCGGAAGCTCCGGATCGTCCCAGGCAACCTCCACACGGTTCCCGTTGAGTTCTGACAGCACGCCAATGGAATCGCCGCGGACCCATTGGACTAGGCAACCGACAACGAGATCGTCAGTCATCGGCGCCTCCTGCAGTGATACCGAGGAGATAGGTCGACGCGCCAAGCACCTCCGCTGCAGGTTCACCAGCAGTCGTCAGGATCAGGATGTCACGTGCCCTGGTCATCGAGACGAAGAGGTGACTGAGTTCGAGCTGGTGCCGTTCCACCTGCTCGTCGCTCCATTCCGTTCCGTCGACTGGTGATGGGAACGTGGAACGACCACAACCGCCGACCACGACCGCCTTGAACTCCAGACCCTTCGATGCGCTCCAAGTACCGACCTTGATCATCGCATTCGTGCGACCGTCGTACTCCTCGACCTGCTGGACTGCGACTCCCTCATCATTCATGCAGCTGAGGACTCCGTCGATCATCAGTGGAGGAACGAGGACCGCGATATCCCCGGGGGGGGCGGCTTCCTCAGTGACCAGTCGATTGACCGCCTCCAGAATCGCGTCCATCTCGCCCTCGACGGTTCGGGCCTTGACGAGCTCCGGCCGAGGGCCGGACCGACTGGAATCCGGGCGCGCCTCACCGCGCCGGAACTCCTCGTCGAGGTCGACGATCTCCGCGGCACCGGCGATCGCCAGTGCCGTATCCATGATCTCGCCGGTCGTCCGGTAGTTGTGACGCAGCACCGCGGTGCGGCGACCCCGCACCTCCACCCCCGCCTGTCGGAGGGTGTAGCCGCCGGGTAGCACCTTCTGGGCACCGTCACCGCAGAGGAACAGGTCGTCTGTCCGATTCCTCGACCCATTCGAAACCGCTGCACGGACGAGCCCGAGGCCAGCCATCGTGAGGTCCTGTGCTTCGTCGACGATCGCCGATCTCCAGCGGGGCTCGCTGTCGCGGGCGATTCCGAGTGCCCGGACGACCAGATCATTGGGCTCGAGCTTCGGTACGAGTCGGTCCCGCCACGCATCGTGCACCGCCCAGACCGAGCGACGCATCGACTCGGTCAGCCCGACTCTCCTTCCTCGCCGCGAGGCGTCCAAGTACTCCTCGACCGACCCGAGTCCACGGCCCCGGATGACCGACTCGATCTCTGACCTGACGTAGCTCGCGCTCAGTCCGTGGATCGGGGATCCCGGGAGGACCTGATCAGCGAAAGACCTCTCGAAAGCGTCGGCGGTCTCCGCATCAGATGAAACGACGACACCATGCGACGCGGTGTACTCACCGGCCAAGCCGCTCACGGACATGAAGTCGACCCGGTCGATCGGAGCGTCAGGAAGCCGGGAGAACAGCTCACGGAGAACTGGGACCAAGTGGTCGGCGAAGGTGACGAACAGAATGCGTTCGGTCGCGAACCGCCGAGCGAGAGCACTGGCGCGATGGAGCGCCACCACCGTCTTGCCTGTGCCGGCTGCGCCACGCACGCGAGCCGGGCCCGAGTAGGTGGATTCGACCACCCGACGTTGATCGGGGTGGAGGAAGACCATCCAGTCCTCGATCGGACGATCCAACACTGACCGCATGTACTCCGGCTCCGTCCGGGTGAACCACCCGGCAAGCGCGGGGTCTCGCAACTTCGACTCGAGATCCCTGTCCTCGTCCGTGGGCTCAGGCTCAACCGCATCGACAGCCATCTCGGCCGACGTTGCGACCAGTGCTGCCGCTTCTCCATCCGGATGCCCGTACGCGAGCAGGTTGAAGGCTCGGTCGAACATCTCGTCGCCGAGGTCGCCGACGAGGTCGAGGAGATCGTCCTGACGGTCGAGCTGTCTGAGAAGCGGCACCACCGGTTCCAACCCGAAACCACCCAGTTCCGCATCGGTCCACGCCATGAAGGCCCGGCCAACTCTGGACGGGCGTCGGCCCCATGGCCTCTCCTCACCGGTCTCCACCACCTGCTCCACGACGGTCATGATCCGATCGTCCGGATCGAGGTCGATCCGCATTCGTTTTGCGCGGTCCTGGACCGCGTGTGTTCCGTAGAGGAGGAGCACGATCGTCTGGTTGAAGAGTTGCCAGACCAGTCGCCGATCGCTCTTGCGCCCTCCCACGTCCGACGAGTACACGGTTCGCCCGTTGAGCGCCTTGCCGATGTCATGGGTCTGGAGGCGCGGGTTCCTGAATGGTTTGCTCCGCAACTCGATCTGCGTATCCACCAGATGCGCCTTGTAAGGATCATCCCGCCTGAGCGCGGCAACGGACTCCCAGAACGTGGGTGCCTCGACAACCTCGTACGCCATTTACCCTCCCGTCTCCCGGCACGGAACGTACAACACCCGACCGGCAGCTAGGTGGCCCACGGGAGATCGATCCGACAATACCGACATCACCGATGACAACAGACCCGTTCGGGAGGGCCAGACGACTGCGAGGTCTTCCCCGGTCGTCCTCCCGATCGCCTGGCAGCCGACCAGGTCGTGATCGACCCGCCGTTGCCCCCGCTCGGTCGCACCTGCGTCCAAAATGAACCTCGGCAACCCCGGGTGTCCTTCACGGAACGAACTCCACTCGTCAGCAATTCGACCAAGCAGTTCCAGTTCAAGGCGTATTCACAGGCCTCTGACGGCTGGCTCTGAACCCAGGTGTCCACCCTGGGTCCATGTCAACCACCGAACTGACGCTCGCCGGAATCGCCCCGGGAACCGGTGACACCGCGAGCCACCCGAACCCGGGGGTACGGCCATGACCCGCCGGTTCCGCCAAGGCTCGGGACGGAGACCGGCCGCAGCTGCCGCAGCGGCTGTCCTGGTCCTGTCGTCGTGCGGTGTCTCCGGCGGCGAGACATCAGCGGCCTCGAACTCAGGTTCCGAGGTGTCCGCGGCCGACACCAACTCCGAAGGCGCTACTGCCTCACTGAACGACGCCGGGTCGCTGTTCGACGAGACCACGGTCCATTCGATCGAGGTCACCTTCGACGAGGACGCATTCGCACAGTTGCTCGCCGACTTCGAGGAGACCGGCGACAAGACCTGGATCGAGGCCACCGTCACCATCGACGGGACCACCTACGAACAAGCGGGCCTGAGGCTCAAAGGCCACTCGACGCTGCGCAACGTCGGCACCGGCGCATCAGCCGAGGACCTGCCGTGGCTGATCGACCTCGACGAGTACGTCGAGGGCCAGGACCACGACGGGGTCGACGAGTTCGTCGTTCGCACCAACAAGACAGTCACCGCGCTCAACGAAGCCGTCTCACTCGATCTGCTCGAAGCGGCCGGTCTGAGCTCCCAGCAGGCAGTGGCCACCCGGTTCAGCGTCAACGGTGGTGATGCGGTGCTCCGCCTGGTGGTGGAGCACCCCGACGGCAACTGGATCGACGACTGGTTCGGCACCGACGGGTCGCTCTACAAGGCCGAGAGCTCGGGCGACTACAGCTACCGGGGCGACGACGCCTCGGCCTACGAGGACGTGTTCGACCTCGAGGCCGGCGATGACGAGGCCCTGACCAACCTCACGTCGTTCCTCCGGTTCATTAACGAATCCGACGACGCGACGTTCACCGACGAGCTCTACGAGCACCTCGATGTCGAAGCGTTCGCCACCTACCTGGCGATGATGGAGTTGCTCGGGAACTACGACGACATCGACGGACCGGGCAACAACTCCTACCTCTACTACGACCCCGAGACGGGCCTGATGACCGTCGTTCCGTGGGACCTGAACCTGACCTTCGGTATCAGCAACCGGCCCAACGGCGGCACCACGAACGGTGGCGGTGGAGCCGGTGGCGGTGCGGCCGGTGGCGGCGCCGGACAAGGAGGCGGGGTCGGACGAGGGGGAGGCGGGGGTGAGTCCAACATCCTCGTCGAGCGGTTCCTCGAGACCGAGGAGTTCGCCGCTGCCTACGAGGACGCCCTCGCCAGGTTGCAGGCCGACCTCGTCGACTCCGGGATCGCATCTGAGCTGATAGCCGCCCGGGTCGAGGTGCTCACGTCGGGCGCATCCGACCTCGTCGACAGCAACACCGTCTCGTCAGAGGCCGAATCAATCACGGAGGCACTGTCATGAAGCCGACACCCAGAGGCCGCTCGCGCCGATCCGAGGATCCCCCGGTCGACGGCTCCGCTCCGCAGGACCACGGCCGGCGCCGATTCCTGCGCTACGGGCTGCTGGGCGCGGGTGGCCTCGCTCTCACCGCTGGCACCGTCGGCTACTGGGCCCTCGACGAGTACATCATCGACCACGTCGAGGTCAGCGATGTCAGCGCCCTCGAGGCCGCGACCGCCACCCAGGTCGAGGGTGCCGTCACCACCGTCGACCCCGACGCCGAGTTCACGGCCACGACCTACAAGAGCAGCACTACGTCGATCGACATCTCGACCGTCGTGACGGGTTCGGGAGACGACAAGGTCACCTACTACGTCGCAGACGTGGTGGTCGACGACGCGACCCGTATCCGCAGTGCGTTCGCCAACAACCAGTTCGGCGAGAACATCACCGCGGACACGTCGGACATAGCTGCCGACAACGGTGCTGTCTTCGCCATCAACGGCGACTACTACGGCTTCCGCAGCACCGGCATGGTGATCCGCAACGGCGTCCTCTACCGCGACGAGGGTGCCCGTACCGGTCTCGCCATGTACGCCGACGGCACCGTGGAGGTCTACGACGAGACAGCCACGACCGGCCAGGAACTGCTCGACGCCGGGGTCTGGAACACCCTGTCGTTCGGGCCGGCCCTCGTCGACGACGGCGAGATCCTCTCCGGGATCGACGACGTCGAGATCGACACCAACTTCGGCAACCACTCGATCCAGGGCAACCAACCCCGCACGGCGATAGGTCTCATCGACACGAACCACTTCGTGTTCGTCGCCGTCGACGGACGCTCCGAGGGCTACAGCCGAGGCGTCACGATGACCGAGCTGGCCCAGATCTTCGTCGATCTGGGGGCGAGCACCGCCTACAACCTAGACGGGGGCGGCTCGACGACGATGGTGTTCAACGGAGAGCTCGTCAACAACCCGCTCGGCAAGGGCCAGGAACGCGACACCAGCGACATCCTGTACGTGGCGGGGTGATGACGATGGCTGTCACGCTGATCCCCGCCTACGAGCCCGATGCCCGGCTCGTCGCACTGATCGTCGCACTCGTCCGACAGGACCCGTCGGCTCCCGTCGTGGTCGTCGACGACGGGAGCGGCCCGGCCTACCGCGAGGTCTTCGAGGCCGCCCGAGTTGCAGGTGCCGAGATCCTGACCGGCGACGTCAACCGGGGAAAGGGCCACGCCCTGCGCCGAGGACTCGCCCACATAGAAGATCAGCACCCGGGTCAGGACGTCGTGTGTGCCGACTGCGACGGCCAGCACACGCCCGAGGACATCGCCCGCATAGCGGACGCCGTCGAAGGCGGTGTCGGCCGGATAGTCCTCGGATGTCGGAGCCTGGCCGTCGACGTGCCGCTCCGCAGCCGGTTCGGTAACACCGTCACCCGCCACGTCTTCGCCCTAGCGACAGGGCGGATGATCCACGACACCCAGACCGGCCTACGCGGCTACTCCGCCCAAGTCCTCCCCTGGCTCCAGACCGTCCCGGGAGACCGATTCGAGTACGAGCTCGAGATCCTGCTCCGAGCCCAACGACAGGACATCCAGATGACAGAGGTCCCGATCGCCACCATCTACGAAGAGAACCACTCGTCGCACTTCCGCACGTTCCGGGACTCGGCACGGGTGTACCTGCCGTTCCTGAAGTTCTCGCTGTCGTCGATCGCCGCGTTCGCGGTCGACGTCGCCGCGTTCTTCGCCCTCATGGCTCTCACGGGAAACCTGCTCATCGCGGTGGTGCTCGCCAGGGCCACCAGCGCAACGGTGAACTTCACGACCAACCGCCGGCTCATCTTCGCTCCGTCAGGCACCAGGGCCGGGGCCGAGGCGCGCCGCTACGCCACGCTCGTGCTGTCGCTGTTGGCCGCCAACTACCTCCTGATCCTCTCTCTCACCTCGCTCGGGATCGTTGTCGGCGTCGCGAAGTTCGCCACCGAGGCGTTGCTCTTCGGGCTCAGCTACCAGCTCCAACGCCGAGTGGTCTTTCGTCCGGGCTCAGCTTCCCGTGAACCGGGCCGGCCGACGTTCGAGGAAGGACGCGATTCCCTCCTCGAAGTCGGCCGAGGCCATCAGCTCCGCGCTCATGGCCGGGATGGCTGCGACGGCGGCGGGCTCGCCCTGGTCGAGCGCGAGTCGAGCGTTGGCGATGGTGTGGCGAAGCGCCGTGGGTGAACAGGCCAGCATCTCCGTCGCCAGCTCGACGGCCCGTTCCCGCTGACGTCCCGGTTCGACGACCTCCTGGACGAGCCCGATCCGGAACGCTTCGTCCGCGTCGAACTCGTCGGCCAGCAGGAGGTGGTACATGGCGTTGCCCCAGCCGGCCCGCTGCACGTAGCGGATCGTCGCGCCGCCCAGCGCCACCAGACCGCGTTTGGGTTCCAGCTGACACAGGCGCGCATCGGAGGCCGCCACCACGATGTCGCCCGCCAGTGCCAACTCGATGCCGGCGGTGAACGTGATGCCCTGCAGCGCTGTCACGACCGGTTTGGTCGACCGACGCCCCATTCCGAACGGGTCGACGAGATCCTTCGGAACACCCAGCTCACCGTCCTCGCCGAAGAACAGCGGCATGTCCAGCCCAGCGGTCGTGTGTTCGCCGGCGAAGATCACCACCCCGACGAACAGCGACGGGTCGTCGTCCAAGCGGGTGAGGCCGTTGGCGAGCTCACGCACGATCTTGGGAGTGAGCGCGTTCTTCTTCTCGACCCGGTCGACGGTGAGAACGAGGACGTGGTCGTCGACCACCTCCGTCGTCACCTGACCGTGCTCGTGTCGACCGCCTGAACCAGATGCTTCCATCGTCCGACCGTAGGTCGGTGACGCCCACCAGTGCTCGACGAGGCGACGCCGATCAGCATGAACCCAGCCAGCTCTCAGGGTTCTCCCAGAGTCACTTGGTGAAGTGGTCGGAGTAGGTAAGTACCGACCCCTGGAGAAGGATGAGATGAGACGCCTGAAGAAGACCGCAGCCACCCTGGCCGTGACGGTCATGCTCGTCGCCGGTTGCGCAGCACCCGGATCGACCGACTCGGCCGACACGACCGCCTCGACAGTCACGACTGTCTCGACCGACACCTCGGTGGAAGTCGAGTCCAAGGTGGACGTCGACTGGACGACCCTGCCGACCACCGACGTGACGCTGACGGACGAAGGCCTGGCGATCACCGAAGCCGGTACGTACGTGCTCTCCGGTACATCCACCGG
>CAYVDN010000048.1:0-23533 GCA_964450685.1 uncultured Microthrixaceae bacterium
GAAGAAGGCTCCCCGGACCATCAGCCCAGGATGCGGATCACCCGTATAAGTGCCGTTAGGGGGCGGTCCCAGCTGGCCGTTCAGGGCGCCGGCGGGGAGCGTCCCGAGGGGTGGTCAGGGCTGACCACGCCGCCAAATCGCCGGGTTGGTCAGGTCTGACCAACCCGGCGAACAAGTCGGCGCTTCCGCAGCTGGCCGGTGGCTGACACGGACCTGCGAGATTGGTCCGGCCCACCGGGACTCCTCGGCCAGCCGTGTCGAGGTCAACGACGCGTCCTCCTCGGGCCGAGCACTCCCCCGCCGCCCAGAGGGCCTCACTGGGTCGGCGCTGGCGAGCGCCGCTGGAGCCCACGCTTCGTCATCCTCGACGCCAGCCAGCGCCGACTCGTGTCGTTCGAGCGCGATGCGGCGACCATGTCCGCACTGCATCCAGCACCGCCGCGAGGCCGCGAGCGCCGCGTGCGACCTCCGATCAGCGATGTGGTCAGGGATCGGCACAGACTGGCTTGTTCCGCAAGCGGAACAAGCTGAGTGCGACGACGGAGACGCATGCAGCGAGACCGGCGGCGCCAGCTTGCCGACCATGCCATCGACGGACCTCGTCCGGCCGGTCGCTCGATCGCCAGCTCGTGGTCGCGAGGGTCGCTGTCGTGCGCTCACGGACTTCGTCCGCTGACGTCCGCAAGTTGCGCATTGCGCAACTTGCCAGTCTGTGCCACTCCCTGACCAGCGCGTCTCGGGGTCGCCTCGAGCCGTCGCATCGACCGGAGACGCGACGCGAGCGGCCGGGTTGGCAGCTGCTCCGTTCCTCCGTTCGAAGCCGTCAACGACTGACGCGCTGGCCGCTCGTCGTCGAGCGGCGAGGTCCCGTAGCGTCGAACCCATGGCGACCGACCCGACGGACGAACCCGCCGCCGCAGTGATCCATCTCGTGCTGTCCGGTCTCACCAACGGAACCGACCTGGACGACATCGCCCCACGGGTCGCGACACTCGCGTCCGAGCGCAGCCTGTTCCCCGGCGACGTCCTCATCAACCTCGCCGCCGACATCATCGAGGCATCCGGTGCGACCCGCGCGCATCCGATCGACACCACCGACATCCGCCGGCGCCTCCTCCCTGAGGACCGGGCGCACACCAAGGACCAACACCTGAAGGCCGAATTCGCGATCAGAGCCGCAGCGATGGTCCGAGCCGGCGTCGACCCCGCACTCGACGACACCGTGTCCTGGTGGCGGGCGAACGACCTGTGGCTCTGGTCGCTCCAAGCCGTCGTGGTCTACGCACGAGCCGCCGCCGATCACGCCGACGTGACCGTCGCCGACATCTGCGAGCGCGTCGCCGCCCGCCACGACATCACCCTCTGAACCAGAGCGACGTCGCGCGCGCTTAGGTCGGGCATGGACCACGACCTCCCCTCCGCTTCGCTGCTGCTCCGAGTTCCCCAGGCGTGCGAGCTGCTGCAGATCGGACGCAGCACCCTCTACTTGCTCATGTCGAACGGCGACCTCGACGTGGTGCACATCGGTCGCTCGGTGCGGATCACGACGGCGTCGGCGGTGCGCTACGTCGAGCGCAAGCTGAACCGGCCGGCCGACGGCTCAGCGGTAGCCTCCGAGCGCGTCGAGGCAGCGCCGTCACCGCCTCCCATCTCACGTTGAGGTCGGTGACACACGATGATCCGGGTGCGGGAGAACGCGGACGGCGCCAAGCGCTACGACGTCCGCCTGAGGGGGTCGAACGGGCGGGTCGTGACGAAGACGTTCGCACGGCGCCGCGCTGCGGAACGATGGGAGCGTGATCAGCTCGCCGCCCGGGACGACGGGTCCTGGGTCGACCGCCGTCTCGGTCGACAGTCGCTGAGCGACTGGTTCGAGGAGTGGTGGCCGACCCGAACCGACCTCCGACCGTCGACAGCGGCCCGCGACGAGTCGCACTACCGCAACCACGTGCTCACCAACTTCGGCGATCTCCCGCTCTCGGCGATCGACTACCCGCTGGTCACCGCATGGGTCGCGGAGCTGCAGCACAAGGGCCTCGCACCCGCCACGGTGAGACGCTGCCACCTGCTGCTGTCCAAGCTCCTGGCCGGCGCCGTGCGCTCCAAGCGGATCTCGCGCAACCCCTGCGCGGACACCGACAACCTCCCGACGGTCCACCGAGCCGAGATGCGAGTCATCGCCCCCGATCAGATCCTCCGCCTCGCCGACGCCATGGCCGACGTGACGACGGAACGCTTGGGCCGACGCGTGCCGGGCACCCGCAGCGACGACGACGCCATCCGCCAGGTCGCAGCTCGGTTTTCGGCCCTGGTCATCCTCGGCGGCTACGGAGGTCTCCGCTTCGGCGAACTGGCCGGCCTGCGGCGCAATCGCATCGACACCGCACAGCGCGTGGTCAGGGTCGACTCCACCCTGACCGAGGTGCGAGGCCAGCTGATCCCGGGGCGACCGAAGACTGCAGCCGGTGTTCGCTCGGTGCCGCTCCCCCGGACCGTCGCCGCCACGCTCGAGCTCGCAGTTCGAGGTCTCGCCGACGACGCGTTCGTGTTCACCGGGTCCGAGGGCGCACCGATCCGAGCCGGCTCGTTCCGGGCCCGCTTCTGGAAGCCGGCGACCGACCGAGCGGACCTGGCCGGCCTGCGCATGCACGACCTGCGCCACACCGCGGTGTCGCTCTGGATTGCCCACGGCGCCTCGGCGAAGCAGGTCCAGGTGTGGGCGGGCCACCGGTCGGTCGCCACCGTGTTCGACCGCTACGGCCACCTGTTCCCCGGCGGCGAGGACCCCGTCATGGACTCGCTCGACGCCGCGGCGTCGCTGCCGCCTCGCTGACATTTCCGCGAATCACGCGCGAAATCCGCGCGATGGAGCAGCTCCGGCCAAGTGCGGCCAGGGGGCCGAAAACGACGAAACCCCCGCTGTTGCAGGGGTCTCGCGTGGTGGGCGTAACAGGACTCGAACCTGTGACCTCTGCCGTGTGAAGGCAGCGCTCTAGCCAGCTGAGCTATACGCCCGAGAGCCGAGCACTCTAGCCCTCGACCCACTGGGCTGCGAATATGCCCGGCCACTGGCCGAACGGCTCGCACCGTGGGACGATTCAGATGCTCCGGGCCCGACACCGCGTGCTGAGCACGAGACGATGTCCGCCCGGCTTTCCGAACCACGAAGGGCCGCTTGCCATGGGACAGTTCCAGCGTTGCGCCGCCTGCGGCGTGGTCATGCAGACCGATGCCACGACGTGTCCGATCTGCGGAGCGCTGTACCAGACCTCGGAGCGACCCGAGGCACCGTTGCAGTCCCCGCCGCCGATGGCTGTACCTGCACCAGCAGTCCCTGCCACCGTGCCGCCCGTTCAACAGGCGGCACCAGCGCCAGCTGCCAACGGCTCTCCACCGCCCCCGGCCCCTCGACCGGACCCGTACACGCAGATCGCCAACCCGCTTAACACCGGCTGGGGCACCACGCCGGTCGCCGCACCGGAGCCACCACCGGCCCAGCTGACGGTCCGCCGCAAGCGGTCCCCTTGGCTACGCCGCGGAGTCATGCTCGTGGTCATCGCCGCGCTCGCAGCTGTGCTGTGGTCGCAGCGCGAGCGAGTCGAGAACACCGTCAACGACCTCACCGACAGCACCGAGGGGTCGGTCGCATTGATTCCGACCGATCAGTCGATCGTGGTCGGAACTCCGTCGGAAGTGACTGTCGGGTCGGTGGTAACACACGCGAACCTGCCGTCGAGGACCACGTAGGAAGTCCGCGCCGGGCAGTCGAGCGCCTGCTCGACCAACGTCACCAGACGCCCGTCGTTCGTCGACGCACAATCGACGAGCACAGCGGTACGTCCTTCGATTCGGCGCACGCACAACACAGCGGGGACCTTGCTGGTCGTGACTGCCGCGTCGGTGTCGCCTTCCACGTCGGAGATGGCGTTGCCACCCGCATACGCCGTCGCCACGAACAGGAACAATCCGACTGCGAGCATCGCGATGACAGGACCACGACGGAACAACCAGATGTGTCCGGCGCCGAGTTCCACGTCGTCGTCATCCTCGACGCTGTTCCACTGTCCTCTCGATCCGGGGTCAGGCTCCCCGCCGACTCCGCGCTGTGTTGCCTCACGCGGACCTGAAGGCCGCGGGCTCGTCGCACGCGCTGGCCCTCCCCTCGCAGTCGTGCTGGACCGCTGGGCGCTACGGGAGTCGTAGGCCGCTCGTTGGACCGGGTCCGACAGGGTGGTCCAAGCAGCGTTCACCTCTCTCATGCGGCGCTCGGCCAGCGCACGTTCAGCCGGCGTGGCCCCCGCCTGACGGTCGGGGTGCAGAAGACGGGCGAGCTGGCGATGGGCGCGGCGAATCTCCTCGACAGACGCTGTCGGCGACACACCGAGCACCTGGTAGTGGGAGCGCTCACCTGCGGCAGGCATCGCCGCCAAGCCTATTCAGGCTTGGCGCGTCGTCCCCGACGCCGAAATCGACTGGGCGGAGGCACTGTTCACACCTATCATCAGCGGGTGTCTTTGATTCGATCTTCGAAGTATTCGGGAGGCGAACCTTCTGTTCACACACCCGGCACTATGAGATCGGCCCTGTCGAGCGCCCCATTCCGAAGGCTGTTCGCAGGCACGCTCGCGTCCAACATCGGCACATGGATGCAGAACGTCACGCTCATCTCGCTCGCCTATGCGCTCACCGGCGACGCCTGGTTCACCGGGCTGATCACCTTCGCCCAGCTCGGCCCGATGCTCTTCCTCTCCCCCGTCGGCGGCGCGCTCGCCGACAGGGTCGACCGCCGAGTCCTGATGGTCAGCCTGGCCGGCGTGCAGCTCATCCTGTCGATGGCTCTCGCCGTGCTCGCCTTCGATGACACCCCCAATCGCCTGACGCTGGTGCTGATCGTCGCCGGTATCGGCTGCGCCGGTGCGATCAACGGACCCACAGCCAACGCGCTGCTGCCCACGCTGGTCACCCGCGAGGACATGCAGCCCGCGATCGCGCTGAACTCGGTGTCGATGAACGCCTCACGCGTTGTCGGACCGCTCCTCGGTGGGCTCGTCGGGGCGATCGGAGGCGCGTCACTGGTCTTCTTCGTCAACGGGCTCACCTACCTGTTCGTCATCTGGGCGTTGATGAGCGTCGACGTCGACTTCTCACCGTCGGGACGCAGCGGCGACCGCCCTGTCGAACAGCTCCGCGAGGGGATCCGTGCAGCGCGAGAGGACGCGGTGATCACCCGGGTCCTGGTGACCATCTCGCTTCTGTCGATGTGCTCGCTGATCTTCATCTACCAGATGCCTTTGCTGGCCGAACAGCACCTGGGCCTGACAGGCTGGAGGTTCAACCTGCTCTTCGCCGTCTTCGCCCTGGGTGCCGCGGCAGGGGCTCTGGGAATGGGTTCCTTCCTCGGGGCGCACGACAGGGCGACGACCACCCGCGCCGCCCTCGGCGTGTTCGCCGTCGCGCTGGCGGTGTTCGGGACCACCTCACTCGTGCCCGTGGCGTTCATCACGGCGTTCCTGCTCGGCGGGGCCTACTTCGTGATCGTCACGGCGCTGTCGACCACCCTGCAGATGCGGGTGCGAGACGAGGTGCGCGGCCGGGTGATGGGTCTGTGGATGATGGCCTGGGCCGGCCTGGTCCCCCTCGGGGGACTTGTCGCCGGGCCGATCATCGACGCCGTCGGCATCAGCGCCGTGCTCCTGTTCGGCGCTCTCGTTGCCGGTGGCCTGGCCGCACTGGTGGACCTACGCGACCCGGAGCTCGTAGCACTCGGAGTCGAGTGACCTGACACTCAGTCGAGCAGCGCCTCGGCCACACGCTCCAGGCCGACGACCCTGCTGGCCTTGACCAGTACGACATCGCCTTCGTCGAGCGAGCCGAGCGCGTCGACAGCCGCGTCCACCGTGCCCGCGGCGCCGGACTGGTCGACCGGTGCCACCCCGTACAGGTCGGTACCGACCGCGACCAGCCGAATACCAAGTTCGGCAGCGGTCGCGGCCACCTTGCGGTGCTCCTCGGCGCTCCGCTCACCGAGCTCGGCCATCTCGCCCAGTACGGCGAAGCGACGGCGGGCAGGCAGCGAAGACAGCGCTTGCAGCGCAGCGTCCATCGACGCGGGCGAGGCGTTGTAGGCGTCATTCAGAACCCTGGCGCCCGACGAGGTGACACCCATCTCCATGCGCCATGGCGACGTGGATGCTGCTGCGAGCCCTTCGACCACGTCCTCGAACCCGACCTCCAGGGCGAGCGCAACCGCGGCGGCAGCGAGAGCGTTGTCGACGTTGTGCAGACCACGCACACCCAGTTCGACCGCGCCACTGCCCCACGGCGAGCGCAGCTCGAAGCGGGGATGCAGCTCGGCGTCCACCTCGATCCGCTCGGCAACGACATCACCGCCGCGACCGAAACGCAGCACTCGGGCATCAGTCCGGTCAGCCAACGCTGCGACGAGCGGCACCGCTGCGTTCAGAACCGCCAGCCCGTCGGCAGGAAGTGCCTCGATCAGCTCGCCCTTGACCGCGGCGATCTGCTCCTCGTCGCCCATCACCTCGGTGTGAACAGCCTGGACCGTGGTTATGACACCCACCGTTGGCCTGGCCAGTTCACACAGGTGGCGTATGTGGCCCTCGCCGCGAGCACCCATCTCGACGACGACCGCCTGTGCGTCATCGGGTGAGTTGCACAGCGTGAGCGGCACGCCGATCTCGTTGTTGAACGATCGCTCCGACGCCGATGTCACGTACCTGCGAGCGAGAAGTCCAGCCAGGATGTCCTTGGTGGTGGTCTTGCCGACCGAACCGGTGATACCGACGACCCGGTCCGGCAGACCCGAACGGGCCAGCACAGCCAGTGAATCCAGAGCTGCCGAGACGTCGGGAACCACCAGGCAGGCCACTTCGCCGACCGCACGCTCGACCAACGCTGCGGACGCCCCCGCGGAAACCGCTGCAGACACGAAGTCGTGGCCGTCACGTTCCGCGCTCAGGGCCGCGAACAGCTGACCCGGCTCAACCCGCCGCGAATCGGTGGCGAGGCCGTCCACGACGGCTACCGACGGTCCGGTCAGCTCGGCCCTGAGGGCGGCGGCCAGCTCGGTCATCTGGAAGCGCATCGGGGGATTCTCCCAGCTGCCTATGCTCATCCGGTGCAATTGCCCCCACGTGTCCGCCTGGTCGTGCTCTTCGGCGGGCGATCAGCCGAGCACGACATCAGCTGCGTATCCGCCAGTCACGTGCTCAGAGCTGTCGATCCGGATCGCTACGACGTCGTCCCGGTCGCGATCGGACGCGACGGAATCTGGCAGATCGCCAGTGCTGCTGCCGAACTGATCGCAACGGGTCGTCACGCCGAGCTCCCGAAGTCGCTCGCCACCGACGGCGAACCCACCGACGAGCGGAAAGTGCTCGTAGCAGCATCCACAACCGGCGGTGACGGGACGCCGGTCCCGACGGTGGTACTGCCGATCCTGCACGGCCCCAACGGTGAGGACGGCACCATGCAGGGCCTGCTCGAGATCACCGGGGTTCCCTACGTGGGTGCCGGAGTGCTCGGTTCTGCAGTGGCGATGGACAAGGCGATGGCCAAGACAGTGCTCAGTGCGGAGGGAATTCCGCAGCCCGCGTGGCGCCGCGTCGACCGCCAGGACGTCGCATCCGACCCGGACCTGGCCACGCGCCTGCTGGGCGAGCTCGGCGAGACGGTCTTCGTGAAGCCGGCGAACATGGGTTCCTCGATCGGGGTCTCCAAGGCGACCGGCCCGGCTGAGCTGAACCGAGCGATCAAGGACGCGCTGCGTTATGACGACGTGGTCGTCGTCGAGGAGGCGGTCGACGCACGCGAGCTCGAGTGCGCGGTACTGGGCAATGAGGAGCCGCTGGCCAGCACCGTCGGCGAGATCGTTCCAGGAGCTGACTTCTACGACTACGAGGACAAGTACGCCGACGGTGTCGCCCGCACCGAGATCCCCGCCGATCTGGACCCGCATCTGATCGAGGAGGCCAGGTCGCTCGCTCTGCGCACCTACCGGGCGCTGCGCGCGGAGGGAATGGCCCGGGTCGACATGTTCCTGGTAGGCGAGAAGCTGCTGGTGAACGAGATCAACACGCTCCCCGGGTTCACTCCGATCTCGATGTACCCGATGCTCTGGGAAGCGTCCGGTCTGGGCTACTCCGAGCTGATCGACGAGCTGGTCGCGCTGGCCCTCGACCGGTACGAACGCCGGTCGCGCAGGAGCACGGAGCGGCTGAGCTCGTGAGCCTCTCTCAGCTGGCCGGCAAGCGTGTGTTCGTCACGGGCTCGACGGGATTTGTCGGCACCGCCCTCGTCGAACGCCTCCTGCGCTGCGTCCCGGACATCGAACTGGTGCTGCTCGTCCGTGATGGCCGCCGGAGCGACGCCCGACGCCGGGTCGAACGAGAGGTCCTGCGCAACGACTGCTTCGACCGGTTACGAACCGAGCTGGGCAAGGACGGGTTCGCCAGTCGCTGCGAGCAGGTCAGCGTCGTCTCCGGCGACGTGGGAACCGACGGCCTCGGTCTTGACGCCGACGGCAGGGACGCGCTGGCGTCCTGTGACGTCGTGATCCATTCGGCAGCAACCGTCGCCTTCGACTCGCCGCTCGATCGGGCGGTCGAGGTGAACCTGCTCGGCCCGGTCCGTATCGCCGAGCTTCTCGGTGAACTCGGGACGCAACCTCATCTGGTCTGTGTGAGCACCTGCTACGTGGCGGGCAATCGGCGCGGTGCGGCTCCGGAGGAACCCGTCGACGCCAACCCGTTCTCCGCCGGGCTGGACTGGCGGGCCGAGGTCAGCGCCGCACGGCGCAGCAGGTCCGACGTGGACGCCCAGAGCCGCGAACCGGAGCGACTGGAGAAGTTCGCCGCTGATGCCCGCGCCGAGCTCGGCCCGGCCGGTGGCCCGATCCTGGCCGAGAGGACCGAACGCCTGCGCCAGGACTGGGTCCACGACCGCATGGTGCAGATCGGTCGCTCTCGGGCCGCCTCGGTCGGATGGCCGGACGCGTACGCCTTCACCAAGGCACTCGGAGAGATGGCGGTCTCGCGAACCGTCCGCGACATGGGTGGTGACGGTCCCCGACTGAGCATCGTCCGGCCGTCGATCATCGAGTCGTCGCTCGCCGAACCGAGACCGGGGTGGATACGAGGGTTCCGCATGGCCGAGCCGATCATCCTCTCCTACGCACGTGGGCTGCTGCGCGAGTTCCCCGGGGTTCCCGAGGGTGTGATCGACGTGATCCCCGTCGACCTGGTGGTGGCCGCGATCATCGCTACCGCCGGAAGGGCCGTCGACGACGAGCAGGACCCACACATCGTGCAGGTCGCCACCGGCGACGTGAACCCGCTGCGCTACCAACGTCTCGTCGACCGGGTTCGCGAATGGTTCACCGAGAACCCGTTGTACGACGAGCACGGCCAGCCGATCGTCGTTCCCGACTGGAACTTCCCCGGACGCGGACGTGTGGAAGGTCAGCTCGACCGGGCAACCGCTGTCCTGAGCGTCGCGGAACGACTCGTGTCGGCAGTGCCGGTCCGTGGTCGTGCGGCCGAGTGGAGCGCCAAGGTCGAGGAACGCCGAAGCCAACTCGACCGGGCACGCAGCTACGTGGAGCTGTACGGCGCCTACACCGAGTGCGAAGCGGTTTACGGCGTGGATCATCTACTCGCTCTCGATGCGACGTTGCAGCAGGGCGATCACGACTCGCTGACGCTCGACCCGTCGGTGATCGACTGGGACGACTACATAGGCACGGTCCACCTGCCGTCGATCGTCGCCCACGGCAGGGCACGATCCTCACCGGGGCGCGGCCGGGGGGAGCAGCGCTCACGCCGGCTCCGCTCGCAGGTGCTCGACCCCGCACGTCACCTTGCGGCATTCGACCTGGAGAACACCCTCGTCGCGTCCAACGTCGTCATGTCGTACTCGTGGCTGGCGACCCGACGACTGTCGACCTCCGAACGCCTGAGGTTCGCGGCGCGGACCATCGCTGAGGCACCGTCGCTGCTGGCCCAGGACCGTGCCGACCGCTCCGACTTCCTGCGGGCCTTCTACCGTCGCTACGAAGGCGCTCCGCTCGACCAGCTGGATGAGGACACGATCGAGCACTTCAGCTCGGTGCTGCTGGAGCGGTCCTTCCCCGCGGCGATCAGAAGGGTGCGTGAACACCGAGCGGCGGGGCACCGCACACTGTTGATCACCGGTGCGCTGGACGTCGTCATCGACCCGCTCCGCCCGCTGTTCGACGATGTCGTGTGCGCCAGGCTGGGCACCTCGACCGACCGGCGCGGGAACCAGGTATTGACCGGGCACCTGGACGCGGTCCCACCGACGGCCGAGGCGAGGGCACGGATCCTCGCCGACTACTGCGCCGAGCACGGCCTGTCGGCCTCGGAGTCGGTGGCCTACGCCGACTCCTCCTCGGACCTGCCGATGCTCGAGGCGGTCGGATTCCCAGTGGCGGTCAACCCCGAACCGCGACTCGCGTCCATTGCACGCAAACGAGGTTGGCTGATCGAGGACTTCCGCCCGGCTCCGGGCTTCAGGCACCAGGTGCTTCCGATCGGCCCCCGGTGGAAGGCCGGACGGCGATGAAGGCGCTGGTGCTCGAGTGGGACCTGCCCCGCTTCGGGGCCGCCCGGTTGACCAGCGCGCTGGCGGGATCGGGTGCCCGTATGGCTCCGCTGCGCCTGGCAGACATCGAAGAACCTGCCGCACCTCGGCCCGACTGGGTGAAGGTCTCGCCACGACTCGCCGGCATCTGCGGCTCGGATCTCGCGACGATCGCCGGGCGGTCGAGCAGGTGGTTCGAGCCGATCGTCTCGTTCCCGTTCACTCCCGGACACGAGGTCGTCGCCACCGATTCAGCCGGCAGCCGCGTCGTGGTCGAACCGGTGTTGGGCTGCGCTGCTCGCGGCGTCGACCCGCTCTGTCCGGCGTGCAGCGAGGGGCATCTGGGCAACTGCGGCAACCTGACACACGGCCCGCCCGAACCGGGCCTGCAGAGCGGGTTCTGCTGTGACGCCGGAGGTGGTTGGGCGACAGCGATGACGGTGCATCCGAGTCAGCTGCACGAGGTTCCCGACGAACTCGACGACGCTGCCGCGGTGCTCATCGAACCGACCGCGTGCGCTGTGCATGCGGCGCTCGCGGCAGGGGTCGGCGGGGACGAGACCGTCGCGGTCATCGGCGCCGGCACACTTGGCCAGATCACCGCAGCTGCGCTGGCTCGGTGGTCACCACCAACCCAGTTGATCGTCGCCGCCAAGTACAAGCATCAGCGTGACGCTGTCAGGTCAGCCACATCGGGGACTTCATCTGACGGTGCTGCGCCGGAGACGACGCTGACCTGCTGCCCACCCGACTCGCTCATCCGCGCTGTACGTCGCCAGGTGCGCACCGGGGTGATCGACCCGGCCGGCGCGCACGAACGCCTGACACAGGGTGTGGACGTGACGATCGACTGCGTCGGCAGCTCCGAAAGCCTGGCCAGCGCTCTGGCGGTGACCCGCCCGGGTGGACGGGTAGTGCTCGTGGGCATGCCTTCTCCCGCGCTGGTCGACCTCACCCCGCTGTGGCAGCGCGAGATCTCGCTCGTGGGCACCTACACCTACGGAGTCGAGACCGTCGCCGGCCAGCAGTACCGCACCTTCGACCTGGCAGCCGAGCTCGTCGCTGCGGCAGACCTCGGCTCGATGGTGTCGGCCACCTACCCACTCGAGCGCCACGTGGACGCCCTGGACCACGCCGCGTCGGCCGGCAGGCGTGGAGCGACGAAGATCGCCTTCGCGCTCGAAGGATCAGACCTTGCCGTCGACCATCCATCCCCTCGCACCCTGAGAGCAAGACGTTGAGCCCCAGCCACCGCCCGTCAGCCCGCACCGACCGCAGCAAGTCCGGTCGAGCAGCTCCACGCCCCGGACTGGTCCTCGACGTCGACCGGTCGACGCCGCCGGTGCTCCTGCACCACGGCGAGCAGTTCCGACTCGAACGCCTGCCCGCGGATCGCAGCCGCATCATCTACCCGCCTGAGCCACTTCACGGTCTGGACGACCCCGACCAGGCGATCCGTGACGCTCTCGAGGAGCCGATCGACTCCGAACCGCTGCGTACGCGGATGTTCCCAGGCATGAAGCTGACGATCGCGTTCGACGACGTCTCGCTGCCGCTGCCCAAGATGCGCCGACCCGACATCCGCCAACGGGTGATCGAAGCGGTGCTCGACATCGCAGCCGAGGTCGGTGTCGACGACGTCCACCTGATCGCCGCATTGGCGCTTCACCGCCGCATGACCGAAGCCGAGCTGCGCCACTGCCTGGGCGACCGCGTGTACGACGCCTTCGCTCCACGGGGCCAGCTGTACAACCATGACGCGGAGGACCCCGACGGCATGACGCTGATCGGCGAGACGCGACACGGCGAGGAGGTCAGCATCTCGACCAGGGCGGCCACCTCGGACCTGGTCGTCTACGTCAACATCAACCTGGTGTCGATGGACGGTGGTTGGAAGTCGACCGCGACCGGGCTGTCCAGCTACCAGGCGCTCCGACACCACCACAACGTCGCTACCATGCGGGCGACCAGGTCGTTCATGGACCAGGAGCGATCGGAGCTGCACCGCAGCAACTGGCGCCAGGGCGCTGTGCTCCGCGACGCGGGCATCCAGGTGTTCCAGATCGAGACGACGGTCAACAACGACCTCTTCGGCGATGGTCCGCTGTCGGTGCTGGCCAAGCGCGAGTGGGAGTGGACACCCCGGGACCGCATGACCTTCCTGGGGTTGCGCAAGACGCTCGACCGTCTCTCCCCCGCGTCACGCCGCCGCGTGATGCACAGCTGGGAGGCACCGTACGCCCTCACCTCGGTCCAGGCGGGCGAGGTGGAGGCGGCCCATCGGATCACGACCGAGAAGGTCTACGAGCAGCAACTGGTCCAGGTCGAAGGACAGACCGACATCGTCTTGTACGGCCTGCCGTATGTAGGCCCCTACAACGTCAATTCGATCATGAATCCGATCCTGGTCATGTGCCTGGGGCTCGGGTACTTCTTCAACATGTACCGCGGCCAACCCGTCGTCCGCGAGGGTGGCGTGCTCATCATGACGCACCCCACTACCAACGAGTTCCACCCTGTTCACCATCCGAGCTACATCGACTTCTTCGAGCAGGTCCTGGCCGACACCACCGACCCGATCGAGATCGAGCAGCGCTACGAGGAGTCGTACGCCACCGACGAGTGGTACCGGCACCTGTACAGGACCAGCTACGCGTACCACGGCGTGCACCCCTTCTACATGTGGTATTGGGGCAGCCACGCGTTGGAGCACCTGGGTGGCGTGATCGTGGTCGGCGGCGACCCCGAGACCGTCCGTCGACTCGGCTTCCGGCCGGCGTCGACGATGGCCGACGCACTGGAGATGGCCACCGACGTGGTCGGTCCGTCGCCGAGCATCACCTACGTCAAGAACCCGCCGATCGGGATGGCGGACGTGACATGAGCCCGGTCGGAGACCAGCTGAGCAGGTTGTCACCGCTGCGCAAGGTGCGTGCGCTGGGCTTCCCCTACACGTCAGCGCCGACCCCGCGTGGCGTCGAGCCGCCGGCGGTCATCGAACGCCTGGGTGACGCGTACGACACCACGTGGGCTCGCCACCCGCTGGCGCGATGGAGCCGCAGAGCCGCGCTGGAAACCGTCGGTCGGAGCGTGACCCAGATCACATGCAGACCGGCGTTGGCCAACGCGGACCGCATAGCAGGACTGGACGCGCCGGTGATCTTCGTCGCCAACCACCACAGCCACCTGGACACGACCCTGCTGCTGACGACCCTGCCACGACCCTGGCGTGAGGAGCTGGTCGTGGCCGCCGCAGCCGACTACTTCTTCGACTCGTGGCCTCGGGCCACCCTGGCGGCCTGGGCCTACGGCGCCGTCCCGATGGAACGCCGAAAGGTGAGCAGGCGATCGGCCGACAGGGCCGCTCAGCTGCTCGACGACGGGTGGTCACTGCTCATCTTCCCCGAAGGTGGACGGAGCCCTGACGGGTGGGGCCAGGAGCACAAGGGCGGGGCTGCGTACCTCGGGGTTCGCTGCGGTGTCCCCGTCGTTCCCGTGCACCTCGACGGCACCGGACGAATCCTGCCGAAGGGCCGCCGGATGCCCGAACCGGGACAAGTGACGATCAACCTCGGCGCACCGCTGCGCGCGCATGACGGAGAGGACGCACGCGCGTTCTCCGCACGGATCGAAGCAGCCATCGCGACACTCGCTGACGAGACCGCGGATGACTGGTGGTCTGCATTGCGTCGATCCCACGCTGCTGACACTCCGTCGTTGAAGGGCCCCGAGGCGGACAGCTGGAGACGCGACTGGTCCTCACCTGACCGGGTGTCGAGACCAGCTGCTCGCCGCGTCTGGCCGGGCTGAACGCCCACCTGCGGTCACGAGGGCCGGATCCGTCAGCTACAGCGTTCTGTCATCTCGACCCTGCAGAACACGCGGTACTCGCCCAGCTCCACCGCAGTCATCCAGCGGTCGTCGTTGGCCAGCTCCTGGCTAAGGCCCTTGTCCACGTGCCACAGGACGACGTCGGGATCCACTGACCGCAGGTCGTCGGACCAGCCGTCCTCCAGTCTCAGCAACCGCGCGTACTGGACCAGGGTCGCTGCGTCTGGGCGATCGTCGACGTAGGCGTTCGCATCGGCGCCGAAGCGCCATTCGAGGTAGTTGCCCACGTAGTCGTGGGACATGACACGAACGTCCTCGGTCGCGATCAGGTCACGCTGCTCGAGCCAGTCGACCGCCTCGCTCGGATACCGATCCAGCCTGTAGCCGGGGGTGAGAACCACATAGCCGACTGTGCAGACGAGGATCACGGCGGCGGCGATCCAGCAGCGGCGAGCGGCCCGTCCGAGCGGCAACCCGAGTGTTCCCACCGTACGCAAGGCCGACGCGGTGAAAGGGATCAGAGTCAGCGCCGCGATCGGCATGAGACGACCACCCGACCAGCCCATGGTTCCCATCAGCACGACGACCACTGCGGTTGCGTGTCGCCGTTGCCGGAGCGCGCCGACGAACGAGATGGCGGCCATCACGATCAGCGCCCAGAGCATCGGGTTGTCCAGAGGGATCCGGGACCACTCGGTGTAGGACTGGAGCGCCTGTCGTTCCACCGGGTCACCGAACTGACGTGTCGGCAGGAGCACGAGCTCGTACATCGGTGTGGTGAGAGCTCCGCCGAGCACGACGCCGCCGACCGCAGCGAGCCCCCGCCAGAGATCGGCCGTTCGCCACTGCCGGTCGTCGACCAGCCGGGCGAACGCGAGCAGTCCGAGGATCGCGATCCCGTAGAGCCAGGTGCCGTGCACGTTCACCCACACGGCGAAGATCGGCACCATCCACCACGGTGAGCGCTGCTCCCCCAGCACGATCAACGCTGCCGCCAGCAGGAGGAAGCCTGCCAGGTGGGGCCGACCGTTCAGGAACCCGAGCACGCAAAAGAGGGCGAGTCCGGACGGAAGAACCACCGACAGGAGACGCTGGGGGCCCCGGGACTTGCCCGACTGAAGGGTGAGTCGAACCGCTGCGGCACCCACTCCGAACGCGACGACTGCGCTGAGAAGGCGGAGCGCCGTCGCTCCCCCGAGACGATCAGCAGCGCCGAGCAGGATCGACCACCACCAACTCGGAACCGGGAAGGCCGTACCCGTGTAGAGGAACGGGTTCGTCGAAGGAACCCCGTCAGCCAAGATCAAGCGGCCCGTCGCCAAGTGGGTCAGGAAGCTGTTGTCGCTCAACGGCCGGGCGGCCACGAGCGCTGCAACCGCTCCGATGAGAGCCATGAGCGGTCGCAGCGATCCGACCGCCGGATGCCCTCCACCCGAGCCGTCATCGGCGGGGTCACCGTGCGTGTTGTCAGCTGGCCGGCGACCGGCATCCTCGGCCGGGGACTGCGTATCGCTACGCGGTGGGGATGTGACGCCCATGGCCGTGGGCGATCAGAGGTTCTTGCTGATCGAGATCATCGCCGGACCGAGGATGACGACGAACAGGGCCGGGAAGATGCAGAACACCATCGGGATGAGCATCTTCACCGGTGCCTTCTGCGCACGCTCCTGTGCCAGCTGACGACGCTTGATGCGCATCTCCTCGGACTGTCCGCGCAGCACGCGGCCGATCGACACGCCGAAGGTGTCGGCTTGGATGATGGCAAGGACGAACGACCGGAGCTCCGGGGTGTTGCAACGATCGTCGAGGGCACGCATCGCGTCGGAGCGCGAAGCGCCTGCGCGGGTCTCGCCGAGCATCCTCGAGAACTCATCGCTGAGCGGGCCCGGGACAGCGTTGATGACTCGGTCGAGTGCCTGCTCGAAGCCGAGCCCCGCCTCGACCGAGATGGTCAGCAGGTCCAAGATGTCGGGGAGCTCACGCTGGATCCGCTTCTGACGATCCTCGACCTTGCGGTTGATCACCGAGTCCGGTCCGACCAGCAGCGCAACGATCAACAGACCACCGAATGCCAGGCGCATGGTCCCGGTCAGAGATGTCAGATTGAGCACGAACACTGCCATGAACACCACGAACGCTGCGGCGACGGTGGCGGCACGAAGCGCCAGGTAGCGGTCGACCGCTGCCGGGTCGCTCTGACCCATGTGCACGAACTTGCGGCGCACCTTGTCGATGTAGCCGGTCGGTGTGAGCCGCCGGCCGATCCCGGTGAGACCTTCCAGGACCGGCTTGAGCGCCCTGTCCCTGAGCGGATCGAGCAGCTCCTGGTCGCGCTTGTTCTCGACCTCGTAGCCGTCGAGCTGGCGCAACGACTCACGGACCATCTGGCGTTCGTCCAGCTGGCTGGCGACGGTGAAGAAGACGGCACCGGCAGCACCGGCTATGAGCAACACGGAGAGAACGAGCATCACACTCACGTCACACCTCGATCGTGATGGTCTTCTTCATCCAAGCGAAGCCGATCGCCATCATCACACCGGCCGCCAGCAACATCGCCATCCCCAACCCCGGCGTGAACAGCTCGCCGATGTAGGCCGGGTTGAGAACGAACATGACACCCGCGAGCGCAGGAGGAAGGAACCCGATGATGATCGCGCTCATCTTCCCTTCTGCAGTCAGTGTCGCAACCTCACGCCGCAACCGCTCACGCTGGGTCATCGTGTCAGCGACGGTCAGCAACAGCTCGGCCAGGTTGCCACCTACCTCGCGCTGGATCCGGATGGCCATGACAGCCCAGGAGAAGTCGTCGCTGTCCATACGTTCGGCCACCGCTTCGAGGGACTCCTCCAGCGACCGGCCGAGACGTGTCTCGGTCACCACCCGTCGCAACTCGCGCCCCATCGGATCGTCCACCTCGGTCGACACGGACTCGAACCCCTGGCTGATCGAGTAGCCGGCCTTCAGCGTTCCGGCCAGCAGCGTCAGCATGTCCGGGAGCTGACGTTGGAACGCCTTCTGTCGGGCACGGATCTTGAACTTCAGGATCGAACTCGGTGCGAGTGCGACCAGCACCGCCACGACGATCGCTATCAGGATGCTGCCGGTCAGGAAGAACGACAGCAGCACCATGATCGCCGCCAGAACGCCCGTGAAGAACATCGCTTCCGGTGCCCGCAGCGGCATGTTGGCTCGCTCGAGCATCACCTCGACCTTGTCGAGCACACCTCGGCGCTCGGCCATCTCCCCGGTGAACTCGACGGCCTTCTTGATGATCGGCACTGAAACCGCCGACTCTTCGACGGGAAGCGGTTCCTCGGCCGAACCGTAGGACTCCTCGTAGACCTGAAGCCTGTTCGTGAGGTTGTTCTCATCGGGCAGGAGCATCGTCGCGACGCTCCACACGATCAGCATCGCTGCGGTGATGCCCAGCAGCAGGGCGAGCCACTTGACGAACGAGTTCGCGAAGATCCCTCCCCCACTGCCCCCGGTCATCGGTGCAAGTGCACTCTCACCGACGCGCACCGAACCGTCGGCGTAGGCCAACGCCGTCGACACATCACCTGAGGTGACCGTCAGCGGAACCATGCCGTTCACCGCTGCTGGCGACTCGAAGTTCGCCCGGAAGCGACCGGCGAGCGCTGCGCCCACGGATTCGTATGCCCCGGCCAGGTCCTCGTCGGTGTCGACGACCTGCATCGACCCGCCGAGGTCGTCGACCATGTCGGACAGGTTTGCCAAGTCGGTTCCGGCGGGCAGAGCAACCACGTCCAGCCGGATCCGCTCCCGCAGCAACTCCGAGCGGGCTCTCGACATCGCCACCGGATCGAGCTGCTCCGCCGCAGCGCTGAACAGCACGACCGTACCGATGCTCTCCTCCGGTCGGTCGGCCAGCAGCGCCGCAGCACGGCTGAGCCCCTGCCAGGTGTGCGACGAGTCGCCCGCAGGGTGGATCCCCGCCAGCGCCGTCGCAACCTCGTCAGCGGAGCTCGTCGGTCCCGCCTCGACCGTCGCGTTGCCACCCGTGCTGACCACGCCGAGAGTCGACACCGGGCCAACGCCGGGCAGCAGGGGTTCGAGTCCCTGCTTTGCCAGCTGAACCGTTGCGTTGCCGAGCGTCGCCGTGTTGTCGATCACGGCGACGACGTCGTTGCGCAGACCGTCGCCGATCCCGCTGATGAAGTCCGGCTGCACAGGCTTACCGCGCGACGAGAACTTCAGCGCGTCCACCGGTCCTGCCGTCGTCGAGCCGTCTGCGACCACCAGGTCGCTGCGCGCGTCGACCCTGTCCACGACGACCGCCCCTTCCGATGACGACGCGGCTTCGTCCTGTGCGCCGGCGGGCGCACCGAGGAAGACGGAGAGGAGCCCGAGAACCATGGCGACGGCGGTGGCGGACCACCAGGCACGGATCGCCGGTCGGGAATGCCTGGTCGAAGGCGCAACAGCGTTCACAGCCGGCTCACCGCCTTGCGCTCGCCCGCCTCCGGGGAGAACACCTCGGCGCCGAGTCGGATGCCCTGGTCGGCGAGCTTCTCTGCGAACTTCGGGCGAACTCCGGTCGCCTTGAGCTGCCCGCGGTAGCGGCCGTGCTCGTCGACACCGGCGCCGAAGTCGAACAGGAAGATGTCCTGGAGCGTGATCACGTCACCCTCCATGCCCTGCACCTCGGTGATGTGGGTCACCCGGCGGGTGCCGTCCCGGAGTCGGGAGAGCTGGACGATCACGTCGATCGCCGAGGCCATCTGCTCGCGGATCGCCCTCACCGGAAGGTCGAAGCCAGCCATCAGCACGAGCGTCTCGAGGCGGGCCAGGGTGTCTCGTGGACTGTTCGCGTGGACCGTGGTCAGCGAACCATCGTGACCGGTGTTCATCGCCTGGAGCATGTCGAGCGCTTCACCGGATCGGCACTCGCCGACGACGATGCGGTCCGGGCGCATGCGAAGTGTGTTCTTGACCAGGTCACGGATCGTGACCTCGCCACGGCCTTCGACGTTCGGCGGACGCGACTCCATGCACAGCACGTGCACCTGGTGGAGCTGGAGCTCCTTGGCGTCCTCGACGGTGACGATGCGCTCGTCGTCGGGGATGAAGCTCGACAACACGTTGAGCATCGTCGTCTTACCGGTACCGGTACCGCCCGACACGACTCCGTTCAGTCGGCCGACGATGCAAGCCTGTAGGAAGCGGGCGGCGTGCGCGTTGAGGGATCCGTAGCGGATCAGGTCGTCGATCTGGAGTGGATCCGCCGAGAACTTCCTGATCGTCAGGAACGGGCCACCGATGGCGAGCGGCGAGATGACCGCGTTGACGCGGGAACCATCAGGAAGGCGGGCATCCACCATGGGGGTCGACTCGTCGATGCGTCGGCCGATCTCCGAGACGATCTTGTCGATGACCCGTCGGACGTGGTCCTCATCGAGGAACCGGACGTCCGGATCCTTGGTCAGCTTCCCCGAACGCTCCACGAACACGTTGTCGGGACCGTTGACCATGATCTCGCTCACCGCCTCCTCGTGGAGCAGCGAGTCGATCGGGCCGTAACCCAGGATGTCGTCGGACACGTCCTGGATGAGCTTGGCCTTGTCCGCCGCGGACAGCGGGACCCGCTCCATCGCGATTGCGGCATGGAGCTGGTCGTGGACCCTGCGGCGCAGATCGTCCTCGGAGAGGCGACGGTCGAACAGGATCGGGCCGAGCTCGTCGATGAGCTGCTGGTGTATGCGGTGGCGCAGCTCGGTGGTCGCCGCGTCGGCCCGTGACTGGGTGGCAGCCCCAGTGAGGGCCCCTCCGGCTGGTGACCCGGCTCCGGGCTGCTGACTGTTGATGCGCTCTGACAGCGACACTGATCACTCCTGGCGGGTTCGGACTCGGGACTCGATCTGATCTGTTGCGACGCGTTCGTCAGCGTCGTCGTCTCGGTGCTGCCTGTGGCAGGAACTGCTCTGCGAGCTGGTTGATCGACTTGCTGACACCCGACTTGGGCGAGTGCAGCACCACCGGTTCGCCCTTGTTGACCGACTGGGGTACCACGACATCGCTGGGGATCAGAGCATCGGCCTGCAGCTGAAGGGTGCGCTCGACCTCTCCGATGTCGAGCTTCACCTTCGAGTTGGCACGGTTGAGGACGAGCAGCAGCTTGTCCATCGGGGTGTTCAACAGCCGGAGGGTCTGAAGACCGATCTTGACGTTCTTGATGTTCGGGATGTCCATCCCGGCCACGAGCATCACCTTGTCGGACACCTCCACGAGTCCGAGCACCACGTCGTTGAAATAGGCGGGTGTGTCGACGATCACGTAGGAGCAGAACGACCTGAGGATCTCCACGATCGCCACCATCTCGGCCGCTCCGACCTGGTCGGCGAAGGCGGGCTCGAGTGGAGCGGGGAGAACCCGGAGGCCGGACGCCTCGTGGGTCACGAGCAGGCTGTCGAGAAGCGGCGCGTCCATCCTGTCCAGCACCGACACCGCGTCGACGATCGTGTGGTGCGGAGTCAGCTTGAGCATGACTGCGACGTCGCCGAACTGGAGGTCGGCGTCGACCAGACAGACCGGCTTGTCCGACCGCTGGGCGAGTGTCACCGCCAGCGATGTCGACAGCACCGACTTGCCCGATCCCCCCTTGGTCGAGAACACCGTCAGCACCTGACCGTTGACCTCTTCGAGCTCGGCAAGCTGCGTGCCGGTCTCGCCGGCGACGGTGTCGTCGCTACTCGCGAGCACGGGCGACATCCGTGGCGCCTGGTCGAGGGTGACGGCGATGCGCTGAACGGTCTGGGCGAGAGCATCCGCCTCACCCGCCAAGGCGAGAACATCCCGGACCCCGGCCCGCAGCGCGAGTTGGAGCATGGTCGTGGAGAGCTCGTCGACGACGAGGACCGAGCCGAGCATCGGGTACTTCTCCATCACCCTCCCGGCGATGGAAAGGACGTCCTCGTTGGCACACGAAGGTCCGAGCACCACGACGACCGGCACCGTTCCGGTGAGGCGTGCCGTCAGCTCCTCGATCGTCGCGAACGGGGCGATGCCGTCGCCGAGCAGCGACGCGAGCCGGTCGCGGGTGGGGCCGTGAGCCTCGACCAGAGCCACCGACACCCTGACTGGCACGGTCGGCGCGGGGGCGGATGCCATCGCCGGCTCCGCCGGTACCGGGTTCGGATCTGCTGCGGGGTCGACGAAGCTCGAAGTCATCAGGAACTCACTCACTGCCCCGCACCGTTCGACGGGTAGGGCGACAGGCCGAGCTCACCCGGGAGCGGGACGATCGGTGCGAACGGGACAGGAACCGGCTCGTAGTCGGGACGGTTCAGGGTCAGGTAGATGCCGCTGTCGAGCACCCCGGCGAGCAGCGCCGCCTGGTCCGGCGGCAACTGGACGGTGATGAGCCCGGAGCCGGCACCTTCTGCGGGTGCCGCCTCGGCTTCACCCTCGGCACCGGCTGCCACCGGGTCGCCGAGGTCCTGGCCCACGGCGAGCACCTTGACGTCCTGGAAGACGTAGACCCGGGGCGAGGCGAGCTGCCACTGCCCCCCGTTGCTGGTGAGACCGCCCTCGGCCGCAGCCGACTCACCCTCGGCCTCTGCGACGGGAGCCGCGCCGGTGGCGAGGATGTTGATCGAGTCTCCCGGCTGTACGAGCCCAGCCACTCCGGCGGCCTGGTCGACCGAGAAGGAGATGGCGACGTTGCCCTTGTCGAGGCTGGTGCCCTTGGATCCCGACATGTCGGTCTCGGCCACGAACATGGTGGACGAGATGATCTCGCCGCCACTCAGGTCGACCGCTGCGACCTGCCCGGCGATCTCGGCGTTGCGGGTCACCGCCGCAGCCGGCAGATCGGCTCGACGACGCTTGGCGGGGGAGATCAGCTTGGTGGTGATCGCATCGTCGGCACTGGTGCCCTTGGCGACGGGCCCGGTTGCGACGAGGACCTCGACCAGCTGGTTCTGCTCGGCGCTCTCGTTCTCCACCCCCCGCACGTAGTTGAGCGTGAGGAAGGCGGCGAGCCCCCCGATCACGACCGCTCCGATCAGTATCAATGTCCTGCGTGAACTCACTGGTGTCTCGCTCCGTGCGCGTTGGGCGGAATCTGGTCACCGCCAGCCGGGGCAGACGCCAGGGTTCCCACCCGACGTAAGTACTCTCCCCGGAGCCGATTTCCGTTGGGATCTCCGTCGGCATAGTCCGCCCGGTCCTTAAGAAACCGTCCCGAAGACCTACTCGCCGCCGGGCGAATGGTGCATTCGGACCATCCCCGTGCCCGAACGCGAAGACGCCCCACCCGTGAGGGTGGAGCGTCTTCGGAGCAGTAGTTGTAAGGGGTCGACGACCCCGAGGGTTCAGGCTTCGGGCTGTGCCGGCTCCTGGTCCGTGTCATCGGATGCTGCCTGGACAGCTCCCTCGGCTGCTACTTCGGTAGCTGCATCATCGGTCGCCGGGAGGGGGTTGCCCTCCGCGTCGAGACCCTGCTCGGCGTAGTACTCGGCCCACGCCTCCTGGCCCTCCGAGGTGCCTTCGCCGTCGAATGCGGCGCCGATGTAGTTGCCTTCGGCGTCGTAGTTCTCCTCACCGAAGTGCTGCTGGTACTCGGCGGCCACCACACCACCTTCGGCGGCCTGCTTGATCGACAGCGAGATCCGGCGGCGCTCGAGGTCCAGATCGATGATCTTGACCCAGAGCTCCTCGCCGGGGGTGACGACCTGCTCGGGAAGGTCGACGTGGTGAGCTGACATCTCCGAGATGTGGACGAGGCCCTCGATGCCGTCGCCGACCTGGATGAAAGCACCGAAGGGCACGAGCTTGGTGACACGTCCGTAGACGAGCTCGCCGACCTGGTGGTTGGAGGCGAACTCCTGCCACGGGTCCTGCTGGGTTGCCTTGAGCGACAGCGAGATGCGCTCACGGTCGAGGTCGACCTCGAGCACCTCGACGTCGACCTCGTCACCGACAGCGACGACCGAGCCGGGATGATCCACGTGCTTCCAGGAGAGCTCGGAGACGTGGATGAGTCCGTCCATGCCACCAAGGTCCACGAACGCACCGAAGTTGACGACGCTCGACACGACGCCGCTGCGGCGCTCCCCCGGCT
>CAYVDN010000049.1:0-13667 GCA_964450685.1 uncultured Microthrixaceae bacterium
AGCCTGCTCCTCGCGCTGACGAGCCAACCTCTCATCACGCTCACGATCACGACGAATCTGCTCCTCGCGCTGACGAGCCAACCTCTCATCACGCTCACGATCACGACGAGCCTGCTCAGCCTGCTGGCGGGCCGCTGCCACTGGAACGGTTGTCGAGACACTCGTCGAGCTGGCGGGAGGGGTCGTCGTAGAGCTCGACGTGGACGACGTCGTGACCACCGTCGTCTCGGTCGCCTGGGCGCATTCGCCGACCGGTACCAGCTCGTAGTCATCTCCCGAGACCGTGATGTCATAGCCGGTCGACTCCTCGGCCAGGATCCCTCTGGCGACGAGGTCCCCCTCGGACAGGTAGCTGCCCTGGACCAGTGCTGCTTCCTCGGCCGTGCTGATCGTGTCAGCGTCGGCGTCGCAGCGGGCACGCTGGGCGTTGCCCTGGATGGTGCCGACGCCGGCGACTGCAACCCCGGACAGCATGCCGAGTATGCCGATGGTGACCAGCAGCTCAAGCAGGGTGAAGCCGGCCTGGCCGGTGCTTCGAGGTGTCGGACTCGCGGTACTCACCCACGCTGTGTCGACACACCGAAGTCGAACCTGAACGATTCGCTACGAGCGCCCCTCGCTGAGCAGAGCGTCGCGGGTCGCTTCCAGGTGGGCGACGGATCGGTCCAGACCACCGGGTCTGCTGGTGCTGCGCCAGGCAAGCCGGTAGCGCTGGATGAGTTCGTCGAGATCGTCGGCGCGCTCTGCCGGACCCGGGCCGCGTGCGCCTGCTCGGATCGCCAGCGATCGAGCGCCGAAACGAGCCAGCTCTACTGCAACCGCCAACTCCTCGATCGACTCGGCGCCGAAGCGACCAGCGGGTTCGAGCCCCGCCAACTCGGTGATCGCTTCATCCAGCGTCTCGATCGCCTGCTGCAGCGCCACCAGGTCGGGTTCTCCCCCACCGGTGATCGTGAAACCGCTGGGGATCAGCGCTGTGAAGATGGGACTCGAGTTGCGTGCCACCAGCCCCGTCCGCTCGGCCACTCCGCCTATGCGCTCGAGGATCGATCCGACCCCCAGACCAGCCGCACCGAGCAGACGCTCGTCCACGACCGTTGCGACATCGACTCCAGCGTTGTTTGCGCCGCACCAGGACATCGCACCGCCGTAGGCGATCGGGGGCAGGCTCACGGTCAGCGGCTGGTGATGGCCACCATCACCCCAGTCGGTCACCAGGTAGCCCGACGCACCCGCGTCGAGCCCGGCCGTTGCCGCGTCAGCCAGGTTTGCGTATGCGTTGTCGATCCGCCCGACGACCGAGTTCCACGATGAAGTGCCCGGTGCCACCCAGAACGTGAGTCCAGCTTCTGCGAAGGGCCTGAGCCGCTCCGAGAATCGGGTGTCCGCGCCCAGGTCGACACCGAGTGTGTCCAGGATCGCGGCTACGAACTCGGGCACCTCGACCACCGGGGCTTCCGGTCCGTCGTAGTTCCAGACGAGCGCGACGGTTCCGTCGGCCGGGACGAGGTCGAGGTGCTCGGGGTGATGGGCGACCACATCCGCCCAGAACTGGACCGTGCGCCCCTCTGCCACCAGCGGGTCGACGATCCGGTGGAGCTGCTCCAGGTAGACCGCTGCCCGCCCTTCGCTCTGCACCCGTTCCCGGCTGGCGCCCATTCCCAGCTCGAAGGTCTCGTCGCAGCCGATGTTGACGGTGCTGCTGGTCAGCGCTGCCGACTGCTCTCGCACCAGCGAGAGGACGAACTCGGCGTTCTCAGCCGTGGGCTCCAGCACACCGGGCGGAAACCGGACTCCGGGAGCCACCTCGTAACCGTCGGGGCACTCCGCTCGCTCCCGATAGGAGTCCAGCGCGAGCCACGGACCCATGTGACCGAAGCAGTTCTGGTTGGCAACGAGCTCGATGCCGTGCGCGGCACAGACCCCGTCGAGCCACGCGAGGTCGTCGGCACCTATGGGTGATGACCCTGCCCACACCTCCCGGTGGTCGCGGTAGGCGAAGGCGTGCTCGATGTAGAGCTGCAACTGGTTGTAGCGGCAGGTGCACAGCACTTCGACCAGGCGTTCGAGTGTGTTGCGGGTCGGCACACGATCGCGGCTCACGTCGAGCATGAAGGCTCGAGTCCGGAAATCCGGGTGGTCCCGGATGGAGACGGTCGGCAACGAGCCGTCTGCGGCTCGGAGCTGGTCGACGGTCTGGCGCCCGTATCGGAGGCCTGCGTCATCAGCGTGCCTCAGCAGGGCTCGGTCGCTGTCGATGAACAACTCGTAGCCCTGGGCCGGGATGTCAGGGTCGCTGACGGTCCACAGCGGGTGGAGGTGACGGGCGGTCGTGTCCAACCCGACGATCTCCCGGGGCACGGGGAACAGGTTCACGTCATGCTCCGTTCCAGCTCGCTCCGTGAAGGCCTGACCTGATCTGGGCGGTCATCATCGTCACGAGATCGTCCGTTCCCGTGTTCGCGCATCGTACGCTGGCAACCAGGGCCCGGACCCGAGCCGGACCCGGCTTGGCGCCCGGCAGCGCCCGCTGGAACGTCGGAGGCTGAAGCTATGGACGACACGGTTCCTTCGACCACGTTGGATCTGGCGCTGGCGTGGCCCCTCAAGGTGACCCGCGAGATCCTGCTGGCACCGTGGACCGTGCAGAGAGTCAGACACTCGCTCGGGGTGCTGCCGGACGAGTTGGCGAGCCTGCGAACAACGCTGCACGACACCAACGAGACGCTCGAGCGGACGCTGGGCGCGGTGGACGTCCGACTGGAGAGCGTCGCCGACGGTGTGTCCAGCCTGGACTCGGCTGTGACGTCGCTGTCGACCGACCTGCTGCGCCTGCTCGGCGAGCTCGACCTTCTGTTGCCCGAGCTCTCTGGTCTGGTGACGGGTATGGACGGGCGGGTCGAGCGCGTCGAGCAGGTGGTGAGCCAGCTCAGCTCAACGGTGATGGCTGTCGCCGGGGGCATCCCGGGTGTGCGCCGGACGTTGCGAACAGCCAAGGCCCTGCCCACCCAGGCCAGCCCCTGAGCTCAGGTGCAGGCGTCGGACCCTAACGGTTGGAGACACAGCGTGTGCTCGTCGGCGTCGCGATCGGCCTCGAACGACACGACCGAACGGTCGCGGTCCCAGTCGACCTCGATCTGCTGGCCGTCAAGCGTGACTTCGATCCCCTCGGCGAACAGCGTCGCCGGAACGGCGAGCTCGGTGGCGCCGTTGGCGTCGCTGCGTTCGGTCCATGCCATCTGGAACGCCTTCGTCGTCGCGTCCCAGGAGAAGCTCGTTGGGGTTCCGGCGATCGCGCGTGGCTGAACACGCAGCAGCCGCTCACCGTTGGCTGACGGGGTCTCGCCATCGCCTTCGATCGGTGACCAACCACCCGGATCCCAGCTCCAGATCGCCCAGCCGGCCATCAGGCGGTCTGCCATGTCGGTGAGCTCATCGACGTAGACGTCCATGCGGTCCTGGTCGGGCCGGCCGCCCCACTCACCGATGTAGAGAGCGCTGTTCATCCTGGCTGCCTCGGCGCTGCGGAATCCTTCCCATGTGCTCAGGTAGGCGTCGTTCTCGGGATAGCCGAGCCCGTCGTGCACCTGCTGCTGGTAGAGGTGTCCTGCATAGGCCAACCGAGGCGGACCTTCCCGCGGGTCGGTGAGCTTCTCGAACTCCAGATCCCCGGCGTAGGGGAACGCGTTGAGCAACGACGTCGGTTCGACCATGACCCAGGCGTTCTCGTCGTGCTCGCGCACCGCGTCGATTCCCGCCTGCATGAAGGTGGTGAGGTTGGGGTTGACGAACTCACCGGCGGCGGCCTGGGGCTGGATTGCGAGGGTCGCTGCCAGATCGCCGTTGGCGAAGGACGGTTCGTTCATGACGTCGTATCCGATCACCGCCGGGTGGTCGGCGAAGCGCTCGACCAGGTGCCCGAGCGCTTCCAGGTAGTCGACCTTCAGGTCGCGTTGGCCGTCCTCGGGGTTCCAGAAGGACTGATAGGCGTTCTGGACCGCGGGATCCATGCCCTGGAGGTACCAGGGCTGACCCTCGACCGGCTCGGCAGGTTCGGCGCCCTTGGTGTCGACTGCCCAGTCGGGTGCGCCGTTGCCGTTGACCGCCCACCCGTAGAGGTCCTGGTGCATGTCGAGCACGACGTGGATGTCGTGATCCGCGTACCAGTCGAGCCACTCACCGACTCGGTCCAGGTAGTCCTCGTCGAAGGTGCCGTCCTCGGGCTCCAACGCACCCCAGAAGACGAGGAACCGGACGTTGTTCCAGCCCCACATGGCGAGCGCCGGCTGGGTGTCCAGGCCGGACTCGGGCATGTGAGCACCCGACTGCGACTCGCCCTTCGACGAACCCTCGACGTTCGCTCCTCGCAGTATCACCACACGGCCGCAGGCATCGACGATGAATCTGGTGTCGGGTGACTCCGTGGAACCATCGCAGGCCGGGTTGTCCATTGGCGTCGCCTCCTCAGCCTCGGTCGGAGCCGAGGGGCTCGCGGAGTCGCCGCCGTCAGAACTGCAGGCGGCGCTCATCATCAGCCCCGTCGCCAGCACTGCGCAGATGGTGAGCGGGAACCCTGGGCATCGCTTGGAGAGGATCCTTCCGATCATGGTTCAGGATTGTTGCAGGTCACGGGCGCGGCCCACTCACCTCGTACGGATCGTCGATCGCCTGGTCCTCGATCTGCTCGGCGGTGAAGGCTGCCGTCTTCCAGTTCTTCTCGGCGAAGCGAACCACCTGTGAGGTGAACTCGGGACTCTCGCGGTCCGAGGTCTCGCCATAAGTGAGGATCGTGCGGGCCTGCGGGCCTTCGTCGGTGTAGTCGACGACCATCAGGAAGCTGGTGCCGTAGTTGATCCACCAACCCTCCGGCGTGAGACCGGTCGCCTTGTCGACGGGGTCGGGACGCTCAGGCGCGCCTTCCGGACGAGCCAGGTCGTTCAGGCCCTGGGACCATGTGACGATGTTGGTCACGCCTTCGGCGTTGTTACCACCGGGAACCGGAAGCATCGAGCCGCGACCGTCCACCTGCGCTTCACCGAGCGGCACGGCCAGTTCGAGTCCAGCCTCCGTGAGCATCTGCGACGCTCGGGCCAACGCCACCAACACCGGGTCCGGCGAACCGTCCGTGGGTGCAGGGACGAGGCCGCGCGGAGTCTCGAGCGGGTTCTCCGGGTCGAACTGCTCGGCCCAGATCGTCTCCTTGGGGAACTGGCCGAGGAACTCCCGGAACAGCGCCGCACCGACGCTGTCGACGTTGTAGTGGCCATCCCAGTCGGAGAGCACCCCGCAGGGCTCGCTCAGATCAACCTGCCCGCCCGGCAGCGCGGCCGAGCCGTCGTCCCCGGTCGTCGGAGCAACCTCGACGGTCGTGACACCGGTGCAGCGCTGCACCACAGGTTCGAGCAGCTCGCGGGCCATGTATCCGCCGTTGAACAGTGCTGCGTCGGCCAGTTCGTCGAGAGTCAGCTCGTGATCCTCACCGGCGGGGCCGGTGTCACTGTCGTCGGCGAGCATCGCCAGGTTCTCCCGCGTGCGCCGCGAACGCTCGGTGCCCTGACGGCCATGGAGGATCGAGTAGTCGCCCTCGATCAGCTCGTCGCCGTTTGCCAGCCAGAAGCTGTCGTTCGCGTTGAAGACGTAGTCCTGGCGTGTGAGCTGCGGCATCTCGGCGTAGGGCACGAGCCCGGGGTCTCGGGCGCCGTCGACCTCGACCCAGTCGTCTCTGGATGTCGAACCGTCCAACAGGATCGCCTTGGACTCTCCCGCCGCCTTGGTCACCGGATCCGTGACCAATCGCTCCTCGTACGCTGCCAGCGCTTCGGGTGAGAGATTGGGTGTGGCAGATGTGTCCGCGTACCAGGCCTGACCGTCCGCCGAGGCGGCGATCGTGTTGAACAACGGGATCGCCTGGTGCTCCTCGTGGGCCTTCTTGAAGTCCTCCAGCGAGCCGGCCAGGTTCATGTCCAGGTACTGACCGATGAACTCGTCGTTGTCGATGTTGGCATCGCGGTAGGTGAGCGCCGTCTCCGTGGTCCAGCCCATGCCGGGGAAGTCGAGCATCGGGCCGTACTCCGACCACCACAGCTTCCGGGTGACAGGTTCGGCACCGGCCACATCGATCGTCACGTCCTCACTGGTCAGCGCCTTGTTGACGCCGTCCTTGACGTAAGAGGTCGGATCGCCCGGAGCCATCGTCAGCTTGTAGGCAGTGAAACGGTTTCCGTCAGAGACCGTGTGGCTCCATGCGACGTCCTTGTTGAAGCCGATACCCACCGCCGGCAACCCGACGAGCTGCGCACCGTAGACGTCGAGCTCGCCCGGCACCGTCAGCTGGACCTCCCAGAAGCGCAGCGGCCCCTCCCACGGGAAGTGCGGGTTGGCCATGAGCATGCCGCCGCCGCTGGCGCTGTAGTCGCCTCCGAACGCCCACGCGTTCGACGCGACCGAAGGCGCAGTCTCCGCAGCCTGTCCCCCGCTCGGCGCGACCTCCAGAGCAGCGGGAGTCGCTGTGGTTGTGGTGCCGGCACCCGTGACGGCGGGTGGCTGGATGTTGCCCATGTACTTCGACAGCTGTGCGCCGCTGGCGGTCAGGAGGATCGACTTGGCGTAGGTGTAGAGCTCGACCGGCTCGATCGGGCGCAGCCAGTCCGCTCCCTTGCACCACCCCGTGACACCGTCAGCCCCGACGTCCTCGAGCTGTGCGTTCCAACCGTCGGCGAACGCCGTGATCAACTCGGCGACGTCGTCGTCGATGTCCTTCCACTCCTCGGCGGCGAGCTCCTGGACCTGCAACGCCTTCCATGCGAAGTCGCTGTTCAGGTTCGCGTCCTCCTCGCCAGCGCCCAGGTACTTCGCTCTGGTGGAGGTGACCTTGAGGATCTGGTCCGCGAGCGTGCACGTGTGGTCCTGGCCGCTGGCCCAACCCTGGCCGAACACGACCGACGGCAGGTCTGTCGCAACTATGTGTGGCACGCCGTCGGTGGTCCGGGTGATCTCGGCGCGGTATGTGGTGTCGTCCGCAGCGACGACGTCGGGAGCCGTCGTGGTGGCGTCGTCCGCCGAGTTGTCGCTGCATGAAGACAGCGTGACTCCAAGAACCGCAACCACCGCTGCTGCACGGAACAGCCTTCGCCTCATCGATCGCCCCCGATTGCAATGCGGACCCGGTCGGCCCCCTCAGCACAGAACCTACCCCCCGCACGAGCAAGCAAATGGGCAGAACTTCCTGGGTGACAACTGACCACAATTCTGTCAGAGTGGTCAGTCCGCGCCTGTTCCCCCCGAACGGGCTTCATCCTCATGGAGGGAACCCATGACAATCCGTCGCCTCGCCGCGGCCTGCCTGGTCGGACTTGGACTCGTGGCAGTGTCCTGCTCCACGCCACCGTCCGGCTCCAGCAACCAGGGACCGCTGGCGATCATCACGCCAATCGCCGACACGAACGTCGACACGGGAGAGACGATCAACTTCGATGCGGTCAACTCGGCTGACCCCGACGGCAGCATCGTGGCGTACAACTGGGAGTTCGGTGACTTCACCACCGGCTCGGGGGTCAACGTCGCCAAGTTCTTCTCTGTCCCCGGAGTCTTCAACGTCAAGCTCACCGTCACTGACAACAAGGGCAAGACCGCCTCGTCGACCGTCACGATCACTGTGGCCGGGCTCCCCATCGCTCCCACGGGACTGACCCGCGTCGGTTCTGGCTGCTGTAACACCTACGGTGACTTCTCCTGGAACCCGGTTCCCGGTGCAGAGAAGTACGAGGTGTTCATGGACGGCTACCTCGGTGGCGGTTGCCTAACCGATCACAGCGCCCAGTTCGACGCTCCGGCTACGAGCGGTCGGGTCCAGGCGATCGGCCTGTGCGTGGGCTCGAAGTACAACGTGAGCATCCGCACCTACGCCAACGGGCAGTGGAGCGAGTGGTCGCCGTCGATCAACATCACGCTCTGATCCTCGACCGGCGGGAACCTGCCGGACCGTGAGAGCTTGAAGATGCCCGCCCCAACGGGGCGGGCATCTTCGCGTGGTGGCCACCCGTGTCCCGAAAAACTGGACGGTTTGGCAACCTCTCGAAAGTTGGTCCCGTCGTACACTCCGAAACCATGCCGGCCTACGAGCGTGGTGACGCCAGCATCCACTTCGACCTTGAAGGCCCCAGGGACGCCTTTCCGGTCCTGCTGTTGGCTCCGGGGGGTATGCGCTCCTGCAACCAACGATGGGAGACCGTGCCCTGGAACCCTCGTCGTGCGCTCGCCGGCGACTACAGGCTCATCGGCATGGATCAGCGCAACGCCGGTCGATCAACCGCTCCCATCTGCGCGATCGACGGCTGGAACACCTACCGCGATGACCAGCTCGCGCTGCTCGACCACCTCGATGTGGAGCGGTGCCACGTCATCGGCATGTGCATCGGGGGGCCGTTCGCACTTGCTTTGCTGGCAGCGGCACCGGAGCGGTTCGTATCGGCTGTGCTGCTCCAGCCAGCCGGTATCGACGGAAACCGTGCGGCGTTCGACGAGGTCTACGACGGTTGGCGGCGCGAGCTCGCGCCGTCACGTCCCGAAGTCGATGGGGATGCTTGGGACGCGCTCGAGCACAACATGTGGGACGGCGAGTTCGTCCTGTCGGTCGAACGTGAGCAGATCCGTCGGATCCCGGTACCGATGCTCGTCGCGTACGGCAACGACGAATGGCATCCCCGGTCGATCTCGATCGAGGTGGCGGAGCTGGCACGGGACTGCACGATCGTGGAGCGTTGGAAGGACGACGACGCGCTGCCCGCCGCAGACACCGCGTTCAAGGAGTTCCTGAGCAGCCACACCCCCTGAACAGCGGTCGCTTCCAAAGGCAGGATGGTCAGCACCTGGCAGCGGCCTACCAGTACTCCTCGTAGTGGACGTTGCCGCGCTCCTTGCGCCTGTCCAGCGTGAACCCGCGTTCGGCGAGCAGCTGTACCACACCGACCGTCTCCGGGTAGCTCACCTCGCCACCCTCCTGCTCCTCGGGCAGCCCGATCATCGACGGGTTGCCGCACAGGAACACGTGCGTGTTGGACGGGTCGAGCGTCACGCCGTACTCGGCGGCGAACACGTCATCACGGATCAGGTCCTGGAGGTAGCGCTTGGGGACGTCCGCCTCACGCGTCGGTTGAGGGAAGTAGTGGTAGTTCGCGTAGCGCTGCTCCAGCTGGCGGTGCTTGTCCAGGTAACCGAGGTCAGCCCACTGCCGTACCGAGACCGCTGAAACGATCGGTCCGTGGTGCCCCTTGCGAAGGAGCTCGGTGACCATCGCGTTCTGCGGGGCCTCACCGGTCCCGGTGGAGAGGAAGATCACCGTGTCGGCAGGGTTGGTGACGGGTGCCAACGTGTATCGCCCTGCAACCTTCGGACCCAGATAGATGCGGTCGCCCGGCTTCTTGAGCGCCAGGCGTGGAGTGAGGCCCGGCACGTTGTCGGGCGTCGGCGGCACAAGCACTATGTAGAACTCGAGCTCGCCGGCTCCCCCCTCGTCGGCGAGGTAGCCGTGCCCGTCGAAGATCCGGTGACTGATCGAGTACGACCTGCGGACGAGCTTGTCCCAACGTTCGTCGATGTTGAACTCCATCGCGTCGTCGACGCGGTCCTCCCAGTAGCCGAGACCAAGCGACGCGTACTGGCCCGGAAGATGCGACACGGAGCCGTGGTCCGGCCTCACACGCAGGACCCACAGGTCAGAGTGCGTCGGCTCGAAGTGGGTGATCGTCGCGTTGTAGTGCTCGTCGCGGAGCTCCTCGACCACTCCAGGGACCCCGTGGCGGCTTCGAGCAGACGGTTCCGGCGCTGGGATAGCCGCCTGCGGGAACACCGCAGTGACCAGCTCGCGGCCGATCGAGGCGCCCGTGGCGCTGGGGACGCCCTCGGGGGTCTCGCTCTCGCTGCCCAGGAACCAGACCCTGCCCGTGGCCAGCGCCTCTTCCGTCGCTCCCACCCGCGCTGGAGCGACAGTGCGGCGCCCCGAGGAGAACACGACGTGATCGAACTGCAGGTCCGGGGTTCGGCGATCGTTGAAGTACGCCATCGGGTAGCCGTCGACATCGCCGACCTGGTGCGGACGCGAGGAATACAGCAGGGTCGCGCGGCGCTCGCGTTCGAGATCGTTCAGGAGCCTTGCTCCCACGGGCGAGAGTCGCCGGGGGTTCATGCCACCGGCCGCCAGCACGACGCCGGCACCCAGGTCGGCCAGCTGCACGGTTAGTTCGACCGCGTGGTCGGTGAATCCGACCACCAGTACGTCGACGTCGTTTGCCGGCGAAGGGATCTCGTCCAGGTGCACCCGCTCGCTCGCGTGAGTCGGGATCGGAGGTGTCCAACCCTCGACGGCATCGCGGATCGCCACGAGCACCGCACGACCACGGACGGTCTGGCGCCGGGTCCTGACGACCAAATCCTGGCCGTCCACCTCTATCGCGGTCACGTCCTCGCCGTAGGAGACCTCCAAGCCGTACTCGCCTGCCACCCCCGGGAGGGCAAGGGTGCTTCCCTCTTCGAGCACCGTCACCCGTTCGAGGCCGCTCTCGCGTGCGAAGACGGCGGCAGAGAGTCCACCGGCGTTGCCACCGATGACGATCAGGTCGTTCGATTCGGGCATCGGGGAAAGCTAACGGTCCCCCATCGCGAGCTCCAACCGCGACGCGCTGCTCGAGCGGGCGGTGCTAGACCATCCGCGGCCCCTAGCTCGGCCGGAGGTGAACGATGACGCTGACGCGGACGACCCGCACTGCGACGGTGGCACTGCTGCTCGTGCTGGCAACGCTGGGCGGGGTTGTGGCTGGCTGCACCGACAGCTCCGACGGGCCGGCTAGTGGAACGGATGCCGACAGTTCGTCACAGAACGAGACCGAAGGTCCGGACGATGACTCCGATGCGGATAGAACGGGACCGGACCCAGTCGAAGTGTCGACGACCGTCGACGCGCTGGTCACGGCAGGTCACGCGGCGCAGGACCTGGTTCCCGGGTCGATCGTCGTCGAACTCGATCACGAGCTTCCAGGCGACTACTGGGAGGTCGAGCTGCACGAAACAGATGGTTCGGCCCACGACGTGAAGGTGTCGGCCGATGGAACCCAGGTGATCGAGGGACCCACCGCCGATTCCGACCGCGACGCCGACCTCTCGCGGCGCAGGGCCGTTCTCCAGAGTGCGACAGTCGACTTCGAGACCGCTGCACGGGCGATCGAGAATCGCTATCCGGGCAGCATGATCACCGAGATGGGGCTGGACGACTCGGGCGACTTGGTGGTCTGGGACGCCGACGTGGTCGACGCCGACGGGACCAGCCACGAGATCGCGGTGGACGCAGCATCTGGTGAGCTGCTGAGCGACGGAGTGCACGGCTGAGGAACTGGCCGTGCGTTTGTCACCTCAGTGGTGAAAGTGGGACCCGGACTCCTCGGCGCGGGGCATCGGGGCGTCGAGGCTGTCGAGGAACTCGACCTCGGCCTCGATGTCGGTGATCAGCGACGTCGCCAGGTCCCGGCTCAGACCGAGTCGCACGACTATGCGCTGCAGAGTCATGTCGTCCAGGTTGTCCGCCATTGGGTAGGCGGGCACCAGCCAGCCCTTCATCCGCAGCCGGTCGGCAAGGTCGTAGAGGGTCCACTTGTCGGTGTAGCCCTTGCGCAGGCGCCAGGCGAACACCGGGATCGTCGACCCGTCGCTGACCAGTTCGAAGGGTTCCATGGCACCGATCCGACGCGACAGGTACAAGGCCACGTCGATCGATCCCTGCTGAACCCGGCGGTAACCCTCTCGGCCGAGTCGCAGGAAGTTGTAGTACTGCAACAGCACCTGTGCACCGGGTCGTGAGAAGTTGAGCGCCAGGGTCGGCATGTTGCCGCCGAGGTAGCTGGCGTAGAACACCATGCTCTCGGGAAGCGCTTCCTTGTCCCTCCAGACGATCCAACCCAGGCCGGGGAACACGAGCCCGTACTTGTGACCCGAGGTGTTGATCGACACCACTCGGTCGACCCTGAAATCCCATTCCAGGTCCGGCTGGCAGAACGGAGCGACCATCGCTCCGGACGCGCCGTCGACGTGGATCTTGATGTCCAGGCCGGTGCGGGCCTGGAGGTCGTCGAGCGCCTCGGCGATCTGGGCGACCGGCTCGTACAGCCCGTTGTAGGTGACGCCCATGATCGCCACGACACCGATCGTGTTCTCGTCGACGTACTTGTCGATGTCGTGGCCGTCGAAGACGAAGTGCTCCTCTGTGCAGGGAACCCACCGCGGCTCGACCTCGAAGTAGTTGAGGAACTTCTCCCAGCACACCTGCACCGCGGAGGACAGGACGAGGTTCGGCTTGTCGGTCGGCTTGCCCTCTGCCTCGCGCCGGTGCTGCCAGTGCCGCTTGAGCGCCAGCCCTCCGAGCATGCACGCCTCGGACGAGCCGATCGTCGACGTACCGATCGCGTTGTCGACGTCGGGGCAGTTCCACAGGTCAGCGATGATCCGCCAGCAGCGATCCTCGATCGCCGCTGTCTGCGGGTACTCGTCCTTGTCGATCATGTTCTTGTCGTACGTCTCGGCGTAGAGGCGACGGGCCTCGTCGTCCATCCACGTCGTCACGAACGTCGCCAGGTTCAACCGGGCGTTGCCGTCGAGCATCGCCTCGTCGTGCACGATCTGGTACGCGGTCTCGGGAAGGCGCGCGCCGTCGGGGATCGTGAACTTGGGAAGGACCGAGTCCTCTCCTGGCCGGAGGAACACCGTGTCGAGCGAGATCATGTCATCGACGTTGGTGTCCTGTCGCGCTGCTGAGTGCCTGGGCTTGGTCATCGGGCGTCCCTTCGGTCGCCCGGGAGGGTAGCTCAGCAGTACTCGAGCACGTCGTCCACGACGTCGCTACGCCGCAAAGCTCGATAGTCCTTGATGTAGCTCTGGTAGTTGCGCCACGGGAACCGCTTGCCCTGCCGGGGCAGCCTGTCGTCGGCGCGGGCTATGTAGCCGGAGCTGAGCCCCATCAGGTTGCCGTCGGCCGCCTCGTCACCGCTCCTAACCGCGGTCACACGATCCGTGCCGGTCAGCCGCATGTGGTTCAGGACCCGTGCCGTGAAACCACACGTCAGGTCGGACTTGAGGGTCCATGAGGCATTGGCGTAGCCGATGACCATCGCCATGTTGGGGACTCCGTCGAGCATCGACCCCTTGTAGGTGAGCCGTTTAGCGGGGTCAACCTTCTCGCCGTCGACGAACAACTCGGTCCCACCACCGATCAGCACGTCGAGCCCGGTGGCCGTGATGATCACGTCGGCGTCGATCGTGTCGCCGGAGCGCAGCTTCAGGCCGCTGTTCGTGAATCGGTCGATGTGGTCGGTCCTGATCTCCACCCTGCCCTTGCGGATCGCTTTGAAGAGGTCTCCGTCGGTCACGACGCACAGCCGCTGGTCCCACGGGTCGTAGTGCGGGGTGAAATGCCGGTCGATGTCGTAGCCGGCGGGCAGCTGCTGTTCGAGCTGCTTGCGCAACATCTTCTTCATCAGACCCGGGGCGTTGCGGCTCAGCTTGTACATGCCGAGTGTCGCCAGCACGAACTGCCAACGCATCACATCCCCACGCACACGCGAGGGGAGTATCCGACGAAGCGCCTTGGTCACGGGATTGGTCGTGGGTAGCGAGACCATGTAGGT
>CAYVDN010000049.1:13677-22664 GCA_964450685.1 uncultured Microthrixaceae bacterium
TTAATCCGCGTCAATTTATAAGCCGGCGATGGCGGCAACACCTTGCGCAGCCAGTTGGCGATTGCATCCTCCGCCGGGCGCGAGACCATGTAGGTCGGCGAGCGCTGCAGCATCGTCACGTGCGGGCTGACCTTGGCCAGCTCCGGCACGAGTGTCACGGCCGTCGCTCCGGAGCCGATCACGACTATGCGTTTGTCGGCCAGCTCCACGCCCTCGGGCCAGTTCTGGGGATGGATCAGCTGCCCCCGGTAGTCGTCCATGCCGTCCCAGTCGGGCAGGTAGCCGCGGTCGTAGCGGTAGTAGCCGGTGCACGAGATGATGAAACCGGCGGTCAGTTCGAAGCTCTCGACGCTCTCCCCGTCGGCACCGAGCCGTTCCGCGGTGACCGTCCAGCGGGCATCGTCGCTCGACCACTCGGCACGCACGACGCGGTGGCCGAAGCGGATCTTGGAATAGCTGCCGTCCTCGCGCGCGGTGTCCTCGATGTACTGGCGGATCTCCTCTCCCCGACCTATCGCCCGGTCCAGGGGCCATGGGCGCCACGGATAGCTGAAGGTGAACATGTCGGAGTCGGAGCGGATGCCCGGGTAGCGGAACAGGTCCCATGTGCCACCGATCCGCTCACGCCCCTCGAACACCGCGTAGCTGGCCCAGGGGCAGGTCGTCTCGAGGTGATGTGCAGCGTTGATACCCGACAGGCCGGCTCCGATGACCAGCACGTCGAGTTGTTCGAGCGGCTCGGCATCGGCGGCGGAGATGCCGCTCGCTGTGGATGTGTCGCTCATCTGGTACTCCGATTCGATTCAGCGATGTCAGCGAGTTCTACACGCCAGTGCTCGACGAGTGCATCGGTGTCGGTGTCGTCGGGGTGGAAACCGGGGCGCAGGTACTTGAGAGCGTCCCACAGGAAGTGGAAGCTGATCAGACGTTGGCGGACCAGGTTGTGACGGAACCGGCGACGGTGCTCGGCGGTGATCCGATGACGGTCCTCGAAGACCGAGCGACCCCATTCGACACCCACGTAGCCTGCCAGCGCCGTCGAGGTGACGACGAAGCCTGCCGCTCGTACCGGGTAGCGCCCGCCGGAGGCGACCATCACGTCGAACGCGACGTTCTTGTGCTCGAGCTCCTCGAGGGCGTGCCAGCAGATCAGCGGTTCGACCGCTTCCTGTCCGAAGAGGATCCTGCGGGTCGGCTCGTGATCGAGCGCTGTCTCGGCGAGCAACCCGGTGTAGTGCTCGGCCGCGGCTGTCGCAGCGATGGCGAGGCGTCGGGGCTTCATCGCCAGCACCCGGTCACAGATGCGCTTGATCACCGCATCGGCGCGGACCGTGTTGTAGCCGAGCTCGGCAAGGCGCGCGTTGAGTGCCCGGTGTTCACGGCTGTGCATCGCCTCCTGACCGGTGAACCCCTTCACCTGCGCCTTGAGCGTCGCGTCGTCCGCAACCGAGTCGCGGTGCCGACGGACAGAGGCGACGAAGAAGTCCTCGCCGTTGGGGAATACGGCCGAGAGCGTCGCCAGGAGATGGCTGAAGATCGGGTCGCCCTCGACGATCCAGTCGGTGTCGACGACATCGGGTCGGGTCCTCAGGTGACGCACAGGGATGTCGCGCTGGGCGGACGGACGTTCCATCTGATGCTCGCGCGACCCGGCGGGCGCGCTCTCGACGGTGGTCATACGTTGGTCCTCCTGTGAGGGTCGGTCTGGGGTGTCACTGCCGACGTAGCGGTGAGTGCTGCAACCGCAGGGTCAGCGAGGTCGCGGACAAGTGCGATGACCTCGTCGGGGTCACCGAATCCGCCGTAGCGGGACACCGCGGCGCCCTGCACGAGGGTGAACACGACGTTTATGACACGCGTGGCCGATTCGCGGTCGTCGATCTCAGGAGCGAACCACATGAGAAGGTCCACGACCGTGCTCTCGAGCCCGGCGGCGACGCCGTGGATGACCGCTCGCAACTCGTCGTCGGTCCGACCGGCGACGATCACCTCGAGCGTCGCCGCGTACACGGGCCCGCTGACAATCTCCCAGAGCGCGTCGATCGCCCGTCCGAACGTGCGCTCGGGCGGCGGCACCTCCTCGAACACGTGGGCGAAAGCCCGTGCCTGATCGGCGAAGAGCTGGTCGATCGCTGCGACCACCAGGTCCCGCTTGGTCGGGTAGTGATGTGTCTGGGCACCGCGCGACACGCCGGCTCGGTCGGCCACGAGTCGGGTGGTGGTGCCGGCGTAGCCGTACTCGACGAGGCAGTCGATCGTCGCCTGCAACAACGCCCGTTGGGTCGCAGCCGTGCGGTCCTCCTGGCTCCTGCGCTCACTCATCCCGATCTCCTAGAAACCGACCTGTTGGTTTGTTTTTAGGACAGAGGGCCCAGGAGGTCAAGGGGGAACATGTCACTTGCTCTCGAGTTCGGGGTCCTGGTGCGCGGCTGGCAGGATCGTTCTGCAGACGGTTCCCCCCTCGGACCGTCGGAGCTGCTCCGGGCTTGCCGAGGAGTCCCATGGTCACCAGACCCGACAGATCAGTGATGCGCTGGTTGTTCGGATTCTGCGGCGTCGTCGCTGCGCTGATCATGTTCGGCGGCTTCGTCCGACTGACCCGTTCGGGACTCTCGATCGTCGAGTGGGACCCGGTCACAGGTGTTGTTCCGCCGATCGGCGAGACCGGCTGGCAACAGGCGTTCGCCGAGTACAGGCGCAGCCCCGAGTTCATCCACGTCAACTCGACGATGACCCTCGCCGAGTTCCAACGCATATTCCTGATCGAGTGGATCCACCGACTCGTCGCACGCCTGGCCGGACTGTCCTACGCGATCCCGCTGACGGTCTTCGTCCTGCGCCGCCGGATACCCCGCAGGGACCTCGGGGTCTACGTCGCGATGGGGGCCCTGTTCGTGCTCCAGGCCGTCGCCGGTTGGGTGATGGTCGCCAGCGGCCTGGAGGACCGACCGTCGGTGAGCCACCTGAACCTGACGGTCCACCTGCTGCTGGCGTTCGCGTTGGGGGGACTCGCCCTGTGGACCGCTCTCGAACACCGGCGCGGACTCTCCCCCACCGACCACGCCCGGTGGAGCGTCGCATCGCGCGCCACCGCAGGCCTGCTCACGGTGCTGCTCGTCCAGATCGCCTACGGCGGGTTCACAGCCGGGCTGAAGGCAGGACACGTGTCCGACACCTGGCCGCAGATGTTCGGTGCACTCGTGCCGTCCGGTCTGCTCCGCTCCGTCAACGACCTCCTGGAGGCGCCAGCGACGGTGGCGTTCATCCACCGGTGGTTCGCCTTCGTGGTCGCCGGCGCTGCGGTGGTGGTCACAGTCGTCGTTCACCGGACCGTCGGCGACCGGGTTGCACGCAGAGCCTCTACCGCCCTCCTGGCGCTCATCGGCGCGCAGATCGTCCTGGGCATCACCACGGTGCTCAGCTCTGTCGAGACGGCGGTCGCGCTCGCCCACCAGGCCACCGCGATCGCGCTGTTCGCCGTGACGATCGTGTTGTTGCACCGCCTGCGGCGACTAGACCCACCCCGACCGAACATCGGGTCTTTCGCTCGGGAAGGAACAAGGCCAAACTGAGTTCACGATGTTGGTGGATCGGTCGATCGTTTGGCTCGATGAGCCGGGCGCCGCCGACGCTCGCCTAAGCGGCGCCAAGGCGGCCAACCTTGCAGTCGCGCGACAGAACGGCCTGCCGACCTACGACGGCTTCGTGATCACCGCTCCGCACGCGGCCGCGCTCGTCGGAGCACTCTCGACCGCCGGCGACGTATCGGTGCTGGCCGAGGGATCCATCCCGCTCGATTCGGTCGAGCAAGCCGCGGTGCGTTCGGCCTGGGCACTCATCTCCCACGAAGGGGCGGTGCCGCTGGCGGTGAGGTCCTCGTCGGTGATCGAAGATTCCGCAGACTCCTCGATGGCCGGTCGGTTCCTGACGGTCCTCGACGTCGAGGGCTGGGAAGCGTTCGTGGCCGCAACCGCAGAAGTGGTGGCGTCGGCCGCAGCGGTCGCAGATCAACCCGACGGGCAGGCACCGATGGCCGTGTTGGTGCAGCCCATGGGCGACGCCCGCATCGGCGGGGTGCTGTTCGGGGTCGATCCGCTCAGCGGTGGCGGGTCCGACTACCTGGTCTCGTTCGTCGAGGGGGCACCAGAGCAGATCGTCAGCGGTGCGGTCGACGGCACCCAGTTGAGACTCGGGCGTCGCGGCGCCATCAGAACCCCAGGCGAGAACTCAACGATCGGCTCGCGTGATCGGAAAGCGCTCGCGGGTCTGGCGGGCTCGGCCGCGCGGATCTTCGGCGGGCCACAGGACATCGAGTGGCTGATAGACGACGCCGGGACGCTCCGCCTGCTCCAGAGCCGGCCGATAACAGCGTCGGCACAACCCGTCCGGGGTGGTCACATCCTCGGCTCGGGACCCGTCGCTGAAACCTTCCCTGATCCACTTTCCCGTCTCGAGCGCGACCTGTGGGAGGAGCCGCTGGACGCCGGTATCCGCGAAGCTCTGCGGATCAGCGGAGCCGTCAGCAACCGGGCGCTCGGCGAGCGGTTCGTGGTGGATGTCGGCGGCCGTGTCGCTGTCGACCTGGAAGCGCTCGGCGTGGTGACACCGCCGCTGTCCTGGTGGCGGCGGCTCGATCCCCTGCCACCGGCGCGGCGCCTCCGAGCCGCGTGGCGGATCGGCCGATTGAGGGTCGCGTTGCCGGGCATCGCGCATGACCTCGTGACCGAGGTCGACGACGACCTGCGTTCCCTGGACGCCCTCGACCAGCTCGGCGACATGCAGCTCTTGACGGTGCTCGACAACGCGCGACGGACGCTCGCCGGGCTGCACGCCCACGAGGTGATGTCCGGCTTCTTCCTGGATCCCGCAACGACGACGACCACGGGCGCTTCGGTTGCGCTCGCCACGGTGGCACGTGCCCGTCTCGACGGGATGGACGACGGGGAGATCATCGCCTCCCATCCGCTCGCGCTCGCGCTCTTCGCTCCGCGTATCGGCGGCGAGTACAAGCTCCCGGTTACCGACCCGGTGACGAACGCACAGCGTGAGACCCGTAGCGACTCGGGGGAAACGTCAGACCCGATGGCTGTCGCACGCGAATCGCTCCGTCTGCGGGTCAGGTGGGTGCAGGAGCTGAGCGCACAGGTGTCGGTTGAGCTCGGCTCCCGCCTGCACCGACGTTCACAGATCGACTCTCCCCTCGACGTACGTCACCTCGACCTGTCGTCCTTGCGGGCCGCGGTCGAGACTCCGGCGTCGAGAGTGGTGCTCGCGGCGGAGCCCCCCGAGGTGCCACCCCTACCCGCTCGCTTCCGACTCGCAACCGACGGATCGGTCGTTCCTGTGATCGATGCACCGGGAGGCGCCGGCGGCGGGGACGGACCACTCGGAGTGAGTGGCGGGCGGGTCGTGGGCATCGTGACCCATGACCCACTCGCTGCGAAGGCGAAGGTGCTGGTCGTCCGCTCGCTCGACCCGGCGTTGGCCGGTGCGATCGCCTCGGTGGCCGGACTCATCTCCGAGACCGGTAGTCCCCTCAGCCACCTGGCAATCCTGGCGCGTGAGTACGGAGTGCCTGCAGTTGCAGCAATGCCCGGCGCGACCGCTGCGCTCCATGACGGAGATGTCGTGCTGCTCGACGGTACGGCGGGGACGGTGGAGATCGTCTCCGAGCAGTCGCTGCTGTCCGGACGAGGTGAGATGTCGACGAGCTGACCCGGAAGAGGGAGGGCGACCATGAACCTGCGCAGAGCCTCGATGACGCTGATAGGTACGGCCACCCTCCTGGCGTCAGGCACCTACGTGTTCGTGTACCTGTACCGGTGGGAGTGGAACCGAGCGCTGATCAGCGCGGCGATCTTCCTGGCCGCCGAGGTGGCGGTCCTCGGCTGGGTCCTCACACGCAAGCTCGACGCGCTCGAGCTGACGGTGCGCAGCGTCGACCGCGATCTCGAGGCCATTCGACTGAGGCGCATCTCGGGGCACCTCGACGCTGCCCGCGACCAACCCTCCACCGTGTTCGAGTGGCTCCGCCCCGACTCCGGCCGATCACACGTGTTCATCCCCGTCCTGTTGGGAGCAGGTCTAATCCTGGCCTGTCTGGCGTGGACGGTCGAGCGACTCGGCCGCGTGACTGCTGCGCACACTTCCGATCGCCGGCTCGCGTCCGGCCTGTCGCGGCTCGCTCCCCCCGGTGGCGGATTCCTCGACGACCGCCACGACGCTCTGCGTGATCTGCGTGGCCCGCACGGAGGCAGGTGGTAGTCGTGAGCCTGAACGGGGCGCGCCGCGTGATCGTCCCCGTGCTGGTGCTGGCCATCACCGTCGCGGGGCTCGTCTTCATGGCCGATGCGACGAAGTTCCGGCCCGATCCCGGCCGTGGTGGCAGCACCCGCGTCGTGTTCGGAGTCGAGACCAGGAACTTCCACCACGACCCCGACGACGCTGCGACGGCGCTGTGGGTGCCGTGCATCGGAGGTGTCGGATGGTCCACGGTCAGCTCCCCCAGACACCTGAGGGACGACAGCGCCTACGCAGCCCGTGCCTACACCGGACACTCGTATGTCGCCGAGATCCGTCCGTCGCTCGGTGAGCACTCCCGCCGACGGCTGTGGGGCTGTCTCGAGGACGGGACCGTGGACAAGGTGCGCGGCACCGTGTTCGAACTCACGGTCGAGGACTGACAGCAAGACCTCCGGCACTCATCGGGAACTGCACCAGTCGGGAACTACGCCAGCGGGTGCTCAGCCCGTTCGGAGCCGTCGCCTCGACCGTCGCCGCTCGTGGGGCTCCAACCACCAGAAGACCGCTCGGCCGGTCAGCTCCGCCATCACTATTGCCACGACCTGGAGACCCACCCAGAGCGCGACGACCGGATAGCCGCGTTGTGCCATCGACGCATGCTCGTCGGTGAACCCCCACAGCACGAGCAGGGGCACGACAGTGGCACCGAACATGAGCACGACCAACGAATCGAACGCTGCGATCCACATGTCCGGTCTGCGAACCACGTGGATCTCCTCGGAACGCAGTCGGGATGCCGACAGGAATGCGAGCAGCGTGCCGAGCACAGCACTCGCGATCATCAGGTCGTTGTCGGACGCCCCGCCCATTCCGCCGCGACCGGCGGCGACCTTGATGACCAGTGCTGGGGCCATGAGCACCGCCACGCTGAGAGACGCGTAGAGCGGTGGCGCCCATCGGTCGACCGTCCCGCGTTTCACCGACCCTCCCGAGCCCGCAGGGTGAACCTGTCCACGACGGCGCCGTCGACGCGCACACAGCGACCATCGAGCCGGTCGCCCTGCACGTCGATCAGCAGGAACTGGAGGATCGACGCGGACTTGGCGGTGAACCTGCTCCGGCCGACGGCGGTTCTCTTGCACCCGCCGCCGCTCACGACGTAGGTGATGCCGTCCTGTGGGTATGTGCGTTCGTAGTCGTGGTCGTGGCCTGCCAGGACCAGGTCGACGTGGTGTCGCACGAGGATCGGCTCGAGACGTTCGCGGGCCCCGACGGTCGAGCCGTGTCGACCCGACGAATAGAGCGGGTGGTGCAAGGCGACGATCTTCCACTGGTTCGTCGAGCTGGCCAGCATGTCATCGAGCCACTCCCACTGGCTCTTGGATCCGGGGCCGAACACACCGGGAACGCTCGAGTCCAGGTAGAAGAAGTCGGCTGGGCCGTGGGTCACCTTGTAGTAGCGGCCCGGGGTGCCGAGCAGGCGCAGCTCCTCCTCGATCTCCTGGATGCTCGCGTCGCTGTGGTTCAGCGCCTCGTCGTGGTTGCCGATCGCCAGCTCGAAGTCGACCCCCGCGTCGATCAGCGGGCCCATCGGTTTCACGAAAACATCGTGGAACCTCCGCTCGAAACTGCCGTAGTAGCTGATGTCGCCCAGCAGGGACACGAACCCGTAAGGGAGGTCCCGATACGCGAGTGCCATCTGTCGGGCGACCGCCATCGCCTGGCGACCACCGCTGCCGTTGTCCCCGATGGCGGCGAATCGGAAGCTGTCCGACGTCTCGGTCCACGCCTCCGGGACGAGATCGATGTTCGGCGGCACCCCGGGGATCAGATCCTCCTTGCGCAGCAACGGCCACAGGTACTGGTCGAGCACGAGGCCGGACGCCACCGCGCCGGCGGCCCCGGCACCCATAGCGAGCATCTGGCGCCGACTGAAGCTGCTCACGGCCGCGTCGTCCGATGCTTCGGTCGGTCCGTAGACACGCAGGTCGTGGATCCGACCGCAGGGCCCTGAGCAGCGAGCCCCGGGAAGACGGGGATCTGACTCACCGATCGAAAGGCTATTCCTCTCAGCCGTGCGGCACACCCCGCCCCGCACCCACCCGTTCTGCTGTTAGCCGGACCATCGCCCACGCCCGCGGGGTACCGTCGGTGGAAACGACGGACCAGTGCCGACCTGGGAGGGCGCCATGACGATCACCTCCGGCATCAACCACATAGCCACCCTGACCACGGACATGGACCTCACGGTCGGCTTCTACGAGCAGGCCTTCGGTGCGACGGTCACGTTCGAGATGGCCAAGACCGACGATCACCCCTGGATGAAGATCGTCGACATCGGGGGCGGTTCGTCGCTCAACGTCTTCGAGGTCTCTCCGGAGGAGATCGTCGGTCAACGCGAACGTCAGGGTGGTCGCGGCGCGATCGACCACTTCGCGTTCGCTGTCGACTCGAGGGAGACGCTCGAGTCGGTGCGGGACCGACTCGTGGCAGCCGGAGCGGCAGAGGTCGGACAGATACAGCCGCTCGGCAGCGAACTGTCCCTGTTCTTCCGGGACCCGGACGGAATGGACCTCGAGGTCTGCTGCCCGGCCGACCGGGAGTAGCGCTCGTCAGGGAGCGCTCGCAGCGGCTGGCTGCTCCGCCCGTCGCGTACGTGCTTCGGGTATGAGCATCGCGGACGCCACGAAGAAGCAGATGCCGCCGGCAACGGTCCCGGCGTTGTCGAGCCACAGGTTCACCAC
>CAYVDN010000050.1:0-22178 GCA_964450685.1 uncultured Microthrixaceae bacterium
GCTGGGACTACTTCTCCAAGTACGAGCACCCGTTCCACATCTCACCCACCGCGAATCAGTTGGCGATCAACCGTCGTTGCCGGTTGTCGCCACACTCCGATGCTCGTGTGTGAAGTCATTGCCGGGGTTCAGGTGATCTGCAGCGAACCGCCGGCGTCGGGTTCCGATGGGCGACCACCCGTCGACGCTTGCTCGTAGATCGAGTCCTCGGCCAAGAGCACGAACCATCCGACATCGGCGGGAATCTGCACGGTCCGCACGGCCAGGCCTTTCGATCCGCGCACGGGTGCGTCCCTTGAGAGCGCCAGCGTGCGGATCGTGGTGTCCCCGACCCGGTCCATGTCGATGATCCATGCTGTTCGTCCGTCGGCTGCCTCGATGCACGAGGGCAGATCCTCGAGGTGCTTGCCGATCACCGTGTCACTGTGGATGCCCAGTCGACGGTTCGCGGATCTGACTTCGCGGATGAGCCCGGTCCGCTCTACGACGACAACGGCTACATCACCGCCGCAGCTCCACCGACGCAGCCTCTCGATCTCGACGGCCAAGTGGTGCTCGACGGCTTCGTTGGGGGGACTGTGATCGAGGACCGGATCGTTGTCCGAGAGAGGCGGCTCCGGGATGGAGAACATCGACCGCTCAACCGCGATCGCCCGGCGTGGAGGCGGCGGGATTCCCTGCATTCGTTCAGCGATCACCGAGTCTAGTTGGGCGCGCTGGGTCTCCCAAACCGGCCTGTTCGCGCTGAGGCGATGACCGAGTCTCCGCTCGTCCTCCTCCCAGGCGCGCTGCACCTCCTCCAGTCGTCGCAGTTCCCGATCGTGAAGAGCAAGTCCGTCGTCGACGACCAGATTGATGCTCGCTGGGATCGCGAACCGTTCCGCCCAGAGGAGGAAGGCAGCTAGCTCGTGCGCGTTCTGGTCGAGTAGGCAGTAGGACACGTGCAGGCTGGTGCCCTTAGAGCGGGTTGCTTCTTCGAAGCGGTCGATGTTGACCATCAACGAATCGAAATCACCACCACGTCTCACCTCGGCGTAGGTTCCGGCTGACGCGGCGTCCACGGAGATGCTGATGTCGACATCGAAGTGATCGAGGACCTGCTCCACGGTATCGGTCCAGATGGTCCCGTTGGTCGTAACGTGCATCTTTGGTGTGGCACCGAGGGCCGCTAGTAGATCCCAGATGCGCTTGTGCTCGGGCGCAAGGAAGGGTTCACCCCCTGTGAACTTGACGACGTGCAGGTGTTCCAGGAAAGGCTCGAGATCCCTGAAGAAGGAATCCCCGTATGGTGATTCGAGCGGATCCAGACCGGCGCCGGATCGCAGAGTCGAGGACAACTCGGGTGTGCACATGACACAGCCGAGGTTGCAGCGGTTCGACAGGGCGAAGAGCATCATGTGTGGCCATTGCGGATCGGGTGATTCGACGGGCAACCGGTCGTACACGGCCGCTACCGGGTCCATGCGTCGGTGTTCCAAGTGCCAGCGACAGGTTCCGCAGGCAACTGTCAGGTCGGCCCGCTGGAGCGACTCACGCAGGACCGTCGCACGGCGGCCACCCCACAACTCGGCAAGTCGCTGCTCCCCGATCCTGCCCAGCGGGTAGAGCTGACTGGCGCAGCAGGCGTACACCCAGCCTGACGGGTCGAACTCCATCGACACCCATGGCGCCACGCAGACCGTGTCGACCGGGTGATGTTGACCCGGCCGATGCTCGGCCCACGCCTGAAGCGCGCGCTCATCCACCGGCGCAGGCTAAGACATCGTGCGGCCGAAGGCAACGGAGTGTCACGGAGCGTGGGCTCGCCGGGAACCGCCTCCGTTGAGAGCGATCCCGCGAGCGCCGAGTCTCGGGGTCATGTCGGGAATGACTTGGGTTAGCCAGAGGTCATGTGCAACCTTTGACTACATGCTTGATGAGGTAGTGATCACGCCACGGGGTATACAGCAGGGCTACCGCACAAGACTGAGGGCGACGGTCCCACTGGTTCGTCTATGGGTTGAGCGTGATCTGCGTGCACGCTACCGCCACAGCGGACTCAGATCAGCCTGGACGATCGTGCAGCCGGTTGCGTTGTTGTTGACCTACGGGTGGGTCTTCACCGCCGTGTTGGATGTGCCACAGGAGGATGTCCCCTATCTGTCCTTCGCGTGGGCAGGTCTTGTGGGGTACAACTTCGTAGCGCAGGCGCTCGGCATAGGAGTGGGGTCAATCCTGGACGCGGGTGGCATCGTGCAGAAAGCATATTTCCCGCGAGAGGTCCTTCCATTCGCGGTCGTCGGAGTTGCAGCCTTTGACCTCTTGATTACCTTCGCGATTCTCCTGGTCCTCGCATGGCTGCAGATCGGGCCACCCTCGATCCATGTCCTTGGGGCCATACTGGGGCTAGGGGTGCTCGTACTGTGGGTTGCTGCGACCACGGTGTTCGTTGCCACACTCGCAGTGAGGTTCCGTGACCTTAGACACGCTATGCCTCTGGTCCTTCGAGTGATTTTCATCCTGACCCCAGTGATGTACTCGGCTGAACTGCTGGGGGACACCGGGTCGTTGTTGCTCACCGCCAATCCACTCGCTGTATCGATCGACGCTATTCGTCAAGGAGTCCTCAACCACGTCTGGCCGCCTCTGTGGCCGTTGCTGATCCAAGTGGCGGCAGGCTGCGCGTTGCTGGTGGCGAGTGTGCCGACTGTTAAGACCGCAGAGCGGCTCATCAGCGACCGGCTGTAGGCGGTCTTCGCCATGTTGACAATGCGAGGAGTTACAAAGTCCTTCGAATTGTCAATAGGTGGCCGTGTCTCTCAGCGCCGGGGACTTGTGGACGCGGACCTGACTATTGACGAAGGTGAGGCGGTCGGAGTCATCGGCCCCAACGGGGCCGGTAAGACCACGTTGCTGAAGCTGGCCGCCGGCGTGTTGGTTCCCACGAGCGGTGAGGTGCATCGGCGTGGGAGAGTGGCCTCTATCTTGGAGTTGGGGATCGGTTTTCATCCGGAGCTCTCGGGTGAAGAGAACCTCGCGTTCTCAGCGGCTCTGATCGGAATGTCACGCACGGCGTTTGCGGCACGCAGGCCGGCTATTGAGGAGTTCTCCGGCCTCATGGACCACTTGGTTCGCCCGGTCAAGCACTACTCGTCCGGCATGAAGGCTCGGCTTGCCTTCTCACTCGTCGCCCATGCAGATGTCGATCTTCTGCTACTCGACGAGGTGCTGGCTGTGGGGGATGAAGAGTTCCGTTCGAGATCGATGCAGGTCCTCGGTCAATTGCACAGTGGAGGGAGAACGCTGGTCGTCGTGTCCCATGACACTAATGCGCTCATGGAGATCTGCGGCAGGGCAATCCACCTTAACGAGGGCAGGATCGTGGCAGATGGGGATTCCACCGATGTGGTGCGGGGGTACCTCGGAGTGTCTTCACCGAGCTTGACGGGTGGTGTGCTGCTGCACATCGAACCAGAATCCAAGCAGGTTGCCGTGGGACAACCTGCCCGACTTAGTTGCTCGGTCCACACAGAACGGTCACTTGCAGATTCCGAGCTGAGGCTCGAGTGCTACATCCAATCGCAGTCGACTATGGTGGGAATCTCCAACCCGCTTGCTGGGTACTGCATCGATTCTAAGAAGTTCGATGTTGGTGACTCCGTGTTCGAGTTGGAAATCGACACGTCGACCTTTCCGTCCTTCGCGATAGAATGCTACTTGGTGCTCGAGGATGATGTTGTCGGTGTGCTGCGATCAGCCGGTGCACCTTTCAGGATTACTGGAGGACCCCATTCCCGTACCCAACTGGTGATCAACGCCGATTGGCATGCAAGCACCGTCGGAGGCGACCCATGACCGGTGATCACCTTCTGAGATTCGAAGGGGTGTCCAAGACCTACGGCGGTGCTGGAGGCTCGGAGTTCACGGCGTTGTCCGACCTAACCTTGGAGGTGGAGCCCGGCACCTCCATTTCGCTGATCGGCCCCAACGGGGCCGGAAAGACGACGCTGCTGCGTGTCGCTGCAGGCGTAACGGTTCCTTCACTGGGCCGCGTCACGCGGTCGGCTCGGACGACGGTCGTATTGGAGCTCGGTCCGGCATTCGATCCGGAGTTGACTGGGCGCGAGAACCTCGAGCTCGGGCTGGCATTGCACGGCATCGGCGGTCGTCGTCGACGGGCGGCGATCGACGATATCGTGGAGTTCGCTGGGATCGGAGGAGCGCTCCTCGAGCCTGTCAAGCACTATTCCACCGGAATGAGGGCACGTCTCGGGCTTTCCATTGCGTTGAACTCCGACCCAGAGTTGCTCCTGATCGACGAAGTTCTAACGGTCGGGGATTTCGAGTTTCAGCGGGCTGTCCTTGAGCGAACCTCGGAGATGCTCTCCCAAGGCGTAGCGATGATCCTGGTCACGCACGACCCACAGGTCGCCGTGCTGGCAGCCGAGAGGGGTCTGTGGATCGACGACGGGCGCATCACTGCCGACGGTCCAGTGGCAGAAGTCGTCACCGCGTATGTGAGGTCGGTAGGCGGCGAGAGGGTGCCATCGCAGTGGGCGCATACGACAATTCGCAGCGTGGACCTCGTGCCCGACCGACTTGCGGCAGGGCAACCAGCGGTACTGCATGCGGAGGTCTTTCGTGAATCAGGAGCTCAGGCGGCCTCGTTTGTGCTCGAGCTGCTGCCACCGATCGGGGACATGTGGTGGATGCGTGAGCCCGACCAGAGTCCTTCGGTTCGGGCCGTGAATGTCATCGCCAGCAGCGCGCCTTGGCAAGTATCAGCCGATTCCATGACCGATGGGTGGAACCACCTGACGATTGCAATCGATCGCATGCCGCGTACCCCGCCCAGGGGAGAGCTCGTGTTGATCGCTTTCGACGAGAGCGATGCGGTCTTGTCGGAAGGCTCGTGCATGGTGGAGTTCACAGGCACATCGTCTGAGCGTCCCGTTGAGCTGGATGTGACCATCAAGTACACCTGACGGAGCGCGAGCAGATGAATCGCTCCCGGATGCCAATAGGATTCATGGAATGGCTGGCGTAGCGGGCCGAATCCCGCGTTATGTAGGGATGCCCCGGTTCGTCTACCGAACCGCTACTGAGTGGCACCTCGGCGATCCGACCGGGGTCGGGTCATCCCCGGCGTCATTGCGAGATGTTCTTGCGCTTGTGGGGTCCTCGGATTCATCTGGCCTATGTGTGGCGCGTTTCGGTCTGGCCGTGACGGCGCGCGAGCATGTCGAGCTCACGCCGGAAACGGTTGTGTCGCCGGTCCCAGTGTGGGCGGGTGTCGTGATCCGCCAACACGTCATGATTGAGGACCGACGTGGATCTGCGCTCCTGCTCGACGACACTGACCTCCGTCTGATCGATCTACTGGATCGACCCGTGCGTGTTGCGGATCTCTTGGAACGAGCTCCACTCCATGCCGAATTGATTCACGGTCGTTTGGAGCGCCTTGCATCGGCGGGTCGTGTGCTCATCGGTGAGACAACTGCCAATCAAGTCAGGTCTGAACAAGGCCCATGCATGACGAACCCGGAGGGATCGGTACAACACAAGGCGTTGTCCCGGCGTGCCGTGATGTCGCAGAGGGTGCGTACTGCCTACCGCCTGAGCAGCAAGATGAGACCAGTCCGAGAAGTGATTGGTCTCATGTCGCGCGCTCCTGGCAGTAGTGACGCGTTGAGTAGGGCGCGCCCCGTTCAAGCGGGCTACTCCAGAGCCCATACGCGGGACGTCAAGAAAGCTGAACGAAGCGGGATCGGATCTACTGAAACGGCACGCGGCGATCGCGTTCGAATCCCAGTCTACGCACCGTGGCACGCCGATCCGGGTCCGCAGCTCTCACTCGGGATGCTCATGGCATCGGCCCGTCAACATGACGACGGCTCGCTCAATGCTTTCTTCGACCTCCACCGTCCGGAGCCGGCGGATGCAGTTCTCGATGCTTTGCTGCGCAGTCATGGGCCGACGATCCTGCTGTGCTCCAATTACGTTTGGTCGACCGACCGCAACCTGGCGATTGCACGTGAGGCCGCAGACGCCAACCCGGAATTGCTTGTCATCCACGGTGGGCCCGATACGCCGAAGTATGAGGCCGACGCCGAGCACTTCTTGAGACAGAACAGTCAAGCGGCCCATATTCTCGTGCGCGGCGAGGGTGAGCAGATCCTAGTGCTGCTGCTCGAGCAGCTTGCTGGAAAGGCTGATGGAATCCGGACTCTTGACGGTCTCAAGGGTGTACCGGGTCTGACATATCGGGATCCGACGACCGGTGAAGTCGTCCGCACCCCTGACGGCGACCGTGTGGCCGACCTGAATTCCCTTCCGTCACCTTACCTTACTGGTGAATTCGACCACGTGGATCCGACTGATTGGTCTAGGGTCGTCGCCGTGGAGACCAATCGCGGTTGCCCGTACGGGTGCACCTTTTGCGATTGGGGATCGGCGACTCTCTCGCGTGTCCGGCAGTTCGACCTCAATCGTGTGAAGGCCGAGTTGGAATGGATAGCAGACCGTAAGATCGCCTGCCCCACGTTATATCTGACAGATGCGAACTTCGGGATCATGTCGCGCGATGTGGAAACAGCACACATAATCGGAGAGCTGAACAAGTCGCGGGGTTGGCCGGCGGAGGTCATAATTAATGTCGCGAAGAACACGACCAAACATCTTGTCAAGATTATGGATGTTCTTTCTGACGCAGGCGTCCGTGTATTCATGTCTCTCTCACTCCAGACGACAGATGATCAAACCTTGAAGAGTATCCACCGCTCGAATATCTCGATCGACCACTACAGGCAGTTGGCTGCTGCATTGCGCCGGCGTGGTCACCCGGTGATCGGTGAGCTCATGATCGGCTTGCCCGGTCAGACGGTTGATTCATACCTTAATGATCTCCAGTTCATGTTGGACTTCGAAGTGCAACAGCGAACATGGGAGACGCGAATGCTTCCAAACAGTCCAATGAATGAACCGGCTTACCGTGAGACGCACGGCCTGGAGATTCGTGAGGGATTGGTCAGTCAGTCGTCCTCGTTCACGCAAGAGGATCTGGATCGGATGAAACACCTTGGGCGCGTTGACACTATCTGTGAACGCCTAGGGATTCTCCGACATGTAGTTCGCTTCATGCAGTGGCAGAAGGGTATTCAGGCTCGCTCAATCTATGAGAAGCTTCTCGATGTGGCGACACATTCGCCGACGGAATATCCCCTATGGGCAACCCTATACCATAACTTCGATCAGTTTCCAACTCCACCGGTAGGCTGGGAATCCTTCTACCAGGAGATTCGTCGGTTTGTTTCGCGAGAATTCTCTGCACCGGTTGATGGTGAGTTCGAATGTGTATTCCAGGTTCAACAGTTTCTCATGCCGCAGCCAGGTCGGAAGTTTCCCGAGACCCTATCTGTGCGCCATAACTATCAAGCGTACTATTCTGATGCGAGGCGGTACCTCTTCACTGGGGATCATGTCCCACGGACGGTCCGTAAGTTGAGTTGCTACGGACCAGCTGAGATTTCAATAGAGGGCGATCCGCTCGGTATTTGTGAGTTCGGCCTCGAGTTTCATCGATATCAGGATGGGGTTGATGAGTTCAACATTGGGTTTGACTCGTCAAATGAGCTCCTGAGTCCACTCATGAGGATCCAGTTCCCCCTCCGGGCAGCTGGTATCACGGTCCCTGTGATTGACGATGACCTCGATGGCTCGCGGGTCGATGCAGATGGACTGAAGTTATCGAAAGACCAGCTTGTGTCTGCAATTGATGATCTCACAGTAACTGGTGTTGCGATTGGTCGACGGCGGACCGCCGACATGGAACCGGTGGATTGCTTTGAAGGAGGTAGTGGGATCGAAGGACCTTACTTGGCGGCATCGGTTCCGCTGTATCTACCGACGCTGATACGCGACTACCGAACCGGAGTGGCCGGGGCTTTCCTGCACCTTGGGCACTGGGATGACGAGAACGTTCACCTGACACTGCTGGAGGCTCGAACCGCGGCCAATGAGCGAATCCTTGGCTTGGTGGAGCTGAGGGATGAGTGCGACGTCTTGGATGTCGCGTGTGGTGTTGGCGGGACCATCGACTCGATTGACAGCAGGATCAGTCACTCGACACTGGTTGGATGTGATGTGGATGAAGCGGTGTTGCAGTTGGCTGCGGCCCGTACCGTGGGTCCGCATAACCGGATCTCGTGGGTGCAGACCGATGCGGTAAGCCTGCCGTTCGCTGACGAATCATTCGACCTGGTCGTCTCGATCGAAGCCATGATGCATTTCCCCTCGAGGGTGGAGTTCATGCGTGAAGCCCATCGTGTGCTCAGACCCGGCGGGAGCCTCGTCGGCTCGGATCTGATGCTGAGCGACGATGCTCACGAACGAGTCGGCATGTCCAGGGAAACCTTGATACAAACCCTCAGATCTGGATTTGATCCGTGGCCTGACTTCTCCTGGAGTCCCGAACGGGCCGTCACGATGGGAACGGCGGTGGGCCTGGAGTCGGTGATATGGGTGGATGCGACGAACGCGACCGCACGTGGCTACGAAGCTGACCTCGGAGTGAACCTCCCTGCTGCCAGCGTCTTCAGCGAGTCCGAGGCTGCGAGGCTGTTCACTCGTCTTCATTCCGAGGGTGTGCTGCGTGTCCACTACTTCCGATTCGACCGGTCGTCGGTATCAGAAGGAGGGTGAGCCCCTACTGCTGCAGTGAGGACATCCTGATCGACACGGGCGTCGGTGGGCGCGATTCCGACCTCACGAAACGGTCGTCTCTGGCGACGAACACCTCTATGCCGCCCGTCGTGCGAAGGGTAGCGAACCTGATGATCGTGCCGTCCTTGTCTGCCCGAGCAGCCTCGCCGCCGAGGAACAAGGTGTGATACAGCGTGGCTCCCTCGTCGCGCTCCTCCGCTATCCACATTGATTCCCCGAACTGGCGTTTCGCGGCGGTGAGGACATCTCCGAGAGAAGCCACGCATTCGGGGGGCGGAGGGTTCATCACCGAGCCCAAATGCAAAACAAGTACCTTGCCGTCCAAGGTCAAGCTGATCGTCCCTATGGCGTGAGTTCGTTCATGGGAACGGGTTTCGTTCCAAATCGACAGGTGGCGCAGGCACTCCCGGCGAGCTATTAGCAGCTCCTCAGGGCTTAACGCTGGGCGATCTCTTGCCCAGCGAATGATCGAGTCGATGACAAGGTCCTCGTTTCGTTCCGATGGCGGCTCCATTACCGGGTGGAACGGCACGCGATCCGCACGCCTCTCTATTTCGGCATCCACCATGGCCAACTGTCGCCGCCACTGATCGGCGTTGAGCGTGAGCTGCGGCAGCAGGTGGTCCGACTGCCGCGTCAGGGTCCGATGGACCATGCGGAGTTCGTCGTCAGGCATGCGTTGCAGCCCGTGATCCGGGTCGATCACCGTCATGACATTGACACGGATCCCGAGCTCCTCTCCGAACAGGAGCATTTCCTGCAACTCGAACCAGTTGTGACTCAGGAATGTGAAGTTGATTGAGACCTGGGTTCCCTTGGCCATCGCGTGACGGCGAAATCGCTCAAGGTTCTCGAATACGACGGTGTGCTTGGTGCCAACTCTCACCGATTCCAGCACGTCGGCCGAGGTCCCGTCGATCGATACGCCGACGTCGGTATGGAAGTGATCGAGGACTTGTTCGACGCGGTCGTTCCAGATCGTGGCGTTGGTGGTGATTCCACAGCGTGGAGACAGACGATTGGCGATCAGGTAGTCCCAGATCCGGTGGTGCCCTCGGATCAGGAAGGGTTCACCCCCGGCGAAGTCGACGAACTTGCAGGCATCAAGGTAGGGCTCGAGTTGTCGGTGGAAATCCTCGCCATAGGGGTTATGCGCCGGGCCCAGGTCTGTGCGGTTGCGACGGATGAGCGACGATCGGTTGGGGCCGCACATGACGCATTCGAGGTTGCAGGCGCTGCTCAGCGAGAACGTCATCCGTGCGGGCATTTGGTCTTCGGTCACCGGCATCTCGAAACCCGAGTAGGTCTCGAACGGACGTTCGGCGCCGCCGTGCTGAAGTCGATGGGCGCAAACCGAACATCCGAGCGACAGGTCACCAGCGGACAACGCAGAGCGCAGGAGAGCGACTCGCTCTCCGTTCCAGATCTCGTCGAGGGTCATCGACCTAACGTCACCGAGAGGAAACAGGATGTTCGCGCAACAGGCATTCACCTCGCCGTGGGGATCGAAGTCGAGGTTGACGAACGGGGCTTTGCACAGCGCGCCGGGAGCGTTCTGGCTCTCAGCGCCGCGATCCGATGAGTGCGCCACGACCAACAGGGTACTGTCATTTCGGGTCGGATCGACCGGCCGAACGGCACTGACGACAGGACCTCGTGATGCTGTCAGTTCTGTTGATCACTGCATCTCCCGACCTGCGAAGGAGCACTCGCGACCTGGAGTTGGCTGCCGAGGCGCTGCGTAGTCGGACCGACGTTCGCATCGGGCTCTGGTACCTGCGCCACGGTGATCGTAGCCCGGCACAGCATTCATGGACGGTGGACGACCTGCGGACGTGGGGGCCTGCTGCAACCCTCGACAGGATTGGCGCGCGGTTGCCCGCTGGTTGGCTTCGGGGCCGCAGGTTGAGGCGTCACCTGAGGGCGCTCGACCCCGATGTGGTGGTGCTCGACGACGGTCTGGGTGCGCGGGTCCTGGATAGTTCTACTCATCCTCTTATCCTGACGAGGCGAAACGCGGTGGGACCCGCGCCTGAATCATTGGAACCGGTCACGTCGAGTCAGGACGCCGTCCTGGACTCCGATCCGTGGAGACAGCGACTGGAGGGACCGCGGGTGCTCGAGTTCGGGACCCTGCGAGACGACACCGGATGCACCGGCGCCGAGGCGATGCTTGTTGGACGCAGGGCGCTCGGACTCCCCCAGGATGCTTGTGTCGTTGCGGCACTCGCCCCGGAGTCTGATCCCGGGCTGCTGATCGAGATCCTACAGGACTGCGCCAAGGCCGGGCGTGACACGGTTCACGGTCTGTGGCTCGACCCGCGAGGTTCGCCTGCGGACTGCCGTGCGGTTCGAGAGCGGGCATCGCGAGGCGGGGTGTCTGCCACGTTCCACCTTCGCCAGGTTGACCTCGCCGATTCGTGGCCGGCGGCGGACCTTGTCTTGTTGGATCGCGAGTCCGCTGACGCTCGTGTCCGCCGGGGTCTGGATCCGGCCAGGGTGTTGCCCTACGGTTCGGGTTGGTCCGGGCTCGCGATGACCACCTTGGCATCGTACGAACGGGTCTTGGAACGCCTGAACAGCCGGAAAGGATGCTCCGGCAATGTGAACCAAGGCAACGACGCGAACGAGTGGGCCGAGAGGTTCATGGCCTTCGTGGACGAGTTGTCCACGGGCACGTGATCTGCTCGGTGAGTGAAGGCTTGGCGAAATGACTTCTGAACTGTCCGGAGAATTGCAGCCAGTCCTGATCGGCGGCTACGAGGAGGTACGCGCCGCGCTCAGGAACCCCGACCTCAAGACGACGGGTAACGCGGTGGAGTGCGGACAACACCGGCCGCTCCTGCCACTACAGGCTGAGGGACCCATCCATAGACGGGTGCGTGGTCGCCTCGATGCGCTCATCGGCCGGCACTCGCCATTACCGTTGGAGACGATGGTGCGCGATCACGCTGTTGCGCTCATCTCTGAGCTGGATATGGGTGTGCCGGTCGACGTTCGTGATCGGTATTCGTGCCGTTTGGCTGCACGTGTTCTCGGCAGCCTGCTGGGTCTCACCGATTCGGAGGTGGTCCGCGTCCGTGAGCTGAGCGAGACCATCATGGGGCAGCACGGTCTGGTCGGAAGCGTCCCTGCCCCGCCCGACATCGGTGACACCGTGTACGCGTTCCTGGATCCGGTGGTGAAGCGTGCAGCGGATCCAGAGGCCGCTCCGTTGGTGAGTGGACTGTTCGCCCGCGAAGGCGATGATCCTCCACTCGACGAGGAGGAGGTGATCGACGTCTGCTACCTGTTGGTCGTGGCCGCACAGGACACGATGAGTATCGGCCTCACTGCCGCGCTGGGCGTGCTAGCTGGCGCGTTGGCCGGGGAGCTCGTGGCCGCCATCGAGCAGGATCGGGAGAAGCCTGTCATCGAGGAGCTTCTACGCTGGAGCTCGCCGGCGCGCGTCGTTTCTCGCGTTGCCAGCGACGATGTGGCTGACGGAACCCACACGATCAAGGAGGGAGCGCAGGTGTTGTGCATGCTCGCCCAGGCCAACAGGGACAGTGTCTACGCGAATCCTGAGGAGTTCGATCCGAGTGTCTCGACCCCGCCGAGTCCACCCCACCTGGCCTTCGGTGCCGGGCCGCATCGCTGTGTTGGCGCGCACCTTGCACACATCCAGATTCGAGTCACGCTGGAGGAGTTCGCGCGGCGATTCGAGCTGACGGCGCTGGCCGATGGAAACGAACCCACCGATGGGCTGGGCCTGCCCGGAGAGCAGCTGGTCGTAGTCCTGCGACCACGAGGTTCCAGGGCCGACGGAGACCACTTGGAGCAGGGGTTCATGAGCAGGCTGAAGCGGGCAGTCGGACCTCGAAATGGACGTGGCGGTCGGACCACTAGGGTCTGAGACCTGCTCCACTAGAGTCGCCTCGTGGCACGCTTGTACCTGTCCCGCTTGGACATGGATGGTGACGAGCGGGAACGTCTACTGGCAGCGTTCGACTCGAATTGGATCACGACCCTCGGCGCCGAGGTCGACGGATTCGAGTCCGATGTCGTCGAGTTCTGCGGGGCGCCCGCGGCGGTGGCGCTCGCAAGTGGCGCCGCAGCGCTGCACCTTGCACCGATCCCTTGAGAACGCCTCCTCAAAGGTGCTCTGGTAGATGCCGCAGCAAATGATCGGCTCCCCAAGGCGGTCATCGGGGTGGATCTCTACGGGTAGTGCGCGCAACTCGATCGGCTCGTGTCGGTCTGTGACCGGTTCGGTGTGCGCTGATCGAGGACGCTGCGGAGTCCATCGGTGCAACTCAGCGTGATACGCATCCGGCAACTGGGGGCGGCTGGCGGCCTTCTCGTTCAACGGCAACAAGATCAGCAGATGGCGGGGCTGGCAGCGAAGATCCAGCGGTGCCGCGAGAACAACGAATTGCACCGCAGCGGGCTTTCAGAGATCGAAGGTATCGGCTTCATGCTATGGGATGGCCGGGGTGAACCCAACGGCTGGCTCACCGTTGCGATGCTGGATCCGCAAGTCGTAGGCGTGAACCTGCACGAGCTGTTCGAGGTCTCGCCGGCCAGGAGATCGCGGCTCGCCCAGAGTGGAAGCCGATGCATCTCAAGCCGGTGCTCGAAGGCGTGCCGGTGATGGGCGGGCATGTCGCAGAGGACATCTTCGCCAGGGGTGTTTGCCTGCCCAGCGGATCTGCGATGGGCGATTCCGACGTGGAGCGGGTCGTGGCGGCGATCAGGGACCTGATCTGTCGCTGACTGCGCGGCATCGGCATCGCTGAACGCGCGCACCGGTGGTCGCCGTCACTATCGTTGTCGCGTGACTGTTGATCGAAACCCGATACCACTAGGACCTTGGAGGTCGGATGCTCCAGCTGCGGGCTTCCGGCCATTCGGCTCCGATGCGGTGACCCACACCGTGGGTGAGCGGTTCTACGCAGTGGCCCGTGAGCATCCCGAGCGCATCGCAGTTCGATCACCATCTGCCAATTGGACCTATGGGCAGCTTGCGGCTGAGGTGTCGCGCATAGCGGGAGCCTTGTCGAGGATTGTCGGCGCCGATCCTGGCCGCCCCATCGCCCTTATGGCGGATCATGACGGACCACTCGTCGCGGCGGTTCTCGGGATCGTCAGTGCCTCGCATGTGGTGGTGATCCTCGATCCGGAGGCTCCGCGCCCACAGTCCGAGGTGGTCCTGGCCGAAGCCCGGCCGGACCTGCTGCTCTCCGATGCTGCCAATCGGGAGGAGGCAAACGCTCTGGCGGGCGCCGCCAGGTGTGGCCACCATCACCTGGAGACCCTCTCGGGTGAGTTCGACGGCCCAGCCGATCTCGGATGGCGCTCACCGATGATGCTCGCGTTCACCTCCGGAACGAGCGGTACGTCCAAGGGTGCGATCATCAACCACGGAGTGCTTCTGAACACGGTCCGGGGCGCCACCGATGCTCTCGGCGTCGGTCCGGACGATCGCATGCCGATGTTGTTCCCGACGTCACTTGCGGTGGCGGCGTATCCCATGTTCATCCCGCTGCTGAACGGGGGGACCCTGGCCACGCTGGATGTTCGTTCGAAGGGGCTCGGACCCGTGGGGGACTTCTTCGCGGAGGAACGGATAACGCTTGCCTACATGGCGCCCACGGTTGTGCGGTTCCTCGTGGATGCACTTGAAGGCAGGACCTTTCCGGATCTGCGGATGATCGCGCTCGGCGGTGAGTTGGTCGATACGGAGGTCCTTTCACTCACCACCAGGCTCTTTGGCTGCGAGCACGTGGCGATCGGGTACGGCACGACCGAAACCGGTGTGGTGTCGCTGGCCGTGTACGACCACGATGCTCTGCCGGACACCGAGGTGAGTTGTGGCTATCCGATCACAGACGTGGAGTTTCGGATACTCGGCAGAGACGGCCGTCCGGCTGCCGTTGGTGAAGCCGGTGAGGTGTGTGTCATCAGCGAGTTCCTTTTCGACGGCTACTGGGGTTACCCGGAGCTGAACCGGCAGGTGCTGAGCGACGAGCCCGCAGTCGGTACAGATCCGCGCGCGGGCGCCGGCCGCCGCGGCTATCGCACTGGTGACATCGGCCGCGTCGGCGACGACGGTGCTCTCGTGCTCCTAGGTCGCAGCGACACGAAGGTGAAGGTCAGGGGCCGGTTCGTGGTGCTCGGCGACGTGGAAGCGGAGTTGCACGACCTGGAGTCGGTGGCCGATGCGGTGGTCGTATCGCGCGAGCTCGATGGGATCACCGAGCTCGTGGCATACGTTGTTCCCTCCGAGCCGGACCGCGCCGATCCGCATGCGTGGCGCGCGGCCCTTCTCGAGCGACACGAGGCTTATCGGGTGCCGTCGCGATGGGTGGTGTTGGACGAATTGCCCCGCCTTCCCAACGGGAAGACCAACCGCCGCTCCCTGCCGTCACCCGAGCTGTTCGATGTCGCGTCGGGCGAGGAGGTCACCATCGGGGGTCGAGACACGGCAAGCGTGCGCCATTTGATCCGAGACCTGTGGCAGGAGCTGTTGCCGGTGGGTGCCATCGGCGACGACGAGGACTTCTTCCTCCTGGGCGGGGACTCGCTCCTGGCTGCACAGATGTTGGTGATGCTCGACCGGCGTACCGGTGTGACGGTGCCCATGGGCGAGATCGTGCACGCCCGCACGGTCCGTGAGGTGGCCGAGGTGATCCAGAGGATCCGTCACGAGTCCACCAGGCGGCAGTCCACGGTGTCATGCGTGCAACATGGTGACGAGTCGTCACGGCCAAAGCTGTGGTTCGTGCACGACCTGCAGGGTTCGGCATATCGCGTCCGTCACGTGGCGGAGGCACTCGGAGCGGATCAGCCGGTGTGGAGCTTCGAATCGCCATTGCTCGCAGGCCATCCCAATCCACACGTATCGCTCGACTCCTTCGCAGCCTCGTACGTGACAGATCTCCGCATGGTGCAGCCGACGGGTCCCTACTGGCTGGCCGGGTACTCCTTCGGCGGCGTCTGTGCCTACGAGATGGCGCGTCAGCTGATAGGCGACGGCGAGGAGGTCGCCTTCGTGGGAGTAGTGGACGTTGGGCCTGGATACCGTGGCCCGGACTGGAGCAATAGGCGTTCCGGGTTGCGCCCATGGTTCGGTGTCCCGAAGCCGCCCCCGGAGGGGAGCGGTTTGCGTGTCACGGTCGAGCACTACCGAGACATGGTGAGGACCAACCCGCTAGGTGCCGCGAGGCACGCAACGGTGCTCAGCGGTCTTGCACGCGTGATCGATCCGCTGCGGTGGGCGGCCGATCTCCGAAGGCACGGTCGTGTACGTCCTGAGTGGCGCCTTTGGTATGCATGGGAGGAGCACTGGAAGCTGGCCGTCACCGAATGGGATCGCTCCAACACCTACCCCGGTCGGGTGGACCTGTTCTGGGCGGCTGATACCGCGTCAGCCGATGCATCGATGGGCTGGGAGCCTCTGGTCGGAGAACTGGTGGTGCACCGTTTCCGTGGCGACCACTTCGGTGCGCTCGAGCCGCGCGGCGCTAAGGCGCTGGCGCTTTCACTGCGCGGTGCCCTGGATGTGCTTGCGCGGCCTTCGCACTAGATCACAGGTGAACCTGGCGGCGACATGCGTTAAAATCCCTGCCGATGCGTGGGTGGCGGCTGGTAGTTCCCTTCCTTGTCCTCGTCCTTGGTGCCTACCTGATGTCTTCGTGCGGAATGGTGAACGACACTCGCCGTGAATCCACGGGCGTTGCCGACATGACTGAGCGCGAGCCGCGACATCAGGCGGAGCCTGGTTCAGGACCCGCCGGTGTGTTCGGCCCATCCACCACGACCACGGTCGCTGCTGCGGTGGCGCCGACTACGACGGCGCCACCGTTTTCGCAGCGCACAGATCTCCCACCTGACGATCTTGCAGCAATCGACAGATGTATGCGTGTGGCTTCCTTCCAAGCGGCCGGATTCGCCGTCTACCAGACAACGCTCGGAAGGGACGTAGTATCTGTCGATACCCTCGGTGAGTTGGTCTACTCGATGAAGGCGTTAGGTTCCGCGGTGTCACCTGCCGGCAACGAGGCGCTGCAGTCGGTTCTCGGGATCTTGGAGCCAGAGGTGGCACAGATTGTTACCCGGCCAGAGGTGTCGGTCGTAGATCTCCAAGCATTGGTCGAACGTATCGCCCCCCACCTGACGGAGCTTCTCAGAGACCTCATGCGTGCCTGTCCGCAAGCCATCGGTCCGGATGACGTGACTGATGTCGAACGCATTCAGCTCGGAGTTGGGGGCTTATAGATAGCGCCCTGTGCCCGCAGTTCGCCTCACCTTGCCACTGAGTTTGACGCAAGGCTGATCCGTGATCGGCGCTCTCGAGCCTGACCCGAGTCTGTGACTTGGCGGCGGCTGCTGTCGATCACTGGACCGAAGGCGGACTGAACGCACGTGCCGGTCCCGACCCGACAGAGGGTACGACGCCGAATGCGAGATGGCGACAGCACGATCAACCGCTCTGGATGGTGCGCCGCGGTTGCGATTGCATCGCGTTGCGTTCGCCACACGAGGAACGTAACGGTCCACTGTCTTTCTCAGTGACCAACCTCTCGAGGTCGGCCAACAGGCGCGGGGCCGCCACGGAGACATCGTGGTACTCCAGAACGCGACGCTTGAGTTGTTCACCGGCCCGCCGGTGTAGTGCCTCCGAATCGATGAAAGCGAGCACACGCCGAGCAAGTCCGCCCACGTCCATGTGGTCGGCTACCCCGGTAGCCGCATCGGGCCCCGCGGCCTGCAGCAGCTCCGGCATGCCGCCGTTGCGGTATGTGACCACCGGAATACCTCTGGCGGCGTGTTCGAGACAGACCAACGGGAAGGGGTCTTCGTGGGATGTCAAGGCGAACACGTCGGCCATCGCGAACCATGGGATTGGGTCCGGCTTCACTCCGATGAATCGGACATGGTCGCTTCCGGCTCGCTCGATGTCGGAACGGATCCGTTCCCATTCGGTGCCGACGAGATCACCTCCCACCCAGATGAAGCTGATTGGTTCGCGGGTCTGGCGCCGTACCTCAGCCGCCAGTTGCACGAACAGGTCCGCTCCTTTGCGCCAGTCGATCGTTCCGGCGCCGAGAACGACTGCTGCGTCTGCGGGGATGCCGAGCTCCCGGCGGTTCCTCTCGATCACCCGCTGGGGGATCTCTCGGTCGGCGACTTTGTGTGCGTCGATATACTCGTAATGCAGAATCACGCGATCCGGGGGGTAGCCCCGCTCTGTGACCAAGAGGTTGCGTACCGCGTCTGAAGCGGCAATCCACGCGTCCGAGCGGTCGAGGGCCTCGAGGTACTTGGGCGGCCTCCAGGTCCGCAGGGCGACCTGTAGCTCATGGACATGGCTCACGACCACTCCGGAGTGTGGCAGGTAGGGGAGGATTCCGCTGCTGGCGATGCTGTTCGAGTAGATCAGGTCGTAGCCGGAGAACTGCCAGAGTTGGGGCCGCAGCCGTGCGCTCGCGACGGGCTTCCAGGCGCGTGAGCTGCCCAGGTGGATGAGTCCCTGCTGCGCGACGCCCAACAGCCTCGCGCCGAAGGCCCTGTCCAAAACGATGACTTCGCACACCTCTTCGAAGCGGTGACGAAGGGGACCGTCCTGGAGCGCGACGAGATGGACCTCGATCGAGGTGTGTTTGCGGATCCAGGTGAGCAGGTGCAGAAGGTTCATCGGCGCACCGGTGAGCGTCGTCTCGTGGGTGACGACCAGCATCCGCTTCAATCTCATCGGCCGGCGCTCCCGATCAGGTTGGTCAACTCGGCGAGGAACCGCTCGCCGAGAACCTCGATGGAATGATGCTCAGAGCGTCGGTTCTCTGCTTCGCAAGCGAGTCGCCCGCGCTGTTCAGGGTGCGACAACAGCGTTGTGACCTCACGTGCGAGAGCCACGGTGTCGGGGTACGGCACCGCCAATGCGGCCCCGGCATCCTGGAGATCCGCGATGCCGCCGACGGCGAAACCGGCTGTGGCGGTTCCCATCGCGGCGGCCTCCAACGCTACGAGTGGTTGAGGATCCTCCCGGGAGGTCATCACCAGAACCTGTGCCGCGGTCAGGAGCGGCCCGACGTCGTCGAGCTCGCCCAGCCACGTGAGGTCCCCCGACAACCCGCACAGGCGGGTGTCGGCGTCTAGGAGCCTTGCGAAGGCGCGCGGCCGGCGACCGGCCCAGGCGAACTGCGCTGGAACATCGGTCCGGATGCGCCGAGCAACGTCGACGAACAGGTCGGCGCCCTTGCGCCACCCGGCTTCGCCGCATCCCAACACGAGTTGCCGGTCCGCGTCGAGCCCCAGGTCGTGCAGCGTCCGGATGACGTCGGCTGTGGGAATCGGTTGGCGCGCGGGTACAACCGGCGGGAGGACCCGGATCCGTGATGGGTCGACGCCCAGTTCTCCCAGCGTGGCGGCGGACCGCTCTGACACGCTCAGCACGCGGTCGCAGCGATTGACCAGGGCGTCGATGCATTCCGCTGGGAGCACCTCCAACGCCGCCTGCTCCTCGTGGACATACGCCATCGTGGGCGTGCCGGGCTGCGCGCCGTGCAACACCCCGGCGGCTGCCGACCCGTTCACGAGCACGGCGCACGGTGCGACGAGGCCGACTTCGGTGTCGGCCAGGTCGCGAAGGTCGCGACTCAAGGGGCCCCCGGCGGCAAGTTGGACTGCGACGGGCACCGTGATGCGCCGCCGCGCGAACCTCAACAGGTCGAGCAGGACCCGCGGGGCACCTGTGCGTGTCGCCTCGTGGGCGACGACCAGCAGGGGTCGCGTCATGGTGGACCCGCTTGAGCGGCGCGTTGGAGGTGTGAGAGAACCAGGTGCGCGGCCATGTCGGTGGTGTGCTCTGCGCGCACCTGTTCGCGCTGCGCCTGTGTGACCGTCGCCCGGGTCGCGGGGTCTCTGATCGTCTCCAGGGAGCGGACGAGACCGGACAGGTCGGGGTAGGGAGCACCTACGAAGGAGTCGCCGAACATCTCGGGAAGGCCGCCGGTACCCGAGAAGCCGATCACCGGGGTCCCTGCGAGCGCGGAATGCAGGCAGACGAGCGGGAACGCATCCAGCCGGGCCGGGTGCAGCAGCACATCCGCGGCGGCCAGCCACGGCACCACGTCGTCTACGTTGCCGATGAACCGGAGTGACTCGGGGCAGCGCTGCTGAGTCTCGGCGAGCAGTTGGGGGAAGAGGTCGTCGTGTTCGCCTCCGATCCACACGAATCGGTCGAGCGGCCCCGAGTACGCGAATGACCTGAGGGCGGCTTCGATGAACAGGTCCGGGGCCTTTCGCCAGGTGGCGATCCCGGCGCCGATCACGAGCAGGCCTTCGCCCGGGACGCCGAGGGAGCGTCGACAGTTCTCCCGCAGGGCCATGTCGGGGAGTGGAGGTTCGTCGACGAACTCCGGTGCCAGGTGGATCTCGGCGGCTCCGAGTCGGCCGGCGAGCTCCTCAGCGGTGTTGCGCGAGCCGGCGAGCCACACGAGCGTGATCTCTGCCAGTCCGAGTGGCTTGTCCAACCAGTGCAGGTCCTCTCCTCGCTCAACGGACCACGTGACCAGAGGCGGTCCTGGTTCGGGTAGGTATGGAAGGCACTGTGCGGCCGCAACGCTTGTCGCCAGCATCACGTCGGCGTCCGGCACTGCGGTGCCCCTGGCTTTCAACGTGGCGACTCGGTGATCCGGAGGCGAGTTGTGGTCCCAGGCTTCACGAGGATCCGTCAGGACGTGAACCGAACCGAGTTCTACCAGGTCACCCAGAAGCGGTCCGCCACGGAACGACACCGTGTGGATGGAGTGCTCCGGGTGCTCCCTGCGGATCCACCTCGCAAGGGTCAACGCCAGCATGGGCGGACCGGTGCGGTCGAGCGCATGCAGCAGGAGTCGGATCCTCATCGTCGACGCGCCGGTTCCGAAGTTAGCGCCAGGATCCTGTGTGGCAGGGCTTCTGAGCGCAGTCGTGCCGATCCCGATCGTGATGCCCGGTCCGCCGCGAGTCCTTCGGCCATCGTCGCGGCGGCCAGCTCGAGATCCAGGTTCGCGACCCTGTGGATCAACGGATCGTCAGTAAGGATTGCCTCGAAGGTCACCGTCAACGAGCCCGAGCATGCAACCTCGAGAACGTTGTCGAGTTCTGCGCCGCTGACTGCGCTGCGGTACGGCAGGAACACGCCATCACCGCACATGTGGCTGTCGGTGTCGTTCGCTGGGAGGTGGTGGAACCGGTCACCGAGTCCACATCGTCGTGCCTCGGCCGCGAGGCGTCCCATTTCGTTGTGATCGGATGTGAGCCCGAACCACACTCCATGGGCGCGCACTCCTTGGTGGTGCTCCAGAGTCCACAGGAACCGTATGAACAGCTCTGGCCCGTCCAACCATCCGTCGTCGCCCCATCCCACCACCAGGGTCTGTTCCTCGGGAAGACCGAGCCTGCGGCGCACAGATCGCATCGTTGCCACATCCGCCATGCGTCCCGCTGCTGTCGATCGCGCAATGGTCGGGAACTCCTCGATCATCCGAGAGCTGTCCTGAGAGGTGGGTGAGCCGTGGCCGTAGGGGACGATCACGAGATCTGCATCCGCTGGTTCCGTTGCGGGGGGCTCCATGTGGAGATGCTCGGGCGCGTCCTGGTTGAGCCTGACGACGATTCGCGGTGACGGTCTGAGTGCCTCGATCACGCGCCTGCCGAGTCCGTCGTCGAGGACCACAACGTCGGGCTTGATCCGCCGGAGCCAGACGCGCAGGCGGAGGCCGCGCAGATGCGCTGCGGCAACGCTTGCGCCGATGCGGTCGAGGATCACGCTCGGGGTCCACGTTCGAAGCGAATCCATGACCCGCGTCCCGTGTTCGAGCGAGCCTGAGTTGCCGTTCCTCAGGTACCACATGTGTGTGGTCACCCCGGGTTGCCTGCCCATCTCATGCGCGAGTAGCGCAAGCCGATGCGTGCTGTGACGATCGTCGGGCGTCGATGTGATGAACAGTACGGAGGTGATGTCGGAACCCATTTGACTTGGATGATCGCCGGTGTGCTTCGGCAAGCCGAACCACACCGGCCCGTCAGGTTACCGTGCAGGGCCATCACGTCGAACGGCCCTGGGAATGGTTCGTTCCTGTTGGGGTGGTCTTGGGGCACGGTTTCGTCTTGGTCTCATCGAGCTGCGCGGCAGTCCCGAATGCAGGCAGAGCCCGTACAGAGCATCCTGAAACCTATGGGTGACCCGTTAGCGGTCTGCGACACCGGCCCGAGGGATCGCTACGAACTACGTCAACCCGGTGCGGTGGGATATGACCCTGTGACAGATTCGTGGATAGCGCTGTACACCAGCCGTCGGCAACGTGGTCGAGGGGCAACTCGGCGGTCACGGCGAGCGTCGGTGCGGTAGGTCCCCGACGACGGTCAGGGTTGGGCGCCATGTCGCGGGTCAAGGTTTTGGCAGGGCTGTTGAGTCAGTCCTGAAGGAGAATCCACACCGTGGGAAGACC
>CAYVDN010000051.1:0-22065 GCA_964450685.1 uncultured Microthrixaceae bacterium
CGGTCGACTTCCGGGTCGAGTTGCCCCGACACCCGACGGGGAAGCTCTACAAACGCCTGCTGAAGGACGAGTACTGGCAGGACGCCGGTCGGACGATCTGAACGGAGCCGGAGCGCGGGGAACTCTCAGTTGAGTCCCAGTTGATGCCGATGGGAATGGTGGTCCGGAGATCCTGGGCCGCTCACGGGCTCTACCGAAGGCGCCACTCCCATGACCGACATCTCAGTCCCAGTTCCGACAGGACAGCATCGAGGGTCCTACGGCGTCGATGCGCCGTACGTACCGGCACTCCTGCTGGCAGGAGCGGCCGTGTGCGCAGCGTTCGCGGCGACCTCCGGCCAGTGGCTCCAGTGGCTCCCCGCGATCCTGGTACTCGGCGGCTCGGGCGTCATCTACCTGTACACGACACTGCGTGGGAAGTTCGTCGTCTGGGAACGCCTGGCCGACGACCTCAACCTGACCGGCGACGAAGCGGTCCTCGACGTCGGCTGCGGACGGGGCATGGTCCTCAACACGATCGCCCGCCGGCTCGACAGTGGTCGTGCGACAGGCGTCGACATCTGGAGCCGCCACGACCAGTCCGGCAACGACATCGAGATCACCCGCAGCAACGCCAACGTGGAGGGTGTTTCGGACCGGATCGTGCTCGAGACGGGGGACATGCGTGACCTGCCTTTCGAGGACGCCAGTTTCGACGTGATCGTGACCAACGCCGCGGTGCACAACCTGAAGGCGAGCGAGGATCGTGCGACGGCCCTCGCAGAGATGTGGCGGGTCACCCGATCCGGTGGACGACTGGTCCTGGCAGACATCGCCCACACCGGGGAGTACGAGAAGGTTGTCCGCAGCCTCGGCGCGGTCGACGTCTCACGCCGTTCAGCGGGCATCCAGGGATGGTTCGGAAACCCCTTCTACGCGACGCGTGTGGTGACCGCTACCAAGCCCTGACCGAACCACGCCGCGACCGCATGGGTCATGCGGTTCTCCTGCGACCGAGTGCTGCACGGCCCAGGAGAACCGCTGCGGCCGCGCTCAGCCCCAGGAGCGACGCGAGCCACCAGGCAGCCGAGTAGCCGCTGGTTTCGGCGACCACGCCGAAGAGGATCGGTCCGACTGCTCCCCCGACGTAGGTCCCGGTCTGGGTGATCCCTGTGGCGCGGCCTGGGACATCGGGCGCCGCGCGCACGACCGACAGGTTGAACAGCCCCGGCCAGGCCCACCCCGCGCCGAACGCCAACGGGACTCCGATCAGCTGCACGCCGGGACTGCGCCACGTGTACAGCGCTGAGGTGAGCGCACCGAGAGCGATCATCGCGGCGACGACCCCCAGGAGATTTCCCGGGCGCCTGTCCGCGGCCATACCTACCGCCATTCGGACGACGATCGAGATGAAACTGCCCGCTGCGAACGCCAGGCCTGCCTGACCCGGCTCGATTCCGGCGTCGATCGCCGACTCGACGAAGAAGCCCCCGAGGGTGATCGCCGCAGCTGTCGAGAATGCCGCGGCGACAGCCAAGGTGCCGAGGGCCGCAAGAGGCGCGTCGCGTTCCTCGTCACGCAGCACCCGCGCGGTATCGCCCGACTCTGGCTCCGGATCGAGCCGCGCCCGAACGAGCACGACCGCGGCCAGCGCAGCGGCGGCGCTCAGGACGAACACCCACCGCCAACCGATCGTCAGTGCGATGGACGGCAGCGCGAGACCTGCCACGAGCGCCGCGCCCGGCATGGCGGACTGCTTCACTGCGAACCCGACGCCCTGTCGGTGCGGAGGCAGGTCCCTGGCCACGAACACGTTGGCCGAAAGCTGTGCAGTCGCGTTGCAGACCCCTGCCGCAGCAGCCATGACGGCCAGCAGGGCCGGGTGTCGCACCGAGGAAGCGATGATCAGCTGGATCACCACGACAGCGCTGAGCGACACGGTGAATCCGACCCTGGGGCCGACGCGGTCGATCCGTCGACCGATCCGCGACGACACCAGTGCGCTCGACGCGAAGAAGCCGGCCAGGATCAGCCCTGCAGCCGTCTCGCCGTAGCCGAACTCACGGCGGATCTCGATCGAGAGCGAACCGAGCAGGAACACGGGCAGGATCGCAGCGACAATCGCCAACGCAACAGCTGCCAGTGCCTGCACCGAGCCCGATCGTGTCACCCCGGTCGCGCCGCCCACCGACCAACTCTCCCACGGCACACACCGGTACCCTGACCGGGTGCCGCTACACCCCTTCCTGCAACGCGCCACCCCGTTGGCAGTGGCCCACAGGGGCGGCACCGAGACGGCGCACGAGAACTCCGTGGCAGCGTTCCGAGCCGCTGTGTCACTCGGCTACACCCACCTCGAGACCGACGTTCACCTGACCGCCGACGGGGTGCTCGTGGCGTTCCACGACGACGTGCTCGACCGTGTCACTGACGGCACGGGAGCGATCGGCGAGACGACCTGGGACGAGCTGAGCCGGGTCCGGATAGGCGGCACCGAGCCCATCCCCCGCTTCGACGAACTCCTCGAGGAGTTCCCGGACTCCTGGTTCAACGTCGATCCGAAGGCCGACGATGCCGTGGTGGCCCTGGTGAGGACGTTGCGCAGACACGGAGCCATCGAGCGGGTCTGCATCGGCGCATTCTCCGACAGCCGCCTCCAGAGAATGCGGTCCCTGGCCGGACCGACGTTGTGCACGTCGGCCGGACCCCGAGCGATCGCCAAGATCACAGCCTCGGCCAGACTGGGACGCGGAGCGCGACTGTTGGGAGCCGACTTCAACTGCATCCAGGTGCCTGTGCGTCACCGCGGCGTCGAGATCGTCACACCCGCGTTCATCGCCACCGCCCACGCCCTCGGCAAGCCCGTCCACGTGTGGACGATCGACGATCCGGTCGAGATGCACCGACTCCTGGACATGGGCGTGGACGGGATCATGACCGACCGCCCTTCGACGCTGCGCTCCGTCCTCGAGGAGCGAGGCGAATGGGGATGAGGGTCGGCTCAGGCTCCGCACGTTCGATCAGCCGCCTCGCCATGGGAAGCCTCGTGGTCGCCTGCTTGGTGGTGGCCGGCCGACCTGCAGCCTCGGCCGCAAGAGTTGAATCCCCGGCCGCCAGGGCCGAATCCCCGACTTCCACCGCGGCGCCGACCCAGACAGGAGCGACGGTCACGCTCTCGCCGGAGGTGGCGAAGCTTCCTGCTGAGTCCGCGGCGCTCCAGCGAGCAGAGTCAGCGCTCGCTTCGCTCGAACGCAGCAGGTCCCGGGCAGTCGATGAGATGGCCGCTGAGCGATCCGCGCTCGAGGTCGATACCGCCGATCTGTCAGCTGTCTCGGCGCTCGCCGAACGCCGCGCCGCCCAGGCCGACAAGGCAGCTCAGCTGGTCGAACACACGCGCTCGACCTTGACAGAGCTCGGGGTGCAGCGGTTCGTCGTCGGCGATCACCTGTTGGAGGGACTCGATCCAGCGCTCAGCGCGGAGCGAGCCCAGGAGTTGAACCGACAGAAGGTGCTCGGGGACGTCGGCACTGAACACCTGCTCGCGCAGCATCGCTACGTCGCCGACCGTTCTGCTGAACTGACATCGGAGCTCAGAGACCTTCGTGCACGCGAGGACGACCTCGAAGACTCGTCCCAGAGGCACTCTGCCAGGATCGAGCAGTTGGGCGACCAGGTCACGCAACTCGACGCCGACATCGTCGAAGCGACCACCGCACGTGACTCGGCGCGGCTGGGTGCGACCATCTCGGGCACTGACATCTCCACGGTCGCCATGGACGCCTACTGGCGCGCTGCGCAGATGTACGCACTCGTCGATCCCAGCTGCGGCGTGTCGTGGTCGGTGCTGGCCGGGATCGGACGCACCGAGACCAACCACGGCACATACCGGGGCGCCACTGTCGGCAACGACGGTGTCGTGCGTCCACCGATCTTCGGCCCGGAGCTCGACGGGTCCAACGCGTTCGCGATCGTCCGCGACAGCGATGCAGGTCGACTGGACGGCACGGCCAACACAGACCGCGCCGTGGGACCGATGCAGTTCCTGCCGAGCACCTGGCGCACCGTCGGCCTGGACGCCGACGGCGACGGCACAGCCGACCCCCATGACCTGTACGACGCCGCGGCGTCCGCAGCGGACTACCTGTGCAGGTCCGGTCCGGGCTTGTCCGACCCTGCGAGATTGCGAGCGGCTGTGCTCACCTACAACCGCAGCCAGGAGTACGCCGATCTGGTCCTCGAACGAGCCGACAGCTACGCGACGGCGGTGCATCTCGGTTGATTAGTTGCCTTGCGGATGGTCGTTGACAGCCACCCGCGCGGGGGTAGAGTGCGCGCACCCGTGATGACCGTCACACTTGAACGAGGGTCAGTCCGGGTCTGAACCGCTCCGCGAACGTCCGCACCAGCCGGTGGGTTCGACTGCCGGAGCCGAACCAGGGGGAACAGCGAACGTGCAACTCTCATCCATCCGTAAGCCGTGGACGGCCCTGGCTGTCCTGCTGTTGGCGCTGTCGATGGTCGCCGCCGCATGCGGCGGCGATTCCGACGGAGGCGGCGGCGACCAGGACGAGCAGTCCGAGGAGGCCGGCGATCCCACACCGGGAGGCAAGGTCGTCTACGCGTTGGAGGCGGAGAACTCCGGTGGTTGGTGCCTGGCCGAGAGCCAGCTCGCCATCGCGGGCATCCAGGTTGCAAGGGCCATCTATGACACGCTGACCGTCCCGGATGAGGAAGCGAACTACGTGCCGTTCCTGGCCGACTCGGTCGAGCCGAACGCCGAGTTCACCGAGTGGACGATCAAGGTTCGTGAAGGCGTCAAGTTCCACGACGGATCGGATCTGACCGGACAGGTCGTCAAGAACAACATCGACGCCTGGCGCGGCGCCTACCCGACGCGTGAGCCGCTGCTGTTCCTCTTCGTGTTCGACAACATCTCCGGCACCGAGCTGGTGGACGCCAGCACCGTCAAGGTCTCGATGAAGTCCCCGTGGCCGTCGTTCGACGCCTACCTGTTCATGTCGGGGCGTGCGGGCATCATGGGCCAGGCGCAGCTCGACGACACAGAGACGTGCGACACGAACCTGATCGGCACGGGACCGTTCATCAAGACCGACTGGAAGGTCAACGAGTCCTTCACCGCCGAGAGGAACCCCGACTACTGGCAGAAGGACTCCCAGGGCAACCAGCTCCCCTACCTCGACGAGATCGAGTTCCGTCCGATCATCGACGGTGACGCACGGGTGAACGCTCTGCTCGGAGGCGACATCAACGCGATGCACACCTCTGGCGCCGAGCAGATCGACGCGCTGCAGCAGGAGGCCGAGTCGGGCACCATCAACCTGGTCGAGTCAGACGAGTTCCCCGAGGTCAACTACGGCATGTTCAACATGAGCAAGGCCCCGTTCGACAACATCAAGGCCCGCCAGGCGGCGGCCTACGCCTTCGACAGGGACACCTTCAACACCGTCCGCAACCTGGACCTTTTCACCATGGCGTCCGGCCCGTTCGGCCCGGGTGAGATCGGCTACCTCGAGGATGCGGGAATGCCCGAGTACAACCTCGACAAGGCCAAGGAGCTCGTGGCTGAGTACGAGGCCGAGACAGGCCAGCCGCTCGAGTTCACGATCACCGCGGCCAACGATCCCAACACCACCAAGTCGGTGCAGTTCCTCCAGGAGAACGCGTCCAAGGCAGGCATGAAGGTGTCGGTCAAGCAGGTGGAACAGGCTGCGCTGATCAGCACCGCGCTCGGCGGCGACTGGCAGGCGATCAGCTGGCGCAACCATCCAGGTGGAAACCCCGACGGCCAGTACGTGTGGTGGCACAGCACCATGCCGACCAACTTCGGCAAGATCAACGACCCCGACCTCGATGCGCTGCTCGAGCAGGGCAGGGCCGAGACCGACCCCGCCAAGCGCCAGACCATCTACGAGGACGTCAACAAGATCTTCGGCGAGAAGGTCTACAACCTGTGGTTCAACTGGACCCAGTGGGACGTGGCCACCGCCACTGACGTGTGGGGTGTGTTCGGACCCGACCTGCCCGACGGCTCCAAGCCGTTCGGCGGCCTGGCCACCGGTCATCCGGTGAGCGGCATGTGGGTGAAGCAGTAGCACCCGGTCGTTGATCCCGGTGGGGCCCGCACGACGTGCGGGCCACGCCAACTCTCACAGGAGTGGTCTCCGAACCCATGCACATCCTGAAGAAGATCGGTCAGCTGATAGTCACGGTCATCCTCGTGACGCTGTTCGCGTCGTTCCTGCTCGAGTTGCTCCCGGGCGACCCGGTCGAGGTGCTCGTCCCCTTCGGCAGCGACGAGCAACGCGAGGCAGTACGCGAGGATCTCGGCCTCGACAGGCCTTTCGTTGTCCGTTACGCGGACTGGCTCGGCGGATTCACCCGGGTCTGGGACCCGGATCTGGGCAGCTACTACACGGTCAGCTCGCAACGTCCGGTTATCGACCGCGTCGCCGACGCCCTACCGGTTTCGCTGCAGCTGATGATCTACGCCCAGGTGATCGGCCTGATCGTGGCGATCCCACTCGGCGTGCTGACAGCACACCGCAAGGACACGTGGTTCGACAGGATGTCGAACACCACCGCATTCGCGATGATCGCCATCCCGAACTTCGCTCTCGGCTTCATGCTCCAGTACTACCTGGGAGTGGAGCTCGGCTGGTTCCCGACGACCGGCAACAAGGCCGCCACATGGTGGGTCCTACCCGCCGTCACCCTGGCGGTCGGCCAGATCGCGGTGTACATGCGACTGCTGCGCAGCGACATGATCGCTACCCTGCAGCAGGACTTCATCCTCATGGCGAAGGCGAAGGGGCTGAAGACGAAACGCATCCTCTTCAAGCACGCACTCAGGCCGTCCTCACTGACACTGCTGACCGTCGCCGGACTCAACGTCGGCACCTTGATCGGCGGCACACTGATCGTGGAGGTGGTCTTCCAGATCCCCGGTATGGGCTTCCTGCTGTTCGAGGCGATCGCCACCCGTCAGATAGTCGCCTTCCAGTCCATGGTCGCGATCGTGGCGATCCTCTATGTGCTGGTGAACTTCGCGGTCGACCTCCTCTACACCGCACTTGATCCCAGGATCCGCAATGCACGCTGAAGACGACCGCCCCGGCACGAAACGGATGCCTCAGTCCCCCGGTCAGATCGACACCCGACCCGATCTGGGTGTGACGCACCTCGACGCCTCCGCCTCGGTGCTCATAGAGGCCATCGAGCAGGGTCCGCCCAGGGGTACCCGTGGGAAGCGGCTGAGCGTGGGCGCGTGGCTCGCGATCATCTGGTTGGTGGGTCTGCTCGTCCTGGCGATAATCGCTCCCTGGATCGGGATCAAGGACCCCAACCAGATATTCCCCGAGATCGCACGTCAAGGCCCTGCTCCAGGTCATCCTCTCGGCGGCGATGCCAACGGCCGTGACCTGCTGGCGCGGATCATCTACGGCACCCGGGCTTCGTTCGCCGTCGGGTTCGGTGCCGTGGCATTCGGCCTGGTCATCGGGGGCGCTCTCGGGCTCATCACCGGGTTCTTCCGCGGGAAGGTGGACAGCATCGCCACCCCGCTGATGAACGTGCTCCTGGCGATACCCCAGTTCGTGCTCGCGCTCTCGCTCGTGACCGTTCTCGCTGCTGGCGAGGACGTCTCCACGACCCGCCGGATGAGCGTCGTCGTCCTCGGCCTGGGGGTCGTCTCCATCCCGATCCTGGGGCGCATCACTCGAGCCAACACGCTCGCCTGGTCAGAACGCGAGTTCGTGCTGGCGGCTCGCGCCATGGGAGCAAAGAGTTGGCGCGTGATGCTGCGTGAGGTGCTACCGAACGTCATCCCGGCAATGCTCTCGATCGCCCTGCTCGGTGTCGGAGTCGCGATCGTCGCGGAGGGCGGACTGAGCCTCTTCGGCGTCGGTGTCCAACCACCGACGCCCTCCTGGGGGAACATCATCTCGGAGAACCGCGACCAACTCCGTCGGGCACCTCACATCGTCATGTACACCTCCCTGGTGCTGTTCCTCACAGTGATGTCGCTGAACTACCTGGGCGATGTGGTCAGCCAGCGCCTCAACGTCCGGGAGTCGGTCCTGTGAGCGTCGATCGAACTCTCGACGTGCCGCCCAGCGGCATTCCCGGCGCCTCGACACTTCTCGAGGTGGACCACATCGTCACCCGCTTCAGCACACCGCGCGGAACCGTGAACGCCGTCGACGGCGTGTCGTTGAAGCTGGAACGCGGCCGGACGCTGGGGATCGTCGGCGAGTCGGGCTCCGGCAAGTCGGTCCTGTCGCGCTCGATCATGGGGCTGTTGCCGTCCAACGCAGATCGCAGCGGCGCAGTCCGCTTCGAGGGACGCGACATCACCGAGCTCGGCGCATCCCAGCTTCGTGCGCTGTGGGGTGCCGAGATGGCGATGATCTTCCAGGACCCGATGACTGCGCTGAATCCGGTCATGAAAATCGGCAAGCAGATGACCGAGTCGCTCCGCCAGCATCTCGACATGTCGAAGTCGGATGCTCGCGAGACAGCAGTTGCATTGCTGCGAGCGGTCAAGATCCCCGAGGCCGACAAGCGGTTCTCGTCCTACCCACACGAGATGTCGGGTGGGATGCGCCAGCGTGTGGTGATCGCCGTGGCGCTCGCCTGTGGCCCCAAGCTGCTCTTCGCCGACGAGCCGACCACGGCGCTCGACGTGACTGTCCAGGCGCAGATCCTCGACCTGCTCGCCGAGCAGCAACGTGAGCGGTACATGGCCATGATCCTCGTCACCCACGATCTCGGCGTGGTGGCAGGACGTGCTGACGAGATCGCTGTGATGTACGCGGGGCGAATCGTCGAACGAGCGCCGACCGCTTCTCTGTTCTCGGGGATGCTCCACCCGTACACCGAGGCCCTGCTCGCGGCAATTCCCAAGCTGTCGGACGCCCCGCACACCCGGCTCGAGGCGATCGGTGGGAGACCACCGGACTTGGTCGACCCGCCAGCGGGCTGCTCGTTCAGCCCCCGTTGCCCTTACGCACAGGAGAGGTGTCACGTCGAACGCCCTGCGCTCACCCCCAGCCAGTCCGACCCCACACACGAGTTCGCCTGCTTCTTTCCCGTGGGGTCGCCGGAGACCGAGGAGATCCGCGTGCAGATCCAGGCACGGCGGCTGATGCGGTCCGCTCCCAACGCCGGAGATGTGTGATGGCCGGTAGCGGATCCGCCCACCTGCGCGGTGGCCAGGACGTCGTCCTGAGCGTCGAGAACCTGGTCGTCGACTTCCCCGTGGATCGCAAGCGCAAGGTGTCGGCGGTCGCCAACATCTCCTTCGACATCCGGCGCGGCGAGACCCTCGGGCTCGTGGGTGAGTCGGGCTGCGGCAAGTCGACCACGGGCAAGGCCATCATGCAGCTCCCGCGGCCCACCAGGGGTGCGGTGAAGCTCGACGGAAGGGATCTTGTCTCGCTCTCCGGCGAGGAGCTGCGCCGCACCCGGCCGCAGCTCCAGATGATCTTCCAGGACCCGATCTCCTCGCTCAACCCTCGCCGGACCGTCGCCCAGATCGTCGAGGAACCCCTGAAGATCTGGAAGCTCGGATCTGCCGAGGAACGCAGCGCCAAGGTCGACGAGGTCCTCTCCGCAGTGGGTATCGACCCACAGTCGGCCAGGGAGCGCAAGCCCCACGAGTTCTCCGGCGGACAGTGCCAGCGGATCTCGATCGCCCGTGCTGTGGTCACCGAGCCGTCGATCATCATCTGCGACGAACCAGTCTCGGCGCTCGACGTGTCAGTCCAGGCCCAGATCCTCAACCTTCTCGAGGACATGAAACAGCGCTACGGGTTGACGCTCGTGTTCGTGGCGCACGACCTCGCTGTGGTCAAGAACGTGTCTGACCGGGTCGCTGTCATGTACCTGGGCAAGATGTGCGAGATCGGCCCGCCCGACACGCTCTATGCAGCGCCTGCGCACCCCTACACGAAAGCACTCCTCTCCGCGATCCCGTTGCCGGACCCGTCGGTCTCCACTGACATCGGTGAGCACCTCGGTGGTGAGCTCCCGTCTCCGATCGATCCGCCCACGGGCTGTCGGTTCCGTACCCGCTGTGACCGGGCCCAGGAGCTCTGCTCGACGGTGGAGCCGCAGATGCAACAGGTCGACGGAGAGCACTTCGTGGCCTGCCACTTCCCGCTGGTGCCGATCGCCGACCCTGCTGTTGTCGACCCCGTTGTTACTGGTGCGCCGAGCGGCGTCACGGGGTCTGGATCGACCGGGGACACGCCGACGCCCGCAGAGCAGTAGCTGGAGTCGGCGTGGAGCTGAGCATCGCCCAGGCGACCGAGGCTATCGCTGCCGCGCATCCGGAGCGTGACGCGCTCGTCTCGGCTCGAGGTGTGCAGTCGTGGCGTGAGGTGTCCGACCGGACGCGACGCCTGGCGGCGCTGCTGCACGCACATGGCCTCGGGCGTCACGGCTCGAGCGGCTCCACCTCCTCCACCTCTCCGCACGATCACGTTGGGTTGTACCTCTACAACGGACCCGAGTACCTGGAGGGCATGCTCGGCTCCTGGAAGGCCCGCGCTGCGTCGTTCAACGTCAACTACCGCTACGTCGCCGAGGAGCTCCGCTACCTGCTCGACGATGCCTCTGCCGGCGCGGTCATCGTCCACGAGTGCTTCGCACCGGTTCTGGCGCCGGTCCTAGACACTCTGGCGGTCAGGCCGAAGCTCGTGCTCCAGGTCGCCGACGGATCCGGGAACGACCTGCTCCCCGGTGCGCTCGACTACGAGACCGCCCTCGCTGCCACGCCGCCCGAGCTGCCGGCGGAGCTGGTCTCGGGCTGGAGCGGGGACGACCTCTACATCTGTTACACCGGCGGCACCACCGGAATGCCCAAGGGGACCATGTGGCGCCAGGCCGACTTCGCGGTCGCCGCCCTCGGCACCCGGCGACGGTCCGGCGAGGAGTACGAGTCCTTGGAACAGCTCGTTGGTGACGCCCGCGGCACGGTCAGGGCCCTGCCGGCCCCACCGCTGATGCACGGTGCGGCGCACTGGAACGCTCTGTCGTGCTGGCTCGCAGGGGGCACCGTCGTCATCCAGAACGTCGTGCAGCGCTTCGACCCCGTCGACATCCTCGACACCGTCGAGCGGCACCGAGCGTCGTCGTTGCTGCTCGTCGGTGACCCGATGGCCCGCCCCCTGGTCGACACACTGAGGGAGGAGCGGCGACAGGGGCGCGAGCGGGACCTGAGCTGTCTGCGTCACCTGCTCTCCGGAGGGGCGGTGCTGTCACCGTCGCTCAAGACAGCTCTCGTCGATCTGCTGGCCGGTGTGACAGTGGTCGACGTTCTGGGCTCCACCGAATCGGGTCGCCAGGCTGTCGCCAGGAGCAGCTCCGCCGATGACGCGGAGGCGTCGTTCGAACCGTCAGCGAGCGCGACGGTACTCAGCGCCGACCTGTCACACCGACTCGCGCCCGGGGATGGCGAGCTGGGTTGGTTGGCTCAGTCCGGTCGGGTACCGCTGGGGTACCTGGGCGATGAGGAGAAGTCGGCTCGCACGTTCCCTGTCGTGGACGGTATGCGCTACGCGGTGCCCGGAGACCGAGCGCTACTGCTCGACGACGGGCGCATCGCACTTCGTGGCCGTGACTCGGTGTGCATAAACACCGGCGGCGAGAAGGTCTTCGCGGAGGAGGTCGAAACCGCGGTCAAGACCCACCCGGCCGTGCTGGACGCCGTGGTCTGCGGACGCCCCTCCCAGCGCTGGGGAGAAGAAGTCGTGGCGGTCGTCTCGCTGGCCGAGGGTGTCACCGTGAGCGATGCGGAACTGCTCGAAGCTGCGTCGGCCACGATCGCTCGTTACAAGCTTCCCCGCAGCTTCATCAGGGTCGATCACGTCGAACGCGCCCCGTCGGGCAAGGCCGACTACCGCTGGGCACGGACAGTCGCCGAAGACGGCTGAGCCGAGCGGTCACAGGTGGGTGGCGTCAGTCCTTGGTGGCTATCGCGTTCGGGGTGACGTTCATCTTCGGTACGTAGTCCGCCGCTTCGACGTCTCGGGCCTCGCCCCCGACCACGACGCGGAGTGTGGTCCGACACGATGAGCACGGACCGTAGAGCTCCTCGGTGACATCGAGCCTGCATCGCGGGCATGTGAAGCTCAGCAACTCGCCGTCGACGGGCTGGGGAGGAAGATCTGCCGATGCGGCATCACTCGACAAAGGTTCGACCATCCCTCCATGCTCGCGCCTCTGGGACGTCACCCATGTGGATGACCTCACTCCCAGTCCCCTGCTGATCCACCGCCGATCCACCGCGGATCCACTACGGATCGACAGGGTTGTGGCTCTAGCGATCCACAGGATTGGGTCCTTACGGTTCTCCCATGACCTTGGTTCCGAACACCCGCAGCTCCACCGGCACGTCGTTCGATGTCGTCCTCGCCGACGGCTCCCATGAGATCGTCCACGGCGTGGACGCCTACCAGCAGGAAGCATCCATGACGACCTTCTTCCGAACCGACAACGGCCGCCAGGCCGTCGACTGCTGGTCCGTACGTGTGGCCAGCTTCCGGACCGACCACATCGTCGTGATCCGCCGCAACGAGCAGGACGAGGCCGCGATCCGTCACCTGCATCCCGCATGAGGTCGCTCAGCGCGGGCGCCTCATAATCGCGGATCCGGGACTTGCACGCACTACTGTCGTCGGGCGGTCGAGACTCGATCCGCCCCCAAACAGAACGCATGTCTGACGACTCAACTCCCACCCCGAACGACACTTCCACCGTTGCCGACGATCCCAGCGTGGTCATCATCGGCGCCGGGCCGGCAGGTCTGACCGCCGCCTTCGAGCTGATGAAGGCCGGCCACCGTTCAACCGTCATCGAGGCCGACGAGATCGTCGGCGGAATCTCACGTTCGGTAGAACGCGACGGCTACCGCTTCGACATCGGCGGCCACCGCTTCTTCACCAAGGTCCCCGAGGTCGAGGCGCTCTGGCACGAGATCCTGCCCGACGAGGACTTCCTGCTGCGTCCCCGGATGAGCCGGATCTACTACCAGGGCAAGTACTACGACTACCCGATCAAGCCGATGAACGCGCTTCTGAACCTCGGTCCGGTCGAGGCGGTCCGCTGTGTTCTGTCGTACCTGGCCGTCAAGGTGCGCCCACCCAAGTCACAGGCGACACTCGAGGACTACATCGTGTCGAACTACGGCCGACGGCTCTTCGACCACTTCTTCAAGACCTACAACGAGAAGGTCTGGGGAGTGCCGGCGTCTGCGATCTCTGCTGACTGGGGAGCTCAGCGCATCAAGGGCATGTCGATCTGGGACGCGGTCTGGGAGCCGATCCGAGCCCGGCTCGCAGGTCGACGCAAGGACAAGAACAAGCAGGTCACCAGCCTGATCGAGGAGTTCCAGTACCCCAAGTACGGACCCGGTCAGATGTGGGAGGTGTGCACCGACAAGGTGCGCGCCGAGGGCACCGATGTCCTGATGGAGACCCGGGTCGAACGCGTCACACACTCGGACGGTCTCGCACGCACAGTCCACGCGGTGGACAAGGACGGCAACAAGCACGAGTTAGCTGCGGACCACGTCGTGTCCTCGATGCCGTTTCCGCAGCTGCTGCGGGCGATGGACCCACAGCCCCCGGCCGAGGTGCTCGCCGCTGCCGACGATCTCGGCTTCCGGGACTTCCTCACCGTCGCCCTGGTCGTCCCCGAGGACGCCGGGTTCCCGGACAACTGGATCTACATCCACTCTCCCGAGGTGAAGGTCGGCAGGATCCAGAACTTCGGTTCCTGGTCGCCCTACCTGGTCAAGGACGGAAACACCTGCCTCGGCCTCGAGTACTTCGTGTTCGAAGGTGACGATCTCTGGAACGCGTCAGACGAGGAGCTCATCGCTCGCGGCACCCGCGAGCTCGGGGTCCTCAACCTCGTCGATCCAGCCCGGGTGAAGCAGGGCTACGTGGTCCGCCAGCCCAAGGCGTACCCCGTCTACGACGACGTCTACGCAGACAAGGTCGCCGTGCTGAACGCATGGATTGCCGAGACGGCCCCCAACGTGCACCCCGTCGGCCGCAACGGAATGCACAAGTACAACAACCAGGACCACTCGATGCTCACCGCGATGCTGACCGTCGAGAACATCCTGGGCAAGGGTGATCACGACATCTGGGCGGTCAACGTGGACGAGGACTACCACGAGGAGAGCGGACACGACGCCGGCTCGGCGAACATGCCTCCCGGCGAGCGGTTCTCCAAGGGGACCGGTCGGGAAGCCCCGATCATCCCGCGCTCCGCCTCCCGCAGCTGAGTCCTAGCCGCCCCTGGCGATACGCACGACCTCGGGCCCCAGCCATGCCGACAGGGTCGGGGCGAAGTCGTCCTGGAAGTGGATTCCGTCGGCGCGCATGGCGCGATCCATCTCACCCCCGGGCTGGCCTGCGACCCAGGCGCGCATGTCGACGAGTGTGGCCACACCGGGCCGCAACGCGACGGCCTCGGCGAGCAGCTCGTTGAGACGATCGATGCGCTCGGGTTCGGACTCGGGCAGTCCGGACTCGCCCTTGTCCAGTCCGGACTCGATGTGGGGCTGGGTCAGCACGATCACGTGCGCCCCATCGGCGCCGAGCGTGTCGATCGCCGCGAGGAACTCGCCGAGGATGTAGCGATCGATGTCGGGTTCACCGATGTGGCGATAGCGGTTGTCACCGACGAGGCGCCGGTCGACCACCTCCCACACCCCTGAGCTCAGTACGACCACATCGGGACGGTGCGACGCGATCAGCGCTGGGAAGGTGGTCGCCCAGTCACATCTCGGCTCCAGGGTGCGGGTCTCGCGCTGGAACTTGTATGACCCCCCACGGGCGATCGCACAGCCGAACTGGGCAGCCGTCGTCGCTCGCAGCTTGCCTGTCGCGGTGCCCCAGTCGTCCAAGCCGAATCCGATTCCGAACGCCACCGAATCGCCGACGACGAGGACCTCGGCCTTCTCGCCGGCAGACACCGTCCGGCGGTCGCGCGGCGCGGGGGCTTCGGGGAGCGGTGTGTCCGGAGCGATCACGGGGGGAGGCGGAGCCACGACGGGCTTCTGGCTCTCCCGCAGGACGGGTAGGAGCCATTCACCCAGTACCTCACCGCCCTCGGGCAGGAAGCCGACGCCGTCTCCGGAGCGCAGAGCCGGGTCGAACGGACCACCGGGCCACTGCTGGGTCTGGGCCGCCAGGTCGAACAGACGCAGCGATCGCTGCGAAGCGACCTCTGCCATGAGCTGGTTCACCCGCTCGATCCTGACAGGGTCGTTCTCCCTGAAACCCGGACCGGGGTTGCCCTCGGCAAGCTGTCCACGTTCGATCTGGAGCAGCTGCTCCTGCCCGGGATCGGGATTCGGTGCGGGTTCAGGGATAGGTACCGGCACCGCAGTGTTGTTGACCGCCGGGGCGGTCACGAGCACGACCTCGGCACCGGTCGCCACCAGCTCATCGGCGACAAGTGCGATCTCGCTGCGCAGGAAGTCGTCGACCAGCGGATCGGACGGCCCTGCCCAACCCGACTTGGTTCCCATTCGCCTGGCGGCGGCGTCGCGCATCGTGCCCACCACCATCACGACGTCCGGCTGGGCCGATCTCACAGCTTCGACCCAGGTCTCCCGCGTTCTCCCACAGCGGTTCACGTCGCGTTCCACGCGTCCGTCGGAGAGAGTGACGGTCCCACCGACGCCTATCCCGCAGTCCGGTACGGATGAGACCGTCACCTCGAGGCCATCGACCGCGGTCAGCTGTTCGCCCAGCGAACCCGCTAGCTGATCCCCCACTACCGCGACACGCACTGTCGGCGGGGGGATCGTCGTGGGTGTGGCCTCCTGCTGCTGGGTGGCCAGCTGCAGCCTCGAAGGCGCTGGCAGGTCGCGCGTGACCCACGCGGTGCAGGCGAGGATCGCCACCGCGGCCAGGACCGCTGTTATCGGCGCCATCCGTCCGCGCAGACGCACACCTCTGCGAACGGGGTTCTCGACCACGTGGAACAACGCCACGGCCAGCAGGAAGGTCACCAGTAGGCGAAGGCCGAAAAGGGGCCACTGCGAGAGACCGACCCTGGCCGGGGTGAGCCAGAGGAACACAGGCCAGTGCAGCAGGTAGACCCCGTAGCTGACCTTGCCGATCCAGACCAGGGGTCCGAGCGACAGGACCCAGCCGAGAGGGCCGCCCTGTGTCGCCGAAAGGATGATCACTGCTGTCAGGCCGGCTGCGACGAGCAGGCCCCACGGGTAGACCCATGAGGAGTCGAGACGAGCGATGTGCCACAACCATGCGGTCACGGCGATGGCGAGTGGGCCGAGGAGCAACAGGACGTTGCGCAGTATGCCGGCCGGGGCCCGGAGCCGGCGGAGTGTTGCGCAGGCGAGCAGGCCTCCTACGAGCATCTCAGCCATGCGGCTGTCGGTACCGAAGTACGCGCGGTCGATCGACGTTCGCGAGTACAGGCCGTTGCTGATGGCCGAGAACGCGCCCAGCACAAGGAAGACCGCTGCCAGGAGCATCACACGCTGTCGGACGGGCAGACGGCGTCCGAGCGTCATGACTCCGACGACGAGCAACGGGAGGATCACGTAGAACTGCTGCTCGACGGCGAGGCTCCAGAAGTGCTCCAGCGGCGACGGTGCCACGAAGTCCGCGCCGTAGGACCGGTCCTGGGCGATGAAGTGCCAGTTGATGATCTCGGCGAGAGCGAACGGGATGTCGCCGCGCAACGACCGCAGCTGGTCTGTGTTCCAGACCCCGGCAAGCCCCATGGCGAGAACGAGTCCGATCGTCGTCCACGAGGCGGGAAGCAGGCGACGGAAGCGTCGGCTCCAGAAGCGCCTCAGGTCGATTCCCGAGCGAGTCTCCGACGCGTTCCACTCGCGTAGCAGGAGCGAGGTGATCAGGAACCCCGACAACGCGAAGAACATCGAGATGCTCAGGAACCCGCCCGCGATCCAGGTGAACCTGGCGTGGAAGGTCAACACCGCGAGCACTGCGACCGCTCGCAGTCCGTCGAGCGACTCGACGTGCCCGAGCGGCTCGGTGACGAGTCTGCGTCGACGGACGACCCTCAGCGCCTCGGGGTCGAGCTGAGATGTCCCTGGGGTTCGGTCAGGGGCCTGCAGGTCGGTCATTGGCGGTCAGGTCCCACTCGGCGGCGGGGTCGGGCGGATCCTTCCCTGCAGGTATCGACCCGGAGCGGTTCGCCTGAGCGCTCCCGTGAACTGAGGTGCTCGCAGGGCCGCGCCCCACCATGTGACTCGCAGCTCGGTCTCGACCATCGTTCGCACCACGGCCATCTTCGACGCGCCGTCCACACGGTCGACGAAGGTGATCGGTAGTTCCGTGACGCCCAGGTCGGGATGGGCGGAGATCCTGTAGGCGGTCTCGATCTGGAACAGGTATCCGTTGGCGGTGGTGCCATCTATGTCGATCGCCTCGAGAGCAGACGACCGGTACATGCGGAACGCCGTGGTTGCATCGCGGATCCGCAGACGCAGCATCGCCCGGGCGTACGCGTTGCCCCAGAGGGAGAGCTTGCGGCGCATCCACGTCCAGTTGGGCACGGATCCGCCGGTGACGTAGCGGGAACCCACCGCCACGTCGGCGCCGGACTCGACAGCTGCCAGCAGCTGCGGCAGGACGGAAGGGTCATGGGAGAAGTCGGCGTCCATCTGGCCGATGACGTCGAATCCCTGATCCAGGGCGTGTCGGAAGCCGTGGCGGTAGGCAGCACCGAGGCCTGCCTTGCCCGGGCGGTGCAGGACCTGGATTCCTCCGAGCTCCTCGGCGGCGGCATCGGCCAGCTCACCGGTGCCATCCGGGCTGTTGTCGTCGCAGACGATCACGGTCAACTCGGGGCACTGCAATCGGATGGACGCGAGCAGGCGACCGATGTTGTCGGCTTCCTGGTACGTGGGGATCACGAGGGCAGAATCCACCCGAAGACTGTATCGGGTGCGTGCCCGACGCCCGGAGCACGGCGCTGTGGGTCCACCCAGTTGTCACTGCTGCGACTCCCAGCGGGGAATCACCCACCTTCAGGCCCGTGGTGTGCCGTCGCTGTCACGGCAGCGGTACAGGAGCTGGAACCGTCCGGCGTCCTCGACCACGCAGTACTGCTCGGCGACGACCCGGTTCGGTTCGGGTGAGCCGGCCACGACGCTCTCGTTCGGTTCGTTCCACAGGTCCGAGCTTGCAGACACGATGAGCCAGTCGTTGGCCGCCAGCTCGTCGGCCAGACCGGAGTCGTCGGTGTTGGCGATTCCCGGGTCCATCTCGATGTATCGGGTGCCCGGAACCAGCTCCGGGAACAGGTAGTAGAAGAACGAGTCGTTGTAGTTGGTGCGTGCCAGGTCCGTCGGCCCCGCGATCAGTCGCTGGCCCGGCTCGAGCTCGCTCGCCAGCCGGTCGACCACGCGTTGGGCCGACTCTGCGCCTGCCGGGTCCCCGAAGTAGAAGGTGCGACCGTCGTGGGAGATCGGTGACCCGAACTCGTCGCGGCCCAGCGACAGCATGGTCAGATCGACGTACGTGCGTGCGGGATAGAACGGGATCACCACGACGAAGATCAACGCGAGAACTCCCGCCGCCGTTCCCAGCGGCGCCCACCGTGGTGCACGTGGAAACCAGAGCTCGACAGACGAGACGATCGCCGGGACCATCAACGCGAACGTGATCCCGGTCACCCATGCCAGGTGTGTCGTGTCCGGTCGCTGCATCGCCTGCGGCAGAAGCGCCGCGCCGAACAGCGCTGCCGCCCAGAGGACCACAGCACGGTCGCTGCCCGGCTCCGCTCGCCGGAGTCGCCATGCTGCGAACAGGTTCACGCCGATGGAGAGCGGGACCAGCCAGAACCAGAGATGGATCTGCTGGCTGATCGCGGGCATCGGCAGGGCCCAACCCTCGGGCCGCAACGTGCCCGCCCGTTGCAGGAACCCATCCACGGCGTCCCATGAAGGCGGCACTGGCAGGGCACGACCGTCGCGCAACTCGAACACCGGCTCCAGGAACATGCCCTCGATCGATGCGCCGATCCCCGAGATGAGCAGGTGGGGTATGTACAGCAGGCAGGTGACGACCAGACCCAGGAGCAGCGGGCGGCGACGCTGCGAGGTCAGTCCCCACCAGAGCGCCCCCAGGCCTGCGGCGACGGCGATGACCATGTCGGGGCGGTAGAGCAATGCCGCGCCACCGAGCACACCGGCGACGGCCAGCAGCGTTCGGGCGGAGCGCTCGTCCTCACGTCTCGCACCGGCTGAGCCGACCGCGAGTGCGCACACACCCAGCGCCAGCGCGCCGTTCCAGGCCATCGCTGAGAGCCCACCCGGGCCGATCAGCACCAGGATCGTCACCACCGCCGAGAGTGTCGCAACCTTCCGGCCGAACGGACGCAGCAATGCGAACATACCGAACGCGACCGCTCCGTGCTGCAGCAACCCGACCAGTCTTTCGACAGTCAGGTCGACACCGAAGAGCTTGTACACACCTGCCAGCACGTAGAGGGACCCCGGCCCGTACAGGTGCAGGAAGTCCCGGTGCGGGAACCGCCCATGGAGGATCTGCTCGGGGAAGGCGAGCATGAAGCCCTCTTCCATCGGCGGCCCCTGGTACCGGAGAAGTCCCGGCACCGGTACCAACAGGACCAGCGCGATGACGGCCCACGCGATCAGGTCACGGTGTCTCTCGCTCAACCTGATCCTGTTCATGTCGTCACTTCGTCGGACGTGGACGCGGACGGCTGAGGCACCGTCCGTCCCTGCATTCTCGCCCAAACGCCTGTGAGCGCCGTGGCGGCGAGCAGCGCAAACAGCGGGGCGACTGGCACCTTGAAGCGTGTGTCGGCGAACGACACGACCGGAACGGCAGCAGCCCCCAGGGTGAGGAGAACGACCAGCAACGGAACGGGATCCGTTCGTCGACGGCGCCAGCCCCGCACTCCGACCATCACCAGCCCGATCACGCTGGCAGCGAGTGTCACGAAGAAGAAGGCGTCTGCCACGGCACCCAGAACCCGGCGGGTGGAATCGGAGAGGAACTCGTCCTCGCCGAACGACTCGAGTGCTCGCAGGCCGTCGCGGTCGTTCGCATAGGTGATCTGCAGCTTGCGGAGGCTCAGCGTTGGCAGCTCCGTCACGTGCCCTGATGCCCACCGCAGAGCAAGCGCTCGCGCCTCTGTGTCCCGACGCAGCTCCTGGTCGATTCCCTGGACGTAGAACTCCCCGGTCTCGCAGTACGGGGCGGCCATAAAACCGCCGGTGGTGTCGGGGTTGAAGCCGATGCAGAGGTTGTCACCGGTGTTGGTGGACACCGGCACGAACCCGTCGAGCACCACCGCGTTGCGAATGGTCCAGGGCGCGACGACCAGGACGATCCCGACGAGCAGTGCGCCCATACGAGCAAACCACATTCGCGGGCCCATCGATCCCAGCGCCCAGGTGAGAGCTATGGCCGGCAGCGCCAGCAGGGTCGACTGCGGCCGGATCAGCGTGCACAGGCCCAGACCGCCGGCGGAGACAACGAGCGCGACGGACCACCATGCGGTCGTGTCCGAGACCCTGACGAGCGCAGCGAGGGTCACGCAGAACACGGCCATGAACAGCGTCTCGGACAGCATCAAGGAGCTGTGCACGATCAGGTTCGGCCAGAGAGCGGTCAGCGAACCAGCCACCAATGCGACGCGCCGGCCACCCAGGCGCTCCCCCGCCACCACGACAGCTGCCACCATGACACCTCCGAGGACGGCTTGCAGCAGCCCGGCCACCAGAACCAGGTGGTCCCCCAGCCCGACCCGGTCGAGGATCCACTGGATCGAACCCAGGAAGAAGGGGTAGCCGGGCGGGTAGTACGCGGTTGGGTGCTGACCGAGAGACAAGTAGCCCCGGCCCTCGGCTATGCCCTCGGCGAACAGCGGGTACAGCGTCAGGTCGGTCAGGCCTTTCGGCTCGCGGGACATGGCCAGGACCCACGCGATCCTCAGCGCTGCCGCTGCTCCACCGAGCAGGAAGGCAGCTCGCCAGGGCGACCATCGGCGGTCGTCGCTGTCCGTGCCGGACTTCTCGGCGTCTTGCTCGGCGGTCATGGTCACAGCAGGAGGGGACGCTACCCGGCGTCACACGGCGCGGTGTCGACCCACCGGTAACGTGCAGAACCGTGCCCGGCACCACCAGCGCGTCCCCAGACACCGGATCGTCGGCCGGTGGGCAGCGGCCCGGGGCGATTCCCGTGTTGGCGCTGGGCTCCGTGGCGCTGCTGCTCGCCGCGGCAGCGATCGCGGGACGCGATCTGTGGTTCTTCAGCGACGACTGGAACATCCTCGCCGACTACCACGACGGGAACCTCCTGGAGCCGTTCAACGGGCACCTGTCTCTGGTGCCTGCAGGGATCTACCGCGTGCTCTTCCACACGGTCGGGCTCGGGTCGTACCTACCGTACAGACTCGCCGGCCTGGTTTCGCTCGCCGTGCTCGGCTTCCAGGTCGTGCGAACTGCGCACGTCAGGCTCGGAGACCTGGGTCGGACCGACAGCGGGCTCGACCGGGGGCAGATCGGAGCGGTCCTCGTGGCGCTGGTCGCCACCGCCGTTCTGTGGAACTCGGCCGGTCAGATGAACGTCCTGTTCCCGTTCCTCATGAACTTCTCGCTTCCCATCGCAGCGCTGCTGGCGATCTGGTGGCATCTCGACCGCGCATCGGAATCCTCCGGCGACGCTCTGCGTCATGAGCTGGCGGCATCGGTGTGGCTCATCCTGGCGTTGGCCACCAGTGGTCTCGGTCTGATGACGATGGCCGCGGTGGGCGTGGAGCTCGTGTTCACCCGTGGTCCGTGGCGGCGCTGGGCCGTGCTGGCGCCGGGCCCGGCCCTCTGGGGTGTCTGGTACCTGGCCAACCGCGAAGCGAACGCCATCTCGACCGACGTCCGCGCTATCGCCTCGTACAGCGCGAGGATGCTTCTGGGCGCAACCACGTCGCTCGCTGCCGGTGTCGAGGTGCTCGGTGTTGTGCTGGCCGTTGTGCTGGTGGGCTTCTTCGTCCTGGCGGGCTGGCGGTGGCGCAGTCTGGACG
>CAYVDN010000052.1:0-22041 GCA_964450685.1 uncultured Microthrixaceae bacterium
GGTCCTGGACGGAACGTGGAGCTTCCCGACACCGGTTCGACTCACGTCGAGCTGAGCAGCTCGGCGACACCATCGGCGAAGACGTCGACGTCATCCGGCGTGGTCGCCCAACTGGTCATCCACCGGACGAGTCCGTCCGACGGCTCCCAGTCCCAGAAGAACGACCAGTCCTGCAGGCGTCCTATTCGCTCCGGTGGTAGCTGCACGAACAGCGAGTTGACCTCCGGATCGCGGACAAGAGTCAGGCCCGGCACATCTCGGACCCTGTCTGCGAGCCGAGCGGCCATTTCGTTCGCGTGGCCAGCGTGTCGCAACCACAGGTCGTCGTCGAGAAGGGCAAGCACCTGTGCTGCGACGAATCGGGACTTGGACACCAGCTGGCCGGCCTGTTTGCGCACGAAACGCGCCCGTGTGGCGAGTTCAGGGCGGACGAACACGACCACCTCGCCGAAGACAGCGCCGTTCTTGGTCATTCCCAGGGTCATCACATCGACACCGGTGTCGACGACCAGCTCGCTGACGGAGCAGCCGAGGGCCGCCACGGCGTTGGCGAGGCGGGCGCCGTCCAGATGGACGAGCAGGCCATGACTGTGCGCCAGGTCGCAGATGGTGGCCAGCTCATCCACCGAGTAGCACGTTCCCATCTCGGTGGCCTGGCTGACCGAGACGACGGCCGGCTGAGGATGGTGCTCGACCCCGATCCAGTGGGTGAACCTGTCGAGCGACTCGGGCGCGAGCTTGCCATCGACGTGGGGAACCACCTGGATCGACGATCCGCTGAACCTCACGGGTGCGCCGCATTCATCCACGACGATGTGCGCGCTGTCGACCGTCACCACGCACTGGTGGGGCTCCAGGAGCGACGCCAGCCCGACGACATTTGCTCCTGTGCCTCCCCAGCACAGGAGCGTTTCCACCGGACAGTCGAGAAGGTCCTCGACCGCTGCTTCCGCCTGTCTCGTCCATGGATCATCGCCGTAGGCGAGTGCGGTTCCGTCGTTGGCGCGGGCGATCGCCTCGAGGACAGCGGGAGACGCGCCAGCCGCGTTGTCGCTGGCGAAAGAACCCGCGGGTCGTCGTGGCGTCATGCGATGGGCACGTCTCGTTCGACATCAGCCATCCAGTCGCGTTTGACCTGTCTCCAGGCCTCGTCGGTGTGGCCGCGCCGCCAGTACGGAGAGACCGACAGCGATTCTCGCTCGACTGTCCGCTCGGCGAGCAGGTGCCGCCGGATCGCGCGGGTCTCTGCCGCCTCGCCGTGCACGAACGCGCTGACCCTGCCTTCGGGGAAGTCCAGGTTCACGACTGCCTCGAGGAATGCTGCGGAGGGGTCACTGTGATCCTCCCGGTGAACCCAGGTGAGATCCAAGTCACCAGGACAGTGCAGGTCCAGTTCGTGCTGGGCGTCGTCGACCACGAGCACGGCGAGCACCTTGCGGGCAGGGGGCACCGCCTCGAGCGATGAGGCGATGGCAGGAAGGGCGCTCTCGTCGCCGGCCATCAGATACCAGTCAGCGTCGGTGTCGGGTCGATAGCCACCGGAAGGCCCTGCCATCGCCAGGACGTCACCCGGACGGGCCGCGTCAGCCCACCGTCCCATGACCCCGGTGTCGCCGTGAACCATGAAGTCGATCGTCGCCTCGCGTCTGATCGGATCCCAGCTACGGATGGTGTAACGCCTGCTCGCAGGCCGTTGCGCTCCTTCGACCGGGAGTTCGACCTTGACGTACTCGTCGGTGAAGCCGGTCGGTTCGAACCCTGACAGGCCCGGCCCTCCGAACACGATCCTGACCATGCCCGGGGTGAGGCGCTCGGTGCGCTCCACCCGTCCGTGCTGTTCTGTGGGGCCGCTCATCGATGCTCCTCGCAGGATTCCACCCGGCGAGCGTCCGCTTGCCAGACTGCCCCTCATGTCGAGGGCTTTCACGACGCTACGTCCCACCCGCTTCCCGGTGGCGGCAGCTACCGCGGTGGCCGTTGTCGCCCTGGTGGGTACCGGATGTGTGAACGCCGGGGATTCGGTGGCCATACTCGGCGATTCGATCACCGCACTCGGATACGGCTCCCTCGAGGAGAGCCTGGGTGACACCTACGGGCTCGCGATCACAGGCAACTTCGGAATGACGGTCGAGGAGGTGCTTCCCGAGGCGCGGCGTCTGGCGAGCGAGCGCGTCAACGACCAGGTGATCATCAACCTCGGTTCGAACGACGTGCTCCAGGATCTTCCGGTGGAGGAGTCGATGGCCGCGTTGGGTGAGATGGTCGCCCTGTATCCAGATGCGCGGTGCATCCACCTCGTCGACATAAACGAACACATGGTCATCGAGAGCACCGGTGAGTCACGCACGGATCAGGCGGTTGCGTTCAACGCTGCCCTGGAGGAGTTCAGCGACTCCGATGATCGACTCGGAGTCATCAGCTGGAACGACATCGCCTCGGAGGAGCTCAACGACGAGGATCCGCCATGGAGCACGTTGACCACCGACTCGATACACCCCACCGATCAGGGCAACGACGAGATCGACGAGCTCTACGAGAGGGCCCTCCGCCGCTGCCCGCCGATCTGACAGTCTGAGGGGCCGAGCCGGAGGAAGATCGCCTTGACCCACTCGTTCGACACACACGAAGTGACGAACCAGCCACCACCGCTGGTGGGTCACGACGTCTTCGGTATCGACGTGGCGCTGATGGATGCGACCGTCCGGGAAGGGGCCTCGGCATCGCTGACCGAGCTGCACGAACTGGGGCGCTTGGCGGGAAGCGAGCAGGCACAGGAGTGGGGGAGACAGGCGAACACGAACACGCCGGTCCTGCGGACCCACGACCGGTACGGCCGCCGGCTCGATGTCGTCGACTACCACCCCGCCTACCACGAGCTCATGTCCGTCTCGATCGCGAACGGCCTGCACGCCTCTCCCTGGGCAGATCAGGGCAAGGGTGCGCACGTGGCGCGCGCTGCGAAGGTGATCACCTGGTACCAGGTGGACGGAGGACACGTCTGTCCGATCTCGATGACCTACTCGGCGGTTCCCGCGCTTCGCCACGATCCTGACGTCGCCTCCGTGTGGGAGCCACTGCTCTGCTCGACCACCTATGACCCCGCCAACCGTCCGGTACATGAGAAGGCGGGGGCCACCTTCGGGATGGCCATGACCGAGAAGCAGGGCGGCTCCGACGTACGTGCGAACTCCACGACAGCCGAACCGAGCGCCGACGGGACGTTCCGCCTCACCGGCCACAAGTGGTTCTGCTCAGCACCGATGTCCGACGCGTTCCTCGTGCTGGCCAACGCACCCGGCGGGCTGAGCTGCTTCGTCGTGCCCCGGTGGTGCCCCGACGGAAGTCGCAACAGCGTGCGGATCCAGCGGCTCAAGGACAAACTCGGTGACAGATCGAACGCGTCGAGCGAGATCGAGATGCTGGACACCTGGGCGCAGATGGTGGGCGAGGAGGGCCGCGGCGTGCGGACGATCATCGAGATGGTCGCCCACACCCGGCTGGACTGCGTGCTCGGCTCGGCAGCGGTGATGCGACAGGGCGTCACGCAGGCGATCTGGCACACCAGGCATCGCCGCGCTTTCGGCAGATTCCTGGTCGAACAACCCCTGATGGGCAATGTGCTGGCGGACCTGGCGTTGGAGTCCGAGGCCGCAACGGCGACAGCCATGCGCCTCGCACATGCCTACGACACCGGCGGGGCGGACGAGCACGAGCTCCTGCTCGCGCGACTGCTCACCCCGGTGGCCAAGTACTGGACGTGCAAGCGGGCACCCCAACACGCGGCGGAGGCGCTCGAGTGCCTCGGCGGTGCCGGCTACGTCGAGGAGTTCGACCTTGCACGGCTGTTCCGTCAGAGCCCGGTCAACGGCGTCTGGGAGGGGTCGGGAAACGTCATCTGTCTGGACGTCCTCCGCGCAATCGCCCGCGAGCCGAAGGTCCTGGACGCGTACTGGGATGAGATCGATCTCGCCGCGGGAGCGGACGTACGACTGGACGACGCAGTGAGCCGGCTCCGACAGGATCTGCCCCGAGCTCTCGGCGTCGAGTCCCAGGCCCGCGCCGTGGTGGAGGATCTGGCTCTTGTCGCTCAGGGCTCGCTGCTGGTGCGGCACTCCCCGCCGGAGGTCGCCGACGCGTTCTGTGCGTCCCGGCTTTCGGGGGGAAGAGGTCGTGCGTTCGGTGCGCTTCCTGCCGGGACCCACACAGAACAGCTGATCGAACGAGCGCTGCCGCTCTGAGCTGATCGCCGGGTCGCCCCTACTGGTCGCCTCGGTCTTCGTCAGGAGGGACTCGCTTGGCCCTGCTGGGAGCCACCCGGGGTGGCTCGTTCGGTTGTTTGGGATACACGGGCGGCCACGGAGCATCCATCAGGCCGTCCTCGAGGTCGCGTCGGTACCAGTCCAGGAGAACAGTGATGTCCTGGGGGTCGTCCTCCATGCCCTGCCACGGGTCGCCGTCGCGTTCGACTCGTCCCGGTACGTCTGCGATCGTCAGCGTCTGGGGATCGATCTGGTCGAGCTCGTCCCAGCGCAACGGGGTCGACACCTGGGCACCAACCCGCGGACGAGCGGACCACGCTCCGAACACCGTCTTGTGCGGAGCGTTCTGGTTGTAGTCGACGAAGACGCGGACACCGCGCTCCTCCTTCCACCACGCCGCGGTGATCGTGTCGGGGTGGCGACGTTCGAGCTCGCGGGCCAGCGCAACGGCGGCTGCGCGCACCTCGTAGGCATCCCAGCGCGGCGCCAGCCGGGCGTAGATGTGCAAACCCTTGGAGCCCGTGGTCTTGGGCCGGGCGTCGATCCCGAGCTCGCGGAACAGGTCGTTGACCTTGTGTGCAGCGGAGCGGATCTCGTCGAACCCGAGGCCTGGAACCGGGTCCAGGTCCACGCGCAGTTCGTCGACATGCGCCGGGTCGTCCGCCAGGTAGGGCCAGACGTGGAACCCTAGACACCCCAGGTTCACAGCCCACGCCACGTGAGCCAGATCCTCCACGACGAGGGCGTTCGACGTGGTGCCGTTCGGCGTCGAGACCTCAGTCGTCCGGAGCCAGTCAGGCGCTCCCTTGGGCACCCGCTTCTGGAAGAAGGACTTGCCGCCAGTGCCGTCGGGGTAGCGCTCGAGCAGCACGGGCCTGCCGCGCATAGCCCGTAGCAGGGGGTCGGAGACAGCTCGGTAGTAGTGGACCAGATCGAGCTTCGTGGCGCCGACGGCGGGGAAGAAGACCTTGTCAGGGTTGGTGATCCGGACCTCGTGCCCATCGAGCTCCAAGGTCACCGCCGGGTCCACCACGATGGCGACCCTACCGCCCGGCGCTACCGTCTGGACCGTGGACCACAGCACACAGAACCCTTCCTCCAGCTCGTCAGCCTCGGGCATCGTCGCGACGCTGGATCTGACCACCAGGATTCGCCTGCTCTCCGGGCACGGGTTCTGGGCGCTGCGCGGCGTGCCCGACGAGGGCCTGTCCGGCATCGTTGTGTCAGATGGTCCGCACGGCCTGCGCTGCCAGGTCGCCTCGGCCGATCACCTCGGAGTTGCACCGGCGCAACCGGCCACCTGCTTCCCGACAGCAGCGGCTCTCGGATCCAGCTGGGACCAGGACTTGATCGCCGAGGTGGGTGCTGCGATCGGTGACGAGGCCCGGTCCCTCGGTGTGTCGGTGGTCCTTGGTCCCGGCCTCAACCTCAAGCGCCATCCCGCCGGGGGACGCAGCTTCGAGTACTTCTCGGAGGACCCGTTCCTGAGCGGCAAGCTGGCCGCTGCGATGGTGAGGGGAGTCCAGTCGCGAGGTGTCGGGACCAGCATCAAGCACTACGCGGCGAACAACCAGGAGTCGCACCGCCTGGTCGTCGACGCGGTGATCGATGAGCGCACCCTGCGCGAGCTGTACCTGCGCGGTTTCGAGATCGCTGTCGCGGAGTCGTCGCCCTGGACGGTGATGTGCTCCTACAACAAGGTCAACGGAACCTACGCATCGGAGCACCACGAGCTGCTGACCGCCATCCTGCGCGACGAGTGGGGGTTCGACGGTCTGGTCATGACCGACTGGGGGGCGGCGAACGACAGGGTGGCGGGAATTGCCGCCGGGCTCGACCTGGAGATGCCAGGCAGCCGAGGTTCGTTTGACTCCGAGGTTGCCGCAGCGGTTGCCGACGGCCGGCTGGACGAGGCGGCGATCGACGCGTGCGCCGAACGCGTTGTCGAACTGCTCCAGCGAGGCCAGCAGCCCGGACTGCGTCCGGTGGCGGATCACGACGGACACCATCGCCTCGCTCGTCGAGCCGCTGCCGCCGGCACCGTGCTGCTGGCGAACAACGGTGTGCTACCGCTCGAGGTGACGGGTCGCATCGCGGTGATCGGCGGCTTCGCCGCAGAACCCCGCTATCAGGGCGCCGGTAGCTCGCAGGTCAATCCGACCCGCCTGGATCCTTCGATCGACGAGCTTCGCAGCCGTGTCGGCGACCAGGCAGTGGTGGTGGCTGCCGAAGGCTTCGACGCACGCACCGGCACGTCGAGCCGCGAGCAGTTCGCCGCCGCCCTCGCAGCGGCCGAAGATGCCGACGTGGTGGTGATGTTCGCCGGGCTCCCAGCAGCGATGGAGTCCGAGGGCTTCGACCGCACGACACTCGACCTGCCGGAGGACCAGGTCCGCCTGATCGAGGCGCTGGCGGCAACGCCGGTCCCGGTCGTGGTGGTGCTTTCCAATGGCGGCTCGGTGCACATGCCGTGGGCGGACCGCGTCGATGCGGTTGTCGAGAGCTGGCTCGGCGGACAGGCAGGCGGAGGGGCCTCCGTGGACGTCCTCTTCGGCGACGCCGAACCCGGCGGACGACTAACCGAGAGCATCCCCGAGCACGTCGCCCAGCTACCGGCCGATCGCAACTTCCCGGGTGACCCGCGCCAGGTCCAGTACCGCGAAGGTCTCTACGTCGGTTACCGGTTCCATGACAGCGCCGGGGTCCCGGCCCGGTTCGCGTTCGGTTCGGGCATGTCCTACACGACGTTCGCCTGGGACGACGTCGTGGTCGAGGGGACAGGCACCGACTTCACGGTGGCCGTGACGGTGAGGAACACCGGTGAACGCTCCGGATCCGACGTCGTGCAGGTCTACGTCCGAGATGTCGAGTCGAGCATCTACCGCCCCGACAAGGAGCTGAAGGGCTTCGCGAAGGTCCACTTGGATCCTGGCGCGGAGCAGCGCGTAGAGATCACCCTGGACCAGCGCGCGTTCGCTGTGTGGGACGTCGCGGCGCACGACTGGTTGGTCGAGGCGGGGGAGTTCGACGTCCTCGTCGCCAGGTCGTCGGTGGACGTCGTCGACTCCGTGACCATCCAGGTCGAGTCCAACGATGAGATCGCAGCTGCGCCGGGTCCGTCGGGGTTCGTCGCCGACGACGACGAGTTCCGGGCGATGTTCGGGGGCCCTCTGCCAGCGGTGACGCCGGTCCGGCCGTTCACCCGCAACTCGACGCTCGAGGACCTGGAGGCCACGGCAGTCGGACGCATGCTGTCGAAGGTGATAGTGCGCGAGGGGATAAAGAGGGCGGCACAGGAGTTCCCGGATCCCGATGACGCCACGATCGCCATGGTGCGCGCAGCGCTGCGCGAAGGGCCGGCGCGAGGGCTTGTCCTGATGGGTGGCGGTGTCGTCTCGTTCGAGCAGGTCGACCTGCTGTTGGAGGCACTGAACGGGAACTGGTCGAGCGCCGCCCGCTCATTCGTGTCGCAGGTGAGGGGTGAGAAGTGACCGCGGTCCACGCGTTCGACCATGACCTGGCCGAACTCGACGGCGTGGCCACCGCCGCAGCAGTCGCATCCGGCGCGCTCCGTCCGGCCGAGGTGGTGGCAGCGGCACTGGCGCGTGCCGCGGCCGTCGAGCCGGTGCTCAACGCGGTGGTGGTGAGCGACGCGGACCGCGCTGTTGACGCCGCCGAGCGGCTGGAGCGCCGCGGTGGGTTGGCGGGTGTGCCCACGTACATAAAGGACATGGCCGACTCGAAGGGATACCCCACCACGTGGGGATCGCCCGGGCTCAGCGGCGGTCCGGTTGCTTCGAGTTCAACGGGCATCGCACGCCAGTTCGACGAAATGGGCATGCTCACACTCGGCAAGTCGTCGATGTCGGAGTTCGGTTTCGTGCCCTGCGCCGAACCACCCGGGGTGGCACCCACCCGGAACCCGTGGAACACACAGCACACCACGGGTGGGTCGTCGGGGGGATCGGCAGCTCTGGTGGCTGCCGGAGTGGTTCCTGTGGCGCACGCCGCGGATGGCGGGGGTTCGATCCGGATCCCGGCGTCCTGCTGCGGACTCGTGGGCCTGAAGCCGACCAGAGGTCGGGTCCTGCCGCACAGGGAGGAGCAGCTGCTGCCGGTGGCGGTGACCGTGGACGGGGTGGTGACCCGCACCGTGCGCGACACCGCGACCTGGATGGTGCAGGCGGAACGCCTCTACCGCGCACGACGCATGGAGTCGATGCAGGGCGCCTTCGCCCCGCTGGACCGCAAGCTCCGTGTCGCCGCGATGATCGACCTTCCCGACGGTCTACCGGTCGACGTGAAGATCGACGATCCGACTCGACGAGCCTTCGACGACGCCACGGCGATGCTCGAACGGATGGGACACCAGGTGGAGACGGTGGCTGCTCCCATCGACGGCTCGTTCGGAGAGGACTTCGTCACGTATTTCGAGATGCTCGCATTCCTGGCCACGCGGACGGCGAAGCTCACCCACGGCCGCCACGTGCGTCCCGCGCGATTCTCCGACTTCACGCGGGGTATGGCGTCAGCTGCCGTCGCCGATCGCAGCGACATGGTCGGTGTCTCGCGGCGACTGCGTCGCACGAGTGCACAGATGGAGGACTTCCATCGCCGCTACGACGTCCTTCTGTCGCCGGTCACCTCGACCGTCGCGCCGCAGCTGGGCCACCTGTCCAACGATGTGGAGCACAAGGAGCTGCTCGCTCGTGTGTTCTCATGGATGCCCTACACGCCGCTGGCCAACGCGGCCGGCACTCCTTCGATCAGTCTCCCGCTCGGCCGGGACGACCAGACGGGCATCCCGGTCGGGGTCATGTTCAGCGCAGGCCACGGGCAGGATCCGTTGCTGCTGCAGCTCGCATTCGAGATCGAGTCGACCGTTACCTGGGGCACCCTCGCCGGACCCCCATCGGCCTAGCTCAACCGCGGTTGAACCGAGTGGCGAGTCCCGTCAGGTGATCCAGCAGCTCGGGGTCGGCAGACGGCCCGAACCCGGACGCGAGCACACCCCGGCGACCGCTGATCGGGTCGAGCAGACCGAAGACGATCATCTCGTCGCCGGGATCGCTCATCCCCTCGAATCGGAACAACTGCTCGACGACAGCTTCGGTAGCCGGACAGGACGCGTCATGGACGTCGCAGTGGAGCTCGCCGTCGACCAGTCGGAACTCGGTCTCGTAGCCCTCGGAACGCAGCAACGCCAAGGCGTCGACCACTGTCTCGGGTGCCGGTGTGCCGTCCGATGTCGCCATCCAGTGAGTCTGTCGCGTTCGGAGTCGACCGGGCGGGCGGGCTGATCTACGGTTCCCCACGGCGCGGGGGAACACCGGGGTCGGCGGTGGGGAGCGAGCTCCTCACCGTGACTCCGATCGATTGCATCACCAGGTGGTATTCCATGGACGGTACGGGCTGTGATTCCTGCCACACTGGTGCGGTGGAACGCATCTCAGCGGCGGATGCCGCGTTTCTGTACATGGAGCATCCGACCGTGCACATGCACGTGACCGGGGTGCTCGTGCTCGACCCCTCGACGGTCCCCGGTGGATACAGCTTCGAGCGGTTCCGTGATCACGTGATAAGTCGTCTGCACCGGATCCCGGTCTTCCGCAAGCGCATGTTGCCAGCACCGTTCGGGATCGATCACCCGGTCTGGGCGTTCGACCCGGACTTCGACATCGACAGGCACCTGCACCGCGTGGACCTGGGCGGCGACGCCACCGCGGAGGACCTGGCGGCATGGGTGGGGGAGTATGCGTCGCATCCGCTGGACCGTGACCACCCGCTATGGGACATGACGATCCTCGAGGGTTTCGCGGACGGCTCCCTGGCGTCTGTGTCCAAGGTGCACCACGTGGCCGTGGACGGTGTCACAGGAACCGACCTGATGGCACAGATCGTCGACCTCGAACCTGACGTCCAGGACGAACCGCCGCCGCCATACCGGGCCGAAGCGCTGCCCAATCGCCTGGTGCTCGCAGGCGACGCACTCTTCTCACGTGCTCGTGATCCACTGCGCGGGGTCAGGGCATTCGGTCGGTCGCTCGGATCTGCGGCCCGGGTCCTGCGCGAGGTGGTGGGCGGCGACGAGGACGATCGAGCGACGATGGCCCGCCCGTTCGAGGCGCCCCGCACCTTCTTCAACAAGTCTCTCACCCCCAGGCGGGCGGTGGCGTTCTCGTCGTCGTCGCTGGACGACCTGAAGCTGGTCAAGTCGGTGTTCGGCGCCACGGTGAACGATGTGTTCCTGGCGGCCTGCACACAGGCGCTGCGCAAGTACCTGGCCGACAACGGTGAGCACCTGGACCGCCCGCTAGTTGTGAGCGTGCCGGTCTCGGTGCACGGTGCGACAACCGACGAGAGGGCGGTGAACCAGGTCTCGAACATGTTCGTCCGCCTTCCCGTGCACGTCGAGGATCCGATCGAGCAGCTACACGCGATCAAGGCGGACACGAGGGACGCCAAGGTCGTTCACGGCGCCCTTGGCGCCGACATGATCGGTGACGTCACCGAAGTGACCCCGCCGGCGATCTTCAACATGGCATCACGCATGTACAGCTCCGCAGGTCTGGCAGATCGCCTCGCGCCGATCCACAACCTGGTCATCTCCAACGTCCCCGGCCCGCCGTTCCCGTTGTACGTCGCAGGAGCCAGGATCGAGGCGGTGTATCCGTTCGGTCCGCTCATCGAGGGTTCCGCCCTGAACATCACGGTCCTGTCGAACATGGGCAACATGGACATCGGGGTCATCTCGTGTCCTGACGTCGCTCCGCGAATCGATGAGCTTGCTGACGGAATTGCCGCTGCTGTGGAGGTGCTCCGAGTGGCGGCCGAGAAGGAGGCGTCCCGAGGATGACGATCGAGTTGCTGCGACGGAGATTGGGCACGGACGTTCCCGAACTCGACGAGGAGGAGCAGCTGGCCCAGGCGGAGTTCGAGCCGGGCAGCATCACCCTGCTCAACCGGGTCGAGAAGGGCATCGCCCGCTGGCCACTCGCGCGGCTGACGACGGTGGCTCCCCGCACCATGCGGTGGGCGCTGGAGGCAGGACTCACCGAAGCGGGCAGGATCCCGGGCGCCCCGCAGATCCGCATGACGGCAGCTCTCGCTGCCCACGTGGCGATGGACGAGGCAGTCATGGCTCTCGTGCAGGGACCGAGCCGTTCTCCTCATCGGGCCGACTATGTGCGCGTTGGCGAGGAGGTTGCAGCAGCCCGTGAGCTGTTCGAGCGTCGCGGATGGATCGACGACCCACGCTCGTACCACTCGGACCCGCCGCCGCTCGAGGATGCTGACACCTCGTCCTCGCGGGGCTGGGCGCTCGGCCAGTCGTACAGGTGGATCGAGTGGGAGAGCGGCTACGAGCCCCGCGCTGAGGAGCCCGGCGCCACACGCTGGGCCGCTTTCGAGCGCAACCGCACGGCGGCGGCGTGGTTGCTGGAGCACGACCATGGACCCCGACCGTGGATGGTTGCCGTGCACGGGTTCGGTACCGGTGCTCCTCTCGCCGACATCATCACGTTCCGCGCGCTCCACATCCACCACGAGCTGGGTTGGAACGTGGCCGCCATCGTCCTGCCGGTGCACGGGAGGCGCAGGCCTTCACGCATAGGAGGTGAGGACTTCCTCGGCTTCGACATGATGAACTGCGTACACGCGGTTTCGCAGTCGGTCTGGGACGTGCGCCGACTGCTCAGCTGGGTGAGGGACCGGGGGCCGACCGCGGTGGCGCTGCACGGCGTCTCGCTCGGCGGGTACGTCAGCTCGCTGACGTCGTGCTTCGAGGCGGACCTCGACGCGGTGATCGCCGGCATCCCCGTCTGCGACTTCCCGGCGTTGTTCTCACGTCAGGCTCCCGAGCACGTGCGTGAGCGCGCCGTGCAGCACGGCATTCTCAAGGGGAACGTGGAACCGGTCCACCGGGTCATCTCACCGCTCGCGATGGATTGCCTCGTGCCACGCGACAGGCGCTTCATCTTCGCCGGTCTCGGAGACCGCATGGCTGTGCCGACACAGGCGCAGGCCCTGTGGGAGCACTGGGAGCAGCCATCGATCCGCTGGTTCCCGGGCAACCATGTCGGCTACCTGTGGTCGTCGAAGGTCGCGGACTACGTGGACGGAGTCCTGAAGGATCTGTGAGCCGATCATCGGTGAACGGGCTTCGTCGAGCCGATATCGGGGACACGGCTGCGTTGGTCGCGCTCGTCGAGTCCGCGTACCGGGGGGATGCATCGCGTGCGGGGTGGACCACCGAGGCCGACCTTCTCGACGGGCAACGGGTGGACCCGGAGATGATGGCCGCAACGTTGACGGACCCCGACTCGATCGTCCTGGTGCGAACCGGAGGTGAGTCGATGCTCGGTTGTTGCGAGGTGCGACGCGAGGCCGGGGCCACAGCGTCGTTCGGGATGTTCGCGGTCGACCCCAACCGTCAGGCCGCGGGCATCGGGCGACAGCTGCTCTCGGCGGCCGAGGCGGTTGCGGCGGATGAGTTCCACGCGACCCGGATGACGATGACCGTCATCGAACAGCGCTCGGAGCTGATCGCCTGGTACCACCGCCGGGGCTACGAGACGACGGGCGAGCACCGGGCGTTCCCCTACGGCGACGAGCGGTTCGGTGAACCACGACGGGACGACCTCCGGTTCGTGGTGCTGGCGAAGGACCTCCCTTCCAGCTCGTAGTAGGTGGTCATCAGCAAGATGGCTGATCGACGTCAGGACGTCATGCCGCCCAGTCCCACAAGACCCCGTGCGAGCTCGATCTCGCCCATGTGGCGCAGTCCGTGCTGGTAGTGCCAGCACTCGATCGCGTCGAGCAGCGTTATGCCCTCGGGGCCTGCGCACCGGGCGCTGTAGGTGCTGGCCACGACCTCGGGGAAGGGCCTGGGTATGAGCACCCGCTGGAGTTGGTCCAGGTCCAGGGTGCCGAGCCAGGCCTCGGTGCGGTCGAAGACGGTGCGCTGGTAATCCTTGAACGCTTCGAAGTCGCCGATGCGCTGGTCGACCATCTCCTCGACGGAGCGTTCCTTGCCGTGGTCGTCGATCGCCATCCGGACCCGGGCCTGCCAGCTGTCGTCCCAGATGGGGGCCTGGCCCGCCATGACTACGAACGTCGCGTCCTGCATGTTCGTGTAGTGGAAGAGCGAGAAGGCGATCGGCAACACGCCTGCTCGCTCGAAGTGATTCACGTGCGACAGGTCCATCGTGTCCACTGCCTGGTAGTAGAGCGAGTGCATGGTCGCCATTCGTCGCTGGAGCGAGTCGATGATCAGCTCTGTCACAGGAGCACCCCCACGTCCATGCGATGACTCTTGCAGCCCAGATGCAACAATATCTGAGCGGGTGTCATCCGTGCTCGGTTAGGTTGCCGCGATGGAATTCGGGATCGTCTTCGCGAACACCGGCCCCTTCGCAGACCCGGACGGGGCCACACGGTTCGCCCGTGCGGCCGAGGACGCCGGGTTCGAGTCGCTGTGGGCCGTAGAGCACGTCGTGGTACCGGCCGGTTACGAGTCGACGTATCCCTACGACCAGTCCGGTCGCATGCCCGGAGGCGAGGACTCGCCGATACCCGATCCACTGATCTGGTTGGCGCACGTGGCGGCCGTGACCTCTCGGATCCGGGTGGCCACCGGCATCCTGATACTTCCCCAGCGCAACCCTGTCGTGCTGGCGAAGGAGCTCGCGACGCTCGACGTCATGTCGGGGGGACGCCTGCAGCTGGGCGTCGGCGTGGGTTGGCTCGAGGAGGAGTTCGACGCGATCGGTGTGCCGTTCGCCCGACGCGGTGCGCGGGCTGACGAGTACGTGGCGGCCATGCGGGCGCTCTGGTCGCAGCGTCCGGCATCGTTCCACGGGGAGTTCGTCGACTTCGACGACTGCATCCTGCTGCCGCAGCCCACTGCTGGGACGGTGCCGGTACACGTGGGTGGTCACACCGAGGCATCCGCTCGCCGAGCCGGCCGACTCGGCGACGGCTACTTCCCCGGCAAGGGAAGCCACGACGAGCTGGCCCACCTCTTCGACGTCGTCCGTTCCACGGCCAGGGAGCACGGTCGTGACCCGTCCTCGATCGAGCTGACCAGCGCCGGGCGGGGAGCGATCGGTTCCCGTGCCCACGAGGAGATCGAGGCACTCGCCGCCATGGGCGTCAGCAGGGTGATCCTGCCCTCGTTCCTCTTCTGGGGCGAGCCCGAGGAGTCGCTCGCAGCGTACGGCGACGAGGTGATCAGTCGCTACGTGTGAGTCCCAACGCGGCGTCGAACACCGAGAAGATGTCGGGGCCGTGCCGTGCGATCGCGCCTCGTCCGAACTGCTCCACCGCGACAAGCAGCGCCAGGATGATAGTGACGGCCCCGTTGCCGACGCTCTCCACGTCCAGGTCCGCTCGCACCACACCGGCAGCCTGGTCGACCCGTAGCCGTTCCACGACCGCCTTGCGCAGTTCGACCAGGGCCGGGATCTCGAGCACGCGGTCGGTGACATCGGGTTCCAGCCCAGCCAGGACCCGCCTTGCGAGCGGGTGGTGGTCGAGCGCTTCGACGAGTGCGGTGATGAGCGTCATACGCCACGACAGCGCGTCGGGATCGTCCATGAATCCCGACAGCCCTTCGCCCATGACGGCGGCGGCATCCTCGTCCAACGCCGCGAGGAACAACGCCTCCTTGTTGTCGAAGTATGCGTAGGCCGCAGTTCCGCTGACGCCGGCGTCGCGGGTGATGTCAGCGACTGATGTCGCTCGGTAGCCGTCGTGGCCGAACCGCTCGATCGCAGCGTCGAGCAGCGCTCTGCGGGTCAGCTCCCCCTTGGTTGCGCGGGCGTCGGACATCGATGACACCCTAGCAGAATTGAGGAATTGAGGAAATCACTCAATTCCTCTACGATGTCGATCGTCGGTGGGCGTCGGTCGGCCGACAGCAGGGAGGCGAGATGGCAAGCACGACGATGATGGCGGAGGCGGGTTCCACTGCCGTTCCGCAGCGCAAGGTCCCGACCCGCCGGGTCTCCTTCGAGGAGTCGCTCGCGAAGATCGACCGGCACTACGCCCTCGACGGCGATCTGCTTCCGAGTCACTTCTTCGCTGCGCTGTCGTCCATGTTCCCGGACGGCGAGGACTTCTTCGTCCGCTCGGTGCGGCACTTCCGGTCAGAGATCACCGATCCCGAGCTGTCCAGGCAGGTCTCGGGCTTCATCGGGCAGGAGTCGATCCACGGCCGAGAGCACCGTGCGTTCAACCGTCGACTCGCCCAACTCGGCTATCCGACGCTGAAGTTCGAGGCCTTCACCCGCTGGGGCCTGAAGAACCGTGAACGCATCTGCACCCCCAAGGCCAACCTCGCAGCCACAGCCGCGCTCGAGCACTTCACGGCGACTCTCGCCGAGCTCATGCTCACCGACGAGGAGGCGCGGATGTTCCCCGGTGAGCCGGCGGTGCATGACCTGTTCCTGTGGCACGCGCTCGAGGAGTGCGAGCACAAGTCGGTCGCGTACGACGTCTACTGCGCGGTGGGTGGCAGCGAGCGCACCCGTGTGCTGACGATGAAGGGCATACGGATCGGGCTGATCGTGGCAATCGCGGTGCAGATGGCCATCTCGTTGAGCACAGACCCTGCGACCTACGAGAAGGGCCGGTTGCGCGCGAGCTTCCGCCGGTTCCGCGCCACCCCGATGTTCCGACGCGAGATCTGGCAGCAGCTGAGGGAGTACGACCGCCCTGGCTTTCACCCCGACGACCGTGACACGACGGAGCTGGCCGCGTACTGGCGCGAGATCCTCTTCGGGGAGAACGGCCTGATGCTGGACCGGCTGGCCGGTTCACGCGACAGCTGACCCGCAGATCGATGGGGGTTGGACTGATATGAAGGAATTCCGTGGACGGGTCGTCGCGATCACCGGCGCAGGCTCCGGTATCGGTCAGGCCCTCGCCTGCGAGCTCACACGTCGGGGGGCCCACCTGTCGATCAGCGACGTCGACGAGGTCGGTCTGACCGAGACCGTACGGCGTTGCGAGGGATTCGGGACGAAGGTCGTGGCGAGCAGGGTCGACGTGGCCGACCGCCCGTCCGTCGCCGAGTGGGCGGCCCGAGCGGTCGATGACCACGGCCGTGTGAACGTCATCATCAACAACGCCGGTGTGGCGCTCAGTGCAACCGTGCAGTCAATGTCGTACGAGGACTTGGATTGGTTGATGGGCGTGAACTTCTGGGGGGTCGTCCACGGCACCAAGGAGTTCCTACCTCTGCTGAAGGCCTCGGGTGAGGGGCATGTCGTGAACATCTCGAGCGTGTTCGGGCTTCTCTCCATTCCGAGTCAGTCGGCCTACAACGCCGCCAAGTTCGGGGTGCGGGGCTTCACCGACGCGTTGCGGATAGAGCTCGACGCCGAGCGCTGTGGTGTCTCCGCCACGACCGTGCATCCGGGTGGAATCCGCACGAACATCGTGCGCAACGCCCGACTCGACCCGAAGACGTCACCTCTCGGTGGCGACACCGACGCTGCGGCCAAGAGCTTCGACCGCATTGCCCGCACTACGCCTGAGTCGGCGGCACGCCAGATCCTGGCGGCCGTCGAACGCAACCGCCGTCGCGCTCTGATCGGCCCTGATGCCGTGCTTCTCGACGGTCTCTCGCGGCTACCGGCCGCCGTCTCGCAGCGCCTGGTCGGGGGCAGCTCCCGACTGCTGCGCTGACCTGGTGCCCAGACTTGGTGAGCGTTGACCGAGTTCTCCGCGGCGGGTCGGTCCACCCGCTTGTGATCTCCATCCAGTCCTGTAGTCTCTGACTATGCGATTGGAGATAACGCGGCGGACGGACCTGGCGACCAGGGCGCTCCTGGAGCTCGAACGGCTGGGACGCCGTACCAAGTCGGCCGAATTGGCCGAGCGGGTGGGCACAACTCCCGGGTTCCTCTCCCAGGCGATGGCGGCTCCGGTCGCGGCAGGCTGGGTCCGCTCGGATCCGGGTCCAACCGGTGGTTATCTGCTGGTCGCCGACCTGGCCGAGGTGAGCATGCTCGACGTGATCGAGGCGACCGAGGGCCCCACTGAAGGGGGTCGTTGCGTTCTCGAGGACCGTGACTGCGCCGATGGTTCGATCTGCGCACTGCACCAGGCCTGGGCACGTGCCCGAGCGGTGCTGACCCAGCAGCTGGCCGAGAGCCCCCTGTCGTCGCTGGTGGCGTCATGAGCGGTGTCGCCGATCAGATGGGGCTCAAGGTCAGGATCCACCCGGGCCTGTGCGAGGGCTGGGGCAATTGCCACCGATGGGCACCTGACGTGTATCCGCTCGACGAGGAAGGGCAGATCGCCCTGCACGTGGTGTTGGTGCCACCAGAGTTGGCAGAGCAGGCCCGGCGTGGCGCGTCCGCGTGCCCTGCCGGGGTCATTACCGTGGTCGGCGAGGTGCCGGTCGCGCTGACAGGAGGTTCGTCATGAGCACCACATCCACCGGGGCACCGGTTTCATTGGAGGCCAAGCTGGCCGACATCGTCACAGCTCGCCCGTCGAGCGCGGCGGTGTTGCAGTACTTCGGCCTCGACTACTGCTGCGGCGGCCAACGGACGTTGCAGGAGGCGACCAGCGCCGATGGCGTTGACGTCGATGCCGTCTTGGCCGCATTGTCGGCGCTGGCCGCCGTTCCAGAAGCCCCCGCCGACGAGACCTGGGCCTCGATGCCACCCGCCGAGCTGGTGGACCATCTGGAGTCAGTCCATCACGCGTACCTGCACGCCGAACTGCCCAGGCTGGACGCACTCGCCGAGAAGGTCGCGACCGTCCACGGCGACCGCCATCCGGAGCTGGTGGCCGTGCGCGCCGACGTACGCGCGCTGGTGGACGATCTCGATCCGCACCTGGCGAAGGAGGAGCGGGTGCTGTTCCCGTTGATCCGTGAGCTCTCGGCAGCGGTCGATGCCGGTGAGACTCCGCCGGCGCCACTCACCGCTCCGATCCGGGTCATGCGCGCCGAGCACGACTTCACTGGCGAGCTCCTCGCCAAGCTACGCGCCGACGCACTCGACTTCGCGCTCCCCGACGACGCATGCGGCAGCTACCAGGCCCTCTACCAGGGCCTTGCCCAGCTCGAGGCCGACACCCACCTCCATGTGCACAAGGAGAACAACGTGCTCTTCCCCGCGGTGGAGGCCCTCGGTGCCTGAACAGGGTCAGGGCCATCCACCCCTGGCGGCGGCGCTGTTGATGATCGGTGTCGTCGTGCTCCTGGTGGCCATCGCGGCCTTCTCGGTGATCTGACCCTCCTGCTCACCTGACCAGGTGGCGGGAACGCACGATCGAGCGGATCTCCTCGGCCACCTGCGACAGGACGTCGGCGTAGGTGCTCGTCGGCCGCCAGAACATGGCTATGTGACGGTTCGGCACCGGGTCCTTGAAGCGGAGGAGTGCAACTTCCGGCGAAGGGGCGACCGGGGGTTGAACCGCCAGCTCGGGCAGGAGTGTTACGCCGACACCAGCAGCGACCATCTGGCGCAGCGTCTCCAGGCTCGTGGCGCGGAATCCGGCGCGCTCGTCGGCCCCGGCGAGACGGCACACCGACAGCGCCTGGTCGCGCAGACAGTGCCCCTCCTCGAGCAGGAGGACGTTCTCGCCAGCAAGCACCGAAGTGTCGATCGGTTCCGGCAACGCCGTCAGGGGGTGGTCGGTCGGGACCGCCAGGACGAAGTCCTCGACGAAGAGGTTCTCGCAGTGGAGCCGGTCGTCGTGCACCGGTAGCGCCAGCAGGCCGACGTCGAGTCGACCGTCACGCAGCTGTTCGTGGACCACTGCGCTCTTCTCCTCTACGAGCAGCAGTTCGAGCTTGGGAAAGCGCTCGTGGAGCGCCGGCACGACATGGGGGAGCAGATACGGGGCCAGCGTGGGGAACAGTCCGATGCGGAGGCTGCCGGCCTCGGGGTCGGATGCCCGTCGGGCAACATCGTGGATGGCGTCCGATTCGCGCAGCACGACCCTTGCGCGTTCGACGACCGCCTCGCCGACGGTCGTCAACAGGATGTGACGTGGGTTCCGCTCTATCAGCTCCACGCCCAGCTCACGTTCGAGCTTCTTGATCTGCGTGGACAGAGTCGGCTGGCTGACGAAGCACGCCTCCGCAGCGCGACCGAAGTGGCGGTGATCCGCGACTGCGACCAGGTAGCGCAGATCCTGGAGGTTCATCGGTAACCGGCGCTCAGACGAGCGCCGGCTCCTGCTGTGGGTCGGACTCGCCAGAGCCGTCGGATGGCGCACTGGTTCGAATCAGGTGGTCGAAGGCGGAGAGCGCAGCGGTGGCACCCGTGCCCATGGCGATGACGATCTGCTTGTACGGCACCGTGGTCACGTCACCCGCAGCGAACACGCCCGGGACCGATGTGGCACCGCGCTCGTCCACCACGATCTCACCCCTGGGGGAGAGCTCGACGCTTCCTTCCAGCCACTCGCTGTTCGGGAGCAGCCCGATCTGGACGAAGATCCCCTCCAGGTCGACCTGATGGGATTCGTCGGTGGTGCGGTCCGTGTATGTGAGACCCGTCACCTTGGAGCCGTCGCCCAGCACCTCGGTGGTCAGCGCGCTGACGACGACGTCGACGTTGGGCAGGCTCCGCAGCTTGCGCTGGAGCACGTCATCGGCGCGGAGTTGCTCATCGAACTCGATCAACGTCACGTGGGCGACCACGCCGGCCAGGTCGATTGCGGCCTCGACCCCGGAGTTGCCGCCGCCGATGACCGCAACGCGCTTGCCCTTGTAGAGGGGGCCATCGCAGTGCGGGCAGTAGGCGACACCCTTGGTGCGGTACTCCTGTTCGCCGGGGACGTTCATCGACCGCCAGCGGGCACCGGTGGCCAACACGACCGAACGAGCCCGGAGGCTCACACCGCTTTCGAGGCGGACCTCGATGTCACCCGACTCGCTTCGCTCGGCTGGCACCAACTCGGCGGCTCTCTGCAGGTTGGCCACGTCGACGTCGTACTCACGCACGTGCTGTTCCAGGGCCGTGACGAGCTTCGGGCCCTCGGTGTAGGGGACGGAGATGAAGTTCTCGATGGCCATTGTGTCGAGCACCTGGCCGCCGAAGCGTTCTGCGACGACACCGGTGCGGATTCCCTTGCGAGCGGCGTAGACGGCCGCGGCTGCGCCGGCGGGGCCGCCGCCGACGATGAGGACGTCGTAGGGGTCCTCGGCACCGAGACGGGCCGCTTCGCGGTCGGCCATGCCGGAGTCGAGCTTCGCAACCAGCTCCTCCAGCGACATGCGGCCAGAGCCCCACAGCTCTCCGTCCAGGAACACCGACGGCACAGCCATGACCTGGCGTGCATCCACCTCGTCCTGGAACAGGGCACCGTCGATCGCCGTGTGGTGGATGCGGGGATTGACGATGCTCATCAGGTTAAGGCCCTGGACGACGTCAGGGCAGTTCTGGCAGGTGAGCGAGAAGTACGTCTCGAAGTGGTACTCGCCGTCCAGGTTGCGGATCTGCTCGAGCGTCTCGGGGTTGGCGGTGGATGGGTGGCCACCGACCTGGAGAAGGGCCAGGACCAGGGAGGTGAACTCGTGTCCCATCGGGATGCCGGCGAAGCGGACGCTGACATCGGTGCCGACGCGTTCGATTGCGAACGACGGGCGACGTTCGTCGTCGTCACGTCGGACGACCGTGATGTCCGCGCTCATCGATGCGATCTCGTCGAGCAGTTCGGCCAGCTCGGCGGACTTGGTGCCGTCGTCCAACGACGTGGCGAGCACGATCGGCTGGGCGATGCGGGCCAGGTGGCCTCTCAGTTGTTCTGCGAGCTGAGGGTCGAGCACGGTGACCTCCGGGTAGATGGGGGGCGCGGGTGGCGGGGGCGAGGAGCCGGGGCGGGGAGTCGGGGGGGGGGCGGGGGGGGGGGGGGGTAAGGGGCCGGCCCCGCACCGAGATGGATCAGATCTTTCCGACCAGATCCAGTCCGGGGGCGAGGGTGTCGGAGCCCTCTTCCCACTTGGCCGGGCAGACCTCACCCGGGTGCGAACGCACGTACTGTGCAGCCTTGACCTTGCGGAGGAGCTCGGAAGCGTTGCGGCCGATGCCTTCCGCTGTGACCTCCATGAACTGGATGACGCCGTCGGGATCGATCAGGAAGGTGCCACGGTCAGCCAGGCCCTGGCCTTCGCGGAGCACCTCGAAGTCGGTGCTGATCTGCAGGGTCGGGTCCGCGATCATCGGGTAGGTGATCTTGCCGATCGTGTCGGAGGTGTCGTGCCACGCCTTGTGGGTGAAGTGCGTGTCGGTCGAGACCGAGTAGACCTCGACGCCGAGCTTCTTGAACTCTTCGTAGTTGTCGGCCATGTCGCCGAGCTCGGTCGGGCAGACGAAGGTGAAGTCGGCGGGGTAGAAGAACATGATGCTCCAGCCCCCCTTCAGGTCCTCATCCGAAACGGTGACGAACTCGCCGTTGCGGAAGGCCTGTGCCGTGAAGGGCTTGATCTCGGAGTTGACCAGTGACATTCAGACTCACCTCTGGAATCGGGGTTGATAGGTAACGCATATGAACATAGCAGATTCGAATATGCTTGGTGTATCAAAACTTTGGATCGATTCCATAGACGGTGTCGATGGAGCTCTGCCGTGAGGGCTGTTGCGACGGACCTGGACGGAACACTTCTCCGCTCGGACGGGACCGTCTCGGAACGCACCCGGAGGGCGGTCCTCGGTGTCGAGGACCTCGGTCTGCGCGTCGTCATAGCCACCGGGCGGCCACCGCGTTGGATCGCTCCTGTCGTCGAGAGCCTGGGCGAGCGGGGACTGGTCGTGTG
>CAYVDN010000053.1:0-21775 GCA_964450685.1 uncultured Microthrixaceae bacterium
CGAGCATGACCGACAGGAGGCCGTAGCGAGCAGCGACCCGCACGATCGCATCGGCCCCGAACAACGAGCTCCGACGCATCGCCACCATCAGGCCAGTCACGAGGGGGATGGCCGCCACGTACTGCACTCCGGGACCCAGGAGCGCGTAGCCGGGCACCAGCAGCACGACCGTCGTCGCGATCCCCAGCACTGCCCACGCGAGCTGTTGGCGCCGCTCACCGCTGGCGCGGACATAGCGGACAAGGATCGAGACCAGACCGACCAGCCAGGCGAACGACGCGATCTGGTCGACGACGAACACAATGTCCAGGCCCACCGGCACCGACTCCGGCACGACGTCGTCGACCATGTACCCCCACAGCACCGGACCCCGGATGGTCCAGCCAGCGACCGCTCCTACCACCAGCGCGAGCGCCAACAGGGCGAGCAGCGCCCTGGTTAGCGCCCGCGCCCAGCGGCCCGTCGCAATGGCACCCGTGGGGAAGACCAGGAACGTGACCGCGCCCATCGCGAAAGCAACGGACCCGGCCACCAGGGCAACCCATTCGAAGTTGTCCGCGCTCGTGCTGACCGAACGATCGGCGAGGGCGACCAGAAAACCGCTCGCGGCCAGCCCCGCACCGGAGATGCCCAGCGTCCAGCCGACGGCCTGGCGGGGCTGGTGGTCGACGATCACGAGTGCGATCACAACCAGGAAGACCCCGTTGGTGGCACCGATGAGCGTTGGGCTGGGGATGTCGGAGCGGTCATCGCCGAGGGCAAGGGCGAGACCGGTGAAGGCGACGGCGACCGACAGCCCGGCAGCGACCCATGCGGCCACCCGCAGCCGGTACTCGCTCACCAGCCGATCATCCCACGGATCGAGACCAGAGCGAGGTGACGCCGAGCGCCACGGCTGCGACGGCGCCGACGGCCCGGGAGACGAGAAGGACGACGAGTCGTCGTCGCACCGACATGGCCGTCAGGGGGCAACGGCAGACCAGAAGGCCTCGGTGGCGGATCGGTCCTGGTCGAGCGTCCACATCTCGACCGTGAGGTCGTCGACGTCGCGGCTCACCCAGAGTGCCCGGTTGTCGAAGACGTGACCGCCCTTCTCGCCACGCTCGTGGAGAAGGAGGATGGTGCGATCGGGAGAGGCGAACGAGTCGACCACGTCCTGGGTGAAGGTGCCTTCGAAGAACTGGGTGAACTCGATGAACATCGTGGCGACTTCATCTATGCCGCGGAAGGTGCCGGCCCACGGACCCGCGGCGAGGCCGTTGGTCCAGACGATGTCGGGGTGGTATGCGGCGAGGACGGTGTCGAAGTCACCGGCCGCCCCGGCAGCGTGCAGCGAGATCGCCCGCCGACTCCGCTCGTCCAGGGACGACCCGATGGTGCCGCCGAGCTGCTGGATGAGGACGTGGTGGTCGAAGCGAAGCCGCTCGTGGGCCAGCAGTCCGTCAGCCCAGGTCATGATGAAGTCGAAAGGCATCGACAGGCTCCGTCCGGTCGGTGGGAGCGTCACGCCGAAAGGCAGGACGAGGGTGCCGGTATGGGTCCCGCTGACGGTTGCCTCAACCAGAACCCGGCCATCGCCGAGCACAGTGGCGGTATTGATGCCGAAATGCGTGTCGGGGATGCCGGTCATCATCACGATCTCGCGCTCGATCGACGCGTCGCGCTCGAGCGTCGCGTCCGGCCACTCGCCGATGTAGTCCGGTGAGAGCTTGGCCATGAGGAACTCGACATCACGTCGGTTGACCGCCTCGATGATGCTCCTGGCCTCGTCCAGCAGCTCTGGATCCGACGCCCTCCTCGGGGTGCTCGCTGATCGTTCGGTGGTCATGTCGTCTCCTCGCTGGCGCGGCGCGATGTGCCACGTGTGATCTTCGCCGCGGATCGATTCCGAGGACATCGGGGTCAGCCCTGGCACGACGGGCGGGAAAACCCGATGGCCCACCGGCCTGGGTGGTGCGTGCCAAGCCACGGCGGAGCGTTGGCTCCTGTCGCAACGTGGTTCTTCGGACGCAACGCCCGCGCCCAGCAGACACGACTCCTCGCCCGCTTCCACTGAGCGCACGCGCGTTCGCAATCGAGTCCGCTACGGGACTCGGCGAACATTGGTACGGCCCGGTCGGGCACGGCGTCGGCGTACGGCTTCGGCGACGCAGGAGACGACCAGCGCAAGCAGGCCTACGGTGAGGAGCAGCTTGGACGCGGTGTTGAGTACCGAGGTGTCCTCGCTGTCGCGGCCGGCGCCGAGAACGAGTCCGACGATGATCATGCCGGCCGAGACGGCGATGACGGGCAGCATGGTTCGCGTTGATCGGGGTGCCATGAGCGGGTCCTTTCGTGTGGATCACCTCACCATGGGTTCGATCGTGGTTCCGGGTCATCGGGGCCATCCGGTTGATCGCGTCAGGGCTGTCCCCGAGGCGGGCCCCGGGCCTCTGCTGCGAGGATGGGGCGGTGACGGGAGGGCTTCGCCGGATGGCGACGGGTGTGGCGGCGGCCGGGTGGCTGGCCACGATGCTGCTGTTGGTGGCGGCCATCGCCTGCGATCGGCGAGCAGCGGCGTTGGGCCGCGCGGACCTGGTCGGTGACCCGGCTGAGGCGGTCGTGTATGGCTCGGCGATGGCGAGCGCCGCGACGGTCGGCCTGGTCGTGGCGGTCCGCCGTCGCCGGCACCCGGTGGGATGGCTGTTCCTGGCGTTGGGTGTAGCTCTCGGCGTCGGCGCAGCCGGTGACGCGTGGGCGTTGTTGCATGCGGTGGTGCTCGGGGAGTCGGGGCCGCTGCCTCGGCTGGCGCTGGTGGCCGGTCAGGCGAGCTTCATCGCCTGGTTCGCGCTCCTCGCCGCGATCCTGCACCTGACGCCGACCGGTTCGACGCTCACTCGACGCTGGGGTGTCGCGCTGCGGGTAACCACGGTGGCAGCGGTGGCCGCGCTGGCCGCGAAGGCAGTGCAGGACACACCGTTCGACCCGCCTTTCGATGCGCTCACGAACCCGTGGGCGCTCACCTCGATCTCGCCGCTGGTGAACGCGGTGGCCGGCATCGGCATCACGGTGGTGATGGTCGGCCTCGTCGTCGCCGGGGTGTCGCTCGTGCTGCGCTACCGGCGGGCGGTGGATGACGAGCGCCTGCAGCTGCGGTGGCTGTTCGGCGCGGTGCTTCCTTTGCCGCTGCTCGTCGTCGCGTCCTACGCCGCTGCGATGACCGATCAGCCGGCACTGCGCACGATCGCGACCGGCGGGTTCGTGCTCGTGGTGCCGGTCGTGGCCGGGCTGTCGGTCATGCGGTTCCGGCTCTATGACGTGGATCGGATCCTGAGCCGGGCGACGGCGTACGTGTGCAGTTCAGTTGTCCTGGCGTTCGTGTTCGTCGTCGTGTCGGTGGTGGTCGGGCAGGTGTTCGGCCTGGTCGCTGACGGGTCGACCGTGCCGGCGGTGGTGGGCGCTGCGGTGGCGGTTATGACGGCGCGGCCCCTGTACGAACGACTCCAGGATCGCATCGACCGGCGATTCGACCGTCGCCGCTACGACGCGCTCGCCGTACTGCGGTCCCGGCTCGGTTCAACCGCACCTGGGACCGATCTCACCGACGCATTCCGCGACGCGCTCGGCGACCCGAACGCGTCGCTGGCCTATTGGATCGACAGTGAGCAGCAGTGGGTGACCGCGGATGGCCGGACGGCGACGTTGGAACCGGGCGACATCGAGGTGTCGAGGGACGCGAGCCCGGTGGCCCGGTTGCGAGTCGACGCCCGCACCGATACCCGCCTCGCCTCGACACTGCTGGACGAAGCCTCGACCGATCTGGACAACGTCCGGTTGCGCGCGGTCGTCGCCGGCCAGTTGGAAGAGGTCCGTGCATCGCGTGCACGGATCGTCGCGGCGCAGGCCGACGAGCGGCATCGCATCGAACGCAACCTCCACGACGGCGCGCAACAACGTCTGCTCGGTTTGGCACTCGAGCTGCGCGCGCTCCAGGTCGGCGACGACGCGGTGAGCGGCGCGATGATCGACCACACCGTGTCCGAACTCGGCGCCGCGGTGCGTGAGTTGCGAGAGCTGGCCAATGGGCTACGCCCATCGGCGTTGGCCGACGGGCTCGCCAACGCCCTTGACGAGCTCGCCGGACGCAGCCCGGTCCCTATCACTCTTGCCATCGACCCGGTCCGGGTGAGCCCACTGGTCGAAGAGACGCTCTGGTTCGTCGCGTGCGAAGCCATGGCCAACATGGCCAAACACGCCGAGGCGTCACAAGGCGGCATCGAGCTGAAGGCCGACGGCGCAACGGTGAGCCTGGCGTGTTGGGACGACGGCCGGGGCTGCGCCGACCTCACGGGCAACGGGCTGCAGGGGATCGTCGATCGTGTCGAAGCTGTGGGAGGACATGTGAGCGTGACCAGCCCGGCAGCCGAGGGGACGAGAGTGGAGGCGGTGGTGCCATGCGAGTGGTGATCGCGGATGACTCCGTGTTGCTGCGCGAGGGGCTGGCCCGGCTGCTGACCGAGTCCGGCCACGAGATCGTCGCCGCGGTCGGCGACGGCGAGGCACTTCTCGACGCGCTCGACGAGCAGCAGCCCGAGGTTGCGGTTGTCGACATCCGCATGCCTCCCACATACACACACGAGGGTGCCCAGGCCGCGGTCGAAGCTCGCCAACGCCATCCGGAGATCGCGATCCTCCTGCTGTCCCAGAGCATCGAGACCCAGTTCGCGTTCGACCTCGCACGTACCCACCCGGAACGATTCGGCTACCTGCTCAAGGACCAGCTCCTCGATGTCGCTGTCCTGACCGACGCCATTGCCACGATCGCCGCCGGTGGAACGGTCCTCGACCCCGATGTCGTCGCCCAACTCCTCGGACGACGCAGCGCCCAGGACCGCCTCTCCCGCCTCACCCCGAGGGAGAAGGAGATGCTCGCCGCAATGGCCGAGGGTCGCTCCAACCGGGCCATCAGCACACGGTTCGCGCTCAGCGAGAAGACCATCGACGCGCACATCCGCAGCATCTTCACCAAGCTCGACCTCCTCCCCGAACCCGACGACCACCGCCGCGTCCTCGCCGTTCGGGCGTGGCTCGACGGCACTGAGGGATAGCACCGAGGAAGCCGACGGGATGGCCCCGATGCAACCGGGGCCACCGAGGCGCATCGTGGGTACTCAAGCCAAACTGAGGAGAACCCACATGCAAACTCGCTCCATCGCCATCGTTGCCATCGCAGCACTCGCGCTCATCCCTGCCGCGTGCAGCGACGACAGCGAGACGGCCGCCGAGGCGCCCTCGACCACGACCTCGGCTCCCCCGGCCGACGGTGACCTCGAAGCGTTCTGTGCCGCCGGCAGCGAAATCGACACCGCCACGTCGACGATAGACAGCCCCGAGGCCGCTACGACCGTCTTCACCGACCTGCAGCCCACGATCGACGACATGGTCGCGAACGCGCCCACCGATGTCGCTCAGGACGCCCGAGCGTTCTCCACTCACGTCGACGACGCCCTGGCAAGCGGTGACTTCACCGCCTTCGAGGACGGCACCGTCGACACCCTCGTCGCCAAGTTCGAGGCCGCATGCTCCGGAGCCGAGCAGTGACCGGCTCAAGCGAGTCCGACGTGCTCGTCGAGGCCCGCCGGGTGATCGACGCCGTGAAGCTCAGGATTACGGACCGCTGATCCAACGAACCCCGCGACGCCGACGAGCTCCGGTATCAGGTCGGGGTGGTCGAACGGCCGGGCAGTCGGTCAGCCGTTGACGATCTGTGCCTTCTTCACCTCGAACTCCACTGGAGTCCTGGGCCATGCAATCCTGAAGCCACTGCGCCCCGACCAAGGTGCGCTCGACCCACATCCGGCGCTTGCACACGTCGCGGCCCTGCCGGCCGGCGCGATCGATGACGGTGTCGCCGGGATGGACGATGACCCCGCGTCCGCAGTCGAGTGCAGCCAGCGTCTCTGGGTGATGGAGAACCGCACTCCGTCTACAGCCGTCGTTCAGGCTCCGAACCAGGCGTGCAGCGCTGCTCGTAATCCGATGTCGGATCCGCTGCCAGCCCATGCCACGTGGCCGTCCGGTCGGACGAGGAGCGCTGTCGGAGGGTCGACCTGACCGAGCAGTGGCAGCTCCCAGACACGGTCGTAGGTGGCCGAGATGCGCCGAATGCGGTCGGGCACTTCGGTCGTTGCGCTACCCGGGGCGGTCGGTCCGAGCTCGATGTACAGAGGCTCCGCCCGATGGAGGAGTTCGTACATGCGGGTGGAGCCGTCAGCGGTGTCGAGCTCGACGTCGGGCACGCGGCGGCCGACTATCGGGTGATCGTCGTCGGCGCCGTAGTGAACATCGAGCCCCGAGATCATGCCGGCCAGGTGTTTGCGTGCCTGGTCGAGTTCCAGGAGTTCGGCGACGATCTCGCGCAGCGCGGCTGTCCGATCGTCGTCGGCGCCGAGCGCCCGTTGCGCCATCGTGTTGCGCATCACCCGAGCAGCGACAGGATGCCGCTCGGCCTGGTACGTGTCGAGCAGCGACACGGGCGAGGTCCCACGCACGACCGCGGCGAGCTTCCAGCCGAGATTGACCGAGTCCTGCACGCCCAGGTTCAGACCCTGTCCACCGAAGGGGGCGTGGACGTGGGCGGAGTCACCGGCCAGGAGCACGCGACCCGAGCGGTAGGTGACCGCCTGTCGGGTGGCATCGGTGAACCGCGAGATGAAACGTGGGTTGCGAGCGCCGTAGTCGGTTCCATCGAGCGCCACGAGCGCAGCTCGGAGGTCGTCGAGGGTTGGCTCAGAGTTCCGGCCCTCGAGGTCCGACTCTGCGAGCGTGACGCCGACCCGACCATCTTCGGCCGGTCCTATCCCACCACCGCCTCTCAGACCGAAGGGGGGCAGCTCGTCCATCTCAACCTCGGCGGTGATCCAGCACACCGTCGGGTCCCACCCGGCGAATTCGATGCCGGCCGTCGAGCGGACAACGCTTCGACTGCCGTCACAACCGACGAGGTACTCAGCGCGCAGTCGCTCCCCATCAGCGCAGACGACCTCTACATGGTCGTCGTGTTGGAGGTGCCCCGCGACCTCGCGGTTGCGCAGCACGGTCACACCGAGCTCGGCCAGCCACCCGGCCAGGATCAGCTCGAAGTCGCTCTGCAGCAACGCCAAGCCGTAGTTGTGACGAGTCGGGAAGTCGCTCAGGTCGAGGGGGATCCCGGCGAAGGCCTGCACCTGCATCGGTTGTCCGGCGGCGAGGAAACGCTCCGCGATCCCGCGCTGGTCGAGCACCTCGATCGTGCGTGCGTGCAGGCCGCGGGAGCGGGGGCTCTCCAGCGTCTGGTCGCGGCGACGTTCGATCACCACGACATCGATTCCCGCCAGGGTCAGTTCGGCGGCGAGCATCATCCCGGCCGGACCACAGCCGACAATCAGGACCTCGTGCGATGCTGCGCTGATTCCCACGTCGCCCATGGTGGCTCCTCGGGGTCGGATCAGTCAGTCCTGGATGGGCGCGGCGAACGACAGTTCGTGGCCATCGGGGTCGTGCACGTGGAAGTAGCGCTCACCCCAGGGAGCGTCGTTCGGCCGGGTCGTCGGCTTGCCGCCGGCAACCAGCGCCCGTTCGTACATCGCGTCGACGTCGTCGACCCAGATGATCACCCGACCCCAGACCTGCGACGGAGGGATCCAGTCGGCCACGAACTGGATGTTCACGAATCCTGTGCCCGCGGCGAGGGTCGTGAACTCCGCGTCGGCGCCGCCGTAGCGGATCGGGAACCCGAGCGCCGTGTAGAAGCGGACCGATCGAGCCATGTCGGTGGTGACGAGCGTGACGGCACTGATCGAATCGATTGGGGAGTCCTGCTCGACCATCGGATCAGACTGACACGTCGGCTCGTCGTTCCGCGTGGACTGCTTAGCCGGCGGACACCGCTCAGTCCGCCGCCTGCCCGTGGCGGCCGGCACCTCGGGCGAAGCGCAAAGCCCCTCGCACTGTCTCACCGGAGCGGATCGTCTCGAGGCCGATGCGGGTCTCGTTCAGCAAGGCCTCGGGCTCGTCGAGAGACCACTGGTCGATCGCCGAGCGCCGGTCACCGCGCATGCACAGCTGGGGCAGCGCGCTGAGCCTGGTGGCTATGTCGAGCGCTGCGTCGAGCGCCTCGCCCGGATCCACCACCCGGTTGGCGAGCCCGATCGCGAGCGCCTCGTCAGCACGGACCTCACGTCCGGTCAGGATCAGGTCCATCGCCCGGCCGTGGCCCACGATCCGCGGCAGTCGCACCGTGCCCCCGTCAACCAGCGGCACACCCCACCGACGACAGAACACGCCGAGGACGGCGTCACTCGCCACGACCCGCAGGTCGCACCACAGCGCCAGCTCCAGGCCACCGGCGACGGCGAACCCCTCGACCGCGGCGATCACCGGCTTGCCCAGCTCCATCCGCGTGGGGCCCATCGGTCCGTCGACGTCAGTATCCGCCACGACGCGGTTCGCACGATCACCTTCGGCCACAGCGTGCAGGTCCGCTCCGGAGCAGAACGTGCCGCCCGCGCCGGTGAGCACCGCCACATCAGCGGTGTCGTCGCCGTCGAAGTCGCGGAAGGTAGCGGCCAGCGCGTCCGCGGTCGGCCGGTCGACGGCGTTGCGCACCTCTGGTCGGTCGATGGTCACGACAACCACGCGATCCCGCCGGGTAACCCGCACCGTCACCGACACATCATCACCCACGATCGCTGCGGGATGCTGCGGAGTCCCGAGGGGTGCAGCTCAGCACGCTCCCTTCGCCGCTGCGGGCGCTCGTCAGACGGTCGGTTGCTCCCACGTCACGCCGTCGAAACGAGAGAAGTCGTGGTCGAAGGACACCACCGTGCAGCGGTGCTCGATCGCCAACGCCGCCAGGTGCGCATCGTTCACCAGGTTCCCTCCCACGCCGACACCGTTGAGCAGCCGGCGGAGCACCGCGTCATGATCGGGAGTCGGTTCGAGGATCACTGCCGGAGAAGCCCCGATCCACGCATGCACGCGGTCGAACGCACCGTCGACGCTCAGCGGATGCGGGAACAGACCGGCCTTGGTCGACAACCGCACGAATGCGAGGAGAGCGACCCACGCGAAAGCCACCGTCGCGTCGCCGGACAGCGCTCCATCGAGCCACGAGCGCGATACCTCATGGTGAGCCGCGTCACGATTGACCGCGTACAACAGGACGTTCGCGTCGACCAGCTTCACGACCCGGCTCGCATCCGACGCACCAACTCGTCGTCCTCGAGATCGGCCGCGACCTGCAACGCCCGATCGAGATTGACGCGCGACTCGCCCATCGAAGCGACCTCGTTGACGAACCGCTCACCCTCGTAGTAGCGCAACTCGACCACGTTGCCGTCGGGATCGCGGACGTACAAGGACATCCCATCGCCGCGCGCTCCGAAGCGGACATCAGGACCGTCAACAACGTCGAAACGCCCACTGGCCTTGAGCGCCTCCAGGTCCGTCGGCTGGATAACCAGGCAGAAGTGGTCGACGTTCGTCCCTGTCGCCGACGCCTCGAGCAGGTCGATGATCGCGGTCGGTGATATGCGCACCGAGGGGAAGAAGACCTCTCCGCGGCGCCATTCCTCGACCCGGACCGGTTCGAGTCCCAGCTCCTCGATATAGAAGCGAAGGCTCCGTTCGACGTCGCTGACGTTCAGCACAATGTGATCGATGTCGACCACGCGGATATCCGGAGTCTCGGTAGGCGCCATGGCAGCAGTGTGCCTCTTTACGCCCGGGCCAGCACTGACCCGTTCAGCCTCTCTCGATGGGGTAGCCCGGTCCGGCCTTCGCCTTGACCTGGCGGACGTCCAGCGGCTCACGGCACTCGCTGCAGACGACGAGTCCGTGCATGTCGTTTCCGCAGGTCGCGTGGTGCAGGATCAGGGGCGTCCCCTCGGGGCCTGTCATCCATTTCTCTCCCCAGGCAGCCATTGCGGCAAGGACCGGGTACACGTCACGGCCCTTGTCGGTCAGCCGGTACTCGCTGCGCGGCGGCTTGTCCTGGTATTCGACCCGGGTGAGCAGACCCTCCTCGACAAGCGCGTTCAGCCGCTGGCTGAGGATGTTGCGGCCCGTGCCCAACGCCTCCTGGAAATCGGCGAAGCGGCGCGTGCCGAGGCATGCCTGCCGGATGATCAGAAGGTTCCAGTGATCGCCGAGCACGTTGGCACTCCGTGCGATCGTGCACGGCCAGTCAGATGTGTCGGTCCGCTTCACGGGTGACCGATCGCCCGGCGTCGGAGGCGGAAGGTCATGACGTGGCCGCCGTGACGGGCTCGACCCGAGCCGGGACGTGTTTGTGGAACGGGGTACCCGCGATCGGATCACGGTGGTCCGACGACGTGAGCTCGTTGGGCCCGACGCCGACCGCCACCTCGCCAGGGGTTCGGCTCAACCCGAGTCCGTTGGGAAGCGAGACGTGGCCTGGTCGCATCATCGGGTTGATCTCGACGACGACCTCAACGCTGGCCCGCTTGGTGGTGACGAGAGCGCGGCCGCCGTCGACCAGTCCGAGCTCAGCGGCATCGGCTTGCGACACCCGCAAGGCCCCGTCGTAGTCGCGCTTGCGCCACTCCGGGCTGCGGAAAATCGTGTTCGCGGTGAAGGAGCGCCGCTCCCCCGCGCTCAACACCAGCGGGAACTCGGGGTCGCTGCCCGGCGGAGCCTGCGTGGCCAGCCCGACGAGCGCCTCGATCATCAAATCGTTGTCGAGGTGGATCCGCCCGTCGGTGGTCTTCACCCGGTTCCAGTTGTCCTCGGGCTCGTCGACGCTGAAGATCACCCCGCTCGAGCTGTTCATGATCGCCTCGAACAGCGACTCGCCCAGGTCGGTCCCCTCGCCATCGAACCCGGCCCGCTGGATGCTCGGACCGATCACCATGGCCGAGATGTTCACAGCACCCCACAGAAGGGCCGCCGACGCGGCGCCGTCCGGGAGGGTCGGGCCGAGGGTGCGATAGAGGATGACGGGCGTCAGCTTCGAGATCTCCGGGTGATCACCCATGAGCTTGAAGAAGGCGTCACGGAACTCGTCCCGGCTCCGCTCCGCCGCTTCGCGCAACGGCACGAGGTCGACGTGGTCGAGGGCGCCGAGGGCTTCGACGATCCGGGCGTGGATCTCCGGTTCGGGAAGGGTGCCGGGCAGCGGCTCCGCGACCGGGCGGCGCAGGTGGAAGTAGTTGTGCGGGAACTCGAAGTTGAAGAAGGTCGCCTCCCACTTCTCGAACTGCGACGAGGCCGGCAGGACGTAGTCGGCAAGGAGGGCCGTCTCGGTCATGGCGACGTCGATCACCACCACGAAGTCGAGAGCCTCGATCGCCTCGCGCATCCGAGGGCTGTCGGCGAGCGAGTGCGCCGGGTTCCCGGACTCCACGATCATCGCCCGGTACCGGTTCGGGTGGTCGGTGAGGATCTCCTCGGCGATCACGTTGCACGGGATGAGCCCTGCGATTATCCGGGCGCCGGCCACCGGCGTCACCTTGTTCCGGCCGTCGGCGCCCCCGCCGCTCCCGGCGAGGTTCACGATCGACGAAGGTATGTACTGCCCGCCGGGGTTGGCGAAGTTCCCCGTCAGCGCCCACAGCAGCTTGTCGAGGTAGCTGCACAGCGTCGAGTTCAGCCCCATCTGGACACCCAGGTCCTCATACACGGCGACGCTCGACGCCGACGCGATGCGGCGCGCCGTGCGCCGGATCAGGTCCGCGTCGAGGTCACAGATCGCCGCGTACGCGTCGATGTCCACCGCAGCGAGGGCAGGCTCGAGATCCTCGAGACCAGCGCCGTGCTCGTCCAACCACGCCCGGTCGACGAGGTCCTCCTGCACCAGAACCGCAGCCAGGGCGGCGAGACACCAGGCGTCGGTGCCGGGCTTGAGCATCAGGTGGAAGTCGGCTAGTTCGGCGGTCTCGGTGCGACGCGGGTCGATGACCACCATCGACCGCTTGGGGTCGCGGCTGATCTCCTTCAACGTGGTGCGGGCGCGCGGGATGCTGTGGGACTGATACGGGTTCTTGCCGACCCATACCGTCACCTCGGCATGCTCGACATCGCCGCGGGTGTAGGCGCCGAGCATCTTGCCGTTCACCCAGAACTCGCCGGTCTTCTCCTGGGCGAGGGCGTTGGACCGGTAGATGCTCCCGACGGCGGCCCTCGTGGCCGCGCCGTAAGCACCGCTCAGGTGGTTCCCCTGCCCACCGCCGCCGTAGTAGACGATCTTGTCGCCACCGTGGGCGTCGCGCACCCTGGCCAGGCCGGCAGCAACCCCCGCGATCGCTGTGTCCCAGTCGACCGGTTCGAACGTGCCGTCAGCTCGGCGTCGCATCGGTGTGTCGAGCCGGTGCCGCCCGTTCTGGTAATGGTCGAGGCGAAGGGCCTTCTCACACGTGTACCCCTGCGATGCGGGGTGTGCCTTGTCTCCCCGGATCCGCTCGAAGGACTCGCCGTCCTCACCGAGGCGGATCTCGATCCCGCAGTTGCACTCACAGAGGATGCACGCGCTCTGGTGCCACTCGGCGGGCTTGGTCTCGGTCATGTCAGATCCCCCCTGCGCCGAATGGGCCGAATGGGCCGACGCACGTCGTCCGATGACCGGCCAACGGCAGGTCAGTCAGTTCCATCATGCAACCAGGTAGCGGGACGCAGCGCAAGGGCGTGGCGCTGGAGACACACGCAGCTGTCAGCTCGGCGCCGTATCCCCGGCCCCGGACCTTGTCACGGGTGGAGACGAGCTCGACGACATTGAGCGACGGCGACCTCGACGATCGCCTCCCGATATCGTAGGGGTGGTTCGAGCGAAGGATGTGGGCGATGGCTGGCATCGCGGTCGACTATTTGGTCGTCGGCGCTGGAGCGTCCGGGATGGCGTTCGTGGATGCGCTGGTCGCGCTTGATCCCGAGGCCGAGGTACTGCTGGTCGATCGACGGCACCGACCGGGAGGGCATTGGATAGACGCCTACCCCTTCGTGCGGCTCCATCAACCGTCGGCGACCTACGGCGTCAACTCCCGACAGCTTGGCGATCGGCGCATCGACGGGTCCGGGGCCAATGCCGGCTTCTACGAGCGTGCAACCGGCGCTGAGATCGTCGCCTACTACGACAAGGTGCTCGAAGAGGTGCTGTTACCAACCGGGCGGGTCCGGTTCCTCGGTATGACCGACCATCGGGGTGAGAACGGGGGCGAACACTCGCTGGTCTCGCTTCTGACGGGCGAGACAACGACTGTGCAAGTGCGGCGCCGGGTGGTCGATGCGACCTATACGGCTTCGTCGATCCCGTCCCGGCATGCCCCTGCGTTCACCGTGGAGGAGGACGCAGCGTTCATCGCACCCAACGACCTCGTGAGGCTGGAGGCCCCGGCGTCGGGGTACACAGTCATCGGGGGCGGCAAGACCTCGATGGACACCTGCTCCTGGCTCCTCGAGTCAGGAGTGGACCCGGATCGAATCCGATGGGTGCGAGCCCGCGACGGCTGGTTCTTCAACAGGGCGTACACGCAGCCACTCGAACAGGTCGGCTCGTTCATGCAGTTGCAGGCTCGATGGCTTGCAGCCGCCGCAGCGGCTTCGGACGCGCAGGATTTTGCCGGCCAACTCGAAGCGGCCGAGGTTTTCCTCCGGATCGATCGCGACATCGTGCCGACCATGTTCCGGGGGGCGACCGTGTCCGTCGACGAAACCGAGGCGCTGGGTTCCATCGGCGATGTAGTGCGGCTTGGGCGCGTGCGCCACGTCCGCAGCGACCGGATCGTCTTCGACGGCGGCGATCTCCCGACCGGAGCGGACCATGTCTATGTCGACTGCACAGCGGCGGGCGTGCCGGCCACGACTGTCCGGCCCATCTTCGAACCGGGTCGCATCACGCTTCAGATCATCACCCTCGGGTTCGTCCCGTGGAGTGCAGCCACGATCGGTGCCGTCGAGGCGTTGAAGGACGACGACGAGGTTCGCAACGGCCTCTGCCCGCCCCTCGTGTTCACAGGTCATGTCGACGACATCCTCGAATTCGCCAGGGTCGGTATCGAGGGCCTCGGCGCCCGCAGTGCCGACAAGGAGATCTCCGCCTGGACCGACTCCTGCCGGCTCAACCCCGCGATGGGAGCGTCCCGCCACCTCGCTGACCCCAGGGTCAAGGATGCCTACACCATCATGGGGGAGACCTTCTTCCCGGCCGTCGAGAACCTCCAGCGTCTCACCTGAGCCCGATCGGCCCGGGGCTGCACACCAAGAGGAACACACCGCCCCGGACACCGCGACTTTCACTGATTGCAGACCGCGAGATTCAGTGATCGCGCACATGCCGATCGATCTGCGACGGCCGAGGCCACCATGCGCTGCATCTGTGACGGCCAGTCCCCCGCCCAGCGCATCGTGTTGTTGAGATCACCGTGCCCGAGGTCAATCATCAACGGCGTGCGTTGGCGCGCGACGAGGAGTGCTTCGAGGTTGTGGGCACTCGAAGCGTTCGGCGCCGCCGGCTGCGAGATCGACACGGCCACGTCGACGATTGAGAGCCCGGAGGCCGCCACCACCGTCATCTCCGACCTGCTGCCTACGATCGATGACCAACCGTCTGGCGGCCGCGTCCGGGTCGAGAGTGGTGCTAGCGCGGAATGCCCGACCACGCACCGTCACCGGGGACGGTTCGACAGTCCCGTCGCCGGTACTTGCCCTGGCGCGATATCCAGCGATGATCCAGCCGAATGGCCAACTGGCCGATCGGCTCTGTCGAGTCTTGGCCAGATGGCCGATGACGGGCAGGGGGTGGATTCATACCGTCGATCTCATGCAATCTCCGACGCCATCTCAGGTCATCGTTCGGCCACCAACTGTGCCCGTCACCGGGACAGATCCAACCGTTCCAGAGGCCTCGTCCCGTTGGACGGCCCCGATCGTCGCGGCCCGTGGACTTGTCCACGGCTACGACCAACAGACCGTCCTCGAAGGGGTCGACTGTGACGTCGCCGCCGGTGACACGCTCGCGCTGACCGGGCCGAGCGGTTCGGGCAGGACGACCCTTCTCCACCTGCTCGCCGGTATCACCACCCCGTGGCAGGGGCGGATCGACCTGGCACCCCGTCGGCCCGCATCCACCCTCGCCGGGCGACCGGCACACGTTGCGGAGGCGACCCCGACCGACCCGGCCCTGGACGCAGGCGGCGACATCACTTCGATGGATGTCGAGACGCGATCGACATTGCGGCGCACCCGCTTCGGCCTGGTGTTCCAGTCCGGTCAGCTCCTAGACGAGCTCACCTGCGTCGAGAACGTCGCGTTGCCGCTCCTCGCCGCCAACGTCGGCGTCCGTGACGCCCGTAGGGCCGCGGCAGCTCTGTTCGCTCCACTGGGGCTCGACGGTCTCGAGGAGCGCCGACCGGGTGAGGTGTCGGGTGGACAGCGCCAGCGGGTGGCTCTCGCTCGGGCGATGGTGACCCGCTCTGATGTGCTGTTTGCCGACGAGCCCACTGGTGCGCTCGATGCCAGGACAGGGCGCGCTCTGCTCGACACGTTGTTCGCTGTTCAGCGCGAGACCGGCATGGCGCTGGTGATCGTCACGCACGACCCAGAGGTCTCGCGCCGCTGCGACCGGGTCCTGCGCCTGAGTGAGGGCCGGATCGTCGGCGGTGTCTCGGAGGTGCGGTGACATGACTCGACGCGCTCCCACCCCCTCTCGCACGATCGCCGCACAGATGCGTCGTGGCGCCGGTCGCTCCGGACGTTCTGTCGCACTGCTCACCGCTTCGGCCGTCGGCGTAGCCACCTTGTCGATACTGCTTGCCCTCTCCGCGATGGCTGGACTCGATGCCAGAATCGATCGGGGCCGCTGGACGACGCCCGCCGCTGCGGAGCGACCAGTCGCCGTACAGACGACCACCACCCGCTACGTCGATGGACGGACCATCAGGGTCGTCAATCTGGCACCGGCCGGCGGCGAGGCCGGCACCGCCGCCACGAACGACCTGCCCCACCCACCCGGCATGGACCGGTTCCCCCAACCTGGCGAAGTCTGGCTGTCACCGGCGCTTGCTGCCATGGCACGACACGCCCCCGACAAGCTTGCAGGCGCACTCGGAACCACCGCCGCAACCAGTCCGATAGCGGGCGTCCTCGGGCGGAGCGCGCTGACCGGTCCCGACGACATGCTCGCCGTGGTCGGTCGCACCGTCGGGGACCCGGCCATGACCGGTCCGGTTCTCCGAGACCTGATGCGCCCCGATGACCACCGTGGCCCCGTAGGGATCAGCGGGTTCTACGGAGCCGCACCCGGCGACGACACCGAGTTGGTGCAGTACCGGGCTCTGGCGTTGGTCGCGGCGGTGTTGTTGGCCATCCCAGCTCTCACCCTCGCCGCCGCCGGAGCCCGGCTCGGCGCGGCACGCCGGGCTGATCGGCTGGCGAAGCTGCGTCTCGCCGGCATGGGGCGTCGACCTCTCAGCGCCATCGCGATTGGTGATGCCCTGCGTCCCGCGGCCGTCGGCGTGATTGCCGGGGTGCTCGCTCACGTGGCGGTCACTCCGCTGGTCGCACGGATCCCGCTGGTGGGGACCCAGTGGTTTGCTGCCGACCTGGTCCTACCTGTCCTCACCTACATGCTCGTGGCCGCCGCACTCCTCGGGCTAGTAGCGGTCAGCGCCTCGGCACCGTTACGTCAGATCCTGACGGATCCGATCTCGGTTGCCGACCGCCACTCGACCGCGCTGCCGCACTGGTGGCGTTTGGTTGCCACCGTGGTCGTCGTAGCGGTGTTCCTCCGTGCCACCGACGGCGGAAACATCGGTACAGGCGTGGTTGTCGCTCTCCTGGGGGCACTCTTCGTGATGATGAACGTCATCGGCCCGTTCGTGGTCGCCGGCGTCGCCCGACTGTTCGTCCACCGGGCCCGAAGCGGTGCCCGGCTCGTCGCCGCCCGTCGGATCCTGGACGACCCGAAGGGCATCTGGCGCCAGGTCGCACCGGTCGCTCTCGCTTCGTTCATCGCGGGCTTTCTCGCACTGTTTTCGGTGCAGGACGCGACGGTCTGGCGCGGTGACGCCCGCACACTGCACGTAGCGGTCGCCATGACGAGCGCCGACCAGGCCGGCGCTCGGCTGGAGTCCGCTCTCGACGAAGCCGGACTCGACATACCGGTTCATGCCACGAACAGCGGCGGTGCACTCGACACGGTCATCGCCGAAGGTTCCGACGTCGCCTACCTGGCCATCGCGTTGCCCGAAAACAACGCTCAGCGTACGGTGATCCGACGGGTGGCCGCCGAGACGTTCCCGACCGCGCCGCAGGCCGTCGGCACCGACGTCGTCGAACGTGACAACCGCTTCGGCGCCGACTTCCGTTCCGCGACCATCGTCATACTGGCGGCGGCGCTGGTTCTGGCGGCGATCGGCACGGGGATAACCGCTACCGCCGCGGTGATCGACCGGGCAGCCACGAACCGACGGCTCCACATGGCGGGCGTGCCCTTCGAGCTTCTCGATGCGTCCCGTCGGATCGCGACGACCGTCCCGACGCTCGTCGCCACGATCGGCGGGGCCAGCGCGGGACTTGTCGCCGCCGCACCGGTCACGCTTGGTTCCGGTCGCGTAGACGCTGCCGGCCTGGCCCTGCTCGTTGCCACGATCGTCGCCGGACTCGCTGTCATGCGTGCCGGAGTACGGGTCAGTCGACCCCTGCTGCGCCGAACCGCCGTCTCCTGACAGCTCCCAACCGTGTCGTCCGTTGGCCTCCGGTTACGGCGGACGACACGTATTCGCTCAGCGACCGGAACCACCTAGAAAGGAAACACCCGTGCGTCACAAGATGCTCATCCCCCTACTCCTCATCGTCCTCGCCGGTGCCGCGATCTCCGGAGTGTCCATCGCCGAAGCCCGGTCCCGGGCTGGCCTCGACCGGGACCTTCGATCCTTCATTGCCACCGCATATCCGGATGCCCAGATCGAGGACACAAACGTCAGGGGACGTCCCTACGTGATCTCGCGGATGGATCACACGGTGTCGACCGCGTATGTCGAGGTATCCGGTCCAGCCGATGGCGTACGCCGACGACTGCTGGTCCAGAACCTCGATCTTCAAACCGGTACGGCCCAGTCGGTACAAACCGTGGTGACTGTGCCCTACCCGGCAGTGCACTCCGATCCGGTACTCGACACCACAACGGACAGTTCACAGGTGGTGCTCGACGGTGAGCTCGTCTCCTACCGGGCCGAGATAGTGGAGGGACGGCTCGTCATCACGACCACCGAGCACGGTGCCGATCCTCGGTTCGCCCCAGCTCCCGTCGATGTCCAATCAGTTGTCGGGGAGGCTGTACAGGACGGGTCGGTACCCGCACTGGCCATGCCGACCGAGGCCGGTGTCGCCGTCCTGTACGCCGCGGCCGACGTGGGGACAAAGTGAGCGCCGGTCATCGCCCACGCGGAGGAGGGATCGCTCTGATCCGCTGCTGTAGCCGACCGGTAACCTTTCCGAGGTGATGAAGCGCGGGCTTGCGCACACTGGCCCTACGTCTGAGGCTCGGTCCCCCCGGGGCCGGGCCTCGGTGGTGTCGGCGCGTGTGTGGCGTTGGCTGTGGATGGCGCCACTGGCCCTCGCACCGCTGATCGACGTCGACTCCGTGCTCGCCTCAGCCAAAGTCGGCACGTCGGCCGAGGGCTACGAGGCCGTCCTGATAGCGGCTTGGGTGGTCGGGGTGACTGCAGCGTGCGTCACAGTGCAGGTGAACCTCGGCGCACCACGGGTGCCTTTCGACCCGACCCGTTCGGGGCTACGCGGCGAATGGACCGCGGCAGGTCTCGCCGTCATCGCCGTGGCCGCCGCTTGTCCGATCGTCCTCTTCGGAGGGACCAGTACGACTGTGTCGGCGCTGTGGTGTGGGTTCGTGCTGGTAGGTGTGCTCGCTGCCCGGGCGATGGCCGTCCGCGACCAGATCGCGGTCGGGTTCGCTGCCGCCGTGGTCGTCCTCCCGACGTTTTTCCAGTGGCCGGCACACGACGACGTTGTGGTCGTTCTGGCGATCGTCGGCGTGGCCATCGCCGCCGCGCTCGGGTCGCAGGTCCGCGAGCAGCGCCGCCGGGTGGCTCTTGCCCGGGTGGCCGCCGTCCAGGGGGAACGGGTCGCGATGGCCCGCGAGTTACACGACAGCGTGGCCCACGAGCTCACCGGGATCCTCGTATTGGCGCGGGCGAACCGGTCCTCAACCGTCTCCGGGGCGAGCGGCGGGTCGTTTGCTCAGGTGCCGTCGCCTCCCACGGCTAGCTCGTCGGCCGCACCGTCAGCGATCCGCCAGGACCGTTCGAATGAGGCCTTCGGGCTCATTGAAGCGGCAGCCGAACGGGCGCTGGACGAGATCCGCACCCTGGTCCACGCGATCGGGGTGGAACCGTCCGATACCGGTGACGACGACACGGCCGCTACCGGTGATGTTCACGCCGGGACGATCCTGGACCGACACGACCTCGACGGGCATCGTCGGCTCGTGGCGCTCGTCGAAGCGTTCGATGCGGGCACCACCGCGACCGTCGACGCGGACCTCGCTCCGTTGCATCTAACCCCGTCGGTATGGCTGGTGCTGCACCGCGTGTGTGCGGAGGCGTTGACGAACGTCCGGCGTCATGCCGGCTCGGCCGAGCGGGTCGTCGTGCGACTCGGACGTCGTGGCGGCACGGTCGATCTGGAGGTGGTTGACGACGGGTGCGGCGACGGGGGGATCGGCGGCGGTTCCGGAACCGGCATTGCCGGCGCCCGGCGACGGCTCGCGGCGTTGGGCGGAGGGTTGGACGCGGACCGTGACGACGCCGGGTGTTGGCGCCTGCACGCGTGGTTACCGCTGAGCGCGGCCTCGGCCACGGTCGTCGACAGCGGGGCCGGTTCGGAACTGCAAAGCGGTGCGGAGAGGATCGGCGGATGATTCGGGTCATCGTGGCCGACGACCAGGCGATGGTTCGGATGGGCTTGGCGATGATGCTCGAAGCCGCCGGCGACATCGAGGTCATCGCTCAGTGCGCCGATGGCATCGACGCTGTCGAGGCCGTACAACAGCTCAAGCCGGACGTCGCACTGTTCGACATCCAGATGCCCCGCATGGACGGCATCGAGGCCCTGCGGGCGGTGCGAGGCCAGACCCGTGTGGTGGTCGTGACAACCTTCGCCGATGACGCTTACGTCGATGAGGCCCTCGCGAACGGGGCGTCCGGGTTCCTGCTGAAAGATTCCGAGGCCGACCTGCTGGTTGCCGCCACCCGGGCGGCAGCGAAAGGTGACGCGCTGGTCAGCCCCGAGCTGACCGTCGATCTCCTGGCCCGCCGCCAAGCCGGCCGGCCGATCGAACGAGACGACGCCATCGATAGGTTGAGCGACCGCCAACGGGCTGTCATGGCGCTGGTCGCCAAGGGTGCCACAAACCGGGAGATCGGCGAGGAGCTCTTCATCTCGCTCGGCACGGTCAAGGCACACCTTGGACATATCCAGACCGAACTCGGCACTCGCAACCGGATCGATATCGCTGTTCGGGCTTGGCGATGCGGTCTGGTGAGTTGACATCGGACCACACTCGACCGGTGGCCAGCACAGCAAACGTGTTCTCGGTGGTGGCGGGGGCAGGATCTAACCTGCGACCTTCGGGTTATGAGCGACGAACCGCTTCCCAGCCCGTACCCCGGCGTCCCTTGGAGTACCTCTGGGCGGGGCTTTCGCGCTGCCGCACCCCCGGCCGTACCGCCTCGTACCGCCCCGTCACTCCGAAAAGTGTAGAAGAAGTGTAGAAGCCGGTGAGCGGACGGGCGGGCACGTCAGGCCACGCTTCGGTCGAGCAGGTGGCGGTTCTTGGCGACCGATCCGGGCAGGATCTCGAAGTGGATCTGTCCGTCGCCGTCAACGGCGACGACACGCACGACGGCCCGCGCCTGCGAGTTGCCAGCAAGCAGCATCGCGCCGGGACGCACACGCTCGGGTGCCACGGCGTCGGCGAGGGTGGACCAGCCGAGGCCGTCGTCGTCTTGGGCGTTGAGGTCAGCGATGAGGCTTAAGTCATCCATGAAGGCACCTCCGGCGTGGATCGATCCGCTGGATATCAGCCGGCCCGGCGGACGACCGCGTGGCCCTCGCGTTCGAGCTTGGCGATCGTGCGGTGCGCGGAGAGGTTCTCCCCCACGCCGACAACGAGGTCCGCGCCGACGGCGGTTGCGAGCCTCTCCAAGGTTTCGAGGGTCGGGCGCGTACCGCCGCCTTCCATGCGTGCGATGGCCGACTGGGTGGTGCCCATGCGGTCGGCCAACTCGGCCTGGGTGAGACCGGCGTCGTGGCGAAGCTGGTAGGCGAGCTCTCGGAACGCGGTGATCCGAGCCTCGTCCGCGGCGGCTTCACTGGCAGCCGGGCTCGGCCGACGAGCACGGACCTCGCTCCAGGGTGTGGTCTTGACCTTGGCTGCCATCAGTCCTCCTCGGCGGTGTGTTGCTCATCGACGCACCGCTGGTAGGCCCGCCGAGCCCGGTCGACCTCACTGCGTTCCCGCTGTCTGGTCTTCACGAACACGGTGAGCAAGATGATCCTTCGGTTCGAGGCGATCCAGTAGGTGATCCGTGTCGGCCGCCCGCCGAGGTAGAACCGCAGCTCTCGGAGCTTGCCGTCCAGTTGCCTCGTGAACGGCTCATCGAGCAGCGGGCCCATCTCCGCGAGACGGTCGAAATGGAACCCGACCCTCGCCTGATCTTCCTCGTCGAGGGTGAGGAACCAGTCCCGAACCTCCGGTTCGAGCTCCACCTCTCCCCAAGACATAGCG
>CAYVDN010000054.1:0-21009 GCA_964450685.1 uncultured Microthrixaceae bacterium
AACACGAACGCGACCGCCCCGAGCACCAACCAACCCGCCGCCCAACGCCGACGCCAAGATTCGATCACCTGAACTCCCACTTCCACGCCACCGAGGGCGCCCTCAGGGAGCATGGCTAGCACGACCGCCGCGACGCACGTCAAGAGGCTCACAGATTGAGCCGTATCGGCTCACTTCCACGGATCAAGCCCGGCGTCCGCTCCCAACCTGTCCGGCGGGCGCCGGGCGGACCGGCTGGAACTGGTGGGCGACCTCCTGACACCGGCGGTCTATGGATCTGTGGATCTCCCCCGGCTCGGCGGTTACCTGGGCTGAGGCGACGCAGCCGTCGTGGTCATCCCTGCCCAGGCGAAGAAGCGGCCGTGGTCACCCTGGCCACCGTCGTCGGGAGGAGCGGCGGCGAAGCGCTGCCGCTGCTAGTCACGGTCGGTCGCTGCGCAGCGCCACCCAGCCTCGTAAGCGGCTGCCTCGGCGAGTTCCCCGACGTAGCGGCCCACCGTCAGACCCGCTTCCGTCGTAGCGGCACGCAGCCCGGCCCATCGATCGTCGTCTACATCGATGCGAAGGAATCGTCGCTGCGGCATCGGATCCCCCTCGCCGGGTGACCGACGACGCCGCGACGATGGCCGGCCCGATACCGACCCCGCCGCGAGCGACTCCACCTCGACACGGACCAGCTCGCCGAGCCACCACACCAACCACAGCCGGCTTCGAACAGCCTCCCGCTTCAGCACCGCCCACGCCTCGTCGTCGACCTCGATCCGCACCGGTCGGCCACGCCGAGACCCATCCGCGCTCACCACCCGTCGTTCTGCCCGGCGACGCTCCCGCTCCACACGCTGCTCGAGCGCCCGGATCCGCCGCTCGGTCAGCACGCGCTGACGGCGCAGCCCCGCCTGCTCCTCATACAGGGCATGACGGCGCTCGAACAGCTCCCTGAACCGAGCCAGCTTCTCCCGCTCCTCCTCCACCCGAGCCTCCACACCCGCCAACAACCGCTCCTCGGTCGCCACCGCCTCAGCCCAACGACCCGGGACTGAACGATCACCAGTCGATCCTCCGTGCGGGCTCGTTGGCGGCGCCCACCGTGGCTCCAGCCCGCTCACGACACGACCCCGCAGCCACCCACCGAGCGCTTCCACCTGCTTCCGCTAGTTCCGCCTGCGGAACTAGCCAGTCTGTGCCCTCTCCTGACCACGTCTCGAAGCACGAGCGAGAGCGCCACCAGGCGCTGCGGAGCCTGCCCACGGCGAGTCACGAGCCCGTCGCCGGCTCGTGATCGGGGACGTCGACCTGAGGGCCCTGCAACAGCTCCGTGACGGCGGACCGGGGCACGACCAGGCGCCGGCCGAGGCGAACCGCCCGCAGCTCGCCCCGCCGCACGCACTCGTACGCCGACGAGCGTGAGATCCCCAGCACCCCCGCCGCCTCGCTCACCGTCATCGTCATCGACACCTCATCGCTTCCTTGCATGCTCGGACCTCCCGGTCTCGCCACCACCAGGCGGACATCACCTGGCGTGGACTTCTAAGCGCGCAGGCCTCGCCCGGTGATGGCCGCCGTCGGCTGAGTCCGTGTCGGCTGGACGCTCTACCGGTGGCAAGGTCAACGGATGTCGGAGCGCTCCGCAGAAGGCCCAGCGATCGAGGTGGTGCGCCCGAACGGTGACGACGCGCTCGTCATCGGCGACGTGTACCTGCGTTCGTGGCGCGCGGGCTACGACGGCCTCGTCGATCCCGTGCGGCTCGAACTGGTCGCATGCGAAAGAGCGGCCTACGACTGGCCGGCGGCGATCAACGAGCCAGACGCCAGGTTCGCTCTGGGCTACGTCGACGGCGCTGCAGCCGGCGTGGCGAAGATCGGACCGGACCCCACCGAAGCGGTTCGAGGCACTTGGCTCGAGCTGCTCTACGTCGCACCCGAGTTCTGGGGCAGCGGAGTCGCCAACGCGCTACTCCGCTGGGCGACCGACCACGCTGCGGCCGACGGAGCGACCGTCATGCGCCTGCGGGTCGTCGAGGCACAACACCGAGCTCGACGGTTCTACGAGCGCGAGTGCTGGGAGAACGACCCCGACGTCCCGCCGTCGCACAACGCCTTCTTCCCTCTGCTCTGCATGCGCCGCAGCCTGACCACCGGCGGTCCGACCTGACCATGGATCTGACCACGCCTGCGGTCAGGCACGTTGGTCAGACCTGGTCAGCGCGTACCGAGGAAGACGGCATCGATGAGCTCCCCGGCCTGGCGGTGCTGCTCCTCGACGAGATGTGTGTAGGTCCCGAGCGTGATCTCCAGGTCCGAGTGACCAAGTCGCTCCTGCATCACCTTGTCGTCGCCGACCACCACCCGGCCGACCGACTGAGCCGTGTGCCGGAGTCCCTTCGGCGTCAGCTGCGGCACGCCAGCCTCCGTGGCCAGCCGCGTCATCAACCGCTTGAAGTTGTTCGGGTCGATCCATCCACCGAGCTCGGTGGTGAACACCAGACCGGTCGACTGCCAAGCGCTCCCGGCGAACGCCGCCTCCTCCGCTTGGGCGTCGTGGTGCTTCTCCAGCAGCGCGACGGTCCCCGACCCGACCGCCAGCACCCGGTGGCTCGCCTCCGTCTTGAGGTCCTTCAACAGCGGCCGACCGGACTCGACGGTGAGCTGCTGGACCACCTCGATGGTCCCGCGTTCGAGGTCGACGTCCTCCCAGCGAAGCCCGAGCAGCTCGCCGCGACGAAGTCCGGTGACCAGCGCGAGGTGGAACGCCGCCGACAACCGATGGTCCGCCATGACTGCCAAGAAGCGTCGGCACTCCTCCAGCGTCCACGACTTGCGGGTCCGCACCGTGGAGCGCTTGGGCGGCTGGGTCAGCGCCACCGGGTTCCGAGGAATACGACCACGGCGGACGGCGTCCTCCATGGCCATCGACAGGATCTTGCGGACCAGACGGGCCGACGTGCCGCCGAGACGGGGCTTGCCATCGGCGTCCTCGGCCACCAGCACTGTCAGCCAGCGGTCGACCGCCTCGGGGCTCAGATCCCGCAAGCGGACCGCGCCGATCAACGGCACGATATGGCGCTCGACCGCCCACTCGTACTGGTGGAACGTCGACGGCTCCACCCTTGCCTCCTTCGACGGCAGCCACACCTCGCGCAGATGGGCCTGGAGCACCTCGTCCTCTCCCCCGGCTCGGCCGCTCTGCACGTCACGCAGATAGGCCATCGCCGCCTTCTTCGTTGGGAACGTCCCGAGCTGCTGGACCCGCCGTCGGCCGGTCGCCGCGTCGTAGCCGCTCACCCGGACGACCCACCGTCCTCGTTGGCGCTGCACCGTCGGTTCTGCGTTCCCCACCCAGCTCATGGTTCGCACCGTACGCAGGGGGTGTGACAGTTCTGCATACATGCTGCATACATGGGCCCGGAGCGGGCCTCGGGGCCAGACTCCAGGCCAGGCCGAAAAGCGGCGAAGCCCCTGCAGTTGCAGGGGCTTCGTACCGTCGGGCTGGGGAGATTCGAACTCCCGACCTCTTGACCCCCAGTCAAGCGCGCTAACCAAACTGCGCCACAGCCCGGGGAGCGGTCACCTTAGCGGAGCGGCAACCTGGCCCAGAAACCCGTCGTCAGCCGACGATTTGATGGATTAGCCACTCGATCCCCTGGATCGCACGCCACCCCAGGTAGACCGCCGTCGCGATGATCAGGAGCCAGAAGTGCCACGGCACCTTCGGATCGGACTCCTCGTCGCGCCCCTCGGCTGTCGACTGGCTCAGCCCGCCCTCACCCGGGTCGGCGACGTGGTGGCCCTGTGGGCAGTCGCCCGAAGGGGTGAGTGTGGACGGCGTGTAGAACCGGTCGCATTCGTCGCACCAGGGCATGATCAGACCGGTGGGACGCCGTGGCGCCGGGAGGAGAAGTGGCGGGTCTTGCCTGCCGCCCTACGCAGCCTGAGATCTACCTCGCGGCGTAGGTCGGGCCAGTCGACGATGGCGTCGATGACGAGCTCTGACGCGAGGCGGAGAAGATCGACGTCCTCCTCGTAGATGCGGCGCTGCTCCTCGACGAACGCCAACCGCTCCCCCTCGTCGGTGATCGCTGCGATCTTGTTCGCGAAAACTGCGTTCACTGCCGCCTCCGGCCCCATCACCGCGATCTTCGCGGTCGGGAGCGCGAGTGTTGCCTCTGGCTCGAACGCGGGACCGCTCATGGCGTAGAGCCCGGCGCCGTACGCCTTGCGGACCACCACCGACACCTTCGGCACCGTTGCCTCTGACACTGCGGTGATCATCTTCGCTCCGTGACGGATGATCCCCTCACGCTCGACCTGGGTGCCGATCATGAAGCCGGGCACGTCGGCCAGGAAGATCAGCGGTACCCCGAACGCGTCGCAGAGCCAGATGAACCTTGCGGCCTTGTCGGCAGAATCGGTGAAGATCACCCCACCCTTGTGCATCGGGTTGTTGGCGACGATCCCCACCGGGCGACCCTCCAGCAGCCCGAAGCCGACGAGCATCTCCGGCGCGAACAGTGGCTTGATCTCGAAGAACGACTCGTCGTCGAGCAGGCCGTCGAGCACATCGTGCATGTCGTAGCCGGCGGTCTCGGAGTCGGGCACGATGCCGGCGTCGAGTTCGCGAGCCGGAGCAACGGCGTGGTACTCGGGGGGATCCTCGCTCCAGCGGGTGGGCAGGTAGGTCAGGTAGGCGCGCGCCTGGGCGATCGCGTCCTCGTCGTCGGCTGCCAGGTTGTCTCCGCAACCCGAGACGGTCGCGTGCATCCGCGCACCCCCGGTCTCCTCGAGAGTCGCAATCTCGCCGATGACCATCTCGGCCATGCGGGGAGACCCGAGGTACATCGAGGCGTTGCCCTCGACCATGATCACCAGGTCGGTGAAAGCCGGGATGTAGGCGCCGCCAGCAGCCGATGGGCCGAACAGACAGCAGACCTGGGGCACCCGCCCCGACAGGCGAACCTGGTTGTAGAAGATCCTGCCTGCACCACGACGCCCTGGGAACAGCTCCACCTGGTCCGTGATGCGTGCGCCAGCCGAGTCGACGAGCCAGACAACGGGCAGTTCGTCTCGCAGTGCCGTCTCGGTCAGCCGCACGATCTTCTCAACGGTGCGGGCACCCCACGAACCCGCTTTGACCGTCGGATCGTTGGCCATCACGCACACGGGCCGACCGTCCACATGCCCGACGCCGGTGACCACTCCGTCGGCCGGCAGGTTCGGGTCCATGCCGTCCCGGTAGGCGGCGTTGGCAAGCAACTGATCCTCGACGAAGGTGCCGGGATCGCACAGGAGCTCGATGCGATCACGCACGAAGAGCTTGTTCTGCGAAGCGAGCTTCTCGGCGCCGGCTTCCAGGTTCCCCAATCGCGCCCGCGACGTGGCCGCGGCTATCCGACGTACCTGCTCCGCGGTCATCGTTGGCAGGCCGATCGTGCGGCCGGTGATCGGTCCAAGGCGCTGGGTCAGCCGCCGGAACCTGAAGCAGGCGCCGTCGGCACGGTCGAGTCGGTCGCTGCGTCGGCGGAGACCAGGTCCACTGTGAACACCAGGTAGTCGCCCGGTGCCGGCCCGCTGTTGCCGTAGGCGAGATCAGGTGGGATCACCAGTGTGCGACGCCCGCCCTCCTTCATGCCCACCATTCCCTCGCTCCAGCCGGGAATGACCTGGTCGAGAGGGAACGTGGCGGGCTGGCCCCTGGACCACGACGAGTCGAACTCGGTTCCGGTCGACGCGTCGACTCCGACGTAGTGCACCGTGACCGTCGCGCCCGGTGCCACTTCGGCGCCGGTGCCCTGGATCTCGTCCACCACGAGCATCTCGCCGTCAGCAGGGTCGCAGGCTTCCAGCTCCGGGGCGCCACGCTCCTCGATCGCCTCTGGTCCCTCGGCTGGGCCGTCGCCCTCCTGGTAGACCTCGGCACATGGTTCGGCCGCTGTCGTGGTGGTGGTCGGGTCCGTCGCGACCTCGTCGTCACCGCACCCGACGGCGACGACCGACATGGCCACCAACACTGCGCCGATCACGGTTCGAGCGCCGCCTCGGCGCGCGCTGACGCCGGTCATCGCCAGCTCACGTCGACGAGGTCGACGGTGAACACGAGCGTCTCGTTCGGAGCGATCCCAGCCCCTGGCGGCGGATGAGCGCCGTAGGCCATGTGGCCCGGGATCACCAGGTTGCGGCGACCACCGACCCTCATCCCGAGCAGACCCTGGCTCCAACCCTGGATGACGCCGTCGAGCGGAAAGCTGATCGGCGCTCCACGGTCCCACGAGGCGTCGAACTGCGACCCCGTGGACGCCGAGACCCCGACGTAGTGGGCTGTGACCGTGGCTCCGCTGGTCACCTCGTCGCCCGTGCCGACGACCTCGTCGGTGACGATCAGCTCGGTGGCTGCATCGGTGGCACCCAACTGGGGCTTGCCCCTTGCCTCGATCTCGCTGCGGACGTCGCTCACGTGTTCCTCCTGGTCTCGGCAGAGGCGCTGCCTGTGCCTGGCCGGCACCGGCTCAGCGTATGTATCAGTCAGCCCGACGGCGAACCCGTAGCTTGACGGGTGTCGAACCGAGACCGAACTCGTTCTGGATCTGTCGTTCTATGTAGCGCAGGTAACTGGCCGGGACGTCCTTGTTGGTGAACAACGTGAACGTCGGCGGATCGGTCGCTCCCTGGGTCGCGTAGAGGATCCTCGCCCCGTGCGGGGCCGGCTGCGCCTGTTGCGCACGCCTCACCAGGTCGTTGACCTTCCGGGTCGGGACCCGGGTCTGGTACTGCGAGATCGCCTCGTCCAGGGCAGGCAGCAGCCGATGTACCCCCCTACCGGTGAGAGCGGATACCCGCAACACCGCTGCATCACCCAGGAAGTGCAGCTTGCGTCCCATCTGGTACATCACGTCCTTGCGGGCGTCCTCGTCGAGCAACTCCCACTTGTTGAGCACCACGATGATGGGACAGCCCGCCCCGTCGACCCGCTCTGCAAGTCGCTGGTCCTGATGGGTGACACCTTCTGTCGCGTCGATGACCAGCAGGGCGACGTCTGCCTCGTCCACCGAGCGCAGCGCCCGCACCATCGAGAAGTACTCGGTTCCCTCGTCGATGCGCGACTTTCGCCGCATCCCGGCGGTGTCGATGAACCGGATCCGACCAGCTTCTGTGTCGACGACGGTGTCGATCGAGTCCCGGGTGGTGCCGGGCATGTCGTGCACCACCGAGCGGTCGTCACCGATCAGACGGTTGAACAGAGTCGACTTGCCCACGTTGGGTCTCCCCACGAGCGCTACCGAGCAGATCACCGAGTCGAGCTGACCCCCGGCGCCCTCATCGACCTCCACCTCGGACTCATCTTCAACTGCGGACTGCTCGGGAAGCAGACCCATCACGTGGTCCAACAGGTCGCCGGTTCCCCTGCCGTGCAGAGCCGATATGGCGAACGGATCACCGAGACCCAGACCGAGGAGCTCCCAGATCATCGCTTCCCGACCTGAATCGTCCACCTTGTTCGCAACCACCAGCACAGGTGTCTCAACCGAGCGGAGCAGCTGGGCAACGCGGGCGTCCTCGTCGGTTAGCCCGACGGTCGCGTCAACGACCATGAGCACGACGTCGGCGTCGCCGATCGCCTGTTCCGACTGCCGACTCACCTTCTTGTCCAGCTGATCACCGCCGGCCATCCAGCCACCGGTGTCGACCAGGCGGAACTCCCGCCCCTGCCACTCGGCGGCGACCTCCTTGCGGTCCCGGGTGACGCCCGGCTTCTCCTCGACGATCGCCACACGACGACCGACGATGCGGTTCATCAAGGTCGACTTCCCGACGTTGGGGCGCCCGACGATCGCCACGAGGGGTAGCGCTTCGGGGGTGGTCATCGGCACTCCGTTCAGGGGGACGGAACATGGTAGCTGTCGCGATGACGCTCGACGCGGCTGACGGGTTGGCCGAGAGGTCTACTGACCAGTTGACCGATGCGGCCCGTCGGCCCGTGAGCCGTAGTCTTGGATCGTGTCCGATGACGACGGCGATGCCGTGAGTGAGCCCACCCGACAGGAGCCGACGACAACCGACGTCGAGGAAGTGCTCCTGGCAGCGCCGCGGGGCTTCTGTGCCGGGGTCGAGATGGCCATCAAAGCGTTGGCATGGATGGTGCGGGCGTTCGATCCGCCCGTGTACTGCTATCACGAGATCGTCCACAACCAGCGGGTCGTGAGGCGATTCGAGGACCTCGGCGTCGTTTTCGTCGACGATGTCGCCGAAGTGCCCGAGGGCAGACCGATCATGCTCTCCGCTCACGGCTCCGCCCCCGAGGTCGTTCGCTCGGCTCGAGATCGAGGCGGTTTCGTCGTCGACGCCGTCTGCCCACTCGTCACGAAGGTGCACCACGAGGTGAAGGTCCGAGCGGGCAAGGGCTACTCGATCGTGTACGTCGGTCACGAGGGCCACGAGGAGGCGGTGGGCACCATGGCCGTCGCCCCGGCAGCAGTCCACCGGGTCGAATCACTCGACGAGGTCGAGGCGCTGCCGGAGTTCGAGACCCCTGTGGCGCTGCTCGCCCAGACGACGCTCTCGCATCTCGACTGGGCCGAGGTCGCCGATGCCACGAAGGACCGCTACCCGGATTTGTGGATGCCGGGGCGTTCCGATCTCTGCTTCGCCACCACCAACCGTCAGACAGCGCTGATGGAGATCGCAGAACGCTGCGACGCGGTTGTCGTCATCGGGTCTGCGAACTCCTCGAACACCGTCGCGCTCGAGAAGCTCGCCAGACGAGCCGGCTGTGACCGGGTCTACCGGATCAACGACCCGGCCGAACTACCTGGCGACCTGCACGGCATCGTCGGGGTCACCGCTGGTGCATCGGCGCCCGAGGAGCTCGTCGAGTCGGTCATCTCGCGACTCGCTCCGCGACGCGGTGTCACCGAGGTGAGGATCACCGACGAGGAGGAGTACTTCCCTCCGCCACGCAACCTTCGCGACCTCCTGGGTGCCATCGAGGTGCTCGGTGCGTTCGGCCTGGGCGGCGATCCGGTACGCCGCCCGCCTGTGAACGACCGCTCCGTATCGGCGAGTTCCGTCCTCAGCGACCTGGCCTGACAAGCTGTCCCGATGGCTGCGTTCAGACTCTTCCTCCACGTCCTCGCCGCGTCTATCTGGGTGGGAGGTCAGATCGTGCTGGTCGCGCTGCTTCCGACCGTACGAACGCTCGGCGACGACGCTGGGGCCAAGGTAGGTCGGGCGTACAACCGCCTGGCCTGGCCTGCCTTCGCAGTCGCGGTGCTGACCGGACTCTGGAACGTCTTCGCATTACCTCTCGACGACCTGCGACACCCATGGATCGAGCTGAAGGTGTTGGCGGTCCTGCTCTCCGGGGTCGGCGCGGCGTTGCATCAGTTCGCACGTGGCAACAAGGCCATGCTTGCTGCCGGCGGCGCGATGTCGTCGATATTCGCAGTCGCAGCGATGTACCTGGGGTTCCTGGTCACATACGTGCCGTGACAGGCGAGCGCAGGCAGAGCATCGCAGAGCTGGCCGCACGACAGGCACCGCTGCGACCTCGTCGTGCTGCAGCGATCACTCTCGCCGTGGTCGACGAAGTGCTGCACGTAGCACGCTCTCATGCACCGATGACACTCGATCCTGAGCGGATCGACGTGGACGAGAACGGCGCCATACACATCGACGAGGCGCACGGCGCGCACGTCGGCCGGCCGACTGGCCCGAGCCCCGGGAGGCCCGACCCTGACCCCGGTCACGTCGGCGCTGACGTCGGTCACCTGCTGTTCCTGCTGCTTGTCGGTCGGCCTCCCAGGGGCAGCGAGGACGCGTTCGAACCTCATGTGCGTACGGAGCTGAGCAGCGAACTGACCTCGCTCCTCGCCAGGTCATGCTCACCCTCACCCGGCCAGTGGCCTGGAGTCGCCGAATGGGCCCAGCCGTTGGCCCTGTTCGCCGGTGCCGCCTCGCCCGGTCCGCCGCCACACCGTGTACGCGAAAGGCGTCGCCGCAAGCTGGTGTTGGGGATAGCACTCGCAGCGTTGATAGCCGTCACAGCCACCGTGCTCCTGCTCACACCCGGGTGGTGGGACAAGGCAACCGACGAAGGCGGGTTCAGCCAAACGGTGGACCGGGCAGCGAACGACATCGCCGCCGACTGACCGACTCAGCGGTCGCCACGTCCTCAGCGATTCGCCACGTCGTAGAGACGCTGGATGTCGGTCCGCAGCTCGGCGGTCAGCGCGGCAACCGCCCCCCGAGGCACCCTTCCGTTCATCGGCACATCCGGATACAGGGGTTCGCCGATGACGACCCTGATCTTGACCGGTCGGGGGAACTTCGCACCGAGAGGAAGCGCCTTGTCGGTACGACCCAGTGCGACGGGAACGACCGGGATCCGATGGCGACACGCAAGCCAGGCGGGCCCGTCGTGGAGCTCGTGGACCAACGGTCCGCTCTCTCGACGCCCCTCCGGGAACATCACCACCGGGTCACCCAGGTGCAGTGCCTCCTCGCAGTTGCGCAACGCCGGACGGTCAACCCGTTCCCGGTGAACCGGGAACGCACCCATCTGGTCGAGCAACCAGCCGAGTGGTTTGACGTCCCACAGGTCGTCCTTTCCCATGAACCGCATTCTCCGGGGGATCGCAGCCCCAGTCACCGCGAAATCGATGAACGATCTGTGCACCGGGGACAGGACGAACTGACCGGAGCCCGGTAGGCGGTCACGCCCGACGACCTCCATGCGCCAGAAGACCCTGCACCAGATCTCCAGCATCAGCCGTATCACCCGGTACCCCGCCTTCTGAAGGCGTGACATCGGGTGAACCACATGCCTCGGGGCCGCGCCCGACGGCGTGATGTCGCCCCGTGGGTTGTTCACGAACGCTCCTCGACCAGCCCTGCGATCAGCTCGACCACCTCCGTGATGCCCAGCCCGGTCGTGTCGATCGTCACCGCTCCGTCCGGCTCAACCAGCGGACTGTCGGCACGACTCGAATCGTGCGCGTCCCGCGCAGCTATGTCCGCGGCCACCTGGTCGTAGTCGGCGTCTGTCAGCTCCTTGGCCCGGCGCGCAGCGCGCACAGCAGGGTCAGCCGTCAGGTAGACCTTCAGAACGGCGTCGGGGAACACGACCGATCCGATGTCGCGTCCCTCGATGACACCGCCGCCGTGCTCGGCGGCCCAGACACGCTGACGTGTGCGCATCTCCTCGCGCACACCGGGGTTGGCAGCGACCTGACTGACAGCGCGCGACACCTCGGATCCGCGGATCTCGAGTGTCGCGTCGACACCGTCGACCATCACCGCTGACTCACCGACCGAGAGATCCATGTCCCGGGCCACGGCGGTCACCGGGTCGGTGTCGGACGGATCCACTCCACGGCGCATTGCAGCGAAAGTCACCGCACGGTACATCGCGCCCGTGTCCAGGTAGGTCAGCTCCAGACGCTCCGCCAGTTGACGCCCAACCGTGGATTTACCAGAACCTGCCGGTCCGTCGATCGCGATCACGCGCACGAATGTGGTCCTTCCCGTCGAGGCACCTGGGCCGCTCACGGTCCTGCAGGCTAGGACCTGGGCGACCGCAGGGTGTCCAGCACTTCCCAGAACGTGGGGAAGGTCTTGGCCACGCAACCGGGGTCGGCCACCGTGATGCCGGAGGCACGCAATCCCAGCACGGCGAAACTCATCGCCATCCGATGGTCGTGATAGGTGCGGATGGTCGCAGCCTTGGGCTCACCGGGGTGTATGCGAATGCCGTCCTCGAGCTCCTCGGCGTCGATGCCGCAGCGACGCAGCTCTGCCACGACCGCGGCGATCCGATCGGTCTCCTTGCCACGGATGAACCCGATTCCACGGATGGTCGTCGGCGAGGTCGCGAACGGTGCAACGACCGCAAGGGTCTGGGCGGTGTCGGATATGTCCTTGAAGTCAACGTCCACCCCGACCAGGGTCCCGGTGCCGGTCACCTGGATGTGATCGTCACCGCGTTCGACCCTGGCTCCCATCGACTCGAGGGCGTCGACGAACGCGACGTCACCCTGTAGGGAGTCCGCACAGAGGCCGTCGACCCTCACCCGACCTCCGGTGATCGCAGCGGCGGCGAAGAAGTACGAGGCGGCGGACGCGTCCGGCTCTATCCGATATCGAGCCAACGGCCTGTAGCCGCTGGGCTCGACCGTTATGAGGTCGTCGTCCCATTGCCAGCTGGCACCGAACTCCGCCATCACCGCCAGTGTCATCCGGACGTAGGGAACCGAGACGAGCGGACCGTCAACGCGCACCTGCAGACCGTGACGCATGCATGGACCGGCGAGCAGCAATCCCGACAGGAACTGGCTGCTCACGTCACCCCGGACCGTCACCTCGCCTCCTTCGAGCCCGTCGGCTCCCATCCGGACGGGCAGGTGCCCGCTCTCGCCCAACGGATCGAGCTGCGCACCGAGTCTCGCGAGGGCGTCGAGGAGGTCGGCCATCGGACGAACCCTCAGCGGTTCGTCGCCGTCGATGACGACAGTGGCATGGCTGAGAGCGGCAACCGGGAGCATGAAGCGCGATGTCGTCCCGGACAGACGTGCGTCGAGAAGCGCACCCTGTGTCGGCGGCTTGCCCGCCACTCCCCTGACATCCACCCGGTCGCCGGCGCGATCGAGAACCAGTCCTATCCCGAGTTCGTGCAGGCAACCGAGCATCGCCTCGGTGTCGTCTGCGAACAGGACCCCGTGCAGCTCGGACTCCCCTTCGGCGAGACCAGCGCAGACGAGCGCCCTGTTTGTGATGCTCTTGGATCCGGGCAGACTCACGCGGGCATCCACAGCCGTGCCCAACGGTTCGACCTCGATCTCCGCCGGGTACTCGCCCGACCCTGGGGTCGTCGAGGTCGGAGTGTTCACAGCTCGTGCGCCGAGGCGGCACGGCCCCGTTGATCGAGTGCTGCGACCAGTTCGTCTGCCCGGCCGGACTCGACCACCAGTATGAGCCGTCCACCCGGCTCGTCGACGCTGTGGGCGACCTCGACGTCGTAGACGTTCACCGCCAGTTCGGTGGCCAGCGCGGTGACGGCGGCCAGCTCGCCCGGACGATCGGGGATCTGCACACGGACCTCGCTGAGCTGCTCCGGGGGCGGCGCACCGACCGGCAGCGACCGACGAGCCATCTGGGCAGTGAGCAGTCGCTGCTCCAGGCCACCGACATCACGGGAGTCGACGACCGCACGCATATCACCCAACGCTCTGATCAACTCGTCGATGACGTCGAGTATCGCGTCGCGATTCTCCGCGCACACGTCGAGCCACATGCCGGGATCTCCCGCGGCGATCCTCGTCATGTCTCGGAAGCCTCCGGCGGCCAGACGTAGCAGCGCCGGGTCGCTCTCCCCCTTCGACGCCGCCAGGCTCATCAGCGAGGCCGCTGTCAGGTGAGGTACGTGCGACACCGTCGCAACCAGCCGGTCGTGCTGGCCCGGATCGAGGGTCAACACATCTGCGCCGAGCGAGCGGACCACCGAGTGCACGGTGGCCAGGGCATGCTGATCGGTGGTCGGCGTCGGTGTGAGCACCCACACAGCCCCGTCGAACATGTCCGCCCTGGCGCCGTCCACGCCGACAGCCTCGGAACCTGCCATCGGATGGCCTCCGACGAACATCGGATCGTCGACAGCCGCGACGATCGGCGCCTTCACGCTCGCCACATCGGTCACCACCCCACCCCTTCGCAGGGCCGATGAGACGGCTGTCGGCACAGCACTCACGGGAACCGCCACGAAGGTGATCTCCGCCTGCTCGTCGACACCGACCCTGTCGGCAACTCCCAGCTCCACCGCTCTGTGGGAAGCATCTGGATCCTCGTCGAATGCGCTTACGTGCCAACCCCGGGCACGTAGAGCTGCCCCGAGTGATCCGCCGATCAGGCCGGTTCCGACGACAGCAGCGCGACGAGCAGACGCAGCGCTCATTCGGGTAGGTCGTCACGCAGACTGCGAGCCTGCTCCAGGTACACGTGTCGCAGCTCCGCGCGGGTCCGAGTGGTGTGAAGGTGCATCATCACCCGGATGCAGAGGGGCATCGCTCCCTCCACATCCAGCTCCTGTGCGCACATCAGGGGAACGTCACCGAGTCCCATCTCCCGCGCCGCTGCTGCGGGGAAACCCGAGTGGACATCTGGCGTGGCGGTGAACAGGATCGAGATCAGGTCGTCGTGGTCGACATCGTTGCGCGAGAGCATCTCGCCCAACAGTCGGGTGACCCGTTCGATCAGGTGTCCCCGCTCGTCACGCTCGAGGGTGATCGCACCCCGGAGGGCGAGGACTGACGTCGGCATCCGAGCGAGGTTAGCGGTCGCGGTCGCGGTCCTCGGCACCCGGCCCGTGCACCTCGACGCTTCGTTCGAGCGATCGGACCTCGTCGAGGGTCAGGTTCCGCCAATGGCCGGGGCCGAGGTCGGAGTCGCGCAGAGGACCGATCCGGGTTCTGACGAGTCGCTGCACCGGGTGACCCACCGCGTCGCACATCCGGCGGACCTGGCGGTTTCGTCCCTCGTGTATGACCAGCCTCACGAGGTTCGGCCCCGGCGAGCTGGCGGTGGCAGGCGCAGTCGGCCCGTCATCGAGCTCGACGCCCTCGCGCAATCGCCTCAGCGCTCCGCGACCAGGGGTTCCCACCACCTCCGCCAAATACTCCTTCTCCACGCCGAAGCTCGGGTGGGTGAGACGATGGGTCAACGTGCCGTCGTTCGTGAGCAGGAGCAGACCCTCGGTGTCCATGTCGAGCCTTCCGACCGGGTAGACGCGCGGCTCCTCCGGGACGAGGTCCAGCACCGTGGGTCGCCCGTGGGTGTCCTCAGCGGTCGACACGACCCCCGCCGGCTTGTTCAGCAGGTAGTACACGAGGTCCGGCCGAACCCCGAGTGGAACGCCGTCGACCTCGACGGAGTCGACCTCGACGTCAACCCTTGCTCCCAGGACGGCCGTAGCCCCGTTGACGCTGACAAGACCCTCGTCGATCAGGTCCTCGCAGACACGGCGGCTTCCCAGCCCGGCGCGGGCTAGGACCTTCTGCAGCTTCTCCCCCGCGGTGTTCGCCGCAACGGGAGCGCGTGGCCCGGGTTCGGCGCCGGGTGTCCCGCTCACGGGATCAGTCGTCGCCGGCGTCGAGATCGATAACCGGGGTGTCACCCAGATCGATGGCCACGAGCGGCCCCGGTCGATCAGACGCTGTACCGGAGCGGAAGCCGGCGCCGGGCTCCGCGTCGGCACGCTCCGCCGGTTCAGTCGGCCCTTCCGCAGGCTCGTCGGCCTCATCGACGTCCAGACGCAGGCCGTGTTCGAGAAGTTCGACAACATCGGCGCCGGGGATGAAGTCCCCCAGGGAAGGGAGCTCATCCAGGGAGTTCAGACCCAGTCGCTCGAGGAACAGCAGGGTTGTGCCGAACAGGGTCGCCTGGCCAGGCCCGGGATCCTTGGCAACCTCATCGATGTAGCCACGCTGTTGCAGCGTGCGCATGACGCCGTCGACTCCCACGCCGCGGATTGCCGCCACCTGGGCTCGGGAGATCGGCTGCTTGTATGCAACGATCGCAAGCGTCTCGAGCGCGGCTGCGGAGAGCCGAGCGGTCTGCCCGGTGAGCACGAAACGCTCGACGTACGCGGCGCAGTCTTCGTGGCTCTGGAAGCGCCAGCCGCCTGCGACCTTCACCAGCTGGAATCCGCAGCCCTGTTCCTCGTAGCTGCGTGACAGCTCCACGAGGATCTCCTCGACGGCATCTGGGCTCAGCTCGACCAATTGGGCCAGCAGAGCGGGGTCCGCCGGCTGGTCCGACACCATGATGACGGCCTCCAGGGCCCGCCGTGCCTCGTGCTGCATGTCAACTCCCGGGTTCGATGTGCCGGACGACTCAGCCGTCGTAGACGTCGATCGCGTCCAACGCCGCCGCGCCGGCTGCATCTCCACCCTGCCACACGACCTCGATGTCGCCGAACGTCTGCGGTTGGCGCAGATCGACGAGTCCCTGCTTGAAGAGCTCGAGGATCGCCAGGAAGTGGACGACCACCTCGAGGCGTTCGGCCAGTGAGGCGGTCAGGCTGCGGAACGACACACGCCCTCGGCGAGGGAGTTCGACGCAGAGGTCCGCCACGGCGTCGATGACGCTGGCCCTGATGGGAGCGACGTGGAACAAGTCGATGCGGGGCTGAGGCTTGGGGGCCGTGGCCCGCAGGAACGCGTCGTGCAGCTGCGCCGGCGTCACACCTTCGAGCAGGTCCGGGGCGAGGTCGAAGTATCGCTCGTCGGGTCCGACGGTGCGGGCCACGACACGAGAGCCGGCCGTGTGGAAGACCTCGAGCACCATCGCTGCGTCCTTGAAGGTCTTGCACTCGAGCAGACGGGCGAGCAGCAGGTCGCGCTCCTCCCACAGCGACAGGTCGTCATCGAGGTCGACGTCGTCGTCACCCGGCAGCAGCCGCTTGGTCTTGAGCTCGACGAGTGTTGCCGCGATGAGCAGGAACTCGGTGGCAATCTCCAAGTCGAGCTGGTCCATCCTGGCGAGCTCAGCGAGGTAGGCGTCGACGATCGTCGAGAGCGAGATCTCGTACAGGTCGACCTGCTCGCGCAGGATCAGATGGAGGAGGAGGTCGAAAGGACCTTGGTAGACCGGCGTCTCGACCGCGTAAGCCACGTGTACACGATACCGCGATCGGGGCCGAAGATCACACGCGTGTGATTTGACCTCCTGAATGGTCCCCCAACTCGTTCGGAGGCCTGCGACATCGTCGGTAGCATCAGCGGCCATGTCCCGCGTGTTCTCCGGCATCCAGCCCACTGGCGACCTTCACCTCGGCAATCTGCTGGGCGCGGTCCAGAACTGGGTCGCCGAGCAGCACGACGCCGACAGCTTCTACTGCATCGTCGACCTGCACGCCCTGACGGTCCCCAAGTCTCCGGGCGAAGTGGGCGAGCGTTCGCTCGAACTGGCCCAGACGCTCGTCGCGTGCGGCCTCGACCCGCAGGTGTGCACGCTGTTCGTGCAGAGTCACGTGCCCGAGCACAGCGAGCTCGCATGGCTGATGCAGTGCGTCACCTCGATGGGTGAGCTGCGACGCATGACGCAGTTCAAGGACAAGGCCGAGGGTAAGGACTTCGTGTCGGCGGGTCTTTTCACCTATCCGGCGCTACAGGCAGCCGACATCCTCCTCTACGACACCGACCGGGTTCCAGTAGGCGACGACCAGCGCCAGCACATCGAACTGACACGCGACGTCGCAGAGCGGTTCAACAGCCGTTACGGCGAGACCTTCGTGCTGCCGACAGCAACAGTTCCCAGCGCCGGCGCCAGGGTCATGGACCTCCAGGAGCCCACGAACAAGATGTCCAAGTCGGCTGAGAGCGACGCCGGGACCGTCATGCTCACCGAGGACCTGGCATCGGTGGCGAGGAAGTTCAAGCGGGCTGTGACCGACTCCGACGGCGAGGTCCGCTTCGACCCGACCACCAAACCCGGCGTGTCCAACCTGCTGTCCATCCTCGGTGCATGTACCGGTCGTGAGCCGGCGACGCTGGCTGACAGCTACACGCAGTACGGACCACTCAAGAGCGACACCGCCGAGGCGGTCGTTGAGCTCTTGCGGCCCATCCAGAAGCATGTCGCGGAGCTCAGGGCTGATCCAACGGGTACTGCCGATCTGCTGCGCACCGGTGCCGACAAGGCCCGTTCGGTCGCTTCAGCGGTAACAGACCGCGCCCGGAGGAACATCGGCCTGCTCCCCCGCTGAGCGCCGCGCGCTCAGAGCTTGCCGTCGTCGGCTGCCACGAGGAGGCGACCTGCCTCGAGCGGAACGGTCCAGTCCGCTTCCGGGTCGTGATGCTGAGCTGCCCATTCGACGACCAGAGGATCTGACCCCGCGACGGCCAGCAGGTCTGCCCCGAGGCTCGGGTACTGCAGATACAGGCCGATTCGGCGGGTGATGCCCCGCCGCTGGGCCCAGACCCCCGCCATCGATGCCCCACCAGCAGCCTTGCACAGCGTAGCCACCACCCGACCGTAGAGCCCGAGCCCCGGCACGGACTTGCCGACGTCGTGCATCAGAGCCGCAGTCATGATCCAGCTCGACTCGGGATCGCCGGGTGCGAGACCGAGTCTCCCCAGGTTCGCCTCCACCGCACGGGCAACAGCTATCGAGTGGGCACGGTCGACAGTGGCCATGCGTTCGAAGAGCTGCTGTTCGGCCGGCGAGAGGTGACCGAGCGCCCAGGCGGTCGACTCAGCCGATGGAGGGCGAGGAACGACCGAGCGGAAGAAGCGGCGCGCCCTGTGCGCAGGCTGGAGACTCATTGCGATCGCCCGCTCGTCACCGGACACCGCCCGAGCGAGGATGCGCCGCCCGGTAGGCCTGCCAGAGCCGCTCCGTCGCGACCCGCGTGTAGATCTGCGTGGTGCTGATCGATGCGTGACCGAGCAACTCCTGCACGGTGCGGATGTCGGCGCCATTGTCCAGGAGATGGGTGGCGCACGAGTGCCGGAGCACGTGGGGGCTCACCTGATCGGACAGACCCGCTTCGCGGGCACAACGCTGGAGCACCAGCCATGCGCCCTGGCGGGTGAGACGCGTACCACGTGCGCCCAACAGGACCGCGTCGGCGTCGTCACGCGAACGCCAGTTCTCGGGCACCAGCGCCGGGCGTCCTTCGTCGAACCACACTGCGAGCGCCCGTATCGCGGGACGGCCAATCGGAACGATTCGCTCCTTGGATCGTTTACCGAAGAGACGGACAAGCGCTCCGTCCAGGTCGACGTCGCCGAACCCGAGCCCGCACACCTCAGAGATGCGTGCGCCGGTTCCGTAGAGGAGCTCGAGCAACGCCATGTCACGCAGTGCGAGCGGATCGATGCCTGCTGCGGTGCGCGCCTCGATAGTTGCCAGCAGATCGAGGACCTGCGTTTCGCTCAACGCCTTGGGCAGCGGACGGGGCAGCTTCGGCGTCTCCAGCGTGGCTGTGGGGTCACTGCTGCAGATCTGCTCGGCGGCCAGCCAGCGGTGCAGGTTACGCACCGCGACCAGGGTTCGGGTGACAGAGCTGGCAGCCAGGCCCTCCGAGCGCAGGGCGGCCCCGAACTCCTCGACATCGCGTCCACTCGCAGTCGCGACGGTCGACTCCCTCGAGGTCAGGAACGTGCACCAGCGTCGCAGGTCACGGCGATAGGCGCTGATTGTTAGCTGGGATCGGCCCTTCTCCACGACGAGGTGCTGCAGGAAGCTCTCGGCTTCGCCTGGCAGCTCGACCTCCGAGAGCGCCGGCACCGACCCTCACCCCTGGCGCGCCAGGGCGAGCGTCAACCCGATGACCGTCTTGGCGTCGGTGATCTCCCCTGCGGCGATCATCGCCGCGGTGTCGGACAGCGGTACACGGACGATCTCCATGTGCTGCTCTTCGATGCCCTGACGATCCATCTCAGCCGGCTGGAGATGGGTGCCGAGGTAGACGTGGCTCTCCTCGTCGGAGAAGCCGATCGAGTTGTGGAAGGTCGCCAGGTGCTCGAGCCGCCCGGCTGATAGGCCGACCTCCTCGACCAGTTCCCGACCTGCGGTGACCTCGGGCGCCTCGCCCGGAACATCCCGCTTCCCGGCGGGGATCTCCAGAACCAGAGCATCGATCGCCGCCCGGTACTGGCGGACCAGCACCACGGTTCCGTCGTCCATCAACGGGACGACCGACACCGCGCCGGGGTGACGAACGACATCTCGGTCGAAGCGGGTTCCATCCGGCGCCTCGAAGGTGGATCGGCACAACGTCACGACGACGCCGTCGTGAACGACGCTGTCACCGATGTGGCGGAACCGTCCGCTCACGCGTCCTTCGCACCCACTGCGACGTCGACCACCTCGGACGACGAGCCGGCGTCGCTCTCGAGCTCGATCAGCTGGGGGTTGCGCCCACGGGCACGTTCGCTCGCGGCTCCGATCAGCTCCCTGAACAGCGGGGCAGGGTTGGTCGGTCGACTCTTGAACTCAGGGTGGGCCTGAGTGGCGACCCAGTATGGGTGCCCCTCGAGCTCGATGAACTCGACCAGACGTCCGTCGGGCGAGGTACCGGAGCACCTGAACGACGTGCCGTCGAAGCGGCGACGGTAGGCCGGGTTGAACTCGTAGCGGTGCCTGTGGCGCTCGGAGACGACCTCCTTGCCGTACGCCGCCGCAACCACCGACCCTGGCTCGAGCTGCGCGATGTAGGCACCCAGGCGCATGGTGCCACCCTTGTTCGTCACGTCGCGCTGGGAGTCCATCAGGTCGATCACCGGGTGCGGGGTCGCCGGATCGAACTCGGTCGAGTTGGCCCCGGTCAGTCCCAGCACGTTGCGGGCGAACTCGACGGTCATGACCTGCATACCGAGGCAGATGCCCAGACAGGGAACCCCGTTCTCGCGTGCGTAGCCGGCGGCCGCGATCTTGCCCTCGATCCCACGTTCTCCGAAACCCCCAGGGATGACGATCCCGTCCAGGTCGTGCAGACGACCCGCCGCCAGTAGGCCCTCGACGTCCTCGGCCTGGATCCACTCGATTTCGATGTCGGCGCCGTGGTGGAACCCGGCGTGGTTCAGGGACTCGACGACCGACAGGTAGGCGTCGGGCAAGGACACGTACTTGCCGATGATGCCGATGCGAACCGGGAACGTGGCCGCCGCGACGTTTCGCACGAGCTGCTGCCATTCGGCCAGGTCCGGCTCGGTGTCGGGCAACGCGAGGATGCGACACACCACAGAATCCAACCCTTCGTCATGGATGACGAGGGGGATGTCGTAGAGGCTCGAGGCGTCTGCGGCATTGACGACTGCCTCGACGGGAACGTCGCACAACGACGAGATCTTCCTCTTCAGCTCGGAGGAGATCGCCTCCTCGGAACGACAGACGATCGCGTCCGGCTGGATGCCGCGACTGCGGAGCTCTGTGACGGAGTGCTGGGTCGGCTTGGTCTTCTGTTCGCCCGAGGGACCGATGAACGGGACGAGGGTCACGTGCACGTAGCAGACGTTCTCCCT
>CAYVDN010000055.1:0-20293 GCA_964450685.1 uncultured Microthrixaceae bacterium
ACTACCGGCTGACCCCGGGGCGCGAGGTCCGTCTGCGCAACGCCTACTTCGTGACGGCGACCGAGGCGGTGGTCGACGCCGACGGCCAGGTTGTAGAGGTGTTGGCAACCTACGACCCGGAGACGAGGGGAGGGGCCGCCCCCGACAACCGGAAGGTCAAGTCCACGATGCACTGGGTGTCGCGGCCCCATGCCGTGGACGCGACAGCGCACCTCTATGAGCGTCTCTTCCGGTCGGCCCATCCGGGAGCCGACGGAGCCGATCCGCTCGACGACCTGGACCCGCATTCGCGAACCACCAGTGCGGCCAAGGCCGAGCCCGCTCTCGGCGAGGTCGAGCCAGGACAGGTCGTGCAGTTCGAACGCCTCGGCTACTTCGCCGCGGACCTGGACGACCCGACGGTGTTCCACCGCACCGTCGGCCTGCGCGACGAGTGGGCCAACATCCAGAAGCAGCGCGGCTAGGGCGGTAGCGTCAGCGCGATGAGCGAACCAGCGGTCGGATTCATCGGGTTGGGTGACATCGGCGCACCTATGTGCGAGCAACTCGTGGGCTGGCCGGGCGGCCTGCACGTCCTCGACAAGCGACCCGAGGCGACCGCTGGTCTGGTCGAGGCCGGGGCGACGGCAGCTGAGTCGGTTCAGCAGGTCGCGGCGGACTGCGACGTGATCTGCATCATGGTCCAGACCGGTGACCAGGTCCGTTCGCTGCTCGACGGCGACGGAGGCATCCTCGCCAACGCCAAGTCGGGAGTGGTTGTGCTGGTCCACTCGACCATCAGCATCGACGAGGCCCTTGAGTTCGCCGAGATGGGCGAGCGCCACGGGGTGTCGGTCCTCGATGCGCCGGTGAGCGGTGGTGCCATGGGGGCAGGCACCGGCGAACTGGCGATCATGGTCGGCGGCAACAGGGACGCCTACGAGCGTGCCCTGCCGGTGCTGCAGACGCTCGGCGCGCTGATCCAGCACATGGGTGACGCAGGCGCGGGCACGCGCACCAAGATCGCCAGGAACCTGATCACCTTTGCCTCGTACGCGGCCGTGGGCGAGGCGATGCGACTCGCAGAGGCGTCGGGTCTCGATCTCCGCAAGCTCGCTCGGGTGGTGCAGCACTCGGATGCTCTGAGCGGTGGACCCGGTGCGATCATGATCCGGTCCACCGCCGAGCCGATGGATTCCGACGATCCACTGCGTCAATACCTGGAGCACGCACTGGCCCTCGGGATGAAGGATCTCGGGTTCGCCATAGCGATGGGTGAGGAGCTCGGAGTCGACGTGCCGGTCGCGCGTCTTGCCGAACGGACACTGCCGCCCGCGCTCGGCCTCAGCTGACCGACGGTGGCTGATGTGGTGCGAGTAGAGACGGGTCAGAGGTGAGCTCATCGGACTGGCTGAGCAAATCGCCTGAGACGGCAGTGCTTCACGCCTTGAGCCGCGAGTACGCCGCTGCAGCGGATCGAGGCGATGTCGAGCGGTTCCTCGCGGTGTTCACGGTCGACGGAGCGCTGACGGTTCCGGGGCCGCCACCTCGCACGCTCAGGGGCCACGACGAACTCGCCGCAGTGCCCGACCTACTGGCCCGCTACCACCGGAGCTTCCACCTCGTCGGCCAGGGAACCTACGAACCGACCGGCGAAGGTACCGCCCGTGGCGAGGTGTACTGCGAGGCCCATCACCTGGAGCTCGATTCCACGGACGACCCCGGGACGGGCACCGACAAGGTGATGTACATCTTCTATCTGGACGAGTACCGACTGGTCGGACCCGCGTGGCAGATCAGCCACCGGACCCTCGATGTGCGCTGGACCGACCATCGGCGAGTCAGCCTTTCGCCGGTGAGCGAACCTCGGTGACGGTGATGGGCTCGACCCGGCGCGTGCCGCAGCTGTCCAGCACCCTCGTCACCTTCGGCGACGAACCGCCGTCGTGGGACCACATCGTCGACACGGCCCGCGCCGCGGATCGCGCCGGACTCGACCGACTCCTCGTCTCGGATCACCTTGCATTCGGCGAGCATCTCGAGGATTACGCCCGTCCCGAACTGGGTGGCACCGCGGGTGGGCGACAACCGACCGGTCCGGACGGGCACTGGCTCGAGCCGCTGACGGTTCTGACCGCCGTCGCAGCAGTCACCGAGCAGGTGAGGCTGGGGACCAACATCCTGCTCGCTGCGCTGCGCAACCCGTTGTCGTTGGCCAAGACTCTCGCAACCCTCGATGTGATCTCCAACGGTCGGGTCGACCTGGGGGTCGGGGTCGGCTGGCAACGGGCCGAGTACGACGCCGGCGGCGTTCCCTTCGAACGACGCGGCGAGCACCTCGACCACACCCTCGCGGTGATGCGAACACTGTGGTCCGAGCGGGTCGCCGCGTTCGACGACGAGTTCCTGAGCTTCGAGCGGATCCACGCCATGCCCAAGCCGGTGCAGGAAGACGGCGTGCCGATCTGGGTCGGTGGAACAGCCAATCCGAGGGTCGCGCGACGGATAGTCCGCTTCGGCACCGGGTGGATCCCGTGGGGTGAATCCGCGGCGGACCTGGTGGCGTCGATGCCGCGCATGCGGGAGTTGGTCCAGGCCGAAGGGGGAGACTTCGACGGCGTGCAGGTCGCCGCGTCGATCAGACGAATCACCTCGGGGACCGGAGACATCGACCTGGGAGCGACGATGCGCCAGGTGTCTCCGCTGGTGGATGCCGGTGTCACCGACTTCCGCCTGATGCTCCCAGTCCATGGCGACAGCGGCCGGACCGAGGCAGGCATTCGCTCGGCGGTCGAGGCGTTCAGGTCGGTCACCAGCGCCTGAGCCGACCCGCCGCGTCCTTCTGGAAGCGCCTTTCGCAGAGCGCCTGTCAGACCGTCGGTGCAGAATCAGCCCATGAGCTTCAACGTCTACCTGTTCTTCTCCGGCGACTGCGCTGACGCGTTCGCGTTCTACTCCGATGTGTTCGGGGTGGAGGCGAGGGTGATGACCAACAGCGACCTTCCACCCGACGCCGAGCCGATGCCCGGCGCGTCCCCGACCGATGTGATGCACGCATCCATCGACCTGGGTGATTCCCATCTCATGGGCTCCGACGACCCAACAGGAGATGGTGGAGCCAGATCTGGCTTCTCGGTCTCCTACACGGCGCCGGACGTGGACACCGCCGCGCAGATCTTCGAGAAGCTGGGCGCCGGTGGCACTGTGACGATGCCGCTGACCCCCACGTTCTGGGCCCCTGCGTTCGGGATGCTCACCGACCGTTTCGGCATCCCGTGGATGATCGACACATCGCACGGCGAGGACGCTCCCTCGACCTGACCGGGAATTCACAGCCCTCCCTTGTACTGTGTGCGGGCATGTGGGGGAGTGGTGCCGTCGTCTCACCTGAGTGGGAGCGGCCCGGTTCGTGACCTCCCTCGTGCAGGTGCTCCTGTTCCACCTGGTGCTCGGCATCGCCCTTCTCTCGAGCCGGCTAGGGGCCAGGGCGATGCTCTTGGGGGCCCTGGCGCCAGCAGCAGCGGTCGTCTGGATGGCGCGACGCCTTCCGGCGGTCCTGGACGGGCATCCGGTCGTCGAGCGGATCGAGTGGGTTCCGTCGCTGGGTCTGGGGTTGGACCTGCGAGTCGATGCGTTCTCCGCGTTGATGGTGCTGGTTGTCGCAGGAATCGGTGTCGGGGTTCTCATCTACGGGCGTAGCTACTTCGTCGGAGCCGCAGCCGGCGAGGTGAGCCGCACGGCGGGGCTGCTCGTCCTGTTCGCCGGGGCGATGCTCGCAGTCGTCGTCGCCGACAACGTCCTGGTGCTGTACGGGGCGTGGGAACTGACCTCGGTGTTCTCGTTCCTGCTGGTGGGCAACCAGTTCTGGCGATCCGAGGCCCGCGCAGCTGCCCAGCAGGCGATCCTCGTCACCGGTGCCGGCGGACTCTGCCTCCTGTTCGGGCTGGTGATCATCGGTCGGTCAGCCGGGTCGTACAGGCTCAGCGACATCCTGGCCGCTGCCCCGTCGGGGACGCCGGTGACAGTCGCGTTGGTGCTGATAGCGATCGGTGCGTTCACCAAGTCGGCGCAGTACCCGTTCCACGGCTGGCTACCCGGCGCGATGGTCGCTCCGACGCCGGTCAGCGCCTTCCTGCATTCGGCGACGATGGTGAAGGCGGGTGTGTATCTGGTCGCCAGGTTCGCGCCCGTGTTCGCGGTCGCCCATCCCGGCTGGCGGCTGTTGGTGGTGGCGGTCGGTCTGTGGTCGATGCTCGCAGCGGGCGTCAGGGCGATGCGTGAGCATGATCTGAAGCTGATCCTGGCGTACGGCACGATCGGCCAGCTCGGATTCATGATCGTGATGTTCGGTTTGGGTTACGGCGCCGCGAGCTTCGCCGGCTGCGCCCTTCTCGTGGCTCACGCGCTGTACAAGGCGACTCTTTTCATGGTGGTCGGGGTGGTCGACCACGGACTCGGGACCCGGGACGTGCGCCGGATACCGCTCGATGTCGGGCGCGGTTGGCGGCTCACAAGGATTGTCGCGGTGGTCGCCGCGGCTTCGATGGCGGGTATCCCGCTCACCTTCGGCTTCGTCGCCAAGGAGTCCGCGTTCGACGCGGCCATCGGAGGCGATCTGGCGTGGAACGTCGTGCTGGTCGTAGCTCTGGTGGCCGGTTCGGCGTTGACCGTCGGTTACGCATGTCGCTTCGTGGCCGGCGTGACCGGCCACCTCCACGAGCCGGCTTCGGCGGACCTGGCACAGCCGCACCCCGCCGGCCGGGTCTTCATCGCTGTCCCGGTGGTGTTGGGCTTGGCGACGGTGCTGTTGGGAGTCATACCGGAACTGGTCGACGGGCTGGTCGGGGCAGCAGCATCGGTGCTCGTGGGTGCTGCGGTGTCGCAGCACCTGGCCGTTTGGCACGGCCTGAACCTGGCGCTGGGCTTGTCGGTCCTGGCTGTCGTCGCAGGGTTGGGGCTGTTCGCGGTGTCGAAGCGGGCGCCGTCGGAGAGGGCGCCGTCGGAGCGGGCCGGGTTCCTTCCCGGCCGCCGGGTCCCGAGTGGTCTCGACCTCTACGAGGCATCCGTCCGCGGCATCCTGACGACTGCGAGTCGTGTGACGGGTTGGGTGCAGGTCGGCTCGATGCCCGTCTACGTCGGGGTGATCCTGACGACCGTCACCGTCGTTCCGCTCGTCGTGTTGCTGACGACAGTGAGCTGGTCCGCTGTGCCCGTGGGGGTGGACCGTTGGGTGCAGGTGCCCGTGGTGGCCGTGATGCTGGGTGCTGCTGTGGGTGCCGCCGTCGTACGTCACCGGCTCTCGGTGGCGATCCTGCTGGGTGTCGTCGGCTACGCGATGTCCGCACTGTTCGTGATCCACGGCGCCCCGGACCTCGCTCTCACCCAGGCCGCTGTCGAGACGCTCACCACGGTGCTCTTCGTCCTCACCTTCCGGCGGCTGCCGACCCGCTTCGAGAGGCGCTCGACGGCTGTCACCAGGAGTCTGCGCCTGGCCGTGTCCGTTCTGGTCGGGGTGACGGTGTTCGTGTTCGCGATGGCCGCCTCGCAGTCACCGATGCCGCGCGACGTGAGCGAGGAGATGGTCGCCAGCGCATTGCCCGACGGTCACGGTCGCAATGTCGTCAACGTCATCCTGGTCGACTTCCGCGGGTTGGACACCCTGGGTGAGATCAGCGTGGTGGCAGTCGCAGCGATCGGCGCGGTTGCTCTCGCCCGGGTCGGTGTTCGTCGCATCCCCGGTTCTGTGATCGACAATCCTGCCGGAACGGGCCCCGCAGGAACAGGTCGCTTCATGTTCGTCGACGGCGTCGTGCGGGTGCTGGTCTATGTGGCGTTCGTCGTGTCGATCTATCTGCTGGTGGCCGGCCACAACGACCCTGGCGGCGGGTTCGTCGGCGGTCTGGTGGCGGGAGCAGCGGTCGCTCTCCGTTACGTGGCCGGCGGGATCCGCGACGTGAGGAACCTCATGCGTCCGAAACCCTGGACGATTCTCGGCAGCGGCCTGCTGCTGGCAGGTGTGACAGCCGCGGTGCCCTTGCTGGCAGGACGGCCGCTGTTGGACAACGGCTACTGGACGCCGGACCTGCCAGTGCTCGGACCCGTCGGGATCTCGTCGGCCCTGGCGTTCGACCTGGGTGTGTACCTGGTCGTCATCGGTCTGGTCTACATGTCGTTCGAGGCGTTCGGCGAGGACGGCGAAGGAGTGGGCGCGTGAGTCTTCTCCTCGCCGGCTGCGCCGCAGTGCTGGCGGCGGTCGGGACCTACCTCGTCCTGCAGCGCAAGCTCAGCCGCATCGTCGTGGGAATCGCGATGCTGAGCCACGCAGCGAGTGTGCTGTGGGTGACGGCAGGCCGCCGCGGCGACCCGCCGATCATCGAAGGTGACGTCACCGGGCTGAGCGATCCACTACCCCAGGCTTTCGCTCTGACCGCCATCGTCATCACCTTCGGCATCACGGCCTTCGTCCTGGCACTCGCGTACAGGAGCTGGGAGCTGACCGACGACGACGAGGTCGAACACGACGTCGCCGACATCGAGATTCGCCGTGGCCGCTCGAGGACCGGCCCGATGTCCTCCGACGAGGGCGGTCCCGGGAGATGAGCACGATCGTCGTGTTGCCGTTCGTGGTTCCGCTCGTCGCTGCTGCGGTTTCGATGCTGGTCGGCCGCAAGCGTCATGTGCAGCGGATCGTCTCGCTTGTCGCGCTCGCCGTTGCGGCCGTCGCCTCGTTGGCCCTGCTGGTCGCTGTCGACCGGGACGGGACCGTCGTGGTGACCGGCGGAGGTTGGCCCCAGCCGATGGGGATCGCCCTGGTGGCGGACCGGCTCTCCTCGCTGATGCTGGCCGTGTCGACGGTGACGCTGTTGGCAGTACTCGTCTATGCGATCGGTCAGCCCGGAGCGGAGCGGAGACATGTCGGATTCCAGTCCGCGTATCTGGTCATGTCCGCCGGAGTGGCGCTGTCGTTCCTGACCGGTGACCTCTTCACGCTGTTCGTCGCGTTCGAGATGATGCTGACGGCCAGCTACGTGCTCATCACGCTCGGCGGGCGCCATGACCAGGTACGCACGGGCATGACCTACGTGGTGATCGGACTGATCGCCTCGGTCCTGTTCATGGTCGCTCTCGCTCTGATCTACACGGCTACCGGAACAGTGAACATGGCCGACCTGTCGCTGCGGGTTCCACAGCTCGACCGCGGACTCCAGGTCACGTTCGCGCTGTTCCTGTTCCTGGTCTTCGGCATCAAGGCAGCGGTCTTCCCGCTCTTCTTCTGGCTTCCCGACAGCTATCCGACCGCACCTTCGCCGGTGACGGCGATCTTCGCCGGTCTGCTGACCAAGGTCGGGGTCTATGCGCTCATCCGCACCCAGGTCACCCTGTTCCCCGAAGACGTCCGTCCCGCGACCTTCATCCTGGTGATCGCCGCGTTGACGATGGTCGTAGGGGTGCTGGGAGCCGTGGCTCAGAACGACGTGAAGCGCATCCTGTCCTTCCACATCGTCAGCCAGATCGGCTACATGGTCATGGGCCTCGGCCTCTTCACAGTGGCTGGAGTCGCTGCCGCGGTGTTCTTCACCATCCACCAGATAGTCGTCAAGACAGCTCTCTTCCTGACCGCTGGGCTGGTCGAGCACGTCGGTGGTTCGAGTCGCCTGAACCGGGTCGGCGGCCTTGCCACGTCTGCGCCGGTGGTCGGCGTGCTGTTCCTGGTGGCCGCGCTGAGCCTTGCGGGGATCCCGCCGATGTCGGGGTTCGTGGCGAAACTCTCTGTGATCGAAGCAGGAGTCGGCTCCCGGGTGTGGTTGGTGACCGCGGCGGCGGTCGGCGCGGCCTTCCTGACGTTGTTCTCGATGGTGAAGATCTGGATCGGTGTCTTCTGGAGCCCAGCTGAGCGCGGCCGAGTCGCCGAACCGGCCGTGGAGACCAGGCCCGCGCCGGCGTTGATGCTGGTTCCGACCGCGGGGCTGGTGCTGCTCAGCGTCGTGATCGGGCTCGCCGCCGGGCCGCTGCACGAACTGTGCCTCCGCGCGGCGACAGACCTCCTCGCCACGACCTCGGGGACCGCGCCGTGAGACACCGATCCGTCGCCGTGCTCCTCGTGGTCATATGGGTCCTGCTGTGGGACGACTTCACCCTCGGGCATCTGCTGGCCGGAGTCCTGGTTGCGGCTTCGCTGCTGGTCGTACTCCGTCCACAGGCCGGTGGAACCCGAGAGGCTGTTCCGTTCAGGCCCATCGCTATCGCCCGACTGTCGCTCTGGTTCGCCCGCCAGGTGGTCGTGTCGAACCTCCAGGTGGCCCGTGCGACGCTGTTCCCGGTCCGGTACGTCCGCTCCGGAGTCGTGCGAGTCGAGCTCCGGACCGATTCGGCCGAGCTGGCAGCGTTGATCGCGAACCTCACGGCGCTGTCACCTGGCATGCAACCGATCGGCGGCACCATCGAGCCGATGTCCATGGATGTCCACGTGCTGACCCTCGACTCCGAGGAGGAGGCCAAGGCGTTGGTGCGGAGCCTCGAGGACCGCGTACTCGCTGCCTTCGGCAATCGAGACCCGGTGGTCACGCAGTGAGGGAGATCGTCGTCGCGGCTGTTGCGGTGCTGTTGAGTTGTGCAGCAGGAGGGTTCCTCTACCGGATGCTGCGCGGCCCCAGCTTGGCCGACCGGGTGGTCGGTTTCGACGGAATCCTGTCGGTGCTCGTAGTCGGCATTCTCGCCCACGCGAGCCACACCCGCAGCGACGACATGCTCCCGGTGGTGCTGGTGCTGTCCCTCCTGGCGTTCGCGGGCACTGCGCTTTTCGGCCGCTTCCTCAAACCGGGTGACGACCGTGGCTGATCTCCTGGACGTCGTGAGCCTGGCCGTTCTGCTGGCGGCAGCCGCTCTGGCGGCGTTGTCGGCTCTGGGTGTCGTCCGGTTCCGCGAGCTGCTGCCCAGGATGCACGCCCTCACGAAGGCATCGACCGGTGCGACCACTCTCGCGCTCGTCGGCACAGCACTCGCGCTGCGCTCGTCTGCTGCGGTGACCACGCTGATCCTGATCCTGGCCCTGCAACTCTTCACGTTCCCGGTCGGGGCGAACCTGGTGGCAAGGGCGGTGAGCAACAGGACACCGGGGAGCAACATGACGCCGGTGGAGACCGGCAATGAGAGCGACGACGAGGATGATGGCCGACACCTGACCTGATTACCTGCTTGATGCAGGGACCTTCGGCTGACTCGTAGACGCTGGTGAACTCCGCGCGTTGTTCCTCTGGGCTGTCGCCGCGAACGTGTCGACGTTCCGGGAGACTGGCATGCCGGGGTGGGCTCGAAGGAGTCGTCCGAGGGAACCCGTCGTCGAAGGCGAACGAGTTGGGTTCGTCCACGGCCGTGATGTGACGCCCGTGGCTCTCGTACGGTGTGCCGGCTGGGCGGAGTCCGCGGATCAGCCGTCCGCGTTGTTGCGGGTGAGCAGGTCCCCGACATGATCGAGGTGGGCCCGTAGCTCTGGCGGTCCGACGACCTCGAAGTCGACTCCGAGAGTGCTGACCGCGAGGAGCGGCCAGTCGAACGTGTCGGTCGTCATCGTCAGTCGGCAGCGGTCGTCGTGCAGGTCCTCGACTTCGACCCAACGGCCTAGCGCACGTCGGGCCGTCTCGGCGTCGGTGTGAGCGATGATCTCGACATGGTGGATGCTGCGCAGCGACTGGATCCTCGCAGCGACGTACTCACCCACGTCGTCGGCCGGAAGCGGCCGCGGAGTGAACTGGTTCCGGCTCGGTGTCGGATCTGCCATGCGGTCGACGCGGAACGTGCGCCAGTCATCGCGGTCGGGGTCGAAGGCGAAGAGATACCAGCGCCGGCCGCGGGTGACGAGGCGGTAGGGCTCGACGTACCGCTCCGTCTCCACCTGTTCGGCAGTCCGGTACGAGAACGTCAACCTGACACCGTCGCGACATGCTTGGGCCACAGTTCCCAGGACGTCCGGGGGAGGGGTGACCGACGCCCAACCGGTGGGAGGCGATTCGGTGACGTCGGCCATGACCTCGACCTGGCGCCGGACCGCGGGCGGCAGCATGGCGACGAGCTTCGCCAATGCACGGATCGACGCTTCGGCGGTCTCGGCGTTGTCGCCATGAGCGACGTCACGGAGCCCGATCGCCAGTGCCACGGCCTCGTCGTGGTCGAACACCATCGGAGGGAGGGCCGATCCCGGAGCCATCTGGTATCCGCCCTCGATGCCCCGCGCCGACTCGACGTGGTACCCGAGCTGGCGGAGGCGGTCGACGTCGCGTCGGAGCGTCCGCTCCGAGACCTCGAGCCGCTCCGCCAGTTCCGCGCCCGGCCAGTGGCGGTGCAGCTGGAGCAGCGACAGCAGCCGCAGCATCCGGGCGCTGGTATCCATGTCAGGTCTCCTGGAACCGGCGAACCGAGAGCGCTCCGAACACGCCGGCGATGATGATGGACCACGCCAACGCCCGCAAGACCAGCGAGGTGGTCGACATACCGAAGATGGCCTGTGTGTCACCTCCGAGCATCAGCGCCCGCACCGAGTCGACCATCGCCGTCACCGGTTGGTGCTGAGCGATCGGTTGGAGCCAGCCCGGCATCGACTCGACCGGCACATATGCGCTCGACACGAAGATCAGCGGGAAGACAGCGAACTGCATGCCTTGCGCGGCCTGTGCGGTTCCTGACGCAAGACCCATGAAGATGTGCAACCAGCTGAATGCCGATGCGAACACCACGCACAACGCCAGCCCGCCGACGAACCCGGCGATACCCCCGCTCGGCCGGAAGCCGACTGCGAATCCCACGACCACCGTCACGACGACGTTCCAGGAGATGAGTGCCGTGTCGGCCATCGAGCGGCCGACCAGAACTGCCGAGCGCGGCACCGGTAGCGATCGCAGTCGGTCGAAGAACCCGGACTCGGAATCCTCGGCGACTCCGACGACGCCTCCGGCGAACAATCCGGCTACCGCGCAGAGCCCGGAGATGAGGAAGTTCGCATAGTTGAACGGGCCGGAGTCGATGGCCCCTCCGAACACGTAGCGGAAGACGAGCAGGAACATCACCGATGTGACCGCGTTGACGACGAGCAGCTGTGGCGAGCGCATGTACTGCAGGACGGTGCGCCTGGCGTACGCACCGGCCGTCGTGAGGTACGTCGGCGGTGCATCGGGTCGTGCCAACGGGGTCGAACGCAACGCCGAGGAGGCGGCAGCGGACCAGGTGGCAGTAGAGCAGGTGGCAGTAGAGGAGGTGGCAGTAGAGGAGATCATCGTGAGGCTCCGGTCAGGGTGAGGAATACGTCGTCAAGGGTCGGGCGGCGCAGGGCCACGTCGTCGAAGGTCAGGCCGTGGGCGGTGAGCTCGGCCAGCAGGATGCTCAGCGCCGCCGTGCCCTCGATCACCGGGCAGCGGACGGTCCTGCTGTCGGCATCGACTCGAGCGGGTTCGGCACCCACGCCGTCAGCGATCCGACGGACCGCGTCGATGTCGGTGGTGTCTGGAACCGTCAGGTCGATCACGTCGTGACCGGCCAGGTGCTTGAGCTCGTCAGGCGTGCCCTTGGCCACGACCCGGCCGTGGTCGATGATCACGACCCTGTCCGCCAGCTGGTCGGCCTCTTCGAGGTACTGGGTGGTGAGGAGAACGTCGGTGCCGCGGGCCACGAGCTCGCGGATCGAGCTCCACAGCATCAGGCGGGTGCGGGGATCGAGCCCCGTGGTCGGCTCGTCGAGCAACAGCACCCGTGGCGCGCCGACGAGGCTCGCCGCCAGGTCGAGTCGGCGACGCATCCCGCCTGAGTATTCACGAACCAGTCGGTCGCCGTCGTCGGTGAGATCGACATCGTGGAGCACCTGCTCCGCAGCTGCGGCGGCTGCTGCCGGCCTGTGTCCGAACAGCCGGGCGACCATGTTCAGGTTCTCCCGTCCTGTCAGCGCCGGTTCGACAGATGCACTCTGGCCCGCCAGTCCGATCAGTCGTCGTACCCGCTCAGGCTCGGAAGCGACGTCGATGCCGTCGACGCGCAGCACGCCGCCGTCGGGGCGGGTCAGGGTCGCGACCATCCGGACGAAGGTGGTCTTGCCGGCACCGTTCGGGCCGAGCAGAGCGGTCACCTGCCCGCGTTCGCAGGTCACGTCGAGGCTGTCGAGTGCCGCCGTCTCACCGAACCGCTTGGTCAGGCCCACCGCCTCGATAGTGGGTGGGGCATCGCCGGGCGGACCCGATGCGGGCGCGTCCACGCTGGTTCCGTGCGGGTGGTTCCTGTTCAGGTGGTTCGTCATGTCGACCACTCTGGACAGTATTCCGGTCAGATCATGGCCGGAGAGGAATGGGGTTGCCCGGATCGATTGCTCGTGCGTGCTCAGACGAGCTCGACCGGGCACGGGAGTCCCGGAGCGCGTGCAATGCGGGCATCGGCGGTCAACAGAGCTGTTCCCAGGTGTGCGGCCAGGGCGACGTAGAGCGCGTCGTAGAAGGTCAGGTTCTTCCTGAGCCGCCACGCACTCTCGCCCAACGGCCCGGTGTGCGGGTACCGGTGCTCCACTAGGGACGGAAGTGCGGCCAGCGCGACAGCGCACTCATCTGCGCTGACCAGCCCGGCTGCCTCGTGTCTGCGCAGCACGTTGCCGACTTCTGCGTCGATCAGATGTGGCGCGTGTCGCCCGATGGTGGGGAACCGGGCGCGCAGGTCGTCGGCGGCAGGTTCCCGGCCGACGACGGCGAGCACGAGCGCCGACGCGTCGATGACGTATTGGCTCACCGGCGGTCGGCGGTGAGCTCGGCGAGTATCGAGTCCCTGGTCGCGCCCGGAGCCTGAGACCCACGACGAGCCGCCGCCATCGCGTCGAGGGCCTCCTCGGTGGTCGGTTCGGCCGTCACCTCGATGACCAGCTGACGCATGTAGGCCTGGATCGACTGCCCGGATGCGCGGGCTCGACGTCGGATCACCTCGTATGAGTCCGCTGGAATCTCGCGGATCTGGATCGTTGCCATAGCGCTAGTTTAGCGCTGTCCGTGCAGGGCGTAGGAGGGGGACAGTGAGCCTCTTGACCTCCGATGGATACTCGGTATCTACTTACCGGGTAACTATGGTCATGTGGGAGGAGGGCTGAGATGTCAGTGCGCAACGGGCTGTTGGCCCTCCTGACTTCGCATGACCGCCACGGCTACGAGCTCAAGAAGGAGCTCGAGGAGCGCACCGGGTCCCTGTGGGAGCTCAACGTCGGGCAGGTGTACACGACCCTGTCCCGACTCGAGCGTGACGGGCTGGTGGCCGAGGCGGGAACCGTCCCAGGGGAGCAGGGATCCCAGGATCAGCGTCTCTACGCGCTCACCGACGCCGGAAGCCGAGAGGTCGACGACTGGTTCACCCAGCCCCGTACCAGACCTGCGCCGGATCGCGACGAACTGGTCATCAAGCTGACGCTCGCGGCTTCCCTGGACGAGGTCGACCTGGACGCGGTGATCGACGCCCAGCAGGTGGTGACGACCGAGGAGTTGCAGCGCTACACGCGACTCAAGGCGTCGGCCGATCCGGGCGATCTGGCCCGGCTGTTCGCACTCGACGCAGTGATCGCCCAGATCGACGGAGAGCTGCGTTGGCTGGAGCAGTGCCGTCAACGTCACGCTGCGATGCGGCCCCGGAGCGCGCCTGGCGGTAGTGGGCGTGGCAGCACGCGCAGGCAGGCAAGGAAAAGGTGAGAGGGAGACGATGACAGAGACGATCGAACCCGCCCGGGGCACGGCGTTGCCCGAAGGCGAATCGGACCCTCGGGACGTCGCCGCCCATCAGCATCGGACGGTGCTGCGACTGAGCGACGTCGCCCAGTCAGTGCCGGATGGCCGCTTTCGTCGCATGGTGCTGGATGGAGTGGACCTCGAGGTCCGGGAGGGCGAGCTCGTAGCGCTCATGGGCCCATCCGGGTCCGGCAAGACGACACTTCTGCGCGTCGCCGCGGGGCTGGACCGTCCGGAGCGAGGGATGCCGGTGATCGACGGCGAGCACCTCTGGGTCCTCTCGGCGAACGAGCTAGCCGACCTGCGGCGCAGCTCCATCGGCTACGTCGAGCAGCGCTGGAACCTGCTCGACTCACTCACCGTGGCCGAGAACGTGTCGCTCCCACTCGAACTCGACGGTGTTCGACGCCGCGACGCCATGCGAGACGCCATGGCCGCGCTCGAGGACGTAGGCATCGTCGAACTGGCCCGGCAGTTCCCGTCGGAGCTCTCCGGTGGTGAGCAGCAGCGCGCCGCGATCGCCCGATCACTCGTCGGATCCCGCCACCTGCTCGTCGCCGACGAGCCCACGGGTGCACTCGATGCACTCACCGCTGAGGCGGTCATGCGACTGATCCGACGACGCTGCGACGAGCGGGGTGTGGCCACGCTGCTCGCAACGCATGATCCCGCAGTAGCGGGTTGGGCCGACCGGGTCGTGTACCTGCGCGACGGTCACCTGGCCGATCGCTCAGCTCAGGTTCGGTCATGAACGCATGGTGGGCCCCGTGGGGCGCGCTTCTGCGGCGGGCTCGGCGACTCGCGTTGCGGTCGCCGTGGCGCACTGCGTGGACAGCGTTGCTGGTCGTCGTCGCGGTCGGCGTCGCCGGCGTGGCGATGTCGGCGATCTGGGGTAACGACGTGGCGACGACGTCGACCGAGCGGACGATGGGCGCTGCCGACGTGATCTATCGGGGAACTGTTCCGGTCGGCGCCGCGACGGAGCTCCAGGATGCGCTCCAGTCCTCCCTCCCGGATCGCAGCGAGGTGGCAGTCGAGCAGACGGTCACTGGGCTGGTGCTCACCGCCGGAGACGGATCCGATGGCGCAGATGAGCGGATCCCCGGAGGGGTGTACGGACTCGTCCGCATGGCCGACTGGGAGGATCCGCTGCTGGAGGGCGTGCTGCAACCCGTCGAGGGTCGGCGCCCGCGCGCGGGAGAGGTGGTTCTGAACCCCGAGCTGGCCGAGTGGCTGGACCTCGGGATCGGAGACCGGCTGCGGGTTGACGCATCCGACAGCTCGCTCGCCGTCGTCGGCATCGCAATCGCCGGACCGGAGGGGACACCCGTCGCGGCTGTTGCCCCAGGCGAGCTTGTGTCGAGAGCGCCGGCCGGACCTGGGCCCGAGGTGGATGCAACAGCCTTCGTCGGCCTGCCCGCCGGTGCCGTTGCTCCCGAAGCAGCGGAGCTGTCGGCATTGGACAGTCTGCCGGTCGGGGCCGAGCTGTCCGGTCCCTACGGACGCCCGGAGTCAGGGGGCGACCATGCGTTGTTGGTGGATTCGCCAGGTTCCCGGGTCGACGCGGTCGCGGTGATGCTGGTCGGACTCGTGGCGGTCGTCGGGCTGCTGGCCGGTGCGTCCTCGGGCCTCGGTGCCCGACGGCGGCTGCGAGCGAGCGGTCTGCTCGCTGCCAACGGTGCCGATCGCGGGCAACTGGCCGCGGCGGCAGCGGCTGAGATGCTGGTCATCGCGGTTCCCGCGACAGCGGTCGGGCTGCTCGTCTCGTGGCTCGGAGGATCAGCGTGGGTCAGCATGCGCCTGGATGGCTGGCCGGTGATAGTCGACGCCGCCTTCGACTGGCGCTGGGTTGCACCGCTCGTGGTCGGGGCAGTCGTGGCTTCGGTGTCGGGCGCAATCCTGTTCAGCCGCCCGGCGCGTCGCCTGTCGGCCTCGGATCTTCTCGACTCCCGAGTGCGTGCACCAATGGTGTCGGCCGCCGGGCGAACCCCCGCTTGGATCGGCTGGATCCTGCTGGGCTGGCTCGCGTGGACCATGGGCACCTCTGTGGTCGGCGGGATCGGCGGTGGGGGTGGATGGCTCGGCATCACAGCGGCCCTCGTCCTGATGGTGCTATGGCTCGGGTGCGCGACGACAGCCCTGCGGATGACGACCGTGTTCCTCGGCAGGGATCCGGTCGGACGGGTAGTCGATCGGGACCTTCGACACAGGCGTGTCGGATCGATCGCCACCGTCGTGATCGTCGCGACCTGGGTGTTCGCCGCTGTCGCGGTGACAGCTACCGCGGACTACGGACGAACAGTCAGGACCGACGAGACATCATCGACTGGAGAGCAGGTGACTGTCGCCACCTATCCGGCAGCGCCGGGCGCGGGTACCAGCACCCTCATCCAGGGGGCAATCGCCCAACCGGCGAGCGATCCGGCGGGGGAGTGGGAGCTGAGGGGCTCTGGGCGCGCGCCCGGCTCCGCCGGACATGCTGCTGGTTCGGTCCGACTCCCGGACGGCCTCGCGGACGAGCTCGCCGAGGCCGGCCTGCCGACCGCGCACGCCACGGTCGGCGAGTGGACCGGACCGTGCGCCATCTGCCCGTCGGGTTTCACGCCGACCGTGCTCGTGCTCGACAGCGCCGAAGGGATCGGCCTGTCGCCCTCCACCGTCGACCTGCTGAACGCCGGCAACGCCGTCACACCTTTCGACATGGATGGAATCGAGGACCAGACGGTCGGCGGCGTCCCGGTACGGGTGGGAAGTGTGCCCGCAGGAGCCCAGGCGGCCGTCCTGGCATCTGCAACCAGTGAGGGCCTTGAACTGGTCGATCGCCGCCCGACACTCGTCGGTTCCACTGCCGGGCTCTCCGACGCCCAGATCAGGCGGATCATCGACATCGCCGACGCCGAGGAGCTGTCGATCGGGTTCGACGACCCGCGCCTGGACATGCTCAGACCCAACACTTCAGCAGGTGAGCTCGGGAAGCTCGGCAACTCCAGGCAGTGGGTCATCTGGCCGTCGGTTGTCGTGCTGCTTGTCGTGGCGCTGACGGCAACCGCTGCTCACAGGCGTGAGCACGGTGAGGCAGCGCGGGTCCTCCAAGTGCTCGGCGCCCGTCGACGATCGGCCAGGCGGCTGGCGTCGCTGACCGCTGGAACCCTCACGGCCACCGGGGTGGTGCTCGGCCTCACTGCTGCTCTGATGCTGGTGACCGCCATGGCTGTGCGCAGCGGCCCGGGCGTATCTGTGCCGTGGAACCGCGAGGCCACGCTGGTGTTGGTCGTGTCACTCGTCCTACCCATGGTCGTGGCGCTGTTGGCCCGGCTGATCCCCTCCTTGCGCTCCATCGACGGCCCGGACGGCCCGATGCCGGCTTAGGTTCGTCCCACCGCCAGCGCGGCGACGTCCAACGGTGACGAAGCAGCGCTTGGGTCCCGTCTCGCCGGATCGACATCAGGGGCTCGTAGTCGGGCCGTCGCCGAGGTCGAAGATCGTGGCCTTCGTGGGGCTACCTCCGAGGCTCTCGTAGTACCGCAGAGCGTGGTCGTCTTCATCGTCCGCCGCGACGAACACGACCTCGATGTCATCTGCTGCTGCAGCGTCGACGAGCGCCCGGACAAGCAGGGTTGCGATGCCGCGACGTTGCCGGTCGGGGCGCACCGCCAGGTCATAGACGAACAGCTCCTTGGCCTCGTGTCTGGTCATCGCGAGTTCGTGTGCCGTGACGCATCCGACAGGACCCGAGTCGTCCACTGCTGTCAGCGCCCAGAACGAGGGGTCGCCGAGGAGCTCCGCAAGGTACGGGTCCGAGAGCTCCGAGGGCGCTTCTTCGAACACGGCGTGCATCATGGCGAACGCCGACCTGGCCCCGTCGATGTCATCGACGGTCAGCCGGTGGATCGACACGGTCGTCATCGGTGGTTTGCGAACGGATTCGTTCATCGAAGTCCCGGGAGGAGGGCGAGGTCGAAGTCGGAGTCGGCCGAGACGAATCATGACGCACACGGGTGCTCGTCTGTCCGTTCTTGGGCCGGTGGCCGACACGATTTGTCGGTGTCGACCCCTATATCCCGGCTGGCCGGGTCAGCCAGGGTGGGCGCGCTCAGGGCGACTCGGCGCGTACGTGGGCGACGATCGCGTTTGCGTGACCGTGACCCATGCCGTGCTCGGACTTGAGCCACGCGACGGTCTCCATGTGCTTCCTGTCGGCCCGTGCCCTCACGAGTTCGAACCAGTGCTCCATCGGCTGCCCGTAGTTCTTCTCGATCGACGGGAAGTACGACGCCGGACCTTTGACCTTGTCGCCGGCGGAGCCGTTCCTGGTCTGGTCCTCCCCGCTCATGCCGCTACCAGTTCGTCGATCTGGTTGATGGCCAGGGTCGCGCCTTCGACGATGCCCATGTCCAGTACCTGCTGAAGTCCTTCGGCTGACTCGTAGACGCTGGAGAACACTGCGCGCGTTGTTCCTTCGGCTGTCGCCTCGAATGTGTAGACGTTTCGGGAGACGGGCATGCCGGGGGTGGGCTCGAAGGAGTCGTCCGAGGCGAAACCGTCTTCGAATGCGAACGAGTTGGGCTCGTCCACGGCCGTGACAGTCCACCATCCGTAGTGCTTCTCGCCCTCGGGCGAGGTCATGTAGTAGTTGCAGCGACCGCCGGGCTTCAGGCCGTGGTCGACGAAGGTGGACGGGTAGGTCGGCGGGCCCCAGACACGTTCGAGCTGGCGTGGATCGGCGTAGACCTGCCAGATGCGCTCGACCGGTGCGGCGAACTCCGCAGTGATCGTGAGTGTGAGGTTGTCGATGTCTGAAGTGACGTCGGTGACTGGCATGGTGCTGTTCCTTGGTGTTGTTGGATGGTTGTCGGCAGTTGTGCTCCCGGTCCCTACGGCGCCGGTGGCAATTCCGAGATGAGCTCGTCGATTCGTGAGATGCGGCCCCGCCACAGGTCCTCGAGCTCGGTGAGCATCGATGCGACGGATCGCACCGCCTCCACCTCGCCATGGGCGAGTTGTTCGCGTCCTCGTCTTCGCTTGGTGATCAGGCCGGCTCGTTCGAGCACGGCGACGTGTTTCTGGACAGCTGCGAACGACATGTCGTAGTTCGCCGCGAGGGCCGACACCGAGTGTTCTCCGACGAGCACTCGGCGCAGGATGTCGCGTCGGGTGCGGTCGGCGAGAGCGTGGAACATGGCGTCTGCCCGATCCTCGTTCTCGACGGTATCGACCACGCCTCAAACATACAACCAAATGGTTGTATGTCAAGGGGGATCCTGAAGATGCGCCTCTCTGCCAACGTGGGCCGGAGCAGTAGGTCCATCCATCGGCGCGAGGTGCGTGGACGGGTGCGAAGATCTTCCGATACCCGATTCAGCCCACCCGGAGGAGCTCCCATGGCAACGTTCGACGTGAAGATGGTCATCCTTTCAACCGATGACCTCGACGAATCCATCGCGTTCTACAACGAGACGCTCGGCATGCCGCTCAAGTTCCGCGACGGGTCGCACTTCGCGGCGCTCGACGGCGGATCGGTGACCCTCGCGCTGGCGACCTCCATCGATCATCCGATGCCAGGCAAGGTCGTACCGGGTATCAAGACCGACGACGTCGACGCTGCGGCGGCTGCTGTCGAGGCGAACGGCGGGGCGATCGTCAAGGGCCCCTACGACGACGAGCACGAGCGCCGTGCCGTCGTCTACGACCACAAGGGCAACGGCCTGGTCTTCTACAGCCCGAAGGGCAGCTGAGTGCGCGCTGTCGTCAGCGGTGCCAACGGATTCCCGGGCGGTCACCTGGTCGAGTCCCATCGGATCGAGGCCGGATGAAGGTCGATCGCCTCCCGGTCGGTGCTCCTGGCGGCTGGACGGTCGAGTCGACGAGTGGCCTGGGCCCGTTCGTCACCCGTGTCGAGTTCCGTCTCGAGGACGGCACCCGACGGACATGGCAGTCACGGGACCACCGCAAGAGGCTCGGCCGCTCTGCTGTCCCGGCCCTGACGTGGTGGATAGCGGTCCTGTTCTGTGCCGGCTCGACCTGCTTCATCCTCGGTCCGATCCCGGGTTACGAGTCGTTGGTCGGCGGCAACGCCGTAGGGGTCACGTTCTTCGTCGGCTCCATCTTCTTCACCTCCGCGTCCTACCTCTGCTTCATCGAGGCCGCGAACGCCCCGGGGGCGGTGTCGGACGAGCCAGGTCTTCGCACTGGGATCATGCGGCTGGCGTGGTGGCACCCGCGGTCGATCGACTGGTGGTCAACCGGGGTGCAGCTCGTCGGCACGCTGTACTTCAACGTCATGACGTTCCTGGCGATGAACGGCGGATGGGACGTGGCCCAGGCCAACCGTCTGGTCTGGCGACCCGACGCGATCGGTTCGATCTGCTTCCTCGTGGCCAGCTATCTGGCATGGGCCGAGGTCTGCCACTCCGCGGGCCGGTTGCGCTTCAGGGACATCTCCTGGTGGATCGTCGTACTGAACCTGGCCGGTTCGGTCTTCTTCGGGATCTCCGCGGTCGGCGCGTACACGCTCCCATCGGGCGATGTGGTGAACCTGTGGCTCGACAACGCCGGGACCGTTGCCGGCGGCATCTGCTTCT
>CAYVDN010000056.1:0-19924 GCA_964450685.1 uncultured Microthrixaceae bacterium
GTGTGCCCCCGAGACCGGAGCTGCTCTCCCATCTGGTGTGCGAAGACCTCGGCGCCGCGCCGTTGGCTCGTAGTGGTCACCTGGAGCAGTCGCATGGAGGCAGTATTGCGGCTTGCGGGTACATTCGTCGTGCTCGCCAGGGGGTAGGTCGTTCGGCTCCGACGAAGCGACCGGGGTGGTGTCGAAGTGGGTGGAACGACAAGATCGCTGAGCGACACCGAGTACGCGTGCTGTGGCTGGCAATGGGCCTCGGACTCGGCGGGATGGAGCGCCTCCTAGTCAACCATGCCAAGTGCGGGAACCGTGATCGCTTGACTACAGCGCCGCGTACCGGTCGATCGTCCCGAGTCGGTCATCTCAGAGCTCGAAGCGCTGGACGTGCCGTGTCACCGGCTCGAAGGAGGCGGCTCGTCGGCGCAGCGCTGGCTCGGGCTCCTCGTGCAACTGGTCAGCGACGCCAGGGTGGACGTGGTGCACTCGCACTCACCACTGCCCGCCGCGTTGTCGAGCCACTTGTTACGGGCCCGGCTCGGCGTCCGACTGACCTATACCGAGCACAACACCTGGAACTGCTACGGGCCGGCCACCCGGGCTGCGAACGCCGCCACCTACCCGCTCGACCATGCGACCTTCGCTGTCTCGCAGGACGCGAAGGCATCGGTGCCACGCCCGTTGCGGCACAGGGTCGAGGTGCTCACCCACGGTGTCGATCTGGCCGCGGTCGGTGCACATGCAGATGAGCGACACGAGGCGCGGTCCGAGCTGGGCCTGGCTGACACCGATGTGGGGGTGTTGACCTTGGCGCACCTTCGCATCGAGAAGGGCCACGACGTGTTGCTAGCCGCCGCTGTCCGGGTCCTGCGCGAGCGACCGCAGGCGACTGGGTGACCGGTTCCGGTACCTGGGCTTCCGACGCGACGCGCTTCGTCTCATGTCAGCTTCGTACATCGTCTGTCTCTCCTCTCGGCAGGAGGGTCTGCCGGTGGCCTTCATGGAGGCATGAGCCCTTGGCGTGCCCACCGTCGCGTCCCGAGTCGGGGGTCTGGCCGGATCACATCGAGCAGGGAGTCTCCGGACTGCTGGTCGAGCCCGAGGACCCCGCCGGACTGGCCGCTGCCCTTGTCGCCGTCATCCAGGATCCCGACCTGCGCCACCACTCGGCCGATGGTGCGCTGCGTGGTGCCGGACGATTCGACGCCGCCGCAGCGGTGCGGCGCCAGGAATCTGTGTATCTGGCACTGTTGGGCGAACTCGCAACGAGTGAGACCGGCTGATGTGTGGCATCGCAGGTGTGCTGGACCGCCGTCGCCGACGCGACGGTGCGGCGACCGCCAAGCTCCTGCGCACGATGGCCGACCAGATGCGCTTTCGTGGACCGGACGCCTCGGGTGAGTGGGTCGACCCCTCGCGAGGCATCGGGCTCGGGCACGTGCGCCTCTCGATCGTCGACCTGAGCGAGCACGGCGCCCAACCAATGGTCTCGTCGCACGGCCGGTGGGTGCTCACCTACAACGGCGAGATCTACAACCACAACGAGGTGGCCGCCGAGTTGTTCGGCCGAGGCATCGTCTTCCGGGGTCACTCCGACAGGCTGCTCGGTGAGCTAACGCCGGTCCGCGACCGGATGGGGGAGAAGCCTCTGTGCTACGCGACCCTGCCGACCGGCGAGGTCGTCCTCGCCTCGACGCTCGACGTGCTGGCCGTCACCCCGCCTTCGACACGACCGTCGACCCCCAGGCCTTGGGCGCTGCCTTTCCGCTACAAGTGCGTGCCGGCGCCGTTCACGATCTACCATGGGGTCCGCAAGCTCGAACCGGGGTGCACGGTCACGATTCGCCCGGACGGGACCATCGGAGCGCCTGAGCCGTACTGGCGATACTTCGACGCAGGCCGAGGGCCGCCCTTCGACGGAACGTCCGAGGATGCGGTGGCGCATCTGGACACGCTGCTGCGCCGTTCGGTCACGCGTCGGATGGTGGCCGACGTGCCCGTCGGTGCCTTCCTGTCCGGGGGTATCGCAGGTCCGCGGTGGTGGCCGCCGCGCAGGCCGAGTCCGATCGGACTCGTCGCAGATCACGACCCGATTGGTGAGCGAGCTGGCTCGCCGGGACGCGACGGTCGTGCAGTCCGGCGATGGAGGCGACGAGCTTCTCGCTGGCTACAACCGGCTACGTGTGGGTCCCCATCGTCTGGCACCAGATGGGCCGCGTTCCCGCACCGGCCCGTCGGGTGCTGGGCCGGGGTCTGCAGCGTGTGCCACCCATCGCGTTCGACCGGGCCGCGGTGAATGTGCCCCCAGCCCGGCTTCCCAGGATGCTCGGTCTCAAGGTGTCCAAGGCTGGCGGAGTCCTAGACGCCAACAGCGAGTGCGAAGTGTTCCACCGGCTCGCCAGTCACTGATAGGACCCATCCGTGCCTGTCCGAGGCGTGGTCGAGCCTCCGTCGCTGCACACCACACCGGCCGCGTGGCCCGGGGCGAGGGACTTCGTGGAGCACATCGGGGCTGTGGACGCAGTGACGTATCTGCCCGACGACATCCTGGTGAAGCTGGATCGCGCTGCGATGTCGGTCTCGCTCGAGAGTCGCGCTCCGCTACTTGACCAGGACATCGTCGAGTTTGCTGCAACCTTGCCGACGGAGGTCAAGCTGCGCGACGGCGTGTCGAAGTGGCCGCTGCGCTCGGTGCTGGGGCGGTACCTGCACATCGAGCTCTTCGACCGGCCGAAGTCCGGCTTCGGGGTGCGGATCGAGACGTGGCTGCAGGGGTCGCTGAAGGAGTGGGCGGTGGAGCGGCTGTTCTCGCCCCCACCCCGGTCCTTCATCGAGCTCGGTCCCGTCCAGCGGCTGTGGGACGACCACCAGAGCGGTCGCCGCAACGGTGCCTAGGGACTCTGGGACGTCAGCATGTTCGCCGAGTGGGCCGCGGGCGCGGTGTGAAGCCCGACAGCGAGGGTGACTGATGCCGAGATCTGAGTCCATCCACTGCGCGTCGCGGCGCGAAGTCGTCGCCGTGGAGCGGAAGAGAGCACCTCGTTGCGACGTCGGCGGTGAGGGGATGGAGTCGGCCCGCTATCTGCGTGTCGTGCTGCATGTCGTGCTTGGCGGGCCTCGATGGCGAGTGTCGCCGATAGCCTGAGCACTGTGTGGTACGGCGGGGCCCTTCCCTTGATCAGCGTGTATGGCGCAGGCGGAGCACGGCAGAGGGACCGACGATCGGGCATTGGGGGCTCGCACCGGCTGTCGGTGCTGATCGTTCTGCCGGGTCTCGGCGCCGGTGGCGGCGCAGAGCGCTCGCTGCTTGCAGTAGCTCCCGCCATGGTGGAGCGAGGGATGGAGCTCCACGTCGCCGTGCTCACCGATCGGCAGACCCTCGTGCCGGAGCTCGAACGTCGGTGGGTGAGAATCCATGACCTCTCGACGCACCGCAGCGTGGTCGGCAGGGCCCGTGCTCTGCGTTCGCTGGTTCGCTCGATCCGGCCAGCGCTGATCCATGCGACCCTTTTCGACGCCACGCTGCCGGCGCAACTCGCCGCTGTCGGTTCGAACGTGCCACTTCTGGTCACGTGGGCGACGACCGACTACGTGCCCGAGCGGCGGCAAGAGCACGGCGGCCAGCCTTGGACGCTTCCCGCCTACCGACTCATCGACACGGTGCTTGGCAGGATGTCGGGGGCGTGGTACCACGCAGTCACCGAAGGCGTCGCCGTTCACAACGCACGCGCGCTCCGGGTGCCGTCTGCGCGGGTGCTCGTCGGAGAACGTGGGCGTGATTCGGTCAGCGGTCCAGCGAACGACGAAGCGTCGGCGACGTTCCTGCCGACCGGCGCGAAGCTGATTCTCGCCGTCGGCCGGCAGGAGCCGGTCAAGGGGTACGACCTGCTGCTCGAGGCCTTCGAGCAGATTGCGGTCCGCTTCCCAGACGCTTATCTCGCCGTCGCAGGTCGGGAGGGACGAGCCACCGAGCGGCTGATGACGCTGCGGTCGCGGCTTCCTCACGGTGACCGAATCACCTTCTTGGGTCAGCGGTCGGACGTGCAGTCGCTGTTGCGGGAGGCGTCAGTCTTGGTGTGCAGCTCGTGGCGGGAGGGAGCTGCGGGTGCAGTGATCGAGGCCATGGGTGCTGGGACCCCTGTGGTGAGCGTACCCATCGCCGGGTTGGAGGGAGTGACCCTTGACGGCGAGAACGCACTCGTAGTGCCTCGTGAGTCACTCGCTGAAGGCATCGGCTCGGTATTGGGCGACCGGGAACTGGCGGAGCGACTCGTCGCTGGTGGTCGCCGCACCTTCCAGAGCCGCTTCACGACTGACGTGGCGGCCGACCGGATGGCCGAGATCTACCGGTCTGTCGCTGCGACATGTGGAACGTCACCACCGCGATGCTCCGACGATGCATAGCCGGACCGACTCCCAGCCGTTCGCCACTGACGAGAGAGACCGAGCGTCCACGTCGGGTCGAAGAGCTGTGGGACGAACCCATGTTCTTGGAGTGGCGCTCGCGCCGACGGATCGAGGACGAGGGTGGTCCCAGCGGAATGACCGCAGCATGCGACTACTGCGTGGGGTCGAGTCGTTCGCGGATCTCGTCCAGGTGGCTGCGGCTGACCACGACCATGTTGCCGTCGACCATGCGTCCGTCGTGCACCTCGAGCTGTCCGGAGTCGGCTGAGTACATCGCCGTGGTGTAGCCGTGGGCATCGAGTAGGGAGGCGAGAGAGGCCATGGACTCCCCGAGGCGATCCAACATGTGAGGGAGGATCTCCATCAGCATCACGGGCGGATTCGCCGATGCGAGGTGCGACGCGAATCCTCGTAGCGCGGACACCTCCGCTCCTTCGACATCGATCTTCATGAGGGCGATCGGTCCCGGTGGTATCAAGTGGTCCAGCTGGGAGCACGGCACGATGGTGACTGCGTTATCCGGGTCGTCGGTGTTCGCGATGCGACTGCTCACGTCGCGGTCGGCGCGGAACCGGAGCTCTCCGTCGTGGTCCGACACGGCGACCTGGTGGACACGCATGATGCCGTCGAGCTGATTGAGCGCCACGTTACGCCGGAGGCCATCGGTGAGCTCGGGCACCGCCTCTACAGCGTCGATACTGCCCCCAGCGCCGATGAGTGACGCAGCGAGCAGGGAGTACGTTCCGATGTTCGCTCCGACGTCCAGGAACCGGTCCCCGGGACGTAGATAGCGCGACATGAAGTCCATCTCGTCGACATCGAAGCGATCGCCGAAGTACACCAAGTTGGAAACGGAGCCGAACCGCGGGTCCATCCAGATGTGCATTGAGCCGTAGACGGTCCTGACCGTCGGCCGCGGGTTCGAGCGCTTCCGTACCTGCCAGCTCAGCGAGCGTCCGACAGCGCGCAGCCGATTGCTGCGGTTGTTCGGGTGGGACCACACTCCTCGCACGATCCGCAAGGCCAGATAGGGGGCCGAGTGCTTCCGGTGCTTGACCTCTGCCACAGCTGAGCCTTTCGTCGGTGGAGCTGTTCCTCGGCTCGGACGATTCCGGAGCCTAGGTGAGGGCCGCCAGGACATCGTTCCGCTGGAACCGTCCAGACATCGTTCCGCTGGGGGAGGTGGATTCCCGCAGGGACATCGTTCCGCTGTTCGCTCGGTCGGTCGTATTGGCCGATCGAGGAGCGTGGTGTGTCGGAGGAAGAGTTGCGTCAGGAGGCGGTGCGTCGTCGGCTCGCGGGTGAGAGCCCCGCGGAGATCGCCCAGGGTCTCGGTCGCACGACCCGGTGGGTGCGTAAGTGGGTGGCTCGCCATGGCGAAGAGGCCGGGACCGAGGCGTGGGCCGAGTCGCGATCGCGGGCGCCGCACCACTCGCCGACGCGCACCCCCGCCGAGCTCGAGACGTTGATCCTTGAAGCCCGATCCCGGCTGGTGGCGAACCCTCGAGCCCAGTACGGAGCGCTGGCGATCCAGTGGGAACTCCGCCGCGTCGGGGTCGACCCGATCCCCCCGGCGCGCACGATCGAACGGGTCCTCGCCCGGGCGAAGGTGACCCAGCCACGACGTCGCCAGTCCGGCTACATCTCCAAGGGTGTGCCGTATCCGACTCCGGTCGATGTCGAGCCGGGCACCACGCATCAGATCGACATGATCGGACCCCGGCACCTCTTCGGGGCCGCGCAGTTTCACACGTTGAACCTCATCGATGTCGGCTCGCACCTGGTCGGCAACGACATCGTCACCGAGCTGCGCCCGCCGTTGCTGGCCCACTCGCTGGCGGGGATCTGGACCCAGGTCGGGGTGCCGACGGTGGCCCAGTTCGACAACCACGCCAACTTCCGAGGCGGGATCCAACCGGCGTGGCAGTACTTCAGCCCGATCGTCGCCACCTGCCTCGACCTGGGTGTCACGCCGAGGTTCATCCCCGTTCGCGAGCCCTGGCGCAACGGGGTGATCGAGCACTTCAACGACGTGTGGGACAAGTCGTTCTTCCGCACCGAGGTCTTCTCGGACATCGAGCATCTCCGCCGAGAGAACGCCGAGTTCATCGAGTTCCACAACACCCACCACCGCTACAGCGCCCACGGTGGATCGACCCCCAATCAGATCTGGGACGGCCGGCTGCGCGCACCTCTGTCGAGCGCGTATCAGCCACCCACCCGGCTACCCGCCCGAGGACGCATTGAGGTCGTCCGCTACGTGCGCTCCAACCGCCGAGTCGACTTGTTCGGCAAGCGCATCCTCGTTGGTGAAGACCAGACCCACCAGTACGTCACCGCCATCATCAAGGTCCGCTCCAAGAAGGTCGTCGTCGTCACCATCGACGGCGAGATCATCCACGACGGCGACTTCAACCTCGCCCGCACCCTCCGCTGAACGGAACGATGTCACGACGGAACCCCACCTCCACGACCGGAACGATGTCCTGACGGCAACTCCACCTCCACCCAAGCGGAACGATGTCCTGGCGGGTGCCACCTAGGCCGTAGTATTTCCGAATGAGATGCAACCCGTGCGAGCCCGACGTGGTCCGATGCTCGCCGCGAATCTCGAGATGAGTCGCAAGGCCCTGCTGGACATCGGTGCCCACACAGGGGAGACCCTCCGGGTGGCGCTCGAACCGCAGTGGGGGTTCGACCGCATCTACTGCTTCGAGCCGGCGCCCGAATGTTGGGAGGCCCTGGAGTCGCTGGCCGATAGCCGCGTCGAGCTGCTCCGCTTTGGGCTGTGGTCTTGCGACGACCGACGCGAGCTGTTCGGCTCGGGCGGGGTCGGAGCGAGTCTGTACGAAACGAAGGAGGGTGGGCCCGGGTCTGTGGTTGACCTGCGGGACGCGGCCCAGTGGTTCGCTGACAACCTCCGCGACGGTGACACGGTGATAGCGAAGCTCAACTGCGAAGGGGCGGAGGTGGAGATCCTCTCCCGGCTCCTGGATCGAGGTGAGCTGGACCGGCTCGACGAGCTCCTGGTGCACTTCGACGTTCGAAAGGTTCCGGGGATGCAGGACCGGGAGCAGATGATTCGGCGACGCCTCGACGCCGCCGGCACCCCCTACCGGCCTGCCGAATCGATCTTCTTTGGGCGCAACGTGGAGGAGAAGACGCGTAACTGGCTGGGTTGGTACCACGCAGGCCGACTAGGGCGACTGAGGTTCGCCGTCGTTCGCCGGGCCGAGTTCGCCATCAGATCACGGGTGTACCGAGCACGACGCCGACCTCGCGGGGCCGGGCGCCCAGGCGTTCAGTAGCGGTGGCGACCTCTGAGTGCCCGGTTGTCTCGCTCACGGGCGAGGCGGTGTATCGCGATGAAGTTCATTGGTACAATTACTCGCGGGCTATGAGATAGGGCTTCCCGGTGAGGTCTGTCGTCGTCTGGGTTCCGGATCAAGATGTCGGGAGGCAATGCAGTCGGATGGAGAGCATGTCGTGATTGATCTGGTCCCGAGGGTGGTTCTGCGCGGGCGGCGTGCGAGTGCTTCCTGATCGGACCACGGTAGTTATCCCCACGTTCGCTCGTGAGGACATGCTTGCGGAGGCCGTTCGGAGCCTCGAGCTTCAAACCCGCCCGCCCGACGAGGTCATAATCGTGGATGACGAGTCCCCGGCGTGTCCGAAGGTCGAAACCTCCTTGAACGTTCGGATAGTGCGGCAGATGAACAGTGGGGCCAGCGAGGCGAGGAATCGGGGAGTAGCGGAGGCCACCGGGGACATCGTCTTCTTCTTGGACGATGACGATCTCTTCTCGCCCGATCGGCTTGAGCATGCAGTTGCGGCTCACCGAGCGTCCGACATCGTCTGCTGCGGTCAACGCTCGTTCGACGACTCGGACGCAGCCTCGGTCCTGTCGAACCTGCGGCCGTCGTCGATGAGCGTGGGCGCAAGCATGGGTGAGGCGGTTGACCCTTCCAGTCTCTTGTCCGGGACGACGCCGCATTTTGGAGCGACGAGCATCCGGCGCGCCAGGTTCGTGCCGCTTAACCCTCGCTATCGTGCGGCAGAGGACATCGAGTGGTGGATCCGGGTGGCCGAGGAGGGTTTGAGCCTCCGGTTCCTTCGCTTCTCGGACCTCCTCGTTCGAACGCACAGCGGCGGGCGGCATCGCAATGGGACTGTGGAGCGAATCGAAGCGTCTAGGCGCCTCCTGGAGGATCAGAGTTCCTTCTTCCAACGACACCGATCCGCTGCGGCATTCCGACTTGCGCGGATGTCCCTGATGAGTTCCGACGTTTCATTGCGGAGGGATGCGGTGGTGTATGCGGCTCGTTCGCTTACCACCTGTCCGTCTTTACCTGGAGCACGCGCGCTCGCGACAGCCGTGGTCGGCCGACGGACGGCCACGAGGCTGGCGGATCTAGCTCAGCTACCTCGTCGGCCCGCGTCCCGAAACCCCTGAGGGGACTCTGCACTCGGGTTCGTGTGTCCGAGCGGAACTCGGCACCCTCGACAAGTGACTTCGGTGTTGTGCGAGAGCGAGCCGTTGACGGCTTCGCTGTTCGCAAGGCCTGGCCGCTTGGAGTACCGTCACGCTTGTGGATGGTGGGGGCGAGACCTACGACCGGCCGTCAGTGGTGGGGGCGTCACGGGTGACATGCCAGGGGCGGGCGTTTCACAGTATGAGGGGCCTGACGCTCGATGGCATGGGCACCCTCTTCGTCTCCCGGATCGAAGCTTTGGCTAAGGCTGGCTGGGCTCAGCGAGTCTTTTTGTTCTCTGTGGACGGTGCGACAAACGCGCTGATGGCGCGGATCGAACGCTCCGGCGCCGAGGTGGAGGTGGGGAGCTATCGCGGGGGAAGTCGTGCTTCTCTAGCGCGCGCTGTGGTGGGGTGTGCTCGGAGGCTGCGCTCGTTCAGGCCAGACGTGGTGCACGTGTGGGGCGCGTATCCGTTGATCGCCGCCAGAGCAGCGCTGCCGCTCAGCCGAACTCCGATCCTGGGTGACTGGGTCACGACTGCACCGCGTGTCGACCGGGTCCATGGACTGGCGTTGCGGACGCTGCCGTCGCTCGTCGTCGCTGTGTCCGATAGCGCTGCCGCTGCGGCCCAGGACGCGCTGCAGCGGATTTCTCCCGCTCGGATCGTTACGCTCTATCCACCGTTTGATGCGGAAGGGTTGGTGAGCATGGTCGATGCTTCACCGAGCCCGCCGGTCGACACAGCATCACTCGGGTTCCCCTTGCTCGGCAGTGTGGGGCGATTGGTCCCTGAGAAGGGCTTCGACCTCCTGCTCCGCTCGTTGCCAAACGTTCGTCAGACGTTTCCAGACGTCCACCTCCTGCTCGTCGGTGACGGGGCAGAGAAGGGACGGCTCCAGGATCTGGTGGAGGAGCTGGGTCTGGACGGGTCGGTCACGCTGCTCGGTCGCATCCATGATGGTGCACGCATCTTCGCTCTGGTGGACGTCGCAGTCGTCCCATCGCGGGAGGAGGGGCTCGGCGGCTACTCTGCTCTGGAGGCGGTGAGCTTGGGGTGTCCCGTCGTGGCCGCGAGAATTGACGCCATTGCGGAGATCTTCGGCCCTGAGAGTGGAGTTCGCCTCGCAGACGCATCGGTGTCAGAAGATCTGGCGAGTGCAATCATCGAGGTCGCACGACTTGGCGTCGAGGAACGCGAGCAGAGGACCAGTGCTGCCCGGCGGTCAGTCGAACGGACCTTGGGTCCGGGGCGCTTCGCCATCGAGCATCTGGCCATCGTCGAGAGGGCACGAGCGCAGCCTCGCCTCTCATGGCTCGTATCCACAGTCAATACGTACCGCCATGCTCCGTCAGGTGTCGCCTGGTGACCGAGCCCATGTTCTCGGTTATCGTCCCGTGCCGCGACGACCAGTCAGGTCTGAATGAGGCGTTGGGCTCGATTATCAATCAGTCCAGCACCGACTTCGAGGTCATCGTAGTAGACGATGGCAGCCAGCCCCCCGTGACGGTTGCGTCGGACAGCAGAGTCCGGTTGACACGACAGCCCGTCGCGGGCGGGCCTGCGGCCGCTCGCAACCGCGGCCTGAAGCTGGCGAGCGGCAGATACGTCGCGTTCTGTGACAGCGACGACCTGTTCACCGTAGATCGGCTGCGCTTGGCGGCCGCCGCGCATGCGTTATCACCGCTCGTCGTGTGCGCCCAAGGCGACCTCGTCGCCAGAGTGCCGCCCAGCCCTACCGGACGGGGGCGGCGGCGTGAAGTCTTCGATGCGAAGCACCCGCTGCGGCACACCACACCGCATCTCGGCTCGACGTCGATTCTCCGGGAGCGCTGTCCGGAGTTCGATGAGCGGTATCTGGCGTGCCAAGACATCGACTGGTGGATCAGGCTGACGAAGACGGGCCTCGTGGCGGAGTACGTCGACGAGGTCGGATATCTCTTTCGAAGGTCCGAGCGGCCGAGGATTCTCAACTCTCAGTCCGCTCGGATCGAGTTCAGCTACCAGCTGCTCCAAGACCATGCATCGTTCTTCGAGCGGGATCGTCGCTCGAAGTCGTTCCGCTGGACCCGGATCGCGGCGATGGAGCGGCAGGCCGGAAACATGGGACTCGCAGTGCATGCCGTCTTGAGGGCAGCGCGGGCGTGGCCGACGCTGGGGACGGTGTCGGAGGCACTTCGCTGCGCGACCCGTCGCGGTGTGCAGCGGCTCGAAGGGGCAGCGCTGCTTGGGGATGAGCTACTGCCGCCGGTGTCTCCTAGTCGCGCCGCTGCACTGGTACCCGGACGTCGAGGGACGCTGGAGTCGCGCTGTCGTGTCAGCAGCGAACGCTCCGTGGTGCCGAATCGACGTCCTGGCATGGACGAGAGACGGATGGTGATCACGGCCTGGGGCACGTGGCCGCTGTCCTCGCCGAGCGCCGATGCTCCGCGAAGACGCAGCCTCGGTGTCGTGCTGGAGCCGCTCGTTCTTTCGCGGCTGGTGACGACGGGAATGGTCGTCGTCGACCTGCGCCCGACGCCGTGGCGCACCCTTCTCCTAGGGAGAAGGGTGGGTTGCGGAGGCCGCGTGGTCGCGGCGACGGGGGACGAATCCGTTGCTCGTGCTCTCCAGGACGTGGTGGACGAGAATTCGTTGCACGACCGTGTGCTGGTGGAACCGGCCGGCGACGTCGGTGACAGTCAGGTCGCACGATGGATCGGTGACTGCAACGTCGTGGTGGCACCCGACATGAGCATCCTGTCCGACAAGGCGATGGGCGAGGAGCTCGCGCCGGAGCGAGCTCGACCCCCGATCGTCGTGCTGGCAGCGAAGGCCAGCAAACGAAGCATCGAGGTACCTCCGTGGGTTACCGAACACCATCGGATCCTGGTTGTCGACGAGCTCGCCGGCGCTGTGAGACCACACGCGTCGAGCACGCTGCCACTCGATCAGACCTCGGTACTGATCCCGCTGGCAGTGGCGGAGGCCACGCTTCGGCGAGTCCTCATCGCCGACCATGTTCCTGACCGATCAGGGACGTTGGACGGCGGTGGCGACGCTACGGCCTGACCGACTCGAGCAGATCGCTGGGGGGGGTGACGCGGAGGTCCCTCCGAAAGAGACCTTGGTTGCGGCGGATGCGTCCAACGTCCCAGTTCCACCAGCTGATCGACATCAGCGCGTCGATCATCTCGTCGTCGAATCGTCGCTTGACAACACGAGCCGGCACGCCGACGGCGATCGCGAAGTCTGGAATCTCATCTCGCACGACGCTGCCTGCACCGACGACGGCACCGATCCCGATCTTTGCGCTCCTCAAAAGGGTCACGCGATCGCCGACCCAGCACGCGTGGCCCACTAATACCTGATCCGCCGTTGATCGGTGGTCGATCCCGAGGTCGTTGAGCAGCCCGAGATGCATGGTCGCCCCGCGTGTCTCGTGGTCCGACGTTATCACGCGGAGCTCCTCGCCGATCGCACACCACCGGCCGATCTCCACGGCACCCGAACCTGAGAACGACGGAGGGCCTGTGAACCAGGTGTGCTCGCCGACCGTGACCTTGCATCCGAAGCGCGTGCCCGGCGGAATTCTCGTCCCCGCACCGAGCTCGGCTCCCGCTCGGGCCGCAGGACGAGTCGGATCGCGGCGGTCGAGGAACGCCTGGGTTCGTAGCTTGACGGACCGCAGGGGGCGCATTTCACGTATCCTATTGCGGCTGATCCAGCCGAGCCGACGCCGGTGGGAGCATCTAGCCCGGGTCTGGCTACAATTTCGCATGTGGATGATGGCTGCAGCCCTGTTCTCGCCAGCACGGTGGGCTGCTGAGGTGGGGCCGCGAGGCAGGTCGGACTCGACGTCCAGAACAGCGGCCAACCTGTCACGGTTCCAATCGGCGGACCGCGTGAGCGCCTACAACGCGCTGGAAGGGCTCACTCCGGCGGAAGCGAGACTGGTCCATCGTTGGGTACCCGCCGGACTGAGGGTCTTGGACCTAGGCGTCGGGACCGGACGGACCTACCCTGCGCTCAGCGAGCGGAGCGCGACGTATATCGGTGTCGACTACTCCGAGGAGATGGTGAAGGCCGCCCGTCAGCGCTTCCCTGACGGGTGTTTCGTAGTCGGCGACGCTGTGGACCTCTCCGAGTTCGAGACGGGTTCCTTCGACGTCGTCGTGTTCTCGTACAACGGTCTCGACTATCTCCATCCCTTCGTGAAGCGGTCGACGGCGCTCGACGAGATCCATCGCGTGCTCGCGGCCGGCGGAACAGCGATCCTGTCCACACACAATCCCAGGGCCGTGATACGTCGGCCGAGAGGGGTTACCGGTGGTCCCCGACAGGTGCTGCGCTCGATCGCCGTCGCAGCCGTAGGCACTGCGCGAGCGAGTGCCTCGCTGGTTCCAACACGGGCGTTCTGGGCAGGGTCTGGGTATGCGACCGACCGGATCCAAGGGCTCCTGACCTACTACGCGACGCCTGAGCGGCTGGTTGCCGAGCTAGAGCACCACGGACTCCAACCCGTCGAGGTGGTTCCAGGCGATGAGCCGTCGACCGGGAACTCGTTCACCACGCCGTGGACCTACGTCGCCGCCACCCGGGCCGAGCCCTCGCCACCGATCGTGCAGCGCTTGACAGGACCTCGTGCGATGGAGTCGGTCGTCGAGGACTGGGATCGGCTGATGACGCTTCCGAGTGCGACGGCGTTCCAGTCCCGGCAGTGGTTCGAGGCGTGGTCTCAGCATCTCGAACCCTCGGCCGAGTCGACGCTGCTGGTCGCAAGGGATCCTGAGTTCGGGCGCGTGGTGGGCGTGCTCCCGGTGAGCTCGCTCTCGCGCCGAGCTCACCAGCGGGTGCCGCTGAAGCTGTGCTACGTCGGCATCGCCGGCGCCGGGCGTGGGGCTGCAGATCACCTGGGCCCGGTGGCAGAGTCCGACCTGGTCGGCGCCGCCCTGCTCGCCGACATGAAGGCTTGGGCCGGACGCAGGACGATGCTCCTCGAGAACCTCTCGCCGCGGTGGGCGACGATCGCCCAAGCAGTCGTGGGCGGCACCGCAGTGCGTGTCACGGATTGCCCTGCGGCCGTCAGACCCCCAGACGGCCACTTCGCCGACGCGTGGTCGGCCAAGATGCGTAAGAACGTCCGACGTCGAGCTCGTCGGCTCGAGGAGCTGGGCATCGCCGCCCGCTGGGTGCCGGCAGATGGCGACTTCTCAGCGGCGCTTCTGGAGCTCCGGCACCTTCACTCCCAGCGCTGGGAGGCCAACGGGGCTCCGGGGTTGTTCGATTCGCACCGAGAGCAGTTCCTGCTCGACTTCGCGGAGCGATGCACCGGCCCGGACGCGCCGTGGATCCTCCTGCTCGAGCAGAGCGATCGTGCGGTCGCAGGATTGCTCGGTCTCCGTCACGGCCGCACGTTCAGCGTGTACAAGACTGGTTGGGACCCATCGCTGGCCCGGATGAGCCCCGGAATCGCTCTGGGTGCGGAGGCGATGCGCTGGGCTGAGGACCAGGGAATCGAGGTGTTCGATTACCTGCGGGGACCCCGCAGCCACAAGTCGGATCTGGGCTGCAGTCCGATCGCTGACACGACCATCATTCGTGCCGTCGGTCCCACCGGCTACCTGCTGCGGTGGCGAGAGCAGCTCAGCGCCGACGGTGTGGCGCCCGGCTGGATCGAGACACTCCGCGGTCGAGCTAGATGAAGATCCTCTATTTGATCCCTGGAATGGGCGGCGGCGGGGGAGCGGAGCGCTCACTGGCGGCGATGGTGCCGCACTGGACCGAGCACGTCGATCTCCACCTAGTGACGTTCAGCGGAAGAGACGCACTGGCGGAAGATCTTGTTCGAGCTGGTGCGCGCATCACTAACGTAGGTCCGCTGGATCGCGCTGCGCTGATTCGGGCCGTCCAGGCGATCGCTCGGCAGAGTCGCCCGGATCTCATCCACACGACGTTGTTCGATGCCGATCTCGTGGGCAGGCTGGCTTCCGTTCGGAGCAGGACGCCGGTGAGCACCAGCTTGGTGAACGTAAACTATGGGCACGACCAGTTGATCATGCCAGGTCGGAAGCACCTGAACCTCCGGGCCGCGCAGCTCGCAGACGCCGTCTCCGCACAGGTCGTCTCAAGGTTCCACGCGCTTACCCACCACGTCGCGGATCTGATGGCGCGTCGACTCGCCATCCGTCGGTCGAGGGTCGATGTGATACCGCGAGGGAGGGAGGCGGCCGCGCTCGGAGAACGAACCGGCTCGCGTCGGTCCGTTGCGAGAGCCTCGCTGGGAGTCGGTCGCTCTCCGTTGGTCGTCGCTGCTGCCCGGCATGAGTGGCAGAAGGGCCTCGACGTCCTCGTTCGGGCGGCGCCTCGGATCCTCGAGTCGCTTCCCGACGCGGAGTTCCTGATCGGTGGGCGTCCGGGGCCTCAGTCGGCGCTTCTCGAGTCGCTGGTCCACGACCTGGGCCTCGACGGACGAGTCCGATTCATCGGACCGCGCAGCGACGTGCCCGAACTGATGTGCGCGGCGGACGTCTTCTGTGTGCCGTCTCGCTGGGAAGGATTCGGCAGCATCTTGGTCGAGGCGATGGCCCTCGGGGTCCCGACCGTGGCGACCGACATCGGGTCGATCCGAGAAGTGGCCGGCCCGACGCCGTGGCTGCGACTCGCTCGGCCCGACGACGTCGACGACCTCGGCCGCGCCGTAATCCAGACACTCCTCGATCCCGAGGGGTCGGCTGGCTTGGCGCTGCTGGGCAAGGACCGGTTCGCGAACCTCTACACGGCTGAGGTGGTGGCTCAGCAGATGCTGGGGTTCTTTGACCGGGCGGTGACGACCTCGCGCTGGAGGTGAGCACCGCGTCGACCACAGCGCTGTGTCAGTGGCCGTCGTCGACCATCGTCCGGAAGAACGCGGAGCGCTCTGCCACCTCGTCGGGAGTGGCATCCATCTCCACGCGGCCGTCCTGTATGACCAGGATCCGGTTGCAGGAGCGCAGCGTTGAGAACCGGTGGGCGACGACGATGACGACTCGTCCCGCCGGCAATTCGGACAACGTTTCCCTGATCGCCTTCTCGGAGACGGCGTCCAAGGCGCTGGTGGGTTCGTCGAGCACGAGGATCTCTGGGTCGGCGGCAAGCGCGCGGGCGATGGTGAGCCGTTGCTGCTGCCCGCCGGACAGCGAGCGGTCGTCGGGGCCGAGTCGAGTGTGGATGCCGTTCGGGAGCGCCTCCACGTCGGCTTCCAGGTGCGCTTGTTTGATCGCTGCTCGAATCCGGTCCTCAGGGAGGCCGCGGAACAGATCGATGTTCTCCGCGATGGTTCCCGCGATGAGGACCGACTGCTGGGGCACGAAGGCGACACGGCGCGCGAACTCGGCAGGGTCGATCTGGTCGAGCGGGGTGCCGTCACACGAGATCGAACCCGTCGTCGGGCGCCGCAGGCGAAGCATGAGCTCCACCAGCGTCGACTTGCCTGCGCCGGACGGTCCCACGATACCGATCAGGTCGCCTTCGTTGAGTTGGATCTCCAGATCGTTGAGGACGTTCGTGGACCCGTCGTAGCTGAACCCGACTCGGTCGAGTCGGACGGGCGCCAGCCGGTCCGGTCGCTCGGTACCGAACTCGTTCGGTGTGGCCGACATGGTCTCGATGAACTGGCTGACGTTGGTGGCGTAGGCGCCGAACTCGACGACTCGCTGGTTCGCGGTGACAAGTTGCTGGGCCGACGACATTGATCGGATGAGCAGCAACACGACCGCACCGACTTCCGCGAGGTTGGCGTCGCCGACGTTGTTCACGATGATGAGCAGGCTCACCACCGCCGCCGCGAGCAAGGCGGCTTGGAACAGCTGGGGGATTGCAGTGCCCAGGAAGCGGAGCCGCTCGAACGTCGCTGCGCCGGCGTAGATCTGCGCGTCGACCCTACGAAGCACCGGTTCGCTCACGTTGAGCACCTCGATCTCACGGTGCAGCGACTCGATCTCTGCCACATCTTGGCTGATGCTCCGTGCGGATGTCGCGTACTCGTTGGACGCCGCGCGGCTTCGGGTGCGCAACGGCCGCATGGACGCGAGCACGAGTCCGCCGATACCGGCGATGCCGACCGTTGCGAGCGGGTTTACCGACAGTGAGGTGCCGCCGAACGCCAGCAACCCGCACGCGCTCGCGGCGACTATGGTGAACGAATTGGCGAGATCGCCGATCAGCCGGCCGTGGTTGACCGCCACAGCGCCGAGGTCGCCTGGCGGGCGAGAGGTCCTGACGGTGTGCGAGCCACGCAGATACGCAGCGACGATTCTGCTCTGCGCCGCTGCCATGGTCTGGGTGGAGAACTTCGCGCTCGAAGCCGAGGCGGCGAGCGTCATCACGACCCGAGCCGTGACGAGCACCAGTGCCAGGAGGACCGCCTCCCGCTGGGTCAACTGGACCCCAAGGACCTCGACGCCGGGCGCCTGGCGAATCAGGCTGTCCGCAGTCAGAGTCAGCAGCACCAGAACCAGCGACTCAGCCATGCCGCCGACGAACGAAGCTGCACCGAGCCCCACGATACGCAGCTGGCTCATGGGAGGAAGGAACGGGCGCAGGTTGTCCCAGCTCCTCCAGGCCATTCCCCGACGCATGATCCTCCGAGTGTCCGAACTTGCTCCTAGGGTCCACCGTACTGCTTTGGGCTCTCGATCCCCCGTGGGATGAACTGCCCAGCTTTGTTCGATGCTCGTGCTTAGCGGCGAGCGGCAGACGAGGCGCGGGCGATGAGCTCATGGGTGAACGAGGCAAGTGAGAACCGGTGAAGCGTGCCATCGATGAGCGTCAAGTCGCCCGCAGCTGACAAGGTATGCACGCCGTTTGGGTAGGGGCCGTTCGGATCGGGCTCGAGGCGCGCGACCTCGGTCTCGGAGAAGCCATTCGGATCGAGCCGATCGATGCGTCGTATGGAAACCGCCCCGCCGTAGCTGGTGGAGCAGTCCTGCGCCGGACGGTGCAGCTGCCCATCGTGGAGGAAGGGTGTGCCGGCGCCGCGTGCACCACGAACATCGATGGCGAGCGGATCGATTGCATGGGGCGTCCAGGGCCCTGTTGGCTCCGTCGCCCACCACGCTCGTAGGTGTGTGTTCGGACCCTGGCGGAAATCGGTCCCGAACAGCCACCATCGGCCCTCCCAGCGGAAGAGCGTGGGGTCGGAGAGCGCGACCCCGGCCAGCAGCACTCCGATCTCGTCGAACGTCAACGAGTCGGGGTCAAATCTGTAGGCACGCACCTCGTTCGCTGCGGCCGTCTCCGGGATGCACCACCAGTCACCCTGCACCTCCACCAGGTACGGATAAGACGCATGGGTGGGGAAGTCACGGACGAGTTGTGGTTGACCATGGCGGCCTCGGTCATCGAAGCGGAACGCTGAGATGCGACCATGGCGCTCGGCATGGTCGAAATCCTCGACCAGGATCGTCAGCCCAGTCGCCGAGGGGCAGCCGAACGGGTCAGCGACGTAGCGGTCCTTCCCCGAAGGTCGGTCGAGCCACTGAGCGTCCGCCGTCGAGGCGTTGGAGACCATCGATTCTATCGGACGGCGTATGACGCCGACATGCCAACGGTCGGACAGGGTCAGCCCACGGAACTGCCGACGGACCCAGCTGATCGCGAGGCCCGATAGAAGCTTCAGCGAGCCAGCTCGCCGATCCACAGCCCGACACGTGTAGGTGCTTCCGGTTGGTGGTTCCTGCCCGGCGATGATCGCAGCGCACAGCTGCGCGGGAAGCTGGACCGAGCCCAGTGCCGCCTGGTCCAGGTTGCGCCGAAAGCTGTGCGGGATCGTAGGAAACACCGCGGTCGTAAGGTCGGCGTCATCGGCCGGATCGGCAGCGAGCCGCTCGAGGGCAACGGCGGTGATCGCCTGGTGCTCAGCCACCTCCCAGCAGCAGGGTCGAGACGGATCACCACTGCCGAACCGAAGATGCCAGACCCCGAGCGGTGGTTCCTCTGCCGATCGGACCGCTGGTCGTCCTCTGCCGAGATACAGCGCCACATCCGGGACCGACGCTCCGCCGGACGGAAGCGCTCGAAACGTGGCGCGACCCACCGGCTGCAACGCGGCAGATCTCGAAAGGACGAACCTGCGATACCACCACGACGGAGCGCTTGACTCGGCCGTTCGGGAGGCTGGTTGTGTGAGACCCAGTCGGCAGATCTCCACGCCCTTGATCTCCTCGAGGCACTCGATCACCTCCTGCTGCCAACGGACGAGTTGGGGATCGTCCAGGAGGATCTCCAGCCGCAACGAGGAGCGTAAGCGGTGCACTGGTTCAGCGTAGGGCGTGGATTGGGGACTTCAACTCGCTGCGGTCCCCCACCGCCGGAGCCATAGAGTGATCGAACGATGACCAGTCTGCGCCAAGCCCGGGCGGCTGCCGCTCGCCACTGGGACCCCGATGATGTGCCGTGGCTCGTTGGGGGTCTCAGCGCGCTCGCGATTGTTCTTGTCGTGCTCGGACTGATGGTTGACTACTCGGCTCTCGATGCTTGGACGGCGCTGATCGTGTTCCTGGTAATGGTGGGTGCCTCGGTACCGGCCTTCCAGTGGGTGGCTCGGAAGGAGGGTGATCCCTGGTTGTTCAAGGTGATGCTCTCAGCTCTGGTCGTGCAGTTCGCCGTGTCGATGGCCCGCTTCTACATGATCTTCGTGATGTATGACGGCGAGGGTGACGCCGGTGTATATCACGGTGCAGGCGCGGCCTTCGCTGCGCACCTCCGTGACGGCGACCCACTGCACCCCATCGAACTGATGAATGGGTTCCCCGTCGAGACCCAACGCATCGGCGATGTCGTCGGGCTGATCTACACCGTCACTGGACCCAGCATCTATGCGGCATTCCTGATCTTCGCGTTCGTGTGCTTCTGGGGTCGGGTGCTGATGCTGCGTGCGTTCATTGTCGCTGTGCCCGAGGGCGACCACCGACGCTTCGCCCTGCTCGTGCTGTTCCTGCCGTCGGTCATGTTCTGGCCGTCGTCAATAGGCAAGGAGGCATTGATGATCGGCTGCCTGGGCGTGGCTCCGGCCGAGGGCGAGTTCACCTCCACCGC
>CAYVDN010000057.1:0-19516 GCA_964450685.1 uncultured Microthrixaceae bacterium
AACACCTTCGGCATCGAGCTCGACTTCACCGAGGGCATGCAGTTCGACAAGGGCTTCCTGTCGCCGTACTTCGTGACCGACGCCGAGCGTCAGGAAGCGGTCCTCGAGGATCCCTACATCCTGCTGTTCAACTCGAAGATCTCGTCGGTGCAGGACCTCCTGCCCGTCCTCGAGAAGGTCATGCAGGCCGGCAAGCCGTTGCTGATCATCGCCGAGGATGTCGAGGGCGAGGCTCTCGCGACGCTCGTGGTCAACAAGATCCGTGGCACCTTCAACTCGGTGGCGGTCAAGGCCCCAGGCTTCGGTGAGCGTCGTAAGGCCATGCTCCAGGACCTCGCCGTCCTGACCGGTGGCCAGGTCATCGCCGAAGAGGTCGGTCTGAAGCTCGACAACGCCACGCTCGACCTGCTGGGCTCGGCCCGCAAGGTCGTCGTCACCAAGGACCTCACCACTGTCATCGAGGGTGCAGGCACCTCCGACGACGTCGCCGGTCGCGTCGCTCAGATCAAGGCCGAGATCGAGAACACCGACTCGGACTGGGACCGCGAGAAGCTCCAGGAGCGTCTGGCGAAGCTGTCCGGTGGCGTGGCCGTCGTCAAGGTTGGCGCCGCGACCGAGGTGGAGCTCAAGGAGAAGAAGCACCGCATCGAGGACGCGCTCTCCGCTACCCGCGCTGCGATCGAGGAGGGCATCGTCGCTGGTGGTGGCACCGCTCTCGTCCGGGCCAAGTCAGCTGTCGCTGCTCAGGTCGAGTCGCTCGACGGAGACGAGCGCACCGGTGCCCGCATCGTGCTGCACAGCCTCGACGCACCGGCCCGCCAGATCGCACACAACGCCGGTCTCGAGGGAGCGGTCATCGTGCAGGCTCTCGAGCGTGAGACGGGCAACATCGGCTTCAACGCTTCGACCGGTGAGTTCGAGGACCTGCTCAAGGCCGGCGTCATCGATCCCGCCAAGGTGACCCGTGCGGCGCTGCAGAATGCTGCATCGATCGCCAGCCTCCTGCTCACCACCGAGGCGCTCATCGCCGACAAGCCCGAGGAAGCGGGCGCCGGCGGCGGCATGCCCGACATGGGTGGCATGGGTGGCATGGGCGGCATGATGTGATGACCGCCCGGGCATTGCCCGAGTGATTCCGGTGAGGGCCGACCCGTGAGGGTCGGCCCTCACCGCGTCTGGGGTCCCGCGTGTGCGGCGATGCGTTTCTCGAGTGCCAGAACGTCACACTCTGTCGTTGACGACCCCTATGTCGCTGAACTCGGTGTGGTACCCGTCTGTACGATGGCGGCCCATGGAGCACCAGCCTGCTCGTGGCGGTCCGCAGGTCATCCCGCGTCCTGCGCTGTGGACACCCGGTCGTCCGGCGCCGTGGTCACAGGTTGGGGACACCGACGGTCTGATTGAGCCCGACCGCGTCCGCTCGGTGCTTCCGGTGGAGCGCAGGGGGCGTCACTCGCCTGTGAAGGCTCTCGGTGCATCGCCGTCGGCGGTGCTGGTGCCGTTGTATCAACACGATGGTGAGCTGCACGTCGTCCTGACTCGGCGCGCACGATCGCTGCGCACGCACAAGGGCGAAGTCAGCTTTCCCGGTGGCAGGGCGGACCCGGGCGAGTCCTACGTGCAGGCGGCTCTGCGCGAAGCAGAGGAGGAGATCCGCCTGGATCCGGAGTCGGTCGAGCCGCTGGGCGAGCTGGACCACCTGACGACCATCACCCGAAGGGCCTACATCGTGCCTGTGGTCGGGCTGATCCCAGGTCGTCCGGAGCTTGCACGGAACCCGGCCGAGGTCGATGCGGTTCTGCACGTGCCGCTGTCGGAGTTGATGTCACCAGGGGTGTTCCGCGAGGAGCGATGGGGTGTGGGGGAGAGCTCCCGGCCCGTCTACTTCTTCGAACTGGTCGGTGACACGGTCTGGGGTGCGACCGCGGCCCTGCTGCGCCAGCTCTTGGCGTTGCTGACGGGAGCCGACGCCGGAGGTCCGACAGATCTCGACCCGGCGCGCGGGATCGAGGTAGTGCACTTCCCGCTGGATCCGGAAGGTCTGGGCGGTGTGGTCTGAGGCGCGCTTCGACCAGTTCCGCTGAGATCAGGAGTCGGGTGGAGGGCCATGACGCTGGCGTTGGTGGCGCTGACCCCAGAAGGTCTGGCCGTCCGGTCTGGTCCAGCGGGTCCAGCCGTCGGGATCGAGGTGGAGAGTCCAGTCGGGACTGTGAGCCAGGCGATGGTGGCGCCGGCACAGTCCGCACATGCGCTCCGTGTCGCTGGAACCGCCCTTGGTCCAGGAATCGACGTGGTGGGTGTCTGTCCATGCCGATGGGGCTTCGCAGCCGGGGAACACGCATCCACCGTCCCGAAGGTTCACCGCGCGCACTTGGTGTGAGGTTGCGAACCGGTGGGCACGACCTGCCGCCAGCGGAACCGAGTCGAACGTCGTGACCACAGGCCACAGCACTGCGTCGCAGATGAGAACAGTCGGGTCGGCCAGCAGCCGGCCGGATGGGTCGCAGACTCGATCGGGTTCGGCCGCGTTGATGACCAACGTCGCCTCGGTCCTGGGTGGACGCGACGACGATGGTTCGACTGCCATCGCCCTTCTGCACAGCTCAACGAAAGCCTCGGCCAACAGCTGCGACCGTTTGGGTACCGGCGCCCCGGTGAGGGTCTTCTCCCGGGTGTAGGAGGCGAACAACTCGTCGGCCATCTGATCGAGAGTCGCCTCGGCGAGATGGGCGCCGTCGCCGGTGAGCTGTCCTGAGAGTGCGGTGACGTCACCGACTCGGTTGAGCGACAACCTGGGGTCTGGCAGGTCGCCCGCGGGGTCGTGACCACCGTCGGCATCCAGCATGTCTGCGAGACCGCGTACCTCGCCGGACCACCGTTCGAACGAAGTGACGCCCGCTGCGTCGCAGAGCTCGTCCGCCACGCCGGCAAGCTCTGCGGAGTTGCGCTGGTTGGCGGCGTCGGCGAATACGCGGGCGTGGTCGAACCCGATGCGCCCATCCCGTAGCGCTTCCCCGACCGATGTGAGATCGCTGGTGATCCTGCGAGCCGTGCGAACACGAGCAGCAGCGACCGCGCGCGGTAGGCCGGCCTCGTGTGACAGCCACGTACCCGTCCTGTGCCCGAACATGGCTTCGGTGACCCCTCGGCGGTCCAGCTCTCCCAACCAGGACAGCTCGGCAGCGTCGAGGAATCTGCGGGCGTGTTCCAACGCGAGAGTGACCTCGGCCAGCGCCGCGTCCGACAACGAGTCGGCTGGGATCGATGCCATGGTCGACAGGACTCCTGCTGCGGCGGCAGCTCCGGCAGCGGCTGCACGACCGAGTCCATCGCCACCTAGCGATTCACCACCGATCGCATCACCGGATTCCTGCGGGACGTCCCCTCCGTCGAACATGTGTTCGACTCTAAGTGGCGGGTGTGACAACGAGCTGGACAGGCCCGACCCCTACATCCAGCCGGCCTCTACATCCAGTAGTTGGGTGCCTCTGCGGTGATCGTCACGTCGTGGGGGTGGGCCTCGCGCAACCCCGCAGGGCTCATCCGTACGAACTGGGCCTCGCGCTGCAGCTGGGTGATGTCGTGGGCTCCGCAGTAGCCCATGGCCGAGCGCAGTCCGCCGATGAGCTGGTACAGGATCTTGCTGGCCGGGCCCTTGTAGGGGACCCGACCCTCGACACCTTCGGGCACGACCTTGTCGGTCACCTCGACCTCGCCCTGGAAGTAGCGGTCCTTGGAGAAGGAACGGTCGTTCATCGCGCCGAGCGATCCCATGCCGCGGTAGGCCTTGTAACGCTCGCCCTTGGAAAGAACGATCTCCCCGGGAGTCTCGTCGACCCCGGCGAGCAAGCTGCCGACCATGACCACGTCGGCGCCCGCACCGATCGCCTTGGCGATGTCGCCCGAGTACCGAACACCGCCGTCGGCGATCACCCCGACGCCGTGCTCGGCTGCGACCAGCGCGCACTCCTGGACGGCGGTCAGCTGAGGTACGCCGACACCGGCGACGATGCGCGTGGTGCAGATCGAGCCGGGGCCGACTCCGACCTTGACTGCATCGGCTCCTGCGTCGATCAGCGCCGCTGCTGCCGCACCCGTGGCGATGTTGCCTGCTGCAACCGGTACCGAGAGGTTGGCCTTGATCTTGCGGACCACGTCGAGCACTCCGGACGAGTGGCCGTGAGCGGTGTCCACCACCAGCAGGTCGACGCCTGAGGAGACGAGAGCCTGTGCCCGTTCCAGTGCGTCGTCGCCAACGCCCACCGCCGCTGCGCACCGGAGCCGACCCTGTGCGTCCTTCGTGGCGTTGGGGTACTTCAGCTTCTTGTTGATGTCCTTGACGGTGATCAGGCCGGTGATGCGGCCCTGGGCGTCGACAACCGGGAGCTTCTCGATGCGGTGACGGCCGAGAATCTGTTGTGCCTGTTCCAGCGTCGTGCCCTCGGGGGCGGTGACCAGATCGGACGAGGTCATGACCTCCGAGACCCGCTTCTTCGGGTCGTCCTCGAATCGGAGGTCCCGGTTCGTGAGGATGCCGACCAGCTTCCTCTCGCCGTCGACGATCGGCACTCCGGAGATCCGGTACTTGGCCATCAGGTCCAGCGCTGAGCCGACCAGATCGTCAGGGCCGAGCGTGACGGGATCGACGATCATCCCGGACTCGGAGCGCTTCACCTTGTCCACCTCGGTGACCTGGTCCTCGATCGAGAGGTTCCGGTGGATCACGCCCAGGCCGCCCTCGCGTGCGATGGCGATGGCCAGACGGGCTTCGGTGACCGTGTCCATCGCCGCCGACATGAGCGGTATCGCCAGTTCGATCGACGAGGTGAGATTCGTCGAGGTGGACACCTGAGCGGGCACGACATCGGAGGCGGCCGGAACGAGGCAGACGTCATCGAAGGTGAGGCCCATCTGCCCGAACCTGGCGAGCGGGTCCGCCTCGATGGGGCTCGCTGGGCCGGCAGGTTCACGGGGGACGGTCGCCATTGCCAGATCCTAGTCGTGCTGTCGCGGGTGCTCCCGCGTGAGCTGACGGCCGTCGAATGCTCCGGTGAGAGGTGACATCGTCGCCAAATCAGGAGGAACGTGTCATGGGCAGGCCGTAGCGTCGAACGGATGGAGCGTCGTCACCGTGTTGTCGTGATCGGAGCAGGCTTCGGTGGCCTTGCAGTGGTCAAGGCCCTCGAGGGTGTGCCGGTGGACGTGGTCCTCGTCGACTCGAACAACTTCCACACGTTCCAGCCACTCCTCTACCAAGTGGCAACCGCGGGCCTGGACAGCGATGACATCGCCCATCCAGTTCGCGGCATTGTCGCCCGTCTGGACGGGCACGTGGACGTGCGCCTCGGAACGGTCACATCCATCGACCTGCAGGGTCGTGCCGTCGGTTTCGACGACGGTCCGCCCCTCGAGTACGACGAGTTGGTGATCGCTGCCGGTGCCGTCACGGCGAGCTACGGCATCCCGGGCGTCGCCGAGCACGCCTTCGGGCTCAAGAGCCTTGCGGATGCACTGACGCTGAGGGCTCACGTCCTGCACCAGTTCGAGCGGGCGGCGGTCGATCGTTCGCTGCTCGACGAGGGCGTTCTCAACTTCGTGATCGCCGGAGGCGGACCGACCGGTATCGAGCTCGCAGGTGGTCTGGTCGAGCTGTTCACGCGGGTGCTGGCGCGGGACTTCCCGACGCTCGACGTCCGTCGGGCTCGTGTCGTGATCGTCGAACCGGCGGATCGCCTTCTGGCGGCGTTCTCGTCGCGGCTGTCGGGGATGGCGCTGCGCACGCTCGCCAAGCGCGGGGTCGAGGTGGTGCTCGGTGTCGGTGTCGCCGGCACCGACGGCAAGGTCGTCGAATTGACAGACGGACGGCGGATTCCGGTCGGCACTCTCATCTGGACCGCTGGCGTGACCGCCAGCCCGCTGGCCCGGGTGGTGGCGGCGCAGCTGGGCGACGGTGCTCTGACCCGAGGCGGCAGGCTGGTGGTCACACCACAACTCACCCTTCCCGGTCACGACGAGGTGTTCGTCATCGGCGACCTGGCAGGAACGACCGACGCGAAGGGCGAACTGCTGCCGCAGGTCGCGCCGGTAGCTATGCAGGGCGGTGCTCATGTCGGGTCGGTGATCAGGGCCCGCCGCGACGGTGCCACGACCGGCGAGTTCCGCTACATCGACAAGGGGTCGATGGCGACCATCGGCAGGCGGGCCGCAGTGGCACAGCTCCCTGGCGGCATCAGGTTGAGCGGGACACCGGGTTGGTTGGCGTGGCTCGCTCTGCATCTGGTGATGCTGGTCGGATTCCGCAACCGTGTGAACGTCCTGGTCAACTGGGCGTGGAGCTATTTCACCTTCGACCGGGCATCGCGGCTGATAGTCGGTGAACGCCCCAAGCGGGGGGTGGGTCCCGGCGACGGACGTGCAGGGCAGCGGGGGTCACCGCCGGACTAGACGCTCCGACGGTAGCGTGGAGAGATGCCGGAGCTGACCTTCGAAGGCGAGACCCACGGCGAGCTTGTGGTGAAGGTTCGCCGCTGGCTCGCATCGGTGGAGGGCGAGGACGTCGCTGCGCTGAGCGCAGTCGAGGCGGTGCACCAGGGTGCCGAGCTGACCAAGGAGGCCCTGCGCATAATCGCTTCTGCAGCGCCGGAGCCGATCGCTCAGTCCGAGGTCGTCAAGGGACTGACCAACATGGGGTACAAGGTGACCGATTCGACCAAGGCGGCGGTCGTCTCGGGCCTGGACACCATGGAGGAAGCCACCGGGGGCGGAGTGGTACAGCAGGCGAGCAAGGCGGCAGGCAAGGTCGTGTACCAGATGAACGCGGCCATGGCCCGTCAGCTGTTGCGCTCGTTGCGGGGCTGAGAACTCCTGCCACGTTCTGACCGGATGGCGGGGCCGTCAGCCGGTCGGACCTAGACTGTCGCCTTCCTGTCCGCCGGATCACGGCAGCGAGAGAGAGACAGTGGCAGAGATCGAGATCGGTATCGGCAAGTCCGGACGACGGGGCTATTCCATCGACGAGGTCACGATCGTGCCCAGTCGTCGCACGCGGGACGCGGACGAGGTCGATGCCTCATGGCAGATCGACGCATACCAGTTGGACCTTCCGGTCATCGGTGCCGCGACCGACGGGGTGACCAGCCCGGCCACCGCCATCGAGATGGGTCGCCTCGGTGCAGCAGCGGCCCTCCACCTCGAGGGCCTGTGGTGTCGTCATGAAGATCCCGCTGCCGCTCTGGGTGAGTTGGCCGCGATCGAGGACGAGCGTGCCGCGGTGCAGTTGTTGCGCGAGCTGCACGCCTCGCCGGTCGTGCCCACGCTGATCGCCGAGCGTGTCCAGCAGATACGCGACGGCGGCGCCACGGTGTGCGTGGCGGTGAGGCCGTCGAGCACCGAGGAGTTGCTGCCCCACATCGTGAAGGCCGAACCGGACCTGCTGCTCATCCAGGGAACAGTCACCTCTGCCGAGCACGTCACGGACGGAGCGCACTCGCCATTGGACCTGAAGCACCTGGTCCGACGTCTCGAGGTTCCGGTCCTCGTCGGTGGATGCGCCAGTTACCAGGCCGCCTTGCACCTGATGCGCACGGGCGCAGCTGGCGTTCTGGTCGGCGTCGGCCACGGCGGGACTTCGACAACGGGGCGGGTGCTCGGCGTGGGCAACCCGCAGGCGACCGCGATCGCAGACGCCCGCGCCGCTCGGATGCGTCACCTGGACGAGACCGGCGTGTATGTGCACATCATCGCCGATGGCGGACTGGCCACCGGAGGTGACATTGCGAAAGCTGTCGTCTGCGGGGCCGACGGGGTCGTACTGGGCACACCGCTTGCTCGTGCAGTCGAAGCTCCGGCAGGTGGAGCCGTGTGGTCCATGTCGAGCTTCCATCAGAACCTGCCACGGTCCCGCTTCCGCAGGGTCTCGGAAGCCGGCACGCTGGAGCAGATCATGGTCGGGCCGGCCGAGCGGGCAGACGGGCGAACGAACCTGATCGGCGCGCTGCGCAAGTCGATGGCGGTCACCGGCTACGGCTCGCTGAAGGAGCTCCAGAAGGCCGATCTCATGGTGTCGAGCGCTCCCGCGGTCCGACCGGGAGCCCAGTGATGTCGTCGGCACCGAGCGCGGCATCGGCAGCGACACCGGCCGAGAAGGTCCTGGTCGTCGACTTCGGCGCCCAGTACTCGCAGCTGATAGCGCGCCGGGTTCGTGAGGCGAACGTCTATTCCGAGATAGTCCCCCCATCGCTCACCGCTCAGGAGTTCGCCGATCGCGCTCCCAGCGCGATCATCTTCTCGGGTGGGCCCAAGTCGGTCCACGTCGAGGGGGCACCGGCGATCGATCCGGGTGTCTACGACCTGGGAGTACCGATCCTGGGCATCTGCTACGGCGCCCAGCTGATCGCGCAGCAGCTCGGCGGCACGGTCGCCCGCGGCGGCGCTGGAGAGTACGGGCGCACAGTCGTGGAGCCGACGCCCGGCGTGTCCAGCGAGCTCCTCGTCGGCGAGCTCGCGCACACCCAGACGGTCTGGATGAGTCACTTCGACGCTGTCGTCGAGGTGCCCGAGGGTTTCGTCGCCACTGCGTCGTCGCCTGGCGCCCAGGTCGCTGTCCTCGAGAACCCCGAGCGGCGCATCTACGGCGTGCAGTACCACCCCGAGGTGGTCCACACACCGCACGGGCAGATGCTGATGGAGCGTTTCCTTCACGATGTGGCAGGACTCTCCTCCAGTTGGACGATGGAGAACTTCGTCGACACAGCGGTTGCGGCGATCCGCGCCCAGGTCGGTGACGGAAGGGCGATCTGCGGGCTCTCCGGTGGTGTCGACTCGGCTGTCGCCGCCGCGTTGGTGCACAAGGCGATCGGATCCCAGCTCACCTGTGTGTTCGTCGACACGGGCCTCATGCGCAAGGGTGAGGGTGACCAGGTCGTCGAGACGTTCCGTCGCCATCAGGGGATCGAACTGATCCACGTGCGTGCCGCCGACCGGTTCTTCGAGCGGCTGGCCGGAGTGACAGAGCCGGAGGCGAAGCGCAAGGCGATCGGCGAGCTGTTCATCCGGGTGTTCGAGGACGCCCGAGGCGGGGTGACCGACGCAGCATTTCTGGTGCAGGGGACCCTCTATCCGGACGTGATCGAGTCCGGCACGGCTCACGCGTCGACGATCAAGAGCCACCACAACGTGGGTGGTCTGCCCGACGACCTGGACTTCGAGCTCGTCGAGCCCCTCCGGTCGCTGTTCAAGGACGAAGTCCGCGCGGTGGGCGCCGAGCTGGGACTGCCCGACGAGATCGTCTGGCGACAGCCGTTCCCCGGACCCGGCCTCGGTGTGCGGATCATCGGCGAGGTGACACCTGACAAGGTCGCCGTGCTCCAGGAGGCAGACGCAATAGTCCGTGAGGAGCTGCGGATCGCCGGTCTGGAGCGGGAGATCTGGCAGTCGTTCGCCGTACTTCCGGACATCCGTACGGTCGGGGTGATGGGCGACGAGCGTACCTATGGGTATCCCGTGATCATCCGGGCGGTGACGAGCGAGGACGCGATGACAGCCGATTGGGCACGCATCCCCTACGACGTCCTCGAGACGATGGCATCACGGATCATCAACGAGGTGGCAGGAGTCAACCGAGTGGCCTACGACATCACGTCCAAGCCGCCGGGCACCATCGAGTGGGAGTAGGCGAGTGGGAGTGAGGCACCCCGCTTTCGTTGCTGATCTGCTGCAATCCACCCCTTGATCGCAACGCGACTGTAATCTTGCCACGGACTGTGGTTGACTGGTCCGGTCATGCGATCGAAGTTCAACTCCACCGATCACTCGAACGATCTTCCGGCGAGCTGCGCCAGCCGTTCGTCGATTCGGCCACGCCGTGGTCTTGCTGTGCTGATCAGCGCCGGCCTGATCGTCGGAATCACGCTGTCAGGAGGTGGTGCGAGTGCCCAGACGGTGGAAAGCCTTCGTGCCCGCGCTGAGCAGCTGGCCGACGAGCTGGAGGGTCTGGAGCGTCGTTCCGGCGAGCTGAACGAGCAGTTCCTGGCCACGCAGCAGCAGCTGGCCGAATTGCAGGCGCAACAGGACGCCAACAGGGCGGCGGTGGCCGAGGCGCAGGCCCAGGTCGACCTGACCCGTGGGCAGGCCGCCAGCTATCTGGTCGAGGCGTACATCGGTGCCGGCGCCCACCAGCAGGTGCTGCCCGGAGCAGCCGACCCGAACGACGCGGTCAATTCACAGGTGATGCTCGAGATCCTCCGGGGCGACCGGGAGATGGCAGCGCAGGATCACTCCGCCAGCAAGGCCGACCTGGAGGAGCGGTCGGCACAGCTGGAGGCAACCTCGGCAGAGCTGACCGCGGCGAAGGACCGTCAGGCCGCGCTCGTGGACGAGCTCGAAGCAAGCGTGGCCCGTCACGACGAGCTGCTCGACTCGGCAAACCAGCAGCTCGAGTCAGCGCTAGCCGAAGAACGCGAACGCCGCGAAGCCGAGGCCGCCGCACGTGCGGCAGAAGCAGCTCGCCAGGCGGCTGCCCGAGCAGCACAGCAGCAGGCGGCGCAGCAGCAGGCGGCGCAGCAGCAGGCGGCCGCCACCCAGAGCGCCGGCCGACGCGCAGCTGCCGCCCCCACGACCACCCAGCCCAGCTCACGGACCTCGACCTCGTCCTCAGCGGTGACGACAACGGCACCGGCTGCGGTCTCCGCTCCCAACAGCCGTGCTGCAGCGGCGATCGCCGCAGCCACATCCAGACTCGGCACGCCCTACCGCTGGGGTGGCACGACGCCCGCGGGTTTCGACTGCTCCGGACTGATGCTGTGGTCCTGGGCGCAGGCCGGCGTCTCGCTGCCGCGGACCTCGGGCGCCCAGCGCTCCTACACGCAGCGCATCTCGTTCGACCAGCTTCAGCCGGGCGACCTGGTGTTCAGCGGCAACCCCGTCTACCACGTCGGCATGTACATCGGTGGTGGACAGATGATCCACTCACCGCAGACCGGAGACGTCGTCAAGATCTCCGCCGTGCGTACCGGCAGCGGGACGTCTTACGGCCGCATCCCCTGACGACTGACTGCTGACTGCCGCTGGGAGTCGGTGCTCAGGTGCCAGCGAGCGCGGAGATGACCGGGGCCATGTCGTCGAGCGCTGACGCGGACAAACCGATGGTCGATATGCCGAACCTTTCGCGTCTCGCACGGATGTCCTCGATGATCTGATCGATCGTGCCGCACAGCGCGTGAGGTGAATGGCGTGCCTGTTGCGGTGTCAGGCCGAAGCCGTCCGCGAACAGGTCGAACATCGCCTGGCGGTCGTCAGTGACGATCGCCAGGTGGATCCTGGTCTGGATCTCGATCCGGTCGAAGCGGTCTCCGGCGGCGTCGCGGACGATCCGCAGCTTTTCGTCTGTCGCCTCGGCGGTGGCGCTGGGTCCGGCGTGGGCATCGATGACGCCGGCTGTCAGTGACGGGTTCAGCCCGACGATGTCAGCGTGACGCCCTGCCAGTGCGAGCACCTTGGGTCCGCCTCCACCTATGACGATCGGGGGGTGGGGTTGCTGGAGGGGTTTCGGCAGGCCCTCCATGCCGCTGACCCGGTAGTGCAGGCCGGTGAAGTCGACCGGTCCATCCGACCAAAGACCTCGGATTATCCCGAGTGCCTCTTCGAGGCGCTCGATCCGGGTGGACGGGCGATCCATCGGAATGCCTGCCGACTCGTAGTCGTGGGTCATCCAACCGGCACCGATCCCGAACTCCAGGCGTCCGCCCGAGAGCACGTCGATAGTCGCTGCTTCCTTGGCCAGCAGGACCGGATGGCGGTAGTCGTTGGCGAACACCAGCGAGCCGACCCGCAGCGTGGTGGTGGCGCCGGCTGCAGCCATGAGCGCCGCGATCGGAGCCAGTTGGTCGTCCAAGTGATCGGCGACGGTCAGTACCGAGACGCCGAGATCCTCGGCCTTGCGCGCAAGGGGCACGAGGTCATCAGGATGCGAGAGCCGTGAGGCCTGGACGGTGAAGCGGAAGGGTCGGTGCCGTGGCGTCGACATGAGCGTCGACGGTAGTGCCCAGCTGGCGGCGCCAGGCGCGGGGACGGCTACCGTCGGTGTGATGGCACGTGATCCGCTCGACGACTTCACGACTTCGGACTTCACCTTCGGCGGCAAGGAACGGCTGGTGTACCGGGGCGGCGAGGGCACGGCTGTGATCGTCATGGCGGAGATACCGGGAATCACCCCGCGGGTGGCCGATTTCGCCCGACGTGTGATCGAGCGGGGCCACACCGTGTACATGCCCCACCTGTTCGGAGAACCCGGCGCCGAGATGACCAATGCGGCAGCGATCAAGGCGATGGTGCCGTCCTGTGTGTCGCGGGAGTTCCGTGCCTTCGCCCTGCGGACCACCCCGCCCGCGATCGACTGGTTGCGAGCGCTTGCCCGTCATGCGCACGCCGAGTGTGGTGGCCCGGGAGTCGGTGCCGTCGGCATGTGCTTCACCGGCGGGTTCGCCCTGGCCATGGCGACCGAGCCCGAGATGCTCGCGCCGGTGCTCTCACAGCCGTCGCTCCCTGTCGCGGTCGGAAAGGCGAGGTCAGCAGATCTGGGGTGCTCGGACCGGGATCTGCTGGCCGTGACCGAGCGGGTCCGCGACGACGACCTGTGCGTGCTCGGACTCAGATTCACAGGCGACCGACTGGTACCCGACGAGCGGTTTGCCAACCTGCGCCGACAGCTGGGCGACGCGTTCATCGGGGTGGAGATCGACTCGTCCAAGGGGAACCCGTGGGGCCACAAGAGCCTCGCCCACTCGGTGCTGACCGAGGACCTGATCGACGAACCCGGTCAGCCGACCCACGACGCGCTCATGAAGGTCCTCGACTTCCTGGACGAACGGCTCGGCGGGGGTGTCAGACCGGCCGGGTAGGGTTGCCTGCGATGTCCCCCGACGACCTGCTCGAGGGGCTCAACCCCGCGCAGTACGAGGCTGTCACCCACACATCTGGGCCGCTTCTCGTGGTAGCGGGAGCGGGCTCCGGTAAGACACGTGTGCTGACGCACCGGATCGCTCACCTGATCCAGGAGCACCGCGTCTCACCGTTCCAGATACTGGCGATCACGTTCACCAACAAGGCCGCCACCGAGATGCGCGAGCGCGTCAGCCGACTGGTCGGACCGGTCGCACAGAAGATGTGGGTGTCCACGTTCCACTCGGCCTGCGTGCGCATCCTCCGACGCGACGCACAGGAGCTCGGCTACCCGTCGCAGTTCACCATCTACGACCAGGCCGACGCCGTGCGCCTGACCGGATACGTGGTTCGTGACCTGGGCATCGACCCCAAGCGGTTCGCCCCACGGTCGGTCCACGCGGCCATCTCAGCGCTGAAGAACGAGGGCCGCAGCCCGTTCGACGCCACCGAGGCGGCCCAGGTCATACACGAACGCAAGATCGCCGAGATCTACTCCGAGTACCAGGCCCGGCTCAGGCGCGCCGGTGCCATGGACTTCGACGACCTGCTCGGAGTCACCGTCGAACTGCTCCAGACCCGCCCCGACGTGCTCGCCCACTACCAGGACCGGTTCCGTCACGTCCTCGTCGACGAGTACCAGGACACCAACGTCGTCCAGAACGACCTGGTGATGATGCTCGGCGAGGAGCACCGCAACGTGTGCGTCGTGGGCGACAGTGACCAGTCCGTTTACCGCTTCAGGGGCGCCGACATGCGCAACATCCTGGAGTTCGAGACCGCTTTCCCCGACGCCACTGTCGTGGTGCTCGAGCAGAACTACCGCTCGACCCAGACGATCCTCGACGCGGCCAACGCCGTCATCGCCAACAACCAGGGGCGCAAACCGAAGGACCTGTGGACCGAGTCCGGCGCGGGCGACCGCATCGTGCGTTTCCAGGGCGAGGACGAGACCGACGAGGCCCAGTGGGTCACCCGTGAGCTCTCCCGTCTTCACGACGGGGGCGACACCCGCTGGTCGGACATGGCTGTCTTCTATCGGACCAACGCACAGAGCCGTGTCGTCGAGGAGCAGATGATGCGAGCGGGGATCCCGTACCGGGTCGTCGGTGGTACCCGCTTCTTCGACCGCAAGGAGATCAAGGACGCGATGGCCTACCTGAAGGCCGTCGTCAACCCGACCGACGAGGTGAGCGTCAAGCGGGTGCTGAACGTCCCCAAGCGCGGTGTGGGTGATCAGACCGTCGGACGCCTCGACGCCTACGCCCGGGCAACTGGCATGACGTTCATCGACGCGCTGCGTCGCTGGGACGAAGCAGGCGTATCGGCGAGGTCCGCCCGTGGGATCGAATCGTTCACGACGCTGCTCGACGACGTGGGGTCGGACCTCTCGGTCCCACCTGCCGACATGATCGAGGCGTTGCTCGAGCGCAGCGGATACCTGGACGAGCTCCGCGCCGATGCCGCAGTGCCCGCACAGCAGATCGAGGCCGAGTCCCGTCTGGAGAACCTGGCCGAGCTGGTCGGGATGGCCAGGGACCACGAGAACGTCGAGGCGTTCCTCGAACAGGTCTCGTTGGTGGCCGACACCGACCAGCTGCCCGACCCCGATGACCCCTCCGAGACCGGCGTCGTGCTCATGACACTCCACTCGGCCAAGGGGCTCGAGTTCCCGGTGGTGTTCATCGTCGGGATGGAGGAGGGCGTCTTCCCACACCTGCGATCGCTGACCGAACCGGCGGAGCTCGAGGAGGAGCGCAGGCTCTGCTACGTGGGCATCACCCGAGCACGCGAGCGGCTGTACCTGACCCACGCATGGTGTCGGACCCTGTTCGGCTCGACGCAGTACAACCCACCCAGCCGCTTCCTCGAGGAGGTGCCCTCCGAGCTCGTCGAGGATTCGGCCGCCAGCCGGACGAACCGTCGCTCCAGCAGGTCCGAGGGAAGACCCAGCGGATGGGGCGCGACATCGTGGGCGCCGCGGGGGCGAGAGCGTGCAGTCGAGCGCGCCACCAGGCCGAGCGCTCCGCAGCCCACCCAGGCGCATGAGCTCGGCTTCAAGGTGGGTGACGATGTTCGCCACAACGTGTGGGGAGAGGGTGTCGTGCTGCTCATCGAGGGTGCAGGGGAGAAGGCCGAGGCAGTCGTCAACTTCCCGTCGGTGGGGGAGAAGAGACTCCTGCTCTCCTGGGCGCCGCTCGAAAAGGCCTGAGCGGGCGCACCACTGCAGGGGCCCGGCGTGCAAAGCTATTCGGATGGGCGAATCCGGATGGCCACGTTGATCGGCACGGTGATGCGTCGCGCTCAGATCGTGATGCACCGGTCTGTGACGTTGGCAGACCTGATGGCGCAGCTGGCGGAGATCCACGGTGGGCGCACCTTCGTGACCGAGGAGTCCGAGTCGGGGGAGATCCGTACCCTCACCTACCTCGAGGCGGCACGCCAGGTCGAGAGGTGGTCTGTGTCGATCGCCGCTCGCAGCAAACCAGGGCTACCGGTGGTGGTCGCCACGCCGAACGGGGTCGACCAGTTCCTGGTTTCGCTCGCCGTCGCCCGCGCCGGTGGTCTCCCTGCGCCGGTGAACGCACAGATGACCGACGTCGAGGTCGATCACGTCATCGCAGACTCCGGTGCCGAACTGGTGGTCCGGGACGCGAGCGAACTGGAGCGCGGAAAGGGCTCGCGTGCAGCGCCAACCGTCGCCGTCCACCCGCGTGCCGAAGACGTTGCAGCGCTGTTCTACACATCTGGCACGACAGGTCGACCGAAGGGTGCGGAGCTGACCCACCGTGGCTTGGTCGGTCAGGTCTCCACCGCCGCCGCGTGGCCGTTCGTGTTGCGTGACGACGAGGTCGCAATGTCGTTGCCGGTGGCCCACATAATGGGATTCGTTGCGCTCATGGCGGCTGCCATGGCCGGAGTTCCGGTGTACTTCCTCGACAGGTTCTCGCCGACGAGGCTGTTGGACGTCATCGAGGAGCGGCGATGCTCCGCGTTCATCGGCGTCCCGACGATGTACCGGGCGATGCTCGAGTGCGGGGCCGACGAGCGTGACCTCACGTCTGTGCGTGTCTGGATCAGCGGTGCGGACGTGATGCCCGCCGGCCTGGCCAGACAGTTCAAGTCGTTCGGCGCCACAGCGACGTTGCCGGGTGTCGGCCCGTTGGGTGAGGCGGCATTCATCGAGGGGTACGGGATGGTCGAGGTCGGTGGCAGCGTCGCCGCCAAGGTCTCGCCGCCGCTGCTGCCGATCGGCCTCGGTGATTCGCTCGGGGTGTCGATGCCCGGCTGGCGCATGAAGGTGACAGATGAGGACGGACGGGCTGTGCTGCCGGGTCAGATCGGTGAGCTCCGCCTTCGGGGTCCCGGCGTTCTGAAGGGGTACTGGGGCGACAAGGCGGCGTCCGAAGCAGCGGTCACCAGCGACGGCTGGTTGCGCACCGGTGACCTGGTGCGTTCAGGACCGCTCGGTACCGTGCTGTTCCACGGCCGCGAGAAGGCGGTGATCAAGTCCGGAGGCTACTCGGTCTACCCGTTGGAGGTCGAGGCCGACCTCGAGGAGCATCCGGACGTGCTGGAAGCCGCTGTGGTCGGCAGACCCGACGACAAACTCGGCGAGGTGCCGGTGGCAGCTGTCCGGCTGCGCCCCGGTTCGGACCTGTCGGGTGACCAACTGCGTGTTTGGAGCGGTGTGCGCATGGCCCACTACAAGTGCCCCCGCGCGGTGATCGTGGTCGATGACCTGCCCAGGACCGGTACGCGCAAGCTCCAGCGCGAACGGTTGCTGCCACTCTTCGAGACCGCCGGTTGAGTCAGGCGGCTGAGCCAGCCGGTATCTCAGCCGCCGGTGGTCGTGCTGGCCCCGGAGTCGCCACGCACGTCGATGATCAGGTTGCCGTCGTCGTCGACCTGCCATCCGTACTGCTCGAGACCCTCGCCGTTGGGCGACGCAGTCCGGTCTGAGCAGAGCTCCCCCAGCTCGCCGCGGCCGCCGCCCTCGGGCGGACGGCGTTCCTCGAACAGCTCGCGATCGGCGTTCCATGTGAGGAAGCAGCCCTCGGAAGCCCCGGGCAGGACCGCCGGGAACGAGACCCAGCGGACCTCGGGGTCGTCGCCGAAGTGGTTCACGACGATCGGTTCGCGCTGGCCCCGACCGGACACGTCGGAGAAGAGGGCGGGTCCGTCGTCTGCGATCTGACGCGACAGCCGCTCTGCCTGGCCGGCATCGAACTCGTCGTCGCCGAGCTGGATGCGGACCGGCCCGTCACCTCCCGATGCCAGGGCGAGCATTCCCCAGGCGAGGCCGATCGCCAGGATCACCGCGATGATCCCGAACACGACCGAGGTCACCTGCTTCGCTCCGGAGCGGCGTTCGACGGGCATCAGCGGGCACTCACGATCTGCGTGTGGCGTATCGAGCCGGCTCGATATTGGGTTGCGGACATCACCCGTTTAGTATCGCCCGCCGGGTGTGGGCTGCGGTCCACACCCCGATATCGACACCGGCGCCGCCGGTGGAGCCTCAGGCCCAGCAGGAAGGCAGACGAGGGTGGACCTCTTCGAATACCAGGGAAAGCAGTTCTTCGCTTCCTTCGACATCCCCGTGTCGAAGGGCGAGGCCGTCAGGACGGTTGACGACGCTGTCGCCGCCGCCGAGCGCATCGGGCAGTTCCCGGTCGTGATCAAGGCTCAGGTCCACACCGGTGGGCGGGGCAAGGCCGGTGGGGTCAAGCTCGCCAACGACATCGACGAGGTGCGCGAACACGCATCGAACATCCTCGGGCTCGACATCAAGGGCCACATCGTGGAGATCATCTGGATCGAGGTCGCATCCGACATTGCCGAGGAGTACTACGCGAGCTTCACCCTCGACCGCTCCGCCAAGAAGCACCTGGGCATGCTCTCGGCCGAGGGTGGCGTCGAGATCGAAGCGGTCGCCGAGGAGAACCCGGACGCGATCGCCAAGATCTGGATCGACCCGGTCGACGGCCTTGACGAGGCCACCGCCCGCGAATGGGTGACCGCCGCCAAGCTCAACCCCGAGGCCACCGACGGTGCCGTCGATATCCTCCTCAAGCTCTACCGGGCGTACACGGAGGGCGATGCCGACCTGTGCGAGATCAACCCGTTGATCCTCAAGCCGACCGGCGAGGTCCACGCCCTCGATGCCAAGGTCACCCTCGACGGCAACGCCGACTACCGCCACGAGTGGGCTGAGTACGAAGCGACGCAGTCCCGCGACGAGCGTGAGCAGGCAGCCCACGACAAGGGACTCCAGTACGTCGGCCTCGACGGCTCGGTAGGCATCATCGCCAACGGTGCCGGGTTGGCGATGTCGACGCTCGACGTCGTGAACCAGGTGGGTGGCAGCCCAGCGAACTTCCTGGACATCGGCGGTGGCGCCAACGCGGATGTCATGGCCGGAGCGCTCGAGGTGATCAACAACGACCCGGCCGTGAAGTCGATCTTCATCAACATCTTCGGTGGCATCACCCGAGGTGAAGAGGTCGCCAACGGCATCATCGAGGCGCTCGGTCGTGTCACCATCGACGCCCCGATCGTCATCCGTCTCGACGGCACGAACGCCGAGGAAGGCCGTGAGATCCTGCGGCCGCACCTGTCCGACCAGCTGCAGATGCAGCCCACGATGCTCGACGCAGCGCGCACGGTCGTGCAGCTCGCCGACGCCCGCTGAAGGAGAACCGATCATGAGCATCTTCGTCGATCAGAACACCAAGGTCGTCTACCAGGGACTGACTGGCAGCCAGGGCCGCTACTACGGCCTGCTCAACCGCGACTACGGCACGCAGGTCGTCGCGGGAACCAACCCCAAGAAGGCCGGAACTGATGTGGACGGCGTGCCGATCTTCGCGTCGGTCGCGGACGCGGTGGCCGAGACCGGTGCCAACGCCAGCTGCATCTTCATCCCCGCTGCGGGCGTGAAGGCCGCGGTGATGGAGGCCGCCGAGGGCGGGGTCGAGTTCATCGTGTGCATCACCGAGGGCGTACCCGCACAGGACGAGGCGTGGTTCTACAACAAGCTCAAGCGTGACTTCCCGAACGCCCAGCTCCTCGGCCCCAACTGCCCCGGCATCATCAGCCCCGGCAAGTGCAACATCGGCATCACCGCCGGGCACATCGCCAAGGAGGCTGTGCCGGGTGAGAAGAACGTCGGAATCGTCAGCCGCTCCGGCACGCTCACCTATCAGGCGCTCTACGAGTTGAAGCTCCAGGGCATCGGCGTGACCACCTGCGTCGGCATCGGTGGCGACCCTGTCCCGGGAACGAGCTTCATCGACTGCCTCGAGCGTTTCGAGGCCGACCCCGAGACCTCGGCCGTGATGATGATCGGTGAGATCGGTGGGTCGGCCGAGGAAGAGGCTGCCGAGTTCATCGCTTCGAAGATGACCAAGCCCGTAGCCGGCTACATCGCGGGGCCGACCGCTCCGGCGGGCGGTTCCGGTTCCAGTCTCGCACGTTTCCGGCGGACGGCGCCGGCGGATCCGGCGCCCCCCGATCCCCGATCCCCGACTACCGATTCCCGACCCCCGGCCATCCTCCGCCGATCGCCTTGACGAAG
>CAYVDN010000058.1:0-19007 GCA_964450685.1 uncultured Microthrixaceae bacterium
GGCTCGGGCTACGGGCTGCAGCGCGCCAACTCGAGCGCAGCGACTCCCCCAGACGTCTGACGATCCTGCTCTCCGACTGCAGGTCGACCGCCGGCGGAGAACCGTTAGCGGACGCGCTCGCTCTCGATGAGCTGGCGATCATCGCTCCCGCGGGTGACAGCGCCGATGCAGAACGACTTGCCGCGGCGGTCGGAGCCCGGTTCGGCACAGCGCGCGGGGTAGCTGACATCGTCGATGCCCTGACGAGCGCGCTGACGCCGTGACCCCCCCCCCCCCCCCCCCCCCCCCCCCCCCCCCCCCCCCCCCCCCCCCCCGCACCCCGCACCCCGCACCCCAGCACCCCCGCACGCCAGCACTCCAGCACCCCTCGCGTTCTTGGGCTCCCAGACGACAAACCTTGTCGGTGACGACCCCTATGTTCCGGTTTCGTCAGCAGGGTCCTGCCCGGCTGAGCCGTCGTTCGAGCAGCGCTCGTTCGGCCGGGTTCTCGGTCAGCTCCAGGGCTCGCCGGTTCGCAGCGGCGGCCTCTTCGCTTCGTCCCAGCCGATTCAGAAGTTCCGCACGGGTCGAGTGGTACAGGTGGTAGCCGTTGAGGTCGAGGGAGTCGACGAGCTCCAGGCCGACCTGCGGACCGTCTCGTTCGGCGACCGCAATCGCGCGGTTGAGGGCGACGATCGCTGTCGGCCGCATCGACAGAAGCAGGTCGTACAGCGCTACCACCTGGGACCAGTCAGTCGACTCGGTGGTGGGAGCGTCGCTGTGCACCGCTGCGATCGCGGCCTGGACCTGGTACGGACCCGGCCGGTTGATACGAAGCGACTGCCGGACGATCTCCTGGCCTTCGGTGATCAACGACGGGTCCCAAAGCGTCCGGTCCTGATCGGTCAGCAGCACCAGCTCGCCGTCTCCGTCGACCCGCGACGCCCGACGTGACTCGGTGAGCAGCATCAACGCAAGCAGGCCCCAGGCCTCCGCCTCGTCGGGCATCAGCTCGACCAGTCGCCGGCCGAGACGAACGGCTTCGAAGCACAGGTCGGCCTGGACGATGTCGTCGCCGGAGGTGCTGAGGTAACCCTCGTTGAAGACCAGATAGACGACGGCCAGAACCGAGCCCAAGCGGTCGGGAAGGTCGGCGTCGGCGGGGACCCGATAAGGGATGTGTGCATCACGGACCTTGCGTTTCGCCCGGACGAGGCGCTGCGCCATGGTCGACTCCGGCACGAGGAACGCCCTGGCGATCTCGGGTGTCTGGAGTCCTGCCACCATGCGGAGAGTCAGAGCTACTCGCGCCGCAGGAGCCAGCGCCGGGTGACAGCAGGTGAAGATGAGTCGGAGCTGGTCATCCGCCACCGGTCCCACCTCCTCGAGTGGCTCGGCTTCGTTCAATGAGAGTGAGCGAACCGAGTCGGACTCGCGCCGATCACGGGTCGACTCGCGACGCACATGATCGAGCGCTCGTCGCCGGGCCGTGGTGATGATCCACCCCGCGGGTGCAGGTGGAAACCCGTCGACCGGCCAGCGCCGCAACGCCACCTCGAACGCATCCTGCACCGAGTCCTCGGCCAGACCGAGATCGCCGAACACCCGGGTCAGGGTGGCGATGGCCCGGCCGGACTCGCCGCGGAACACCGCAGCAATCCCGACCGGGTCGGCCGCGGGACGGTCGGTCGCGGGACGGTCGGTCGCCAGTCCACCAGGAACGGGTGCGCTGCGAACGCGTCCGTCGCTCACCGGAGCAGACCACGAGGCGTCATGCGCCAGGGGTGTCCTGGAACGGGCGCACCTCGACAGGGCCCTGACAGGCCGCGCTGCCTTCGGCTGCGAGCGCGAGCGCCACGTCGAGGTCTGGCGCCTTGATGATCCAGAAGCCGCCGATGAGCTCCTTGGACTCCAGGTAGGGGCCATCGGTCAGTGCCGTCTCGACTCCCGTTGCGTCGACCACCGTCGCTGTGTCTGCGGGCATGAGACCGTTGGCGTAGACCCAGTGACCCTGATCCCGGAGCTTGGCGTTGAAGCGTTCGACCGCTTCGAACATCGGCTGCCGGTCGAAGTCCTCGGGTATCTCCTGTGAGCTGTCGCCATGAACTGATAGCAGGTACTCGGGCATTGTCATTCCTCCTGATCGCGAGCCGGCCGTTGCGCCGTTCTCACCCCTAACACGAACGGCACCCGCTCGAATCGACACTCTCGGTCAGAAATCTCACCGGAACCTCCGGCGCCCGTCGTCGATCTCCGTTCTTGGGCGCCCAGACGACGAGCCTTGTCGGTGACGACCCCTATGTTCCGGGCAGGTATGAGTCGGCTTGGTCGCGCAGATCCTTCTTGGAGACCTTGCCCAGCTCCGCAGTCGGGAACTCGTCCACGAAGTAGACCGCGCGGGGCACCTTGAAGTCGGCCAGGTTGGCCCGGCAGTGCTCCAGGATCTGTGCGGCGGTCGCATCCTCGTCCAGGTTCGGGTCGCCCTTGATCACGAACGCGACCGGCACCATGTCGAGCATCTTGTGCGACTGCGCCACCACGGCGACATCGGCGAGCGGCGCGCCCGCAGCACGGATGGCGTCCTCGACCTCGCGTGCCGAGACGTTCTCACCACCGACCTTCAGGGCGTCCTTGTCGCGGTCGCAGTAGCGCAGGTTGCCGTCGTCGAGCAGCATCACGATGTCGCCGGTGCGAGCCCAACCGTCGTCGGTGAAGAACTTGTCGGTCGCCTCGGCGTTGCCGAAGTACTCGAGACACACCGACACGCCGCGAACCCCGCGGATCCACAGCTCGCCCATCTCACCGACCGAAGCCAGCGTGCCGTCCTCCTTGACGACGAGGTACTCGTAGCCGGGCGACACCTTGCCCATCGCCAGGTCCGGGTACTGCTCGTACGGGTTGGAGTGGACGCAGTGGGTGACGAGCTCGGTCATGCCGTAGGCGGCGATGACGCGCATGCCCATCATCTGGTCGAGCACCGGCATGATGAGCCCGAACACACCGACCTTGACCGTGTGGTCCTCGGGGATGCCCTGCTCGAACGCCGCCTGGATCACGAACGGGATGAGCGAGATGTGGGTGACGGAGTGCTTCTGGATCACCGGCCAGAACCGGCTGGCCGAGAACTTCGGCTGCAACACGACCGTTCCGCCGACGCCGAGCGTCGACCAGATGGCCCAGCTCTGTGTGTTCACGTGGAAGAACGGCAGAGACGCCAGGTAGACGTCGTCGGGGCCCATGTCGATGTTGACCGGGTTCACCTTGGCGGCCCAGAGCGCGTTGGCGTGGGTGTGAACGACCGCCTTCGGCTTGGACGTCGTACCCGAGGTGAACAGGATGCCGGCGGGCAGCATCGGGTCACGTTCACGGGCCGGGACCGCGGCCGGGTCTCCCTCGAGCGACGCGAACGAATCGAAGCCGTGCGCGAGCTGCTCGGCTGTCGCCGGCTCACCGGAGTTGTCGTCGGTCACGACGATCCAGCCGAGGTCGGGACCTGCTTCCGCGACCGTCGCCGCGAACTGCGGCTGGGTGATCGCTCCGACGCAGCCGGTGTGGGTGACGAAGTAGTTGATCTCCGCCGCGACGCTGCGGGTGTTGGTGGTGACACCGACGGCACCGAGCCGCGAGCATGCGTACCAGGCGATGACGGCCTCGGGGCAGTTGACTGCGTGGATCAGGACCATGTCGCCGACTCCGACGCCTCGGTCGGCCATTCCGGCCGCGACCTTGCGTGTGTCCTCGGCGAACTCGGCGTAGGTCCAGCTCCGACCCTCGCCCTCCTTCGGCTCCCAGATCAGGAAGGTGTGCTCACCGCGGTGTTCGGCCCAGTGGTCGATCAGCCAGGGGATGTCCTGGCCGTGGAACTGGAAGGCCGCTGCTGCGGCCGCGTCGATCGTCTGTGGCGCCATCGCTGGACGCTCCCCCCGTGAGTCCGACTCGAGAACCGCCTGACGATACGTCAGATCACAGGGTCCGCCGCCTACGCGGGTCGTGCACGCTTCGCTGCCGCTACTGCCTTGGCTATCTCTCCCAACGCGTCAGGGTTGGCCAACGCCGATGTGTTGCGCACCTCGCGCCCGTTGACCATGTCAGCCACTGCTAGCTCTACGAGCTTGCCCGATCGGGTGCGCGGCAAATCGTCGACGGCGACGATCAGGGCCGGCACGTGACGGGGCGTGCATCCCTCACGCACCTGTCGGCGGATCGCGGCTTCGAGCGAGTCGTCCAGCGCTGCCCCGTCGGTGAGTCTGACCAGAAGCACGATGCGTACGTCGTTGTCGACCTGCTCTCCGAACACGAGCGACTCGACCACCTCGGGGATGCGGGCGACCTGGCGGTAGATCTCGGCGGTCCCGATGCGAACGCCACCGGGGTTGAGAGTCGTGTCCGACCGGCCGTGGATGACGATGCCGCCGTGTTCGGTCGCTGTCGCGAAGTCGCCCTGGGCCCACATCCCTGGGATCCGTTCGAAGTAGGCGGCGTGGTAGCGGGGACCGGTGACGCCGAGCGGACCGTCGCCCCAGAAACCGAGCGGGGTCGAGGGGAACGCTGCGGTGCAGACCAGCTCGCCACGCTCCCCGACCGCGAGCGGGTCGCCGTCGTTGGCGACCACCTCGACTGCCATTCCGAGCGCCGGTCGCTGGATCTCACCGGCGTACACGGGGCTGGTCGGATCGCCAGCGACGAAGCAACCGCACAGATCTGTTCCGCCCGAGATCGACGCCAGGTGCAGCCCATCCGGTCCCGCGCCGGGGGCCACGGCGTCGTAGACCCAGTCGAACGACTCGGGTGACAGGGGTGATCCGGTCGAGGCGAGGGTCCGCAGCGTCGCCAGGTCCACCGATCCCGACGGACGGAAGCCCGACTGCTCCACCGATTCCAGGAACTTCGCCGACACCCCCAGGAAGTCCAGCCGCTCCCGTTCGACCAGCTCCCACAGCCGTTGCGGGCCGGGGTGGAACGGGTTGCCGTCGAAGAGGACCGCGGTCGCCCCGGAGGCGGGCACCGAAAGGAGCCAGTTCCACATCATCCATCCGCAGGTCGTGAAGTACGCGACCCGGTCGCCGGCGCGGATGTCGAGCTGGAGTCTGTGCTCCTTCAGGTGCTGCAACAGGACCCCGCCGGTGCGGTGCACGATGCACTTGGGAACACCGGTGGTGCCGGAGCTGTAGAGCACGTACCAGGGGTGGTCGAACGGAATCTGTTCGTAGCGGGGATCGGCGCCGGTGAACGGGGCCAGCCATTCGTCCCAGGTGCTGATCGACGTGTGGGTGCCGCCGAGCGGTCCGAGGTCGGGTTCGTCGGCCAGGAAGGGGACCACGACAACCCTGGCCAACCCCTCCAGACCATCGACGATCGTCCTCAGCTCGTTCCGACGGTCGAACCCCCGACCGCCGTAGGAGTACCCGTCGGCCGCGACCAGCACGGCGGGGCCGATCTGACCGAACCGATCGAGAACCCCGTCCGCGCCGAAGTCGGGCGAGCAGGACGAGAAGACCGCGCCGACCGCTGCCGCTCCGAGCATCGCCACCACGGTCTCGATCGTGTTGGGCATCCACGCGACGACCCGGTCGCCGGGCCCGACACCTGCATCGGCAAGCGCGGCTGCCACGCGGGCGACTTCCGCGACGGCTCCACGACGGCTCAGAACCCGTCGTCGGCCGAGTTCGTCCACGGCCACCAGGAAGTCGTCGTCAGGGTCCGGCAGGTGCGACGGGTCGGAGTCACCGGCCAGGATGCGCTCGGCGACGTTGAGGGTCGTTCCTGGAAACCACCTGACATCGAACGGATCGGTCGACGCCGATCCGGTCCCCGCGACGACCGCCTCCGCTGCTCGGGGAACGGCTGGAACCAGGTGATCCCACGCAGCAGACCAGAAGGCTTCGGGTTCGGCGATGCTCCACCGGTGCAGCTCGACGTAGTCGGTCGGAAATCCGATCGACTCGCGGAATCGGCTCAGCTGGCTGGCGTTCACCCGGTTCGCCGGCGGGGTCCAGAGCGGATCTGTCACAGACGCGTCTCTACCACGCCGAGCCACAGCGCCCACCCGTTTCGTTATGCGACATCGCGGTGATCACCGCGATGTCGCGTCACAGAACGGCGATCCAGGGCCAGCGGCCGTGCGATTGATCAGTCGACGGGCTGACGGAGGATGTCGAGCGCGTTCTCGAGCGTCCTGACGCTCGAGGGCGTCAGGCGGCCGGACACCCGCCGTTCGAGACCCTGGAGGTGATTCTCCAGAGCATGCTCGAGCACCCTGCGCCCCTCGTCGGTGACTGCAAGGTGCACGACGCGGCGATCCGACGGGCACGCCACGCGCTGGACCAGGCCGTCCTTCTCCAGGCGGTCGGCGAGGCGGGTCACACCACCCGTGGTGAGTGACACAGCGCCCGCCAACTCCGACATCGTCACCCGAGAATCAGCAGATCTGGCTATCCGCAGGAGTACCTCGAGGGTCTGGAGGCTGATCCCGTCGGACTGCTGGAGATCGGCATCCAGGTCCGATGTCAACCGAGCGTAGGCCTCGAGCAGCAGACCGAAGGTGCGGATCCGTGGGTCGTCGAGACCGCACGGCGAGTCGGACTGCTCAAGACCAACTCTTGTCCCTGTGCCGGTTCCGGAAGCCATGTTCCCAGAATACCCCAGATTACTGACCACTCGATAGTTGACGACTCAGAAATCAATCATTAAGGTACTGGTACCCCTCCACGAAAGGAACCCCCCGATGAGCGACCTCCCCACCCCGGGCACCTACGACATCGACCTCAGCCACACCCACGCCGGCTTCTCCGTGAAGCACTTCGGACTGTCGAAGGTCAAGGGCGAGTTCACCGAAGTCACCGGCAGCGTCGTGATCGCCGACGAGCCCGCAGAGTCCTACGTGCGCGCCACCATCGCCACTGCCTCGTTCAACTCACGCGACGAGGGCCGCGACGCCCACGTGCGCAGCGCCGACTTCCTCGACGTCGAGACTTTCCCCGAGATCACCTTTGTCTCGACCAACGTCAAACCCGACGGAGACGACTGGACGGTGAGCGGCGACCTGACCATCAAGGGCGTCACCCGCACGGTCGAACTCGCCACCGAGTTCGAGGGTGCTATCACCGACCCTTACGGGATGAAGCGCATCGCGTTCTCTGCATCGACCGAGATCGACCGCACGGACTTCGGCCTGGACTTCAACGCTGTGCTCGAGACCGGTGGCATGGTCGTCGGCAGGAAGGTCAGGATCGACCTCGAGGTCGAAGCAGTCGTACCTCAGGACTGAACCGCACCGGCGTGGACCGGGTCGTCGTCACGGGAGGTCTCAGGCCTACTCGTATCGCCGATCCGGTCCACGTACTCGGCATGCACGTGGTTGAGGAAGCGTTCGACGTACTCGACCGTGTGCACCGCACGGAAGCTGGGGAAGATCTCGAACGCGTGCTGCGCTCCGCGCAGCTCCGCATAGACGACCGCCTGCCGCGAGATCTGACGCAGACGCGCAACGAAGCTGCGAGCGATCTGGACTGGCACGAGCACGTCCTTGTCCCCGTGGATGACGAACATCGGGGGCGCGTCCTCGGTTATCCGGTCGATCGGCGAGTAGGCAGCCCACTTCTCCGGCTCGTCGTCGAGCCCCACACCCATGACCACGTCAGCGATCAACTGCTCGAACATCGAGTCGTAGGCACCGTCGCGGTTCGTCAGGTCGTAGACGCCGTAGAACGGCACGGCCGCCTGGAGCGACGTGTCGCTGTCCTCGAAGCCCGGTTGGAACTCGGGGTCGTTCTGGGTGAGCGCCATCAGCGCGCACAGATGACCACCGGCTGAACCTCCGGTGACGACGACGAAGTTGGGGTCGACCCCGTATTCCTCCGCATGCTCGCGTATCCACACGAGGGCCCGCTTGCAGTCCACGAGGTGCGTCGGGAACTTCGCACGCGGGCTCAGCTGGTAGTCGACGTTGAACCCGACCCAACCACACGACGCAAGGTGGTTGAGCAGCGGGATGCCTTGTTCGTTCTTCGATCCGAGCACCCAGGCCCCGCCGTGGATCTGGAGCACCGCCGGGCGCAGCTCACCAGGAGCCGGATCGTCGAGGGGCATGTACACGTCAAGCTTGAGCGACGGGGTGCGCGGCTCCTGTGGGTCACTCGAGGTGTAGCGGATGTTGCGGGTTCGTTTCCTGCGACCATTGCCGTTCAACACCGGCAGGATCGCCCCGGCACGCAGCGCAGCGGGTCGCCGCTCCAGCTCGTCGGACGGGATGAGGGTGCTGAGCGCGGCTTCGTACTCCTCACCCGATCGCTTTCCCTGCACGATCAGGTTCACCGCTCCGAGCGCCGCTCCGGCGCTGAGTACGAGTCCGGCCACGTCACGTGCACCCAGGTCGGCCCCCCTGCGCCGGCGACGACGCAGCTCCAGGCCCGTGCCGGCGGCCCAGGAGGCGAGCATGACCGGAGTTGCCTCGGACGCCAACCAGGAGGCGAAGAACGACGGTACGAGCGCCACCGGGTTCTGGCTGGGGCGATAGGCGTTGGCGACCAGAGCGGACCGGACGATGCCCTGTCGCAGCAGCCTGGAGCCGCTCGGCTCCGAGATTGGTCCACGACGACGAGAGCTGGATCTGGCTGCCATGTCGGTCGAGTCTTGTCGTCGGCGCCGGTCGCTACAACCACACCTCGCGAAGTTTTCGTCACCGCGCTGGGACTTCCGCGGAAGAATGGCGGCCAGCGCATCCGATCGAGGCGAAGGAAGTACGACGATGGAACGACTGTCCGGCATGGACGCTGCATTCCTCTACCTGGAAACAGATGCCGGCCACATGCACGTGGCGATGGTCGGCATCTACGACATCTCCACGATGGCGGACGGCTACTCCTTCGAGCGGTTCAAGCAGCACATTGCCGAACGACTCCACGTCGTCGCGCCGTTCCGCCGCAGACTCGTCGAGGTTCCCTTCCAGTTCCACCACCCTGTGTGGATCGAGGACCCGGACTTCGACCTGGATTACCACGTTCGCCGAGTCACCTGCCCCGCACCGGGGGGCCGCCGGGAGCTGGCCGAGGTCGCGGGCGAGATCGCCTCGGTTCCGCTCGACCGCAGCCGGCCCCTGTGGGAGGCCTGGATCGTCGAGGGACTGAAACAGGACCGGATCGGCTTCATCGTGAAGGTCCACCACGCGGCGATCGACGGATCCTCCGGCGCCGAGATCATGACCGCCCTCTACGACCTCTCGCCCGACGCCGCGCCGGTCGAGCCTGTCGACCTGCCGACCGAGCGTGTGCCGAGCGATCTGGAGTTGCTCTCGTACGCGACGGTTTCGAAGCTCCGCCGCGCCCGTGATGTGGTGCCACTGGCGTCACGCACAATCGGCTCGGTGAGTGCACTGGTTCGCAACGCGCTGGATGACAGCTCCAAGCACGGTGCTGTTCCTCTCACCGCTCCGCGCACCCCGTTCAACCACTCGATCGGACCGCGTCGATCGGTCGCGTTCGCACGCGTTCCCCTGGACGAGACCAAGGCGATCAAGGAAGCACTGGGGGTCAAGGTCAACGACGTCGTGCTCGAACTGTGCTCCGCGACACTGCGCCGGTACCTGCAGCTCCACGACGCGCTGCCCGATGACCCGCTGCTCGCGGTGTGCCCCGTCTCTGTCCGCACCGACGACGAGGCGAACACCGGAGGCAACAAGGTCTCCGCGATGTTCGCTTCGCTGGCAACGAACCTTGACGACCCCAGGGACCGACTCGAGACCATCAGGACCAGCACCGAGGGCGCCAAGGAGGACCACAACGCCATCGGCGCCCGCACCCTCACCGACTGGGCGGAGTGGGCGGCACCTCGCACGTTCGGCCTCGCCTCGCGCCTGTACAGCTCGATGAACCTGGCCGACCAGCACCGCCCCATCCACAACCTGGTCATCTCGAACGTGCCCGGCCCACCGTTCCCGCTCTACCTGGCCGGAGCCGAGCTGGTGGCGGCCTACCCGATGGGCCCGATCATGGATGGTGCAGGGCTCAACATCACGGTGCTGTCCTACAGGAACCACATCGACATCGGGTTCCTGGCCGACGCGGAGCTGGTGCCTGACGTGTGGGAGGTTGCAGCTCAGGTGCGTCCGGCCTTCGAAGACCTCCGCGAGCTCGCCGGGCACATCGACCCGACCATCGTCAAGGCACCTGCCCCGGTCACCGCCACGACCGGCAACGGCACCAGGGGGAAGAAGAAGTCACCTGCTGGCACGCGCAAGACCAAGGCCACGACCAAGAAGGGCTGAGGCGGTGACCGCTGTCACGGCATAGAGAACTTGTTCTAGTTTCGGCGCCGTGCCCTACAACATCGCTGACCTGTTCGAACACACCGCAGATGTCGTGGCGGACCGAGTCTGCACGGTGGACGGTGATGTCCGGCTGACCTATCGGGAGCTCGACGAACGAGCGAACAGGATCGGGCACTTCCTGGCTGAACGAGGTATCGGCGCCGCCGACCACGTCGGCATCTACGCGCAGAACTCCCACCAGTGGCTCGAAGCGATGTTGGGCTGTCTCAAGGTGCGGGCGGTCCCGATCAACATCAACTACCGCTACGTCGAGGACGAGCTGTCGTACCTGATCGACAATGCTCAGCTCGTCGCGTGTGTCTTCGACCAGGAGTACGCGGGCCGGCTGGCCGCAGTCGCCGACAGATCCCCCGAGCTCAGGACCTTCATCCACATCGAGGACGGATCGGGAGCCGACACCTCGGCACTCGGATCGGTCCCGTTCGAGGAAGCGCTGGCGCAGGGCTCACCCGAGCGCGACTTCCCAGAACGCTCCGGCGACGACATCTACGTCATCTACACCGGGGGAACTACGGGTATGCCCAAGGGCGTCATGTGGCGCCACGAGGACATCTTCTTCGCCCTCGGCCAGGGAATCGATGCCTTGACCGGCGAGAAGGTGGCCAGCGAGTACACCAGGGCAGAACAGGCCGCTGCCAGCGAGAAGCCGCTGATCTTCTGCGTGATCCCACCGCTCATGCACGGCGCCGCACAGATCGCGACGCTCAGCCAGTGGTTCCTAGGAAGCACCCTGGTGATGGTCCGCAAGTTCGACGCCGAGGCAGTGTGGGACCTGTTCGAGAGCGAAGGCGTCAACTCCGTGCTGTTGACCGGCGATGCAATGGCCCGTCCTCTCATGGACGCCCTCGACGCCCAGCCCGACCGCTGGGACCTGTCGGAGCTCATCTCCGTGTCGTCGTCGGCAGCACTGTTCTCCCAGTCACTCAAGGACCGCTACGTGGAGCGGTTCCCGAACATCGTCCTGACCGACTCGGTCGGCTCGACCGAGTCCGGCTTCAACGGGCTCATGTACGCGAGCAAGGGCCAGAAGGCCGCCGGCGGCGGACCCACGATCTCACCTGGTCGGGACGTGGTGATCCTGGACGAGGAGCTGCAGATCATCGCGCCCGGAGACCCCCGCATCGGCAAGCTCGGCCGCGGCGGCAACATCCCGCTCGGCTACTTCAACGACCCCGTCAAGACCGCCGAGACCTTCGTCGTCGCCGCGGACGGTCGGCGCTACGCGGTCAGCGGCGATTCTGCCCAGTGGGCTGACGAGGGCCACCTCACGATGCTCGGACGTGGCTCGGTGTCGATCAATTCCGGCGGCGAGAAGATCTTCCCGGAAGAGGTGGAACAGGCTCTCAAGTCGCACCCGGCGGTGTTCGACTGCACCGTCGTCGGGGTCGCTGACGACCGTTGGGGCCAGCGAGTGGCGGCGGTCGTGCAGCTGAGCGACGGCGAAACCTGCACCCTCGACGAGCTGGTGGAGCACGCCCGCAAGCACATAGCCGGCTACAAGGTCCCCCGCGAGCTGCACGTCGTCGACCAGATGGTCCGCTCCCCCGCGGGCAAACCCGACTACCGGTGGGCCAAGGCCCTGGCGGAGTCGCGCGAGGCCCTCAGCGACTGAGACCACCGGCCCCGGCCGGGAACTCATGCGCCGAGCAAGAAGTGCACTGCCAAGCCGAGCATGAACGCTGCTGCTCCGAGTCGTAACCGAGCGGTGGCGATCGGACTCAGTGCCGATCCGAGAATGCCGCCGAGCACCACGAAGCTGCCGTGCGCCAGCAGCGAGGCCAGGAACATGCCGATCGCCCAGCCGGGTGTTCCGACTCCGTCAGTTCCTGCCACGACGACACTCGCGAACAGCACGATGGTCACCGGGTTGACCATCGTCAGCCCGTAGAAGGCACCTGCCAGGCGCGACCCACTCAGCCCCGTGAGCGGAGCTGTTCCGACAGTTTGGTTCACGAGCACGGCCTCGGGCACTGAGCGCACACGCAGATCCGAGATCGCAGAGCGTGCCATCGCCGAAGCGATCCAGATGAGAACCCCCACCGCGACGAAGACCAGCGCCTGCTCCACCGGGGCCAGCAGCGACGCGATGGCCGCGCCCGCGATCGCGGCGATGGCGGAGAACGTGAGGTCTGCGGACGCCACTCCGAGAGCCGCCGGAGCCGCGCTCCTCACCCCGCGCTCGAGTCCCTGGTCGAACAGGAGGACGGAGATGGGGCCGAAGGCGATCATCATCGGCAACCCGATCGCCAGTCCCAACAGCACATTCGCGAACGTCATGGGCCCGAGTATGACGGTGTCCTTGGCGACAGATGCAGGGTTCCCTGCCTCAGATAGGCTCTACTACCGTGACTTCACCGCCGGTTGATGCTCTTGACCATGCGATCATCGGTGAGCTCCGTGCGGAGGCGCGACTGAGCTGGCGTGAGCTGGGCGAACGGATCGGACTCGGTCCCACCGCCACTGCTGATCGCGTCAGGCGCCTCGAGGGGCTGGGAGTGCTCCGCGGCTACCACGCCGAGGTCGACCTGTCAGCGCTCGGCATAGGACTGCGGGCGATCACCGAGCTCCGCCTGGACCCCGGGACCCCCTACGAGCACTTCGAGTCGATCCTGCGCAGCACGCCGGAGGTGCAGACCGCCTACCACGTGACCGGCAGCCTGGACTACGTGCTCACGCTCGCGTGTCCGGACGTGGCGGCGCTGGACAGGATCGTGTCGACATGGAGGCGCGACGGTGGTGTGCTGGAGAGCTCCACCCGGATACTCCTGCGCGAGGTGGACCTGGCCGGGCCGACGAGCGGGGCCTGAAGCTCGGCGCTCGCGCAGGACGCCGAGGCAGATCCCGTTCGCGTCAATCCGCCAGGACGGCTTCCAGGCGGGACTGCGCTTCCTCCCACTGCGAGAACAGGTCGCCCACCTCGGCCTCGGCCGTCTCGTGGGCATCTGCGAGTTCACGCACCTTCTGGTGGTCGTCGTAGATCGCAGGGTCCGCAAGCTGTTCCGCCAAGGACGCCGCGTGGGCTTCGAGCTTCGCGATACGGCGTTCGAGTCGCTGCACGGTGCTGCGCAGCTCCTTGGTCGCGCGCTGGCGGGCCTGGCGCTCCTCCGCGCTCTGCTTGCGAGCATCGGCTTTGCTCGGTCGGCGCCGGTCGGAGGCAGTGCCGGAACCGCCGGCGTAGCCTGCACGTCCTGCGGTCAGCGTCGCCGCGGTAGGCGCCAGCACGTCCTCGTCGACCGAGGGGTGGTAGACGACAGACCCGTCACGCACCTCGACGAGCGCGTCCGCTACGGAACGGATCAGGTACCTGTCGTGGGTGACCAGCAGCACTGTGCCCGGATAGACGTTCAGCGCCTCCTCCAGCACGTCACAGCTGGGCAAGTCGAGATGGTTGGTCGGCTCGTCGAGCACGAGCAGGTTCACGGGGTCGACCATGATCCGAGCGAGCGCCAGACGCGTGCGTTCGCCGCCGGACAGGTCCCCGACCTTACGATCGACCGCATCACCGCGGAACCCAAAGCTGCCCAGGACGCTGCGCAGGTTCCGGCCCTTCTCCTCCCCCACAGCAGCCCGGAACTCCTCGAGAACTGTGCGGTCGAAGCGGAGCGCGTCGACCTGGTGCTGGGCGAACTCGGCGATGTCGACGTTGTTGCCGACGATCACCTCTCCGGTCATCGGTGTCAGCTCGCCCAACAACAGCCTCAACAGGGTGGTCTTGCCGGCGCCGTTCGGGCCGACGAGTGCCAGCTTCTGACCACGCTCCACGACCAGATCGATCTGCGACAGGACGGGTTGCCCGTCGAACCCGACCGAGGCGTCGATCGCCTCGACGACCACGCGTGAGGACCTTTGCGGCTCGGGGAACGAGAAGCGGGCGACGAGCTCGGCCCGCGGTGGCGGCTGCAGACGCTCAAGCTTCTCGAGCGCCTTGATCCTGCTCTGCACCTGGCGGGACTTGGTCGCCTTGTAACGGAAGCGCTCGATGAAGCGCTCCGTCGACGCGAGCTGACGCTGTTGGGCGGCGGCTGCGGCCTCGGCCGCGGCGATCCGCTCCTCACGCTGGATCACGAACTCCTCAAAGCTGCCCACGTACTCGATCGCCCTTCCGTGAGCGACCTCGACCACCCGCTGGGCGACAGCGTCGAGGAAGTCCCGGTCGTGGCTCACGAACAGGATCGCTCCGGGCCACTGGGCGAGGTGCTGCTCGAGCCATGAGACGGACTCGACGTCGAGGTGGTTGGTCGGCTCGTCGAGAACGAGCAGGTCCGGTGCCGACAGCATGAGTCGGGCGAGCGCAACCCGCATCCTCCACCCGCCGGAGAGCTCCCGCACCGGTCGGTCCATCTCGGCGTCGCGGAACCCGAGTCCGGCGAGCACGCGACGAGCCTCGGCCTCGACCCCGTAACCGCCCATCGTCTCGAAGCGATGTTGCGCCTCGCCGTAGGCCTCGAGCGCCCGCTGGTGGGCGTCCTCGTCGGGTTCCGATCCCTGCGGGCCGGTCTCGGCGACGTCCTGGGCGAGACGGACGAGCTGATCCTCCAGGTCGGTGACGTGCGCGGCGCCGCGGAGGACCTCCTCTATCACGCTGCCGTCCACCTGCTCGGTCAGCTCCTGGGGCAGGTAGCCGATGCGAGCACCCTTGCCGATGTGGACCTCACCCGAATCCGCCTGCTGCTCACCTACGACGATCTCGAGCAGCGTCGTCTTTCCCACACCGTTGCCGCCGACGAGCGCGACACGGCGGCCGGGCACCAGCTTGAAGGTGACCCCTTCGAAGAGCGTGCGCCCGCCGAAGGACTTCGTCAGGCCGGAGACGGTGATCATCGGCCCGGCAGGCTACCGGGCCTGTGAGCACCGACGATTCAGGGACGCCGCCAGAGGGCGAAGGGCAGCACCAGCCCGCCACCAGCGCTGCGAAGACCTTCCGCCACGACCGTCGCGGTCCAACCAGACCTGTAGGTGTCGTCTATCAACAGGCACGGACCAACCGGCAGATCGCTTCCGTCGGCGCGCCCGAACTCGAACGCGTCGAGCACGTTGGCGGCCTGTGTGCAGGAGTTGTCCATCTGGGCCTGTGGCGGCGCATCGGGGCGGGTGCGGCGAACTGCCTCGACCAGTTCCAGTCGACCTACATCGGCGAGCTGGCGTGCGAGTCCTCGTACCAGCTCCGGGCGTGAGCGCGACGGGACCCACGTGACCCAGGTCGGGCGTCGACCCCACGGCCAGGCCTTCAGGGCGGCGGCGACCGCTCGCAGGAGTACCTCGTCCGGCGCCGCGTCGGGCTCGGCGAAACGGGTGGCAAGAGCCTCCGACCAACCGGGGTCGTTGGCGAACGCCAGGGCGCGTCCCTCCTCGGCGCGCAGGTCGGGGGCGATGTTGCCCGATCTCGATTCGAGCCCGCGCGGCCACTGCTTGCGGGGTTCGAGCACGACCGGCGACGACCGAACGAAGATGAGTGCCTCGGCGGCGACAGCGGGATCGACCGTCGTCCCGATCCGCGTCGAGGTGCAGTTGTCGCACCTTCCGCAGTCGGCGGTGACCGTGTCGTCGAGCTGCTCGCGGAGAAACCGCAGCCGGCAGCCACTGTGCTGTTGGTAGGCGACCATCGCGGCCTGTTCGGCGGATCGTGCCGCGGCCAGCTGCGCATACCGTTGCGAGTCGTACGACCAGGGCATGGTCGAGCGCGCCCAGCTGCTGCCGTTGCGGATGACGGCACCCTCGACGTCGAGGACCTTCAGCAGGGCCTCGAGCCGCCCGCGACGGAGGTTGACCATCGACTCGAGTTCGGCCAGCGTCGCCGGACCAGCTACGTCGAGCGCCTCGAGCACGTCGAGGACCGTGCGCTCGGGCGGCATGGCCGTCGCGTCGAAGTACGCCCACACGTCGCGCTCCGCCCGGGTGGGGATCAGGACCACCTGTGCGTCCACCGCCCCGCGCCCGGCCCGACCGACCTGTTGGTAGTAGGCGATCGGCGACGACGGCGAGCCGACGTGGACCACGTACGACAAACCGGCGTTGTCGTAGCCCATGCCCAGCGCGGACGTGGCGACGACGCAGGACAGCGTGCCCTGGTCCAGCGCCGCCTCGATCCGTTCACGTTCGTCCGACGCGGTCGCCCCCGTGTAGGCCGCTGCGGCCACGCCGGCACGCTGGAGGAACTCAGCGGTGCGTTCGGCCTCGGAGACGGTGAGGCAGTAGACGAGGCCCGGACCCGGGTGACCGAGCGCCCAGCCGGCGAGCCACGCGAGACGATCCGGCGCTGTGTCGATGTGCGCCACCGACAGGTGCAGGCTGGGCCTGTCGAGGGATCCCCGCAGGGTGATCGTCCGGTTTCCGATCTGGGTCGCCAGGTCGGCGCAGACCCTCTCGTTTGCGGTCGCGGTGGCCGCGAGCACCGGCACGGTCGGGTCCAGCCCGTCCAGGACGTCGGCGATGCGGCGGTAGTCGGGGCGGAAGTCGTGTCCCCAGTCCGAGATGCAGTGGGCCTCGTCGATCACCAACAGTCCGACGGCACGGGCCAGCGAGGGCAGTACGTCGGTACGGAAGCGCGGGTTGTTCAGCCGCTCTGGAGAGATCAGGAGAACGTCGACCAGGTCTGCCTCGATCTCGGATTCGATCCGGTGCCAGTCGTCGAGGTTGGACGAGTTGATGGTGGCGGCTCGGATCCCGGCGGCGGATGCCGCGCTCACCTGATTGCGCATGAGTGCGAGAAGCGGTGACACGACGAGAGTCGGCCCGGCGCCCGACTCCCGTAGAAGACGAGTGGCGATCCAGTAGACGGCGGACTTCCCCCAACCGGTCGCCTGGACGAGCAGGACACGGCGTTGGTGGGTCACCAGCGCGTCGATCGCCACGAGCTGGTCCGGGCGCAGCGTGGCTGACCCACCCGCCAGATCCGCGAGGACCTCTTGTGCCACGGCAGCCAGGTCATCGCTTGGTGCCGGCAGTGTCGATGCTGTGCTCTGACTCACCGGCCCATCGTTGCACCCGGGTCCGGCGGCGTCAGCGGGGTGGTCGACCCGCGGACGGCCGGGTACGGCCATCGCAGCATGCTCGGACATCGCGATCTAGGGTGCGCTCGTGAGCGGAACTCGTGGTTCTCTTGCGATTGACTCTTCCCTGTCAGGAATCACTTGCAATAGTGTCCGCTCACCACGGAATCGATCGTCACGGGGGGCGTCGACGCATGGGTGACTCATCACCGACAGGTTCGCCGATCAACGGCACCCCGACTGGCGAGCCGGTCATCCGCCTGGACGACGTGTCCAAGCGCTTCGGTGACTACGTCGCCGTCGAGTCGGCCAACTTCGACATCGGTGAGGGCGAGTTCTTCTCGATGCTCGGCCCGTCGGGCTGCGGCAAGACGACGACGCTGCGGATGATCGCCGGTTTCGAGCAACCCACCGCTGGGCGGATCCTGCTCGAGGGCGTCGACGTGTCGAGCACACCGCCTTACAAGCGCGACGTCAACACCGTCTTCCAGAACTACGCGCTGTTCCCCCACATGAACGTCTTCGACAACGTCGCCTACGGCCTGCGCAACCGCAGAACCCCGGAGTCCGAGGTGCGCAAGCGGGTCGGGGAGCTGCTCGAGGTGGTCCGCCTGCCGGACATGGCCTCCCGCCGGCCGAACCAGCTGTCTGGGGGTCAGCAGCAGCGGATCGCTCTCGCCCGGGCGCTGGTGAACCTGCCGAAGGCGCTCCTGTTGGACGAACCGCTCGGGGCTCTCGACCTGAAGCTGCGTGAGGTGATGCAGCTCGAGCTCAAGCGGATCCAGCGCGAGGTCGGCATCACCTTCATCTTCGTGACCCACGACCAGGAAGAGGCCCTGACGATGTCGGACCGCATCGCGGTCATGACCCAGGGCAGGGTCGACCAGATCGGCACTCCGACCGAGATCTACCACCAGCCCGCCACGGCCTTCGTCGCAGGCTTCATCGGCACGGCCAATCTCCTACCGGTCACGGTGCGATCCCAGGACGGTGACCAGGTCACCGTCGACTCCCGGGTCGGCAACCAGTTCCAGGTTCCGGCCGGCGGCAGGACCCACTCCGCTGGCTCGGAAGCGACCCTGATGGTCCGACCCGAGCGGCTCGTGCCGGCGGGGGCGCCACTGCACGGCGACACGCCGGCCGGGCGTCTGGAGTGCACCGTGACGAGCATGGTGTTCCAGGGGCCGGTCGTCCGTTGCCAGGTGCGCACCGGTACCGGCACGGACCTGGTCGCCCACCTGGGCCCCGAGGACGAACCAGGCGCCATCAGCGTCGGGGATTCGATCACGATGACCTGGGCCTACGAGGGCGCCTACCTGGTACCCGAGGCCATCGCCGCCGACATGGCCGGCGTCAGCCAGACCGACGACACCCTGGCGTCCTGACCACAACCAACCCAGAGGAGCAAGCATGGCCAATCGAGTCACACGGCGACAGTTCATGACCCGGACAGGACTGGCTGTGGGCGGCGTTGTGCTGACCCCGCAGATCCTCGCCGCCTGTGGTGGCGACGACGACAGCGGAGGTGGCAGTGGGGAGAGCTCCGACGGCGTCTACTTCGAGAACTGGCCGGAGTACATCGACACGGCCGAGGACGGGTCGGTCGACGGTCCGGGGACGACGCTCGCGAACTTCACGGAGCAGACCGGCATCTCCATCAAGTACACCGAGGTCTACAACGACAACAACGAGTACTTCGCGAAGATCCAGCCGCT
>CAYVDN010000059.1:0-146 GCA_964450685.1 uncultured Microthrixaceae bacterium
GCCATGGAGAACTGGGTGCGGATCTGGTCCTGCTGGTCGGCGGGGAACACGTCGATCACACGGTCGACGGTCTGAGCAGCGTCGTTCGTGTGAAGCGTCGCGAAGACCAAGTGGCCGGTCTCTGCCAAGGTGAGGGTGAGCTGGAT
>CAYVDN010000059.1:156-13923 GCA_964450685.1 uncultured Microthrixaceae bacterium
GGATGGTCTCGAGGTCACGCATCTCACCGACGAGGACGACGTCGGGGTCCTCACGCAGAGCTGCCTTGAGCGCCTCGGCGAACGACGTGGCATCCTGGCCGACCTCGCGCTGGTTGACCAGCGCGTGCTGCGGCGGGTGGATGTACTCGACCGGGTCCTCGATCGTGAGGATGTGGACAGGGCGGTTGCGGTTAATCCATCCGATCATCGCGGCGAGCGTCGTCGACTTGCCCGATCCCGTGGGGCCGGTCATCAGCACCAGTCCGTGTGGCCTGGTGAGCAGCTGCGCGGTGGAGTTGGGTAGGCCGATCTGCTCAGGGGTCGGTATGTCGGTGGGGATCAGACGTAGTGCCAGGGCGGGTCGGTCCAGCTGGAAGAAGGCGTTGGCCCTGAAGCGGGCGATGTCGTGCCAGGTGAAGGCGAAGTCCAGCTGGCGGTCACGGTGGTACATGGCCGTGTCGTCGTCGGACATGAGCCCGTGCAGAACTGCCTGTAGGAACTCGACCGTTAGAGGCTGCGCACCCGGGATGGCGACGAGCCTGCCATCAACACGGACCCGTGGCGGTGTTCCGGCACACAGGTGAAGGTCTGTGGCGCTGTTGTCCCACAGGTAGCGGAGCAGCTGCTCCATCGGGGTCGTGTCGATGGTGTGCACGGTACCTCTCCCTCAGAGTGGTTCTACGCAGGTCCTAGCGCGTGTGATGGATCGTACGCCCCGAAAACGCTATCGGGCGGGACCGGAGATCCGGTCCCGCCCGATGATCAAGCCAAATGGTCTAGCGACGGCTCAGCTGCAACCCGAGGCGCCGGTGCCGGCGGTACGGGTGAGGGCGTAACCCGGTGCAGCGCCGACAGTCCAGTACTTGGGCGTTCCGTCGAGGTACTGGCCGTAGGTGTCGGTGGTCGACGATGTGGCGGACGCCGCTGCGATCGCCGTCTTGATTGTGTCCTTCTCAACCTTGCAGGCATTGTTGTCGGCATCGGCGGTGAGGTTCGACACCGCGAAGACCGCCACACCGGCGAGGATGGCGAGGATGGCCACGACGACGAGGAGCTCGATGAGGGTGAAGCCACCCTGACCGGCCATCGCCTTGCGCTTCTCAATCATGTTCATGTGGTAGTGCTCCCTGTTTGTGATGGGGTTTCGCCCCAGCTGTTGTTCCCACGCAAGCCAGCCAAGGAGTGCCCCCCTCAACCCTGTCCGTTGTGGCATGAACGACGATACAAAATTCCGACCCGGGTTCAACTAGGTCGATCTACCCACTGACCTGGAGTCATGGCACGGGAATGGTTGCCGGGCAGCTACCGCCGGGGTGCTCGGCACCCGGGCCCCACACGGGCGTGGTGGGAGAGCCGGAGTTGCTGTAGTACTTCGGCGGGTTGCTCAGATAATCGCCGTAGGTGTCAGCGGTGTTTCCGGTGTTGTTCTCTGCCCACATGGCAGTCTCGATCGTTCGACGCTCAGCGACACAGGCGGTCTCGTCGGCGTCCTGGGTGAGTGCAGTCACCGCGAACACCGCTATCCCGCCGAGGATCGCCATCAGGGCCACCACTACGAGGGCCTCGATCAGCGTGAAGCCACCCTGGCCTCGATCGGCCCACCGGCTCCCTGCAACTGACACTGCGCTCGATTGCTCCATCGTCGACCCTCCCTGAGCATGCCTCAGGGAGAGGGTAGATGAGCAGCAGACGCAAGTAATTGGGCGGATCTGCCCAGCCGCGGCACTCGCAGACTCAGGTGTCAGCTGACCACCATTCGACCCTGGGCACCACGGCCTGTTCGCTGGTGGGTGTTACCGACGGGTTGAGCTCGAAACGCACCCGCGCCCTGGTCAACACGACGTCGCCTGTCAGGTCGCCGCACGGATCGGTCGCAGAGGCGTTGGCAGGGGACCTGGTGCACGCCACGAAAGTCGTCTCACGTGGTGCAGGTGTGCGATCAGCGCTGTGACCGATCGCCGGGACGTTCGTGCCGGAGCGGCGGGCATAGCCGGACACCCGCAAGTGCCGTAGCACCGCCCCGCGCTGGGCGAGCGTGTACGCGGTGTCCCCGTCGTCGACGTCGAGCGCGGCAGACGGCGCGTAGATCGTGCCGTTGACGCTGAAGCGACCGTTGCCCTGGGCCTCGAGGTTGTTCCAGGGCCAGTTGAACGTGTCTCCGACGTTGGATGTCGCCGACCTGAGGATCGCGCAGTCAGGTTCGCCTTCTCCGCCGTTGTAGTTCGGCGCGGCTGTGATGCAGCCGCTCTGTGGCACGAGCCAGGGTTGGGAGTTGTCGGTCGGGCGGATGGTTATGTCGAGCTCGATTCCGTCCAGCGTGTCGCTCCACTGGCCACCACCTGCCTTGCACACCCAGCCGAGGACCAAGGTGTAGGCACAGTCGGCCCCTGCCGCCCAGACGAGGTTCACGCCCGCTGCCAACTCCGACGGGTTCACGCAGTTGGGATTGGTCCCGACGGCGCTGTAGAGGACGGCAGAACTCCAGTTGGCCACCTGAAGAGGCCCACGGTCTGGGTTCTTCGGGTAGTTGATGGCACACCGCGGTGGACGAAGCTGCGGGTTGCGCCCCGGGCAGTCCCAGAGGAAGCTGCAACCGCTGTTCTTGGGGTTGTAGGAGACCCTCGCCTCGATCTTCGAGATCTCATACCCGGCAGGGGGCGAGTAGGGCTGCATGTCGACGTTGAGCCAACCTTCTTCGAACTCCCGGCCGCAGTAGGCCGCGCATCCGCCGTAGCGGATCGTGACTTCCTGTGAGTCGATCGCCGCGACGTTGCCGGGGTTGAGCGGCGGGTCGACGTTGTTCGTCCCGCCGTTGCCAACGATGCCGCTCGGCTCGATCGGAGCGATTCCAGGTACCCCGTACACGCCGATCACCTGATGGTCGTCAGCGTTGGTGGGGTAGTCGCCTGCGCACAACTCGAGGCTGCCGTCACCGACGAACGCGTGCGACTCGCCTCCGAAGATCAGCTGCACTCCCGCCTCGGTCGTGTCGCAGTCCGACTGGGCAACCGGATCGCTAGCACTGACCGGCTCGGGGAAGGACGCTCCTGCCCACGAGTTGTAGGTGATTCGCACCCCGTCCAGCCACACGTTGGGGGTGCCGACGTTCCACGTGTTGCCTTCGAAGAGGAGCCTGATCTCGAAGCCGTTGATGCGATCCACCTGGCCGCAGTTGTTGGCGAGCGTCGTGGCATCTGCGCTCGAGATGGTCGCAATGGCAGGCGGCGTTGCGGGGTTGCCGTTCCAGTTCCTTACCGGTAGGTCAAAGGTCCCGCAGTAGACCTCGCCCGACTGTGTGCTCACCGCACGGACCTCGACGCGGGGTGTGGCCATGGACGAAGCGCCAGCGCCGGACAGCCCGTACATCGCGGAGACGTAGATCTGACCGTCGAGCGGTCCCGAAGCCACCCGAGGCGTGAACGAACGCACACGGATCGAACGGTTGCTGGAGGTGCAAGTGTTCGGATTGAAGATGTTCCAGAAGCAGATCAGCCCGGTCCTCGGCTGGTACCGAGCGACGCTGTTGTCACCGATCCGCTGCGCTCCGTTCCCGTTGCTCCAGATCTGAGATAGGTCCGAGTCGACGACCTGGGCGTTGTCGATCGTGACACCGCGCGTCGTCGACGACACGTTCGACCCGATTGGACCCCAGTCCTTGGGGGTTCCCGCGACGACGCGTGGGTTCTGGGTTGCTCTACGCCCTATGCACCAGCGGGCCGGGTGCGGCGGCGCCATGTCGTCGTTCGTCGGGGTCGTGCCGCATGCAGTGGTCGCCGTGGTCGAGCGGAAGTCGAAGTAGAACGAGCCCGTGACGTCGTCCGCCGTGAGCAATCGGCCGTCGGCGCCGGGGTCGGGTGCCAACCAGAACGTCCTGTCCGCGCACCCTGAGGAAGCTGCGGTGTACTGGTTCAACACGTTGGCATCGCGGTACCAGCCGGGAAGGAAGATGATCGTCTGTGCCGGCGATGCCGGGCACCCGGTGATCGCTGTCGGTGTGCCATCGGCGCCGACGGTGTACGCCCCAGTTCGCACGGGGTAGTTGGTCGCGTTGTAGCCGGTGGCCAAGGTTCCATTGCTCCCGAAGCCGACGGGGAGCCAGGACGATCTGATGTCGGTCGGAGTCGGATCGCTCGCCGTCTGGCTCGCGTTGACACCCGGAATTGGATAGGTCCTGCCGGGATCGCTGTCGCGTGGCGTTCCGACGAGTGCGCTCTCGACGTTCGGGCCCGCGACCCGGGTACCGACCGACACGTTGCACGAGGTCATCCCGCCGCCGGTGCAGTTGTGGCGGGCGGTGATCGTGTTGCCGGCGCCCAGCGCCTGGAACCCGCCCTGGGTGCCGGTTCCGCGGATGCGGCCGGCTGCGACCACAGGGCCGTCGACGGTGAACTGATGGAACGTGCGGGCGTGTTCGTTGTTGCACGACGTGTTGAGCGTTCCCAGGCCCACGCGAGGCTTGAACAGCGCCGAGTACTCCTTGTAGCCGTCACCGGCGTTCGGGTCGGTTCCGCTGCTGAAGAAGTTCGTCACCGAGTCCCACCAGCCGCGGCACAGAGGCGCGTTGTAGGGACCGGTCTGCTCGTTCCGTACACCGGACTCGTTCCAGTTGACACGCCGACCCGTGAGCAGGAGTGCCTCGGGCGGAAGGAGGCCACCTTCGGCCTCCTCACCCGAACCGCCGCCAGCGTCGGCGCCACAGGTCACCGTCACATCACCGATGTCGGTGGGCACGATGTACGCGCAGTCGGGCGTCGCCGAGCTCAGGGCGGGGTCTCGCGCCAGGTCGGGATCGGCCGCGACCCAGTTGACAGCTGCTTCCACGGCTCCGTCGCCTGAGTAGCGGGCGTCGCGGATGTCACGGTACGCCACGGCTGCACGATTGCTCGTGCTCGCGTACGTGAGCAACGCAGCCGTTATCGCGGACACGAACAGGACGATCATGAGGGTGATGATCAGGACGTTTCCGGCCTGACCGATCCCTTCGCGACGCGCCTGTCGAGGTCTGATCGTCGTCATCCTCATCGGTCACCACCTCCCACCACCCGAGCGGTCGTAATCGCACGCTCCTCGATCTCATCGCCAGGGTCGTTCGCGCTGCTCGAGACGCGCACCAGCTGCTCACCGAAGACCGCCACCAGCTCACCCGTTCTCTCGCTGACCGGATCGAGGGTCCAGATGGCCGCCTCACCGAGCCCGCTGATCGGCTCCGGCACCCACTCGTAGTCCTTGCCTTCGACCGTGGTCACCCGCCCTGACGCAGTCACCTGGTCGGCGCTAGCTGCGCCCTCGGGCAACTCGACCGTGAGGTTCACACCGGACCCGTCCGCAAGCGCACAAGCCGTGGCGACGCCCGCCGGGCTGGCCTGAAGCTCAGGAAGCGAGAGCGCTTCGCGCAGCGCCTCGATCGGAACCCGGTCACACGTGCCCTGCCCTGCGGCGGCCGCCTCGGTGAAGTCCGAGCCCGGCAGGCCCTTCACCGCCGCCGAGAGAAGCGCCACCATGCCCGCGTCGTCATCCGTGGGCGCCGGCTGCACCCACGTGATCTTGACCGCCGACCCGCCTACGCGGGCGATTCCGGCCAGGATCTGAGGGGACTCCCGCCAGACCAGCGCCTCGTCAGCGCCGTCCACCGGCGCCGACGGAACCCCGGCTTGAGAATCGGTCGTCACCAGCGCCGCGAACTGCGCCGGAGTTGCCGCATCCATGAGAGTCACGGTGACGCCGACCGGGCCGTCACCTGCCTGGTATGCGCACTGCGAGTCTGCGCTCAGGTCGGCGACCAGATCCATCTGCTCACCGGTCAAGGTGCTGACCTGTTCCGCGTCAAGCAGCTCACAGGCCGCGCCCTGTTCGGGTGATCTGCCTTCGACCTTGGGCTCGTCGTCGCCGGAGCAGGCACCCACCAGCAGCGCCACCATCACAGCGACGGCGATCTGCAGCGGGTGTCTCGGTCGGATCCTCACGAATACCCTCAGTAGAAGACGATGTTCAGTCGCGGCTGCGAGGTGTTCTCGCGCGAGTCGTATGTCGCCCAGGAACTCCAAATACTTCCGCCGGCGTCACGTACGTTCCAGCCGAACCGTGTCGAGTCACTCCGTTGCAACTGGATGTCAGACGCGTTGACCCACCAAGTCTTCCAGCCGCTACCTTCCGAACTCTGCGTCGCCGTGTCGTTGGTCGTTCCCGGCCGGTTGTTGTAGGTCAAGGTGTACTCGGCCCAGTTTGCGGTGACCCGAGAAATGCGGTGGTCTCGGTTGTTGTTCGATGGGTCGTTGTTGTAGAGCTGAACGTCACCGCTGGTGACCGTGGCGGCTGCGGGCAATGGTGAACCGAAGTGGCAGTTCGACCCTGACGAGGTGGGATTGAACTTCACGTAGACCGAGTCACCTCCGCGGTGCACTTGCAGGTTGCTGTTGCTGCCGTGGTTGCGGTTGCGGCTGCCCTCCTGGGCCCAGGTGTCTTCGGTCGCGATCACTGTGCAGACAGCTGTCGGAGCGATGGTTCCCCAGCCGGATGTCGCCTGGAGCCCGAACGTGTTGGTAGCCACGATCCGGAACCAGCGTGTCTGCGCACCGGCCACGATCCCTGTCCAAGCGATCGAAGTGGCCGGCTCCCCGCCACACGCCCCGTTGGGAGTCGTGCTCAGCGTCTGGGACGAATCCACGGTCGATCCGTTGGTGCTGTACTCGACTCGGTACTGGTTGATGCAGGCACCGCCGGTGTTGGACGGACGGGCCCACGAGACGTTCACCGCGAACGGGTAGTTGTTGCCGGACTGGCGGGTGACGGATGGCTGAGCGCCAGCCCAGCTGGGGTTGCCGCCGGCAACGCCCGCCGCAGACCGCTCCGGACCCCAGCCGGCCACGTTGCGGGCCCTGACGTAGAAGGTGTAGTTGGTGCCCGACGAGAGTCCACTGAATGACGTCGAAAGTCCGGTAACGGTTCGGGGTGTCCCCGCAATCACCGGCACGGTCCTGACCTGGTACTCGATCACGGCCGAGCCGTTCGGCGCCGCGGCTGTCCACGATACGGCGAGAGTTCCAGCGCCCGACTGGGTGACGGTGACCGACGGCGGCGCGCTGGGCAACGTGGCAGAGAGGATTGGCGGGTCGGACTCCGCCGAGGTGCTGTAGCCGCGGAGGTTGTTGGTCAACACCCGGAACGTGTACTGACCGCCGAGGGTGAGCCCATTGAGAGTGGCGCTGGTGGTACCGGCCGGGTACCAGGTGGATGCCGACGGCCACGGGCCCGCCGCTGGGCCGTTGTCGACGACGACCCGGTAGCCGGTGATCGGCCTTCCGCCGTTGTCTATCGGGGGCACCCACACCAGCGTCACAGTCCCGTCGCTGTTGGACGTGGACAGGAGCCCGGTCGCCGGGCCGGGCACCCCGTAGGGGATCAGCGCGCCGGTCGGTGGCGAGGAGAGCCCCGCGCCGTTCGAGTTGTTGCCGACGATCGTGACGGTGTACGAGACACCATTGGCGAGTCCGGTGATGGTTCCTGACTGCTGAGCCGTCTGTGCGCCCGAGTGGGCGATCGTCGCTGTGACCGCGGCCCCGCTCCCCGGCTGCGCAATGAGAGTCCAGGACGTGACGTCGGCTCCGCCGGTGTTGGCGTTCGGCTGCCAGTCGATCGATATCTGCTCGTCGCCTTCGACCGGCGTCCCAACCACGGTCGCCGCGTCAGGGGCGGTGGAGTCGGGTGTCAGCGGGCCGTGTGGCGCGGTGGGTTGACCCCAGCCGACCTCGTTGTGGGCCTGGACCCTCACGTAGTAGCTGGTGAGGTTGGTGAGCCCCTCGATCACCGCCGAGGTGCCCGACACCGTCGCTGTTGCGACAGGGATTCCGTTCGCTGCGGCAGACGTGTAGACGTTCACCCGGTAGGAGTCGATGGGAGGCTGTCCTGCAGCAACGGTCGGCGGGGTCCAGCCAACGGTGATGTAGGTGTTCCTCGCCTGGGTCGCGGAGACCAGGATCGTCGGTGTCGGCGGCGGGAGCGGCGCCGGTGTGCTGCCTGCACGCTCCGGGACGCGCCGCCCGACCGCCAGTTGATACTGCAAGTCACCGTCGACGACGATCGTGCAGGTGGTCGAGATCCACGACGGGCTACCGCTGGTGCCGAAGTTCTGGGCCGGACAGAAGTTGGTCGGGGTGGACGGATCGGGCCCCCGGACGATGTCGGTGATGGCGACCCCGTCAACCCCGATGTTGACCGCGAGCGGTGTCTGTGAGACCGGCACGCCGCCCTCGCAGTAGCGCCGGATGAGCTCCAGGTCGGCGCCGGTCCCGGCCACGACCCAGGTCGCGCTCCGCGGCGGACCGTTCACCGCGGCGGTGCTCGAAGTGTTCCACGAGAATGTGACGAGCTCCTGATCCGTCGCCCCACCCGAACCGCTCGAGTCCGGGCACGGTGGCTCACCGTTCACGCCACCGACGTCGACGCTTTGCACGTCGCGGGTCCATGCGTTGCCGATGCGAGCCGCGTCGGCGGCGCGATCCAGCTCGTTGCGCGCTGCGCTGCTCCCGTCGACCATGGTTATGAAGCCGGCAGCCAACGGTGTGAGCACAGTCGCAGCAATCACAAGTGCGACCAGCACCTCAACCAAGGTGAAGCCGGATTGGGCACGTCGCTGCTGGGCGTCTCGGCAACGACTGCCGAGCGGAGCGAGCCTCCTCATTGTCAGCACCTCTCTCCCGCAACAGGGCCGATCGACGCCGGACAGGTGTCACGACGCTTGTGAATCACGATCTCCTCGGAGACCGACGGGCTACCGGTAGCCGTCACCTCCAGAACCACCCGCTGAACGCCTCGATCGGTCCCGCATGTGGCACCGAAGCTCGGCGTGCTGGTCGAGGCGCTGGACAGATACTCCATCTCGGTGACTACGACGCTGTAGCCAGTCGGCGGCGAGTAGACAGCCGGGCTCCCTACGAGCAACCGGTTCTGTATCGCCGCGCCGGTCTCACAGTCGACGTAGGTGAGCCTGCGCACCGACTCGGCCAGAGTCGTCGCTTCGATCCCCGAGCGCACCATGCGGCGATTCGCATTGGTGGTGGACAGGATGGTCATCAGGGCAGCGAGCAGAGCCAGCACTACGAGCGAGACGATCACCATGGAGACGATCGACTCGATGAGCGTCAGTCCAGCCTGACCGCCGGAAAGGCGCGACAGAGCGCGGCGAACGATGCTTGCCTCCCTCTCTCGCAGATTCCGCCCTCTGGACATTTGCCCTGTCCTCGCCGACCCGCCAAAGGCGAGTCACAAATCAGAGATCAACCTGACCATAGATCCCGTACATAGCCGACACCATAGCCAGAGCAACGAAGCCCACCACCACGCCGATGAAAAGCATCATCAGCGGTTCGAACCAGGCAGTCAACTTGTCGACCGCATAGGTGAGCTCCTCTTCGTAGAAGCCGGCGGCGTTGTTGAGCTGGCCCGACAGCTCACCGGCACGCTCACCGACTCGCACCATCTGGATGACCGTGCTGGGGAAGAGCTCCGTGCTGGCGAGCGGATCGGCGAACCCACGGCCCTCGAGCACACCGTCCATCGCCTCTGTCAGGCGCTCCTTGTAGACGAGGTTGTTGGCGCAGTCGATCGACGTCGGCAGTGCCTCGGTCAGCGGAACACCCGCGTCGAGGAGAGCGGCCAGGACCCTGGTGAACCGCTCGGTCGAGGAGTAGGTGACGATCGTGTTGATCAACGGCGTCTTCAGTTGGAGCGCATGGAGGTTGCGGCGACCCTTCGGGGTACGGACATACAGAACGAGACCGAAGATCCCCACGACGATGAGGATCCCGGTCACGAGCCCGGCCGGTGAACCTACGAAGTCGGCGATCGCCATGAGCATCCGCGTAGGCAGCGGGAGCTCGGCGTTGAAGCTCTCGAAGAAGTCGGCGAACCGGGGGATGGCGAAGATGATGATGATCGCCACCACGATGAAGGCCACGACCATGAGGATCATCGGGTAGATCAGCGCCTTGCGAACGGCACGGGTCAACTCGATGTCGCGGCGGATGTACGCGTGCAACTGGTCGAACGCCTCGTCCATGCGACCCGTGAGCTCTGCCGAGCCGAGCAGCGCCATGAAGTAGCTGGGGAAGATGTCCGAGTGCATGCTCAGCGCCTCGGTCACCGAACGGCCGGCAGTGACCCGGTCGAGCACGTCGCCCAGGACCTCCCTGAAGCGCTTGTTCTTGGCGTCCTGGCGGAGGTTGTCGAGCGCCTCGGTCATCGGCACGCCGGCACGCAGGAAGGTCGACATCTGCCGCGAGAAGTGCATGATCTCGACGAGAGGCACCTTCTCCTTGGTGATCTCGAGCTGCATGCCCTTGCGCTCGGCGATCTTGGTCACCCGCAGGCCCTGCACCGCCAGTTCGTTGCGAGCGTGGTTGGCCGAGGGTGCCTCGATCACGCCCTTGACGTGCTGACCGTCGAGGGTCTCGCCCTCGTAGCGGTACTTGGCGTGCTTGACCTCGGCCTGCTTCGACTGTGGGGACTGCGCGGCAGGCGGCTCGAGCGTTGCGCTCATGTGGATGCTCCCAGATCAACGGGCTTGTGTGGATTGGTGCCTTGGCCGCCGTTCACAGGGCCGGCAGCGAAGGGGCCGCCGGCACCCGCCGGTGGCGGCGGCAGGTTGGAGTCGCCAGGTCCGACCTGGCCGGCGCCCTTGCTGAGCTGCTCGGCACCGTGGCCGATCTCCCGCTTGCCGGCAGGCAGTTCCTTCTGCTCCTCGGCGGACCCCGACTCGAGCCCGGGTGCGTAGACGCTGCGGATGACGTCCTCGATGGTGGTCTTGCCCTCGACCACCAGCTCGAATGCCTGCTGCTGCATGGTGCGCATGCCCTCTTCGATCGCCACGGCGCGCATCTCGTGGTGCGTCGCGCGGGCGACGACCATGTCACGCAGCCGATCGGTCATCTCCAACAGCTCGTAGACACCGACCCGCCCGCGGTAACCGGAGTTGGCGCACGCGTTGCAGCCCATGCCCTTGAGCCACACCGGCGGCTGGTGGCCGACCTGTTCGTCGATGATGCGGATCTCGGCCGGCGTCGGCGTGTACGGCGCCGCACAGCTCGTGCACACCCGCCGCAACAGGCGCTGGCCGACCACACCGCTCAGCGCCGATGCCACCAGGAACGGCTCCAGACCCATGTCGGTGAAGCGGTGCACCGCCGCGACCGAGTCGACCGCGTGCAGCGACGACAACACGAAGTGACCGGTCAGCGATGCCTGCATGGCGATGCGGGCGGTCTCCTCGTCGCGGATCTCACCGACCAGGATCACGTCGGGGTCCTGGCGCAGGATGCCGCGCAGGCCCTCGGCGAAGGTCATGAGGCTTTCGTTGACGGGCATCTGGCTGATGCCGTCGAACTGGTACTCGACCGGGTCCTCGATCGTGACGACGTTGCGGGTCGGGTCGTTGATCTCGGTCAGCGTGGCGTAGAGCGTCGTCGTCTTGCCCGAACCCGTCGGCCCCGTGCACAGCAGCATGCCGAGCGGCGCCTTGACGATGTTCAGGTAAGGCGCCTGCACCTTCGGGTGCATGCCCAGATCACCCAGACCGATCAGCGACCGGGTCTTGTCCAGCAGGCGCATGACGATCTTCTCGCCGTGCACCGTGGCCGCGGTCGCGATGCGGATGTCGATCGGGCGGCCGTCGACCATGACGCCGAACTGGCCGTCCTGGGGGCGGCGCCGCTCGACGATGTTCAGGTTCGACATGACCTTCAGGCGACTGGCCAGCGCCGGCGCCATACGGGTCGGCAACTGGATCGCCTCGGTCATCGCACCGTCGATGCGGTAGCGGACGCGGACGAACTTCTCGCCCGGTTCGACGTGGATGTCGGATGCCCGACTGCGCACACCCTGGGTGATGATCCGATTGACGACCTGCACCACCGGAGCGTTGTCGTCGACAGCGAATGCATCTTCGGTCGACTGGGTGATGTCCTCGACGTTGCTCAGCTCGAACGCCCGGATGTGCTCCTGGGCCTGGTTGAGCACGTTGTAGGTCTCGTCAAGCAGCCGTTCGATGTCGGTACGCGTGCCCATCATCAGACCGATACGGCGGCACTGACGGGTGAGCTCGTCGATCGCTGTCGTGTCGAGCGGATCGGCGATCGCCATGAACACGCGCTCGTTCTCGATGCGCAGCGGGATGACCGTGTGCTTGCGGGCGAGCTGCTCTGGCAGGCGGGCGACCGCGTCCGGCTCGGGCTTCTCGTGGGTCAGATCAGCGAGCGGGATACCGAACTGGAACGCCAGCGCCGCGGCAAGGGCACGCTCATCGATCGTGCCCATCTTCATGAGCACCTCGCCAAGGTGCACTGCACCCTCGGCTGTCGGGTTCTCCTTCTGGACCTGGAGAGCGGTGATCAGCTGGTCGGGGTCGATCGAGCCGAGCTCCAGCATGACCTCGCCCAGCTTGGGGCGGTTGGACCCGACCCACTGGTTGATCTCGGTCTCGAGGACCTTGGAGTCCGCGCTGTCGAAGTCGATGGAGCGGCGTCGACGTGACGACCCGTCACCATCGGCTTTGCCCTTTCGAAAGACTGCCACTTCCCTACTCCCTGTTCGGACGGCTCACTGACACCCCTACCCCCTACCGGTCGGCACGCGCATGGCCTCCATGAACGTTCCTGCCGATATGTCCAGACGTCAACCCATCGACTCCGCCCGGTGCCCACCGGACAGACCGACCCTGCCGCCCTGCAGTCGGTGCGCACATCGAATCACGTTCGTGACCAAAAGTCGACGCAGGGGCGTGCCAAGCGGCACTCGGCCGGCGGATCCCCGGGGTTGTTCAGCCGGTCGTGTCGGCGGCCAGCCCGAGCTCGCGGGCTACCTCCACGACCACCTCGGCCCGGTTCAACCCGTACAGGTGAACACCCGGAGCGCCGCCGTCGAGCAGGCGCCGACTCAGCTCCAGCGCGGCGTCGACGATGATCTTGTGGCGGTCCTCGTCGCTGGCGGACTCGACGCGCTGGGCGAGATCGTCGGGGAACGTCGCACCCGCCATCGCCGTCATGCGGCGCACACCGGCCGGGTTGGCCATCGGCATGACACCGGGGTGCACGGGTGTGTCACAGCCCAGCGCCGCCAGCTCGTCGACCATGCGGAAGTAGTCGTCCGCATCGAAGAAGAACTGCGAGATCCCCATGTCGGCCGCCGACAGCTTGCGTGCCAGGTGCTTGCGGTCACTCGCCCGGTCCGTCGAACGGGGGTGCAGCTCGGGGTGCGCCGCCACCGAGACACTGAAGTTGTCGCCACGGCTGCGGACCAGCTCGACCAGCTCGAGCGCATAGGTGAAGTCGCCGGTGGCGGGGCTGCCGTCGGCCGGCGGGTCGCCGGCCAGGGCCAGGATGTCGTGCACGCCGTTGCGGTCGTAGTCGTCGAGCAGCTCGTTCAGCTGATCCTTGGTGTGCCCGATGCAGGTCAGGTGCGCGACCGCCGGGCGCTGGCCCTGCTGGTTCAGCTCACTCGGGCGGTTCAGGTCGACGACCAGGTCACGGGTGCGGTCACGGGTCGACCCGCCGGCCCCGTAGGTGACCGACACGAACGCCAGGTCAAGGCTCGCCATCTCACGGATCGTGTTGCTCAGCGTCGCCTCGGCCGCGGGTGTCTTGGGAGGGAAGAACTCGACGCTGAGCGCGGGGGTTGTGCGGGCGTGCAGCTTCTCGATCAGGTTGACGCCGGCGGTCATCCGGCTGCCCTTTCGGCCGCTTCGAGGGTGTTCATCAACAGGAACGCCCGGGTCATCGC
>CAYVDN010000059.1:14023-16080 GCA_964450685.1 uncultured Microthrixaceae bacterium
CTCGCCCATGACCAGCAGGCCCAGGTTGACCGGGTGCAGCCCGTCGGCGTCCTTGGCCGGGTCGACCCGCAGCAGGGCTGCGCCGTAGTCGAGGCCCTTGGGGAACGGGTACTGGATGATGAACGCGTCGACCGCCGGGTCGGCGTTCAGTTCGTCGACCGCTGCGTCCACCTGGGCCTGGGTGGCGTTCGCCGGAAGCCGCCGGTCGACCGAATGCATGCCCACCTGGGCGCAGTCGGCGTGCTTCATCCCGACGTACTTGGCGCTCGGGCCGTCGTCGCCCACCAGGATCGTGCCCAGACCGGGGGTGATACCCCGCTCGGCGAGCGCGGCGATGCGAGCTGCCATGTCGGCCTTGAGGTCGTCCGCGAGCCGGTTTCCGTCGAGCGTGATCGCAGTCATCGGCGCCGATGGTAGGCCCCGCACCCCGCCGCCGACGACCCTGAACCTGAACTCGAGGGTGACGTCGACAGGCTGGTTGAGACTTGGCTCCAGGGTTGGCTAGAGGGTTTCTGCGTGTGATGGTCGCGGTCGACTTTCGGCCGGTACGGTGCTGGCCATGTCTCGGGTCACTCGTCGACGTCTCGTCCCCGCCACCGCGCTCCTGGGAGCCCTGGCACTCGCCGGTTGCGCCAACTCGAACTCCGGCCAGCTGCTGCTGGCTGACGCGACGGCCCAGGCCGACGCGACGAGCGTCGCGCTGTACGCGGTGGACCCCGGCGGCACCGACGCATCGGCCGACTCCCCTGCCGACGACAGCGCCCAAGTCGCGTCCGCTGCCACGTCACCGGTCGACATCACCACGATCACCGAGGGCGGACAGATCTGGGTCAACTCGCTGGGTCGGGTGTGGGACGACCGGATCCTGCTCGCCTACAGCGACCCGGATGGCTCCAGGGTCACTGCAGGGCTGCCCGGCGACGAGCAGGCCCGCTTGGCCGGTGCCGACCAGCTGATCGCCAGCGTGTTGCGCCGCGGCGCGTTCATCCAGACAACCGAGGGCTGCCAGCTGTCGTCGTCGGTCGAGGAGACCGAGCAGGTCGGTACGGGCAACTGCTCGATCAGCTCCGATGAACGCTGGGTGGTCTCGTGGCCGTTCCAGGGCTCGGGACTCGAGATCCGCGACCTGCGACACGACAGCACCGAGAAGGTCGACCTGACCGTGCGCAGCGCCGTGGCCCTGTCGGCCCAGGCGCGGGTGCTCGCCGTCGTGTCGGTCGAGGGCGGCTTCCAGGGAGTGCTGATCGACGCCACCGACGGCGACGAGATCGCCCGTACCGACACCTTCACGACACTCGACGCCGTTCCGTTGGCGCCGAGCGCGCAGGGGTTCGTGCTGCGATCGGGAACGACCGACGGCACCGCGCTGCACTACATGGACACCGACGGTGAGCTCACCACCGTCGAGGACGGGTTCATGGTCGTGCCGGTGCTCAGCGGCGCCGAGGTCACCTACCTGTCTTACACACAGAACCTGACCGACAGCGCCCTGCGACGCTGGTCGCCTGGTGACGACGAGCCCGAGGACCTGCTCACCGGTTTCATCGGGGCGGGCTCACCCGACGGCGAGCACGTGGTCGCCACCCGCGAAACCGAGGACGGCACCGAGCTCTACTACGAGGAAGCCGGCACCGGTCACATGGCGCTCGGCTACACCCTCGAGCGCGGCTCGGGCGAGAGCGACCCGTCCGCGGGTGGGGGCGGAACGGGCGTGCGGATCCCGACCGCGGTGCTATTGGGATCGACCCTGTACATGCAGGTCGACGGGACGGCGACTTCGTCGCTCGTGCGGCTGCGCATCGACGGCGGGCACAGCGACGCTCCGATCACCGGCGCCACGAACATGCGCTTCTCGTCGCTCGACACCGACGGAACCGCCCTCGTCGAACGAGCGGCCGCCGACGGCACATCGACCCAGATCCTGGCGCTGCGGGCCCACGACGAGGAACCCGACGTGCGAGCGACGCTCGCTGCGACGATGACGAACCTGATCCACGACGGCACGATCTATCTGACCGATGCCTCGGACCAGTCCAAGCTGACCGTGCGCTCGGTGC
>CAYVDN010000059.1:16180-18475 GCA_964450685.1 uncultured Microthrixaceae bacterium
ACGATCTATCTGACCGATGCCTCGGACCAGTCCAAGCTGACCGTGCGCTCGGTGCGGGCCTCGGGTAAGGACAAGGACCTGGTGGAGTTGTATCCGAATCGTTTGATCGCCGGGGCCACGTGGCCGGAGTGGGGTGGCGCCACCCAGGTCCAGATCATGACGCCGAGCGCTCTGCTCGACCAGATCCGCCAGCAGGTCCAGTCCTCGGGAACCGGCACGACTGGGGCGACGGGGTCGACTGGGGCGACCGGGGGCTGAGCGCCTCGCTCACTCCCGTTCTGTGATGCGAGGTCGCGGTTGTCGCCGCGATGTCGCATCACAGAACGGGGGGCTACAGAACGGGTGGGTCTACAGAACGGGTGGGGTTTCAGTCGCCTGCGACGATGGCCGGCCAGCGGTCGATCCACGGCGCGGCCGCCTCGATCTGCGAACCCAGACGCAGCAGCAGCGCCTCGTTCCACGGACCGGCGGCGAACTGCACACCAACAGGCAGGCCCGACGCGGCGGTGTGCAACGGCAGCGACAGCGCCGGCTGGCCGGTGACGTTGTAGATGGCCGTATAGGCAGCCATCGGCGTGGCGTTGACGAGCGGCGCCCCGGGGTCCTGGTCAGAACCCTCCCAGATCGAACCGACCCGGGGAGGCTCGACCGCCATCGTCGGCGTGACGAGCACGTCGAAGGTGTCATCGTCTGAGTCACGGTCGGCCCCGAACGCGATCGGGTCGACAGCGCTCGAGAACTGGGCGACGAACCCGCGTGACGCGGCCTGCAGCGCGAACTGCGCCTGTGCGTAGCCGATCGCCGTGGTCGCCATCGCCAGGTCCCAGTTGGCGCGGTTGTGAGCCTCGACCGCCTCGATGTCCAGACCGGGCACCCCGGCGGCGATCGTCGACCAGACGGTCAGGAACCCGCTCAGGAACTGCGATGGATCAGGCCAGCGCGGGTCGGACTCGACAACGTCGTGGCCCAGGTCGGACAGCAGCGCGGCAGTTGCCTCGACCGCGGCTGCGCACTCGGGCGCGACGGGCACCCCGAGCGCGTTGTTCGACGTCACCCGGATGCGCAGCCGCCCGGGTGCGGCGCCGACCTGGTCGGCAAACGGCTGAGCTGCCGGCGGTGCCACGTTCCACGCTCCCCTGTCGAGCTGCGACAACACGTCGAGCGCCACGGCAGTGTCGGCGACCGTGCGCGAGACGACGCCGGACGTGGACGCCGAGGTCATCGCCTCGACCAGGTTCGCGATCCGGTTGCGGCTGGACTTGAGCCCTACGAGCCCGTTGCACGACGCGGGGATGCGGATCGACCCGCCACCGTCCGAGGCATGCGCGATCGGGGCCATGCCAGCAGCAACCGCCGCACCCGCTCCACCCGACGAACCACCGGGTGTGTGGTCTGTGTTCCACGGGTTGTGGGTCGCCCCCAGGCGCTTCGACTCGGTCATCGAGATCGTCCCGAACTCGGGCGTCGTCGTCTTGCCCATGAGCACGAAGCCGGCATCTCGGAGCCGGGCGACCGGCGGGTCGTCTGCCTCTTCGGGTGTCTCGGGCACACCCCGCGACCCGTAGGTCGTCGGCCAGCCCTGCACCCGGTTCAGGTCCTTGATCGGGATCGGCACACCGCAGAACGGCGGCAACGACTCGGGGGCTGTGTTGGCTACCAATTCGGTGGCCGCGGCGGCACCGGCGCGGGCACGTTCGTCGTCACGGAACGCGAACGCGTTGAGCGTCATGTCGAGCTGGTCGACCCGCGCCAGGTACATGTCCATCGCCTCGGTCGGACTGATCCGCCGTTCACGGATCGCAGCGGCCAGGTCCAACGCGGAATCGAAGCGGGTCATAGGGCGAGAGGGTAGCCAAGAGCCCGTGCCAGAATCGGTTGCGATGACCCCCGACCCAACGCTCGACCACAAGCCCGTCCCAGCGACCGTGCCCCTTCCCCGGGGCTTCCGTGCGCACGTCGCGAACGTCGGCATCAAGGACGACACCGACGACTTCGTGGTCGTCGCCTCGGATGTCGTCTGCAACGCCACGGCGCTGTTCACACGGTCGCGTTTCGCTGGGCCTAGCGTCGTGGTGTCGCGCGAGAACAGCGCCGACGGACAGCTGCGTGCCGTCGTGGTCGTGTCCAAGAACGCGAACGTGGCCACTGGCGCGCAGGGCCTTGCCAACACACGGGCGCTGGCGGCCGGTGTCGGCGCTGCGGTCGGTTGCGATCCGGGTGACGTGCTGGTCAGCTCGACCGGGGTGATCGGGCGCCAGTACCCGATGGATCGGCTGCGGGCGCACCTGTCCTCGA
>CAYVDN010000060.1:0-7614 GCA_964450685.1 uncultured Microthrixaceae bacterium
CGCAACTCGTCGACGGTCGGGCCGACACGCTGGGCGATCGGGGCGAGTGCCTCCAGGTCGAAGCCGTACAGGTCGGCAGCGTTACCAGCCAGCAGCTTGCGCATGCCCGCCTCGTCGACGTCGCTGAAGCGCTGGCGCAGCGCCTCTCGGGTGTGGGGGAACGTGCCCTCGTTGTGGGGGTAGTCGCTGCCCCACATCATGCGATCAGCGCCGACGACCTCACGAGCGGCGGCGTCGTCGGCGCCGGGCATGCTGGCTCCGATCCAGCAGTTGCGCCGGAAGTAGTCGGTCGCGCTGAGCGGCAGGACGTGCTCGGGGGCGAAGCGCAGCTCGCCGATCCGGCCGGTGTCACGGATCTGGGCCAGGTGGTGGTCGAGGCGTTCGAGCATCGGCGGCACCCACGCGGTACCGACCTCGGTCATCGCGAAGCGGAGCCGCGGGAACCGTTCGAACACCCCCGACAGCAGTAGCTGCACGAACGGCCGCTGCGAGTAGAAGCCGACCTCGGCGATGAACAGCAGCGCCGAGGTGGGGTAGCGGCCGTAGTCGGGTGAGCCGGTTCCGCCGTGGCTGTTGACCGGAACCTCGAGCTCCTCGCAGGTGCGCCACAGCGGGTCGTAGATCGGGTCGTAGAGCGGCTTGACGTCGTCGCAGTCCGGCGGGACCGCCGAGATGAGCACACCGCCGCGCAGGCCGTTCTCCTTGATCCAGTGGACGTCCTTGATCGCCTCGTCGACGTCGTTCAGGAAGATCTGGCCGATGCCGGCACGGCGCTCCGGGTAGCGGGCGCACCAGTCGGCCATCCAGCGGTTGTGGGCGCGGATACCGGCCAGGCGGTGCTCGAACTCAGACGCCTTCGGCGGGCGGGCGAACAGCACGAAGCTCGGGAAGAACGGAGGCACCGTGTTGGGGAACACGACCTCGGCGACGATGCCGTCCGCCTCCAGGTCACCGAGGCGGCGTTCGTCGTCCCAGTTGCGCACCCGCCCTCCGTCGGCCTCCTGGAGGTCGCGGAACGGGTTGCGGTACTTCTCGCGCCAGGCATCGAAGTCGTCCAGGTACTTCGACTCCAGGTACTCGCGGTACATCTCGTGGCTGCCGCCGGCGTGGCAGTCGGCCGAGATGATCGTGTAGCGGTCGGTTCCTACCCGACCGTCACCTGCCAGCTCCGCTGGAGCATCGGTGGTCATCGTCATGTCGGTCCCCCTGACTTCGGTGGCCGCCCACGAGGGTCGACCGCCCACCACTGAGACTAGAACGCGTTCTCGCTGGCTGCTCGACGGCGGACCAGCGTGGTCGTCGCACGGCTACGGTTCTCGCATGGAGATCTCAGGCAGGTCGGTGCTGGTCACAGGTGCGAGCGGTGGGCTCGGCACAGCGATGGTCGAGGAGCTCGCCCGCCGCGGCGCACGGGTGACAGTCACCGCCCGGCGAGCAGCCGAGCTCGAGTCGCTGGCCTCACGCACCGGAGCCGAGGTACTCGTAGCGGATCTGACCGACGACTCCGACCTGGGCACCGTCTGCAAGGCCGCCGAGGAGTGCGACATCCTCATCGCCAATGCAGGCATCGGCGACGACGTTCCGATCGACCAGATGGACGCAGCGTTCGTCGACCGGTCGATCGCGGTGAACCTGCGTTCGCCGATCCTGTTGTCGACGGCGTTCGTGAACGCCCGCGTCGCCCGTCGTCTACCGGGCCAGGTCGTGTTCATCGGCTCGCTGTCGGGCATGGCGCCGACGCCGATGACCCGCATGTACAACGCCACCAAGTTCGGTCTGCGGGGTTTCGCCCTGTCGCTGCGCGAGGACCTGGTAGGCACCGGCGTCGGAGTGTCGATCGTCGAGCCCGGCTTCATCCGCGACGCCGGCATGTTCGCCGAGTCCGACATCGACCTTCCCTCGGGTGTGCGCACCAAGGCTCCGGGCGACGTCGCCGACGGTGTCGTCAGGGCGATCACCGGCGACCGTGGCGAGGTGTTCGTCGCTCCGGTCGAGCTGCGCTTGGCGGCGACGTTCGCGACGGTGGCGCCGGGGCTCAGCGCCAAGGTTCAGCGCCGCATAGGCACCGCCGACCTCAAGTCCTCGTCCTAGTCGTTCTGCGATGCGACACCGCGGTGATCACCGCGATCTCGCATCACAGAACGATGGGGTGGGCAGCGCAGGGATGGCGGTGGGGGTCAAGGCTGCTCGCCGTGCATCAGCTCGCCCATCGAGGCGCAGATCTCGGCGATCGTCTCGACCCCGCCCGGCAGGACTCCCATGCCGAAGAAGCCGTGCACCATGTCGTCGTAGCAGCGGTAGTGGGTGTCGACGCCGGCCTCGACGAGCCGATCGGCGTAGCGGCGACCCTCGTCGCGCAACGGGTCGAACCCGGCGGTGACGACGATCGCCGGGGCGACCCCCGACAGGTCCGCCTCGAGCACCGGTGACGCCAATGGCGAATCCCACGAGTCCGGATCGGGCAGGTAGTGCGAGCGGTACCACTGGATCGACGCCTTGGTCAGGAAGAAGCCCTCCGCGAAGGTGTCGTGGGAGGGGTCGCACATGTGGGCATCTGTCGCCGGGTAGATCAGGCACTGCGCGACCGGTGAGGGAACGTCGGTGTCGCGCATGAGCTGGGCGACGACTGCGGCGAGGTTCCCGCCAGCGCTGTCACCCATGACCCCGACCCGGCCGGGCGCGACCGAAAGGTCGGTGCTGTGGGTCTGCACCCAGCGGTAGACGGCGACTGCGTCCTCTACCGCCGCGGGGAACGGGTGCTCGGGAGCGAGCCGGTAGTGCACGGCGACGACCACGCAGCGGCTCTCGATCGACAGCAGCCGACAGCACGAGTCGTGGGTGTCCAGGTCGCCCACCACCCAGCCGCCGCCGTGCAGGTAGACGATCGCCGGTGGCGTGCCCGTCAGCCCGAGCGGACGGTAGACCCGCAACGCCAGCTCGCCGCCCGGACCCGCGATGCGGCGCTCGTTGACGTGGACCGAGGTCCAGGTGGGCATGCCCAGTTTAGTCGTGCGGCGCATGTCGGCTCGGCGCTGATCGACGGTCGACTCGTCGTCGGTCGCGGTGATACCCAGTCGGTCACCGGCGACGATCATCGCCTGCAGAGACCGGTTGAGCATCCGGCCGTCGAGCACGACCGGCGGCGCTCCGATCAGCCGTGCGAGCCGGTGCTCGGGCTGGGCCAGCAGCGCTGCCAGCACACGGAACGGGACGCTTCGTCGCATCGTCATGGCCGCTCAAGCTACGCGAGCGTGCCAGCAGCGCGTCAGCGGATGCGGTACGAGGTCGCGTCGACCTGCATCAGCGACGAGTCGACCGCCTCGAAGTCGCTCGGGCTCAGCGTCTCGATCGTCTCCAGGTCCGAGTCGGCCCACATCGCCGAGTTCTCGCCCAGCAGGTTGAACGCGTGCGGGCAGCTGTCTGTGAGGATCGCTCCGTGTTCACGCAGCGCCTCGGCGACGACCATCGCCTGGGGTCCGAGCGCCGACAGGTCGGCATCGGCTCGCAGGCGCAGCCAGGCGCCCATCGGGATGGCGCCGGCCGACTCGACCGGTCCGTCGCTCGCCCTGGCCGGCCACACGTAGCTGCCACCGATCGAGTTGGAACAGAAGCCGATCGGATGGTCGATGCTGCCGGACTGCACCTCGTTGTACATGACGTACTGGCCGATCATCGGGGTGCGGGGGGCGTTGGTGGTGAACACCGGCATCTCGGTCGTCGCCAGCGAGTACCGGATCCCGTTGAGAGCGGTGTGGTTGCCTGTCAGCGCCTCGATGGTCGGGTCGTACTGGATCAGCTCGTAGCCCATGCACTCGGCGACGTCGACGATCAGGACGTGGCGGTCCCACTGCGCCGACGGGTGCCCCTGGACCCGAACGTTGGACGGGATCGGGTAGGGGCCCTTGTAGGTCTTGGAGCTGCCCCACGGGTTGAAGATCACGTTCGAGAAGCCGATGACGCTCGAGTCGACGACGTTGATCGGCATGCCGCCGCGGGCCCCCTGCCAGATCTTGCCGGACACGAACTTGAGGTTGGCGGACGAACCTCCGAGGCCCGCGATCCACGCATTCGACTGGGCCACGACCGGCAGCGTGTCGACGTCGGTCGCATTGAGGAAGTGGTTCTTCGGGTAGAGGTCACACCCTCCGATGTCAGCTTGGGTGGACGCCTGTTGGAAGGTTGCGGCGACCCCCGTGGACGGCGAAGCGACCGGGGTCGTCGGCGCAGCCGCCGCCGGTGCGGTCGTGGCGGTGGGGGCGGCTGTCGTCGGGGTCGTCGTGGTCGAGGTGGCAGGACCCGAGAGGGTCTCCCTCGGCCTCGGCACGGAGGGGCCCGGCGACCGCTTCAGCGAGTCGGCTTCCCAGCCGTCGGGTGCAGCCGAACATCCGGCAGCGGTGAGCGCCGCTGCGACCGCGATCCCGAGCACACGGGTGCGACCCCACATGAGGGATCGACCCCCCGGAAGGGATCGGGTCGAGCGGGTCCTCGGACTGTCGATGTGGGTCACCCGACGTTGGTCGACCGAATTCCCTTCGGACTTGACTTGAATTCGCTGACGGCCGGCCGATGTGGCGGTCGCCGGCTGCCTCAGGCCGGTCGCAGCCGGTTCAGCTCGGAGACGTTTTCGCGGGTGATCTGATCGACGACCTTCTGGCTGAGACATGACATCTCCTCCAGGTAGTCGAGCGGTTCGGGCATGCCCTCGATGTGGGGCCAGTCGGATCCGAAGAGCACCCGCCGTGCTCCCATGAGGTCTATGACCTCGTTGATGTCGTCCTCCCAGAACGGGTTGATCCAGATGTGACGACGGAACGTCTCGACCGGGTCCTCGGGGAACCAGCCGGACAGCTTGTGGGAGAGGGCGCCGAGGCGGTGTAACAGACCCCGCAGGAAGCCCGAGCCGTTCTCGACGGAAGCAACCCGGAGGTTCGGGAAGCGGTGGAAGAGCTGGTCGCCAATCAGTGACGCCAGGAAGTCCTCGATCGGCCGTTCGAGCTGCAGCATCTTGATCGGCTGCGGTACTGCGCTCGCCTTGAAATCGGACGTGAACCCGTCGGACGCGTAGCCGTTCGACGAGTAGCCGGAGTCACCGGCGTGCACGACGACGGTGATGCCGGCCTCGTCGACGCGGGCCCAGAACGGGTCGAACGTCGGGTCTGCGGGTGGCCGCTGACCGGACGCGGTGGTGGGCGCGGCCGGGCGCATGACGATCGTGCGGGCGCCGCGGTCGAGCGCCCATTCGAGCTCGCGGCACGCCCAGTCGACGTCGGCGAGGGTCAGGTACGGTGCGGCGAAGATGCGGTCGCGGTAGGCGAAACCCCAGTCCTCCTCGACCCAGCGGTTGAACGCGCTGAACAGCACGGTGACCGCCTCGGGGTCGTGGCGCAGCTCCTCCTCGTAGACCATCCCTAGGGTGGGGAACATCCAGACCTTTGACAGGCCGTGGGCGTCCATCGTCTCCAGGCGGGCGTCACGGTCGCGGTACTCGGCGCGGATCGGCTCGCGGGCCTTGAGCAGTTCGATCGGGTCGTCGTCGTTCGGGTTGCCCCGGAAGTAGTCCTTGAGCACGCCGGGCCCGGCGACGGGATCGAACGTCGGGTTGACCACTGCCCGTGAGACCCGCCCGCCGAGCACGTGGTAGCGCCGGCCGCCGATCTCGGCCCACTGGAGGGTGCGCGGACCCCACGCCGGGTCCAGGTGACGGGTGAACGCGTCGAGCGCCTCGTAGTAGTGGTTGTCGGCGTCGAAGGGGCGCAGGTCGAGATCAGTTCGTTCCTTCTCGAGCACCATCTCTCCACTCTCGTCCTTGCTCACGCAACGGGCAAGACCCGCCCGGACCCTTCGGCTGTCGGCCCTACTCGCCCTATTCGCCTGACTCGCCTGACTCGGCTGCGAGTGCCTTGGCCCAGCGGTAGTCAGCCTTGCCCGAGGGTGATCGTTCGATCCGCTCGACGAACACCCAGCCCTTGGGCAGCTTGTAGCGGGCGACCGACTCGTTGGCGTGCACCGAGAGGTCCTCCTCGGACACGTCGGCGCCCTCGACCAGCTCGACCACCGCGACGACCTCGTTGCCCCACCGTTCGCTCGGGCGTCCTGCGACCAGCACGTCGGCCACCTGAGGGTGCGAGATGATCGCCTGCTCGACCTCCTCGACGAAGATCTTCTCGCCGCCCGAGTTGATGCACTGCGAGTCGCGGCCCAGCAGGTCTATCCCGCCGTCGGCCTTGCGCACCGCGCGGTCGCCCGGCACCGAGTAGCGGACGCCGTCGATCGTCGGGAAGGTACGTGCGGTCTTGGCTGCGTCGCCCAGGTAGCCGAGGGGAACCGGGCCGGACTGCGCGAGCCAGCCAATGCCCTCGTGGCCCGCGTCGAGCAGACGGTCCATCTCGTTGCTGATGACCGTCGCTCCGGGACCGGGGGTGAACTCACCGGTGCGCACCGAGTCCTTCGACGACAGGTGGGAAGCCTGCGCGCCGGTCTCCGACGACCCGAGCGAATCGTTGATCAACAGGTTCGGCAGAACCTCGAGCCACTCCGACTTGATCGCTGCGCTCAACGCGGCACCGCCGTTGCCGACGACGAACAGCGAGCTGACGTCGTACTCGCCAACCTTGAGCTCCTCGAGCAGAGGTCGGGCCATGGCGTCGCCGACAACCACGATCGACTGAACCTGTTCGGTTTCGACCAGTCGCCACACCTCGGCCGCGTCCAGGTGATGTGAGGCGGGCATGATCAGCGTCGAACCTGCGTTGAGCATCATGAACGCCGCCCATTGGGCCGCGCCGTGCATGAGAGGCGGCAGCGGCATGAGTCGGAATCCGGCGTTGTTGCGGACCTTCTCGGCGATCTCCTCGCTGGAGGAGACCTCGATCCACGTGCCGATCTCCTTGCCGCCCATGGCGTTCATGAAGATGTCGTGCTGGCGCCACAGCACTCCCTTGGGCATGCCGGTCGTGCCGCCGGTGTAGACGATGTACAGGTCGTCCGGCGACGGTTCGACTGGAGGGCCGGCAGGGTCGGCCGACGCGAGCGCTTCTTCGTAGTCGACAGCACCGGGCAGCAGCGCCTCGCCCGAGTCGTCGGCGACCTGGATCAGCACCTTCAGGTCCGGCAGATCGGGGAGCACGCGGGCCAGGGTGGGGGCGAACTCGGCGTGGTAGATCAGCGCTGCTGCCTTGGCGTCGGTTAGCAGGTAGCGCAGCTCCTCGTCGACGTAGCGGTAGTTGACGTTGAACGGCGCGACGCGGGACTTGTAGGCGCCGAGCATGCCTTCGAGGTACTCGTTGCCGTTGTAGAGGTAGAGGCCCAGATGGTCCTGGCCGGACTCGTGGGGCTGGAGCTCGCTGCGCTCGGTGTGGCACCCCAGGCCCTGGGACTGCAGGTACGACGCCAGCCTGCGACTGCGCTCGGCGAGCTGGCCGAACGTGAGGCGGCGGTCCTTGAAGATGACTGCCTCGCGGTCGGGTGCCACGCCGGCGACCACCTCGTTCACGCCGGCCAGCGTGAACTGCTCGCGCTCGTCGGTGTCGTGCTCGCTCATTCTTGAAGCCCCCTGGCGACGGATCTGACGATGTGTCAGCTTTGACGGATCCTGGCGGGGAGACTAGACGACTC
>CAYVDN010000060.1:7714-18088 GCA_964450685.1 uncultured Microthrixaceae bacterium
ATCTCCAAGGCGAACGTCTTCACCGACGTGACCCCCGAGGAGTACCGGGCGATGTTCTCGGTGAATGTCGACGGGCCGTTCTTCCTGTGCCAGGCGGCGTTGCCGACGTTGATCGAACGTCGGGGCAACATCGTCAACATCGCTTCGAACGCCGGGCTGATGGGAACGGCGTACACGGTCGCCTACTCGATGACCAAGGGCGCTGTCGTGCAGCTGACGCGTTCGCTGGCGATGGAGCTGCAGAAGACTCGGGTACGGGTCAACGCGATCGCGCCTGGTGGTGTGCAGACCGGTCTGACCGACTCGTTCCACATCCCCGAGGGTGTGGACATGGAGCTGATCAAGCCGTACATGGGTTTCCGGCGCATGGCCAAGCCCGAGGACATCGCAGGGCTGTTCGCGTTCGTAGCGTCCGACGACGGACGCAACATGCATGGCAGCATCCTGTCGAGCGACACCGGCCTGACCTGCGGCTGAGCTGCGGCTGAGCTGTTCGACGGCGAGCTGCCCGTGATGAGCGGGCGACAGGGGGACAATCGATGGGGGACGAGGACAGCGGTTCCGCTGGCGCGGATGAACCGGTAGCCCAGGCGCCTGGTGTCGAGGCGGCGGTGGCGCGGCCCGACGCAAGCGGACGGGACCCGGACGAGACCGCCACGCAGTTGCGTGCCTGGTTGCAGACCGTGCTGCCCGAGGGCAGCGACCCGACGGTCGAGTCGGTCACGGTGCCAGAGTCGAACGGCATGTCGAGCGTCACGGTCCTCTTCGATGCCACATGGGGGGAGCCCGGCGGGACACCACTGGCAGCCGGTCGGGCTTCGCACGAGCTCGTTGCGCGCATCGCTCCGGAGGAGTCGTCGGTTCCGGTGTTCGAGACCTACGACCTGTCGACGCAGTTCCGCACGATGGCCAGGGTCCGTGAGCTGTGTGATGTGCCGGTGCCCGAGGTGCTGTGGCTCGAGGAGGACTCCGCTGCGCTGGGCGCACCGTTCTTCGTCATGCGTCGAGCCCACGGCCAGGTTCCGCCCGACGTCATGCCGTACAACTTCGAGGGCTCGTGGGTGCGATCAGCTACACCCGAGCAGCTGGCCCGGATGGAGAGCTCGACGGTAGATGTGCTGGTCGCGTTGCACGGGATCGAGGACGCGGCCGGCCGTTTCGCTGATCTGGCCGACAGCCCTGTAGCCACTGGCAGCCCTGCAGTCACCGGCAGCGTCGTGGCCGGTTCCGGCACGGCTGGTGGGTCGGCTCTGCGTCGCCATGTCACCGCCCAGCGCGCCTACTACGACTGGGTCACTTCCGACGGGCTCAGGTCACCGTTGATCGAGCGGGCCTTCGACTGGATGGAGGCTAACTGGCCCGCCGACGACTCCGACGTGGTCCTGTCGTGGGGTGATGCGCGCATCGGCAATGTCATGTACCAGGGGTTCGAGCCGGTGGCTGTGCTCGACTGGGAGATGGCGTCGCTGGCGCCCCGCGAGGTCGACCTGGCGTGGATGATCTTCCTGCACCGGTTTTTCGAGGATGTCGCGACGATGTTGGACCTCGATGGCATGCCGGAATTCATGCGCCGTGACCGGCTCGAGTCGATGTACGAGCAGCGCTCCGGTCACACGCCGAGGGACATGGACTTCTACTGCGTGTACGCGGCGCTGCGTCATGCGGTGGTGATGAGCCAGGTGCAGCGGCGTGCGATCGCGTTCGGGCTGGCGGAGATGCCCGACGACGTCGACGATCTGATCATGCACAGGGCGGCGTTGGCCGAGATGCTCGACGGGAACTACTGGGACCGGGTACTCCGCCCCGGTCGCGGTTCCTGAGAAGCGCATTTCCTGGGGGCACAGGGCAAGGTCGATTTCCTACCTTGCCAAACCGTCCAGTTTTTCGGGACGGTTCGGACCGAACGTGCCAAACCGTCCCGAAAAACTGGACGGTTTGGCACGTTCTGCGCCGGAGGTTCAGATGCGCTCTATGACCGTCGCCGAACCCATGCCACCAGCCGCGCACATGGCGACCACGCCGTAACGGCTGTCGGTGCGCTCGAGTTCGTTCATCATCGTGATGATCATGCGGGCACCGGTGCAGCCGATCGGGTGACCGAGCGAGCAGCCGGAACCGTTCACGTTCACGGTCTCGGGATCGAGTCCCAGCGCCTTGACCGCAGCGACGGTGACCGAGGCGAAGGCTTCGTTGATCTCCCACGACGACACGTCGGACTGCTCGATGCCAGCCTTGGCGAGCGCGCGGCGGATGGCGTGCGCTGGGCTCAGCCCGGTCTCGGCAGGAGTGAGCGACACCGACGCCCAACCGCGGATGACCGCCAGTGGGGTCAGGCCGTTCGCCTCGGCGAACGAACGCGACGTCAGCACCATCGCCGCGGCGGCGTCGTTGAGACCCGACGAGTTGCCGGCCGTCGTCGTCGCTCCCTCGTCGAGCGGGTTGAGCAGCGGCAGGCTCGCGAGCTTCTCCAGGGTCGAGGAGCGGCGCGGGTGCTCGTCCACTTCGAACAGCGATCCGTCGGGCAGCTTGACCGGCACGATCTCGTTCTTGAAGCGTCCCTCATCGATGGCGCGAACAGCGTTGTGGTGCGAACGGAACGCCCACTCGTCGGCCTCCTCACGGCTGACACCGGCCATCCGGGCGGCGTTGTCGCCCACACCCTTGGCAGTGTTGAACGGCGGGGCGTCCTCGGTTTCGAGGTTCGCCGCGGGCAGCCACATCTCGCCCATCTTCATGGTGGCGGGAGCGGTCGACATCGATTCGACACCGCCGCCGATCCCGGCGTCGATCATCCCTGCCGCGATGTTGGCGGCGATCCACTGGGTGCCGGCCATGCCAGACGCACACCAGCGCTGGGTCGCCACGCCCGGGACGTTGGTCATGCCGAGCTGGTTGGCGGCGTAGCGGCCCACGTTTCCGCCGCCCTGCATCGACTCACCGAAGCCGATGTCTTCGATCAGCTCGACGGGCACCCCCGAGCGCTCGACGGCCGCGCCGATGGCGACCTCGGCGAGACCCCAGGCGTCGACGCCGGTGAGGGACCCCTTGTAGGCGGTGGCGATGGGCGTGCGGGCCCCGGACACGATGACGACATCGGTGGACATGATTTCCCCCTGAGGCGATCTGACGGTACGTCAGATGATGCCAGAGGTTTCCGTGGGGATGACAACCGGCTGGACCAGCGCTGACCGTCTCGGCGAGGTCGTCGCCGATCAGCCCGCAGCGAGCTCGTCGCGGCGTTGATAGGCCCAGCCCGGCCCGCGCAGCACATACGACAGGCGGTCCGACCAGCCGGTCGAGCCGGCGACGTCGCTGACGATGTCGGCGTACTCGTGGGTCGCGATGCGCACCGGGTTGAACGTCTCGATGTTGCGGGTCAGCCCGTAGACGACAGGCTCCTCGTCGAGTTCACGTTGGAAGGTGCCGAACAGGCGGTCCCAGGTGATCAGGATCGACCCGTGATTGCGGTCCAGGTAGCGCCGGTTGCTGCCGTGGTGCACCCGGTGGTGCGAAGCGGTGTTCAGCACCTCCTCGAATGGGCCGAGCGAACGGATCGTGTCGGTGTGGATCCAGAACTGGTAGATGAGGTTGATCTGACGCGCGGTCTCGATCAGGTTCGGGCGGATGCCGAGCAACGACATCAGCCCATACGGCACGAACATGCCGAGCGAGTCGGCCCACGGTTGACGCAGCGCGGTCGACAGGTTGTAGCGCTCGCTCGAGTGGTGAACGACGTGGATCGCCCACATCACTCGGCTCTCGTGCTGGAGCCGGTGGTTCCAGTAGTAGATGAAATCCCAGCCGAGCACCGCAGCGCCCAGCGCGAGCGGGCCGCCGCCCCAGTCCGGCAGGATCCGTCGCTCGAACAGCCGCTTCGACGCCGTGCGTGCTGTCCACGTCGACGCCGCGCTCAGGCCCGTCGCAGCGATCGCCGCCACAGCGGTGCTCCCAGCGACCTTCCTGGCGACCCTCGCGACCCGGTTGCGCCGACTCCACCGATGGGGCTGGTCCTCATCGGTGGAGACCACATCAGAAGCCGGTTCGACCGATCCAGCCTCGCGTTCGCCCGACCTTGCGACAGCGTCGGCCACAGCGGTAGCAGCCGCTGCTGCGACTCCGAACGCGAGCAGGGGGCGGGCCCATCGGCCACGCCCCCACTCGAACTCACGTGCAAGCCTGCCGGCCAGCGGCGGGATGATCAGCGAGCCGGTACCCATCGTCAGGCTGGCGATGGTGTCGTTGCGCTCGTAGTCGACCGGTGACGGTCCTTGCCGCTCGGCGCGCCGAGCGAGCCAACGCGCCTCGTAGGCCATGGACCCGAAGAACCCCGGGATGGCCAGGATCGTCAGGTCCATGTCGAAGCGCCTCCTGTCGTCAGCGCCCTGACAGTCACATCCATCTGGTCATCCCCTGGTTCGTTCGGCCCGGCGGCCGTCGGGTCAGTCCTGGGTGGACTCCGGTGCAGTCGGCGTGGCTGTCGATGCCGACTCGACAGGTGCTGGTGTCGGAGTGGGGGTCGGAGCCTGCGTCGGTGCGGCGGGCGCCTTCTTCGCCGCGGCCTTCTTGGCTGGGGCTTTCTTGGCAGCGGCCTTCTTGGCTGGGGCTTTCTTGGCAGCGGTCTTCTTGGCTGGGGCTTTCTTGGCTGCTGTCTTCTTCGCCGCGGCCTTCTTGGCTGGGGCTTTCTTGGCAGTGGTCTTCTTCGCGGGGGCCTTCTTGGCGGCCGCCTTCTTCTTGGCGCCCTTCTTGCCGGTCGGGACCTGCTGGACCACAGAGTCGACGACCTCCGCGGCCTTGGAGCCGACATTCGCCGCAGCAGCAGTCGCCGAAGCAGCAGCCGCGCTGACCGTCTCGGTCATCTCGCCGGCGTCCTTGGCCAGCTCACGAACGGTCTCCTCGAGCTGCTCGACCGCTCTGCGGACCTCCGCCTCGACGGTCCCCACCAGCTTGCGCATCTCCTCGATGCTCTCCCTGATGAAGGCGCTGATCTCTTGCTCCACGCTTCCGGCCACGCTGTGTCCCTTCGTCACTTCGTCGCGCTGCGTGCGCGGCGACCGACGGTCAGCGTAGTGCTCGTGCGCACGGCAGTCCGCAGAGGTGTCGCACGCCACCCGGCCGGGTGGGCGACACGCTCAGGCCGGTCCGACCGGCGGCCGCAGGACCGTCCCGATGTCGGCGCCGGTCGACGACGAGCCCGACGAGCGCATCGCCGCCGAAGGCAGCGAGTAGGAGTCGGCCGCAGCTAGATCGACGTGGTAGCCGAGGTCGGCGAGCGAAGCGATGGTCATCATGCTGGCCGGGTTGGTCAGGTTCAGCCAGCCCGTCATCAGCTCGTTGGCGAACGTCGTCTCACGCCAGTGCGAGTCGGCTGTGCCGACGCCGCCGGTCGCCTCGACCGGGACCTTGCCGGAACCGCCGAGGGCCGCCCACTCCGCCACGGCACGCACACCGGTGAACGTCGGGTCGGACGATCCTGCTCCGCTGATGACCTTGCGGGAACCGCCCACGCCGGTGGTGTCCCACAGCGTGCCGATGCCGAGCACGTGCCCCATCTCGTGGAGCACCACGTCGCGGAACCGGTCGGCTCCCAGCACGGCGACGTCGGCCTCGTCGAACTCCATCAGTCCGACAAGCGGCATGTCGTTGGAGGTGTTGAAGCAGCTGGGCCCGGCCTGGCCGAGTATCCCGTCCACACCATCGATCGCGCCGACACGCACGTCGATGATGACGTCGTCGATGACCGACGGCAGGTCGGGTGCTCCGGCATCGAGGCAACCCGGTCGCGGAGCGATAGCGAAGTCGGTGGTGCCTCGCACGATTGCCGATTCCCAGAAGTCTTCGGCCTCGGCGAACGCATCGGCGATCTCGCTGCTTAGAGATTCAGTGCCGCGCAGCACCAGGTCGTAGCTCTCGCTCGGGCCCGCACCGACCGTCACGGTGCGTGCCGTCTGCACAGTCGGCGATGATCCGTCCGAAACCCGGAAACGCGCAGTGAATACCCCGGAGGTCGGGTAGGTGACGTTGCGGCTCGATGTGCCGTTGCAGCCTGCCACCACTACGTCGTCGGTGCCGTCGTCGTTCGCGTCGATTGAACACGTGAGCTGGTCGCCATTGGCGTCGGACACGTTCCAAGTGAGTGCGACCACCGCCGGCGAGTCACCGGCGTAGCCCGCGACCGAGAAGCTGTGGATCGTCGGTATCGCCGGGATATCGGTGGTCGTCGTCGTGCCCGGCGGGTCCGACGGTGGGTTGCACGCCGCCAACAGCGACACACCTATTGCCACGCACGCCGTGGTCGCGACACGTCTGATCGATTTCGAGTTCATCCGTCCCCCAGACATTTCGCACAAGGCTATCGGGTGATCCGTCGCCGCAGCAGGTGGCGTGGGAAACTGCGCCCATGACCGAGTTGACCAACGCCGCCTCGACCGCTGCCGACCTGACTCACGTCTTCCATTCTTGGTCGGCTCAGGCGCAGATCAGTCCGGTGCCAATCGCCGGTGGTGAGGGCGCCTGGTTCTGGGATCACGACGGCAACCGCTACCTGGACTTCGCCTCGCAGCTGGTCAACCTGAACCTCGGCCACCAGCACCCACGGCTCGTCCAGGCGATCAAGGACCAGGCCGAGAAGCTTTGCGTTGTCGCGCCGGTGTTCGCGAACGACACACGCAGCGCCGCAGCGGCAGCGATCGTCTCGCACGCTCCGGGTGAACTCAACAAGGTGTTCTTCACCAACGGCGGGGCCGAGGCGAACGAGAACGCGGTGCGCATGGCGCGCCTGCACACCGGTCGACACAAGGTGCTCGCCGCCTACCGCAGCTACCACGGAGCGACCACGACAGCGATCGCTCTCACCGGCGAGCCGAGACGCTGGCCGTCCGAGCCGGGCGCGACGGGGGTGGTGCATTTCTTCGGGCCCTACACGTACCGATCGGCGTTCCACTCACAGGATGACGCGCAGGAGGCGGAGAGGGCGCTCGAGCATCTGGAGAGCGTCGTGACGATGGAGGGGTCCGGCACGATCGCGGCGATCTTCCTGGAGAGCATCGTCGGTACCAACGGTGTGCTCATACCGCCCGACGGCTACCTCGCCGGGGTACGCGAGTTGTGTGACCGTCACGGCATCGTGATGGTGTGCGACGAGGTGATGGTCGGCTTCGGTCGAACGGGCACTTGGTTCGCGGTCGACCACTGGGGGGTCGAGCCCGACCTGATCACCTTCGCCAAGGGCGTCAACTCCGGGTACGTGCCCCTCGGCGGTGTGCTGATCAGCGACGAGATCGCCTCGACGTTCGCGGACCGTCCCTACCCTGGTGGGCTCACCTACTCGGGACACCCGCTTGCGTGCGCGGTGGCACTCGAGTCGATCCGGGTCTTCGAGGAAGATCGCATCCCCGAGCGTGCCGCCCGCCTGGGCGAGGAGGTGATCGCACCGGAGCTGGCCAAGATCGCTGCTCGTCACCCGAGTGTCGGTGAGGTGCGTGGCAAGGGTTGCTTCTTCGCGATCGAGCTCGTCCGCGACCGTTCGACCCGTGAACCCCTGGTGCCGTTCAACGCGTCCGGCGCCGCGGCGTCGCCGGTGGCCGAAGTGATGGCTGCCGCCAAGGCCGGGGGAGTGTGGCCGTTCGCGCACTTCAATCGCGTGCACGTGGCGCCGCCGCTGACCATCGACGAGGCCGACCTGCGCGCCGGGATCTCGGCACTGGACACGGCGCTCGAAGCGGCCGACCGCCACAGCGTGGAGAGCTGAGTCCCGGGTAGTTGCGGTCCTCCCGGCAACCGACGGCCGAGGCGAGTCTGGCCACGCGGCGAACAGCCACCTCGCCAAACCGTTGCGAAAAACGGGACGCTTTGGTCAGGTGGTCGTGTGACCACCGATGGTGAACTTGCCAGACCGTCCGAAAAAACTGGACGGTTTGGCAAGTTCGCTCATCTGGTACTCGGAACGCTCCGACCAATCCGTGAGCCAGGCCGAGCCGTGGAGGAAGTGACGACATGAGCACCGAACAGGTCTCGGAAATATTCGACCCGGAACGCTGGGACGAGGTACCCGGTTTCGACCTGAACGACATCACTTACCACCGGGCCAAGGAGTCCGGCACCGTGAGGGTCGCGTTCGACCGGCCAGAAGTGCGCAACGCGTTCCGCCCGTCGACCGTCGACGAGCTGGCCCGCGTGCTCGACCACGCACGCATGACATCCGACGTCGGCTGTGTTCTCCTGACCGGCAACGGACCGTCACCCCGCGACGGAGGCTGGGCGTTCTGCTCGGGTGGCGACCAGCGGATCCGGGGCAAGGACGGCTACCGCTACACGCTCCCCGAGGGGGCCGACGGCACAGTGGGCGAGTCGCTCGAATCGATGGACCCCGCCCGCAGTGGACGGTTGCACATCCTCGAGGTCCAGCGTCTCATCCGGTTCATGCCGAAGGTCGTCATCTGTGTCGTCCCCGGATGGGCCGCCGGTGGCGGGCACAGCCTGCACGTCGTGTCCGACATGACGATCGCCAGCCGCCAGCACGCCCGTTTCAAGCAGACCGACGCAGACGTGGCCAGTTTCGACGGCGGCTTCGGCTCGGCGTACCTGGCACGTCAGGTGGGTCAGAAGTTCGCCCGCGAGATCTTCTTCCTGGGCGACGAGTACTCCGCCGAAGACGCCCACAGAATGGGCATGGTCAATGCCGTCGTCGACCACGACGACCTGGAGGCCGTCGCGCTCGAATGGGCTGCGAAGATCAACGCGAAGAGCCCGACCGCCCAGCGGATGTTGAAGTACTCGTTCAACCTGATCGACGACGGACTCGTCGGCCAGCAGCTGTTCGCCGGCGAGGCGACCCGCTTGGCCTACATGACCGACGAGGCAACCGAGGGTCGCGACTCGTTCCTGGAGAAGCGCGACCCGGACTGGTCACCCTTCCCCTGGTACTTCTGAGCCTCAGACAGCCAGCTCGGCGCGCTTGGCCCGGCGCAGGCGAAGCATCACCGGGAACCCCCACAGCAGGGTGGCGCGGGCCCAGCGACCGGGGCGCTCCATGCCGGCACGGCGAGCCGATCCGTAGACGAGTGTGCTCTCCGCAGCGTGGAGTGCAGCGGTGCCGACCAGCAGAGAGCGGAAGGCCTCGCGGGGGACCGCATCGCCCGCGACGTTCTTGAACTGCTCCCACGCCTCGTCGCTGACGGTCACCGCTCCGGCGGTGCCCAGACCGGCCAGGACGAACAGGCGCCAGAGAATGTTGGGTCGATGGGGATGCTTCGAGCTCATCCGGTGCACCCTATCGAGAGGCACCGACAACCGCGACGCACCGACGACCTCGACGCACCGACAACCGCGACGCTGCCCCCACTTCGACACATAGGGTGAAGCAGGGATCGAACCCAGGGGGACAGATGAAGATCACTCGGACCCGCGGCGTCCTCGTCGCCGTCGTCTCGCTCGCCATGCTCGCTGGGTGTTCGTCGAGCGACGACGCCGCCGACACCACTGTTACGAAGGCGCCTGCGTCGAGCACCACCACGACCGAGGCAGAGGTCCTGACGATCCTCATCTCCAACGACGACGGCTACGCGGCCCCGGGGATCGACGCTGTCGCACGGGCGCTCGACGCGCTGGAGGACACCGAGGTGATCGTCGTCGCCCCCAAGGAGAACCAGAGCGGTAGCGGCTCCAAGACCACCGACGGTGAGCTGGTCACCGAGCAGGTGACCACCGCCAGCGGGATCCCCGCCGTCTCGGTCGCCGGTTACCCGGCGGACTCGGTCGCCTGGGCGCTCGACGGGGGAATCGACGTGACGCCCGACCTGGTGATCACCGGGATCAACTCCGGTCAGAACCTCGGAGCGATAGGCGACGAGCTGTCAGGGACGATCGGCGCGGCTCGCGCCGGCGCATCGCGGGGCATCCCGGCGCTGGCGACCAGCGCCGCGCTCCACGACGCAGTCGACTACGACCTGGCCGCCACCTTCGTCGTCGACTGGGTGAACGAGCACCGCGCCGGACTTCTCTCGGGTGAGTACGCCGGCGACGCGCCGCTGCTCGAGAACCTGAACGTGCCGGTGTGCACCACCGGTGAACTGCGCGGCGTCGTGCGAGTTCCGATGTCGACGAGCAGCGAAGGTGCGCTCGAGTTGCAACAGGACTGCACGTCGACCTTGGCCGATCCGCCCGACGACATCGTCGCCTTCAACAATGGCTTCGTTTCGCTGTCCGCCGCGGACATCGAGCCCCCGGCCTGACCGTCACCTCAAGCGAACGGGCCTCGTACATGTGACGAGACGGGACGGGATGGTGTGACGGGACGGGGATCGGCGCGTGATCGGCCCCTTCTGTCACGTTCCTGCCGGCTCGGACGTCGAGTCGGTATGGAACGAGAACAGGATG
>CAYVDN010000061.1:0-17690 GCA_964450685.1 uncultured Microthrixaceae bacterium
TGCGTGGTGAGCACGACCGTGGTGTTGTCGCGACGAGCCGCGCGGACGACATCCCAGAGGTTGCGCCGTGACGTCGGATCGAGCCCGGCGGACGGCTCATCGAGGAACAGCACCTCGGGTCGGTGAACGAGGGCGCAGGCGATCGAGAGACGCTGGCGCTGGCCGCCTGACAGGTCATCAACGTCCTGGTCGGCGGATTCGGTAAGACCCACCTGTTCCAGGACCTCGTCGGCCCGTCCGGTTGGCACCCCGTACAGGTCCGTGACGGTGCGCAGCTGTTCGATCGCGCTCAGGTGTTCGATGAACGCGCTGGACTGGAGCTGGATCCCCATCCGTCGCAATAGTGCCGGGTCACGGGGCCACGGGTGGGAGCCGAGCACTGTGATGGTTCCGTCGTCGCAGTGGCGCAGCCCTTCGATCATCTCGATCGTGGTCGTCTTGCCCGCACCGTTCGGGCCGAGGATGCCGAAGCACTCCCCGGTTGCGACGCTGAACCCGATGTCGTCGACGACCGTGCGATCTCCGTAGCGCTTGGTGAGCCCGTTCACCTCGATCGCGGATTCCATGGGGCGCACAGTAGCTATGGCGCCACTACCCGCGATCGCCTCAGGTGAGGAAGCTGTTCAGCTCGTCCACGTCTGTGCCGCAGGTCGAGAAGTGGCTCCGGCATTCCGACCGACCTTCGTCGACGAGGTCGAGCGTGACCGATGCTCCCAGCAGGGTGGCATGGGCGGCGAACACGACAGAGTGCCAGGACTGCACGATGCCATCGAGATCCCCGTGTATCAGGTATCCGGGTGGGTCGGTCGCGTCGACCGTGGTAACCGGTGACGCCGCGATGCGCTCGGCCGAAGTCACCAGACCCCAGTTACGGGGGAAGTCGTCGACCATGCCCCCGGCGTCATACGCGCTCATTCCACTGATGGAGACCCAGGCGTCGACACGGGGCACGGTGCCGAACTGCGTCGGAGCGCCCGGGGACGTACCGATCATCGCGGCGAGCGATCCGCCGGCCGAATGGCCGATCACCACGATCCGTGAGGTGTCGAGCCCATGAGAGCTCGCGCCGATCGAGTGGACCCAGTCGACCGCCAGGGCGACGTCATCGAAGGCCGCGGGAAACGGATCCTCCGGGGCGAGGCGGTAGTCGATCGACACGAGGTCGAAGCCGCGGTCGACCTGGGAGGCGATGGCCTCGAGTGAGCCTTCCCGGATGACTCCCTTGTCGCCGGAGGTCCAACCGCCGCCGTGCACGAAGACGATCGTGCCCAGGCGTGGTGACGAGGTCGTCCGGTAGATGTCGAGAACCTGCGCATCCAGGTCTCCGTACGCGACGTTCTCGACTGTCGGATCGACCAGAGCAGACCGTGGTTCGGTCTGGGTTGCGGGTGCCGGTGCCGGAGTGCATGCGCCCATCACGACCAGCGCGCCCATGACGGCAGTTGCCAACAGCAGGCGGGACAGTGAGGGGTGGTGCACTTGGTTCAGCTCCGATCGGGCCCGTCCATCGGGCCGCGCTGGGAGTCCATCGACGCGTGATGAGGATCGCTGAAACGTTTCGACCAGGAATGGGTGAGTTGACCCAAAGTTCCTGTTCCACTCGTTCCGGTCCTCCGTGAAGTCGTGGACTGGGTCACGCGGTAGCGTCGGCCGGATGTCGGCGACGAGTCACGAGGCGTCGAGTCACGAGGAGAGCAGCATGGCGAACAGGATTTCCCGCGGTCGATCGACGAGGCTCGCTTCGGCAGCGATGGCCGCGGTGCTCATGACCGGGGCTGCTGCATGCTCGGAGGAGGACCGTCAGTCGATCGCGGACAACGCAGGCGAGACGGCATCGAGCATCAAGGACGATGCCAGCGAGACGGCATCGAGCATCAAAGACGACGCCGCTGACCAACTGGATCAGGCGACATCGGATCTTCAGGATCAGCTCAGCGGACTCGACGACGAGCTGAGCACGAAGGTAGACGACGCCCGCCAGGATGCTCAGCAGATCGCTGATGACCTGAAGACCCAGGGTGAGGACGTCAAGCAGGACACCAAGGACCAGTTCGCCGATCTCCAGGACCAGATCGACTCGATCGATCAGGAGATCCAGTCGGCCGGCGACAGCATCTCGTCGGCGTTCACGACTGCGTGGGAGGCGTTCAAGGACTGGGTGGCGAGCCTGGGCGAGACGATTCGGAACGCTGGTAGCTGAGGGCTCAGCAGGCCCCGCTGCGCCCGAAGTTCTGGGTCCAGTAGAGAGTCCCGCTCGCTCCGGCTGCACGTCCCACGCCTATGTGCTTGTAGGTCGCTGACAGCAGGTTGGCGCGGTGCCCGCCGGAGTTCATCCACGCGTCGACGACCGAGGTGACGCTCGGCTGACCTGCTGCGACGTTCTCGGCCAGCGCCGTCCAGCCGGTGTAGCCGGCGGCCTGCACACGCTGCGACATCGTCGACCCGTTCGACCCTGTGTGGCTCATTCGTCCGGAAGCGGCTTGGTCGTCGCTGTGGCGCTGAGCCGCTGTCATCAGGGTCGGGCACGCCTGCAAGGGGGCCACGCCCACGTTGGCTCGCTCGACGTTGACGCGTGCAACCATCTCGTCAGCCCAGGTGGTGGACCCACCCGTAGTCGTCGTCGGAGACGTGCCAGTTCCCGGGGCCGGTGTACAACCGACGGCGAGCAGGAGGGCTAACGGAAGAAGGATCAGAACGCGGCGCATCTGGTCCTTTCGGCCTATCGCGAGCCCAGCTTGAGCGCAGCCGTGTCGGGCCACCCGCGGAGGTCGCCGCGACAACCCCCTATTCTGCGCGGATGCTGTTCGATTCCAGCCACCACCGCGAGCGCCGGGAACGACTCGCCGCCGGCTTCAGGCCCGAGTGGCGGGAGCTGCTCGCAAGTCGGATCCACACCTGGAACCTGCTCGACGAGGATGAACGAGCGCGGCTCGAGACCCTGACGCTCAGGCTTTTCTCGGACTTCCACTGGGAGGCGGCCAACGGGTTCGATCTGACCGAGGACATCGAGGTGACGATCTCCGCCGGGGCGGCGCTGCTGTTGCTGGGGCTGCCGGACGACTCTTTCGCCAAGGTGCGCACCGTGCTGGTGCACCCGACAACGGTGGTCCTCACAGGAGAGCACTCCCAGGTATCCGGTGTGGTCTCGGACGGGCCGATGCCGATACTCGGCCAGGCGGATCAGCATGGCCCCGTGCTGATCGTCTGGGACGAGGTGCTCCAAGAGGCGCGCCACCCGGGCAGCGGGCACAACGTGGTCGCCCACGAGTTCGCCCATCGACTCGACATGCTCGATGGCTACGCCGACGGGACACCGCCGATGAGCGACGTGGAGCTTGCGCAGCGCTGGGTGCATGTCTGTACGGACGTGTACGAGCGGGTAGTCGAGGGGCGCGGTGGTCGGGTCCTGCGGTCCTACGCGGGGGTGAACCCGGCTGAGTTCTTTGCCGTCGCCACCGAGGCGTTCGTAGACGCTCCCGTTGCTCTGCGTGCTGAGCTGCCGGAGCTGTACGAGGTGTTGTGCGGCTACTACGGCCAGGATCCCGCTGCGCGCTGGCGCTGATCACCCGACGTTGAAGATCGGCCCGGACGCGAAGAGGCCCGGGCTCGTGCCCGGGCCTCTCGTTTGAGCAAACCGCTGATCGCGGTCGCTGGTCTCAGTTCTTCGAGACGCTGAAGTTGTAGGTGTGCTGGCCGCCAGCTCCGGAGAACGACTGCGTGAAGTTCGTGGAGTTCTTGAAGGTGAAGAAGCCGCCACCGACGATGTCCGGCGGCAGGTCGACCACCGGGATCGTCAGGGTGATCGGCGGCGTGCTGGCAGTGGCCCCATTGATGATGTCGGCCAGGCTGCCCTTGGCGCCGATCCCCAGGTAGAGCGCTCCACCGAGCACGTCGTCGCCCAAGCCGAACACGGGAACGTTCTGCACCAGGATGCCGAGAGCGCTGCCGATGTTGTCGAGCACCATGGAGAGGATGTCGTTCACGTCGTTCGGAAGCGACCCTGCTGCGAGCGTGTCGTTGAGTGCGTCCGCGAGGATGGTTGCGACGCCATCAGCGGCCACGCCGTTGCCGATGAAGTCTTCTTCGGATGCCCACGAGTAGACGCCGACGATCTCGAGCTTGTTGGAGCTGCTCGCCAGGTCGAGGATGTCGAGCGGCTTGATCCCGGCCCAGGTGATCGCGTTCTGCTGATTGCCCGTCAAGGTCCTGGACTCGCCGGCCGGGACGTTCTCGGGGGCGTCGGTGCGGTTGTTCACTACCCACGCGCTGGCGGAGTCGGCCTTGCCGATCTTCACCCGGAAGCCGATGTTCAGGGTGTACGGCTCGTCCTTGCATCCGTTGAGGATCTCGAGCGGTATGCACTCGCCGAACAGCCCGCGAACCTCGTCCTGGCTATCGTTGACCGTCACCGAGTTCGCCCGGAAGGTCCAGCTCTCACTGGACGTGGACGGCGTCGAGCACGCCGCCATTCCCATTATGGCCAGGATGCTGACGGCCAAAGCGAGCCGTGAACGTGTCCGTTGCATGTGTGTCCTTCCGGAACCGCTGCGGGATGCACCGGTTCCATTGTCACCGGTGCCTTTCGGACACCGCTCCCTCGGCACCGCCCAGCGCAAGTGCCTTCGCCCAGTCACCCGGCCGTTTCGCAAGATGACTCCTGACACGGTAACGCCCCGGCCTGATGAAGTCCACAGTTCACCGAACAAGCTTCGGTTCTCAGGATCGGTCCACAGGTGGACCAGGTGTAACGCACAAACCCGAGCTCCGGGCGCGACGAGCCTGTCGGGTCTGGAACCATTGGGCGGGTGATGGTGGGAGAGTGGCTCGCATCCATCGGTCCAGGACCGACGGTCGAGCCCGCGAGCATCGGGGCCCGGGCCGTGGACCCCGGGATCATCTCGGAGCTGCGCGTCCACCTGGACGAATCGGCCCGTGCCGCGGCTGACCTGGTTCGAGGCGAAGGCTTCGTCTCCTCGCTGCCGATCAGGTTGTCGAAATCCCGGCTTGCTGACCTGGAGTCGTGTGAGCGCAGGGCGTTGGCGGCTGCACGGTCAACAGCCGATCCGGTCCCGACCGCTCGGATGCTCGCCGGTCGTGCGCTCGACCAGTACATAGCCCACCAGCTCTTCGACGGCCGTGTGCTCGATCCGGTGCCTGCGCTGGCGGAGATGCTCGAGGCTTGTGGTGACGAGGATTCGCTCGAATCACTCGTCGGAATGGACGACGGCGAGGCCGCCGAGCTGCTGGAGCCGATGGCGGCTGCGGCGGCCGCCTGGTCCGATGTCGGGGCCGACTGGCGTCCCCGGCTGCAGAGCCGCGCCACCTCGGTGTTCGCAGATGGTGACGTCATCTGCTCCGGCATCCTGGACGTCGAGTTGGGCGGTGCTGGAACTCCGCATCCGGGTGTCGTCGTCGAGGTCAAGTCCGGCGCAGTGGCGTCATCGCATCCACACGAGGTCTATCTGTACGCGTTGCTGGTCGCCCTCCGTGACAGGCGTGCCCCGGCGGTCGTGGCCAGGTGGTACCCGGGCAAGGCTCCGGCGGGCGTACCGGTTACCGAGGGGATGCTGCGGTCGGCGGCTGAGCGGATGTGTGACGCGATGCTCCGCTGGGCGGAGTTGGCCATCGGTGATGTCCCGGAGGAACGACCGGGCAGCTCGTGTGGCTGGTGCCCCGATCTGGCGGACTGTCCGACCGGGCGCGCTGCCACTAGCGACGGCGGCGAGAACGACGGCGGGTCGAGGTGAGCTCGGTCGAAGGTGGGCGTGACGAGCGTCGTCACCTGGCGGAGGGCGCGATCGAACGTGTCATGGCCGGGCTGGATGCCGTGCTCGGAGACCATCACCGGGTCGAGCCGGGGAAGAAGCGGCCGAACGTATACGACCAGGGTCTCGTCGTACGGCCGTACGACCTGACCGAGCGGTGTCCCAGCCGTGCCGCTCAGCCGGCCACGGGGGAGTTCGCATGGAGTGCGCGCACCGCGAGGCGACAGATCGGCCTGGGAGCGCTGCGACTCCTTGACGACGATTCGTCCGACGCGTCAGACCTGGGAGCCGCGATCACCGAGGTGCTGTCGAATCGCAGCACCCTCGGAATGTCTCTCGCCGGGTGGCTCGACGAGCTGGGTCGACCCGGCATTGCGGCAGTGAGCGCAGCTGCGCTCACCTGGGCATCGGGCGTGCGTCAGGTGGTGCCACCGGACCCGCGGGTGCGGTGGGCTGACCCGACGGCTGGAGCCCGGTGGGACGTTCCTGATCGCCTGGTGCGCGTGGTGGCAAACCTCGACGCCTCGATGGGCGGGGTGGTCACCGGTGAGGTTCTCCTGCTCGTCGCCGACAGCGATGCAGACTCGACCGACCGGATGCGGGCCGCTCACCTGGCGCTGGTCAGGTCGGTGCTCGCCCGTCACGCCCCGGTGCGCGTGACCGTCGCCGCACCATCGCGGGGAGTCAAGGTGCAGGTGGAGGTGGACCGCGATCTCCTGGACCTTGCAGCGGACCGGTTGGTCGAACACGTCGCGCTACGGGTCGACCCCGCCGGTGCTCCCACCAGGCCTGGTCGGTGGTGCGATCACTGTCACCTCCTCGAGGTGTGTCACGCCGGCAGGGCCCGTGGTTCGGCCCACCCGGACATCGACCTCGACGGCTAGCTTCCAGTCCGGGCGACTACGCCGGAACCGAGGGGGAACGAGATGGGTCCTGACGGGGCGACCGAGGCCACGCGCCGGGTCCTCGAAACGGCGGCTGGTGCACTGCCGTTCGAGGACACCACCGATTTCGAAGACGCGCAGCGCGGGCTGATCGCTCCGCTGCCTGACGGTGGGCGCATCTCGAACGTCGCTGGCGCCGTCGTCTGGGACGTCTCGGGTCACGACTGGGTCAATCACGGCGAATGCCCCGACACGGTGCACCCGAGCCTGCTCCGACAGACCCAGCTGCTGACGTTCCACGGGCTGTTCCAGGTCTGCGAGCGGGTCTACCAGGTCCGCTCAGCCGATCTGGCGAACATGACGATCATCGAGGGTGACACCGGTGTCATCCTCGTCGACCCGCTGACCGCACCCGAGACCGCCGCCGCTGCGCTCGAGCTCTACCGTGCCCACCGCGGTGAGAGAGAGGTCGTGGCGGTGATCCACACCCACAGCCACGTAGACCACTTCGGCGGGGTGAAGGGCGTTACCAGCGCAGACGACGTTGCAGCCGGGAGGGTCGCGATCATCGCTCCGGTCGGTTTCACCGAGGCCGCCCTGTCCGAGAACGTGCTTGCCGGCAACGTCATGACCAGGCGCGCCAGCTACATGTACGGGCCGCTGCTGCCGAAGGGGCCGACGGGCGCGGTGAGCCCTGGCCTGGGCCTCGGCATCCCGCTGGCCGCCACTTCGTTCCTGGAGCCGACCGTCGAGATCACCGACGAGGTCGAGTCGATGACCATCGACGGGGTCGAGTTCATCTTCATGCTCGCACCCGACACCGAGGCTCCGGCAGAGATGCTGTTCCACCTGCCACAGCTCCGGGCGCTGTGCTCGGCGGAGGACGCCACGCACGTGCTGCACAACCTCTACACGCTGCGAGGCGCACGCACCCGCGATGCCAAGTCATGGGCCTACTACCTGGACCGTGCGATCGATCTGTTCGGTGCGGACTCCGACGTCGTCTTCGCGCAGCACCACTGGCCGACCTGGGGTCGGGAGCGGGTGGTCGACTTCCTCGAGGTCCAGCGCGACGCGTACAAGTTCCTGCACGACCAGGTCCTGCGGCTGGCGAATCACGGTGAGACGATGCTCGAGATCGCCGAGCAGCTGGACTTCCCACCCGAGCTCGGCGACCGCTGGTGCAACCGCAGCTACTACGGCTCGATCAACCACAACGCCAAGGCGGTGTACAACCTCTACCTCGGCTGGTTCGACGGCAATCCCTCCACGCTGCATCCCTTGCCGCCGGTCGAGTCGTCGAGGCGCTACGTGGAGTACATGGGGGGCGCCGACGCGGTCGTCGACCGTGCAACGGCCGACGTGGATGCCGGTGAGTATCGCTGGGCGGCACAGGTTCTGAACCACGTCGTGTTCGCCCAACCTGACCACATCGGTGCACGCCGGCTTCTCGCCGATGTGCTCGAACAGCTGGGCTACCAGAGCGAGAACGGCGTGTGGCGCAACTTCTATCTGACGGGAGCGCAGGAGCTCCGCGGGGGTGTCATCGACCTGGGCACGACACCCGGCCGCAATCCCGACATGCTTGCCGCCATGCCGGTTCCGATGCTCCTCGACTACCTGGCTGTCCGGTTGAACGCGGCCGCGGCACACGGGGCCAGGATCCGGATCGACCTGGTCATGTCGGACACGGACGAGCGCTTCAGCATTCAGGTGCACCGCTGCGTGCTGAACCACCACACCGGGTCGCGTGAGGGTGACCCCGACCTGGTGCTGACCGGGCCCACTCAGGCGGTCAAGGCGTTGTTGGTCGGGACCGATGAGTTGGTGACGGCCAGCGCCGAGGGCCGCCTGGACGTCACCGGGGATGTAGCGGTCTGGGAACGTTTCCTGGAGATGCTCGACGAGTTCACGACCTGGTTCCACATCGTCGAACCGTGAGGTGCGCCGTGGCCGACGACAGCCCAGCTGCCGCGGGCGTAGGTCAGCTCTCGGGCATGACCGAGCCGACCACGTAGATGCAGTTGGCGGACGCCACCTTCACCGCGGTCGACGTCCTGACCTCGACCTCGCAGAAAACCACCCGGTGCCCTCGGCGGGTCACCCACGCCTCGGCGACGAGATCCTCCTGGCGGACCGGGGACAGGTAACGCACCGACAGCTCGATCGTCGAGTAGCGACGGTTCTCGTCATATGCAGTTCCGACAGCGGGAACGACCGCTGTGTCGACGAGAGTGGCGATCGCCCCCGGGTGCATCAGCCCGTTCGGCTGGTTCAGTTCTGCTCGCCACGGCATCGAGATGCGCGCGTAGTCCCGACGCAGCTCCTCGACCTCCATGCCCACGAGCGAGGAGAACGAGCCGTCCGAGCCGAGCTCGTTGTACGGGGACCAGCGCTGCTGCACTGACTGGGGTAGCAGGTCGAACTGTTCGGCGCGCCACGACGACATGGGCGCAGTGTTGCATCCCCCGCACCCCTCATGTGGCCGAATCTGGTTGCCGGGCGGGCCGACTGTACGGTTGTCGGGCGAGTTCGACACGCCAGAGGCGCCAGATGAGCGCACGATCCGGAGGTTCCCCGATGGCCGAGGCCTACATCATCGACACAGTCCGTACCCCAGTCGGTCGTCGTGGGGGTGGGCTGGCAGGCGAGCATCCAGCCGACATGGGCGCCCACGTCCTCAACGCGCTCGTGGACCGCACGGGCATCGATCCTGCGGCTGTCGAGGACGTCGTGTTCGGGTGCCTCGACACGATCGGGTCGCAGGCCGGCGACATCGCTCGCACCTGCTGGCTGGCAGCAGGCCTACCCGAGGAGGTCCCCGGCACGACCGTGGATCGCCAGTGCGGCTCATCGCAGCAGGCGGTGCACTTCGCCGCTCAGGGCGTCCTCTCCGGCACCCAGGACCTGGTCGTCGCCGGCGGTGTGCAGAACATGTCGACGATCCCGATCTCCTCGGCGATGCTCGTCGCCGACCGGTTCGGCATCAGCGACCCGTTCTCCGGGTCGACCGGATGGGTCAAGCGCTACGGCACCCAGGAGGTCAGCCAGTTCGTCGGCGCCGAGATGATCGCCCGCGATTGGAACATCAGCCGCGAGGACATGGAGGCGTTCGCGGTGCAGTCCCACGAGCGTGCCATCCGCGCCCGCGCCGAAGGTCGATTCGACAACGAGATCGTCGCCTACGGCGACGTGACCCAGGACGAGGGTCCGCGTGAGCCCGACATGGACAAGATCCGTTCGTTGAAGCCGCTAACCGAGGGCGGACGCCTGACCGCCGCTGTCGCGTCGCAGATCTCCGATGCTGCCGCAGCGATGCTCATCGCCTCGGAGAGGGCGGTCGAGCAGCACGGCCTGAAGCCGCGGGCACGCATCCACCACCTGTCGGTTCGTGGCGAGGACCCCATCCGGATGCTCTCCGCGCCGATTCCGGCCACCCGCTACGCACTCGACAAGGCCGGCATGACCCTCGACGACATCGACCTGATCGAGATCAACGAAGCGTTCGCATCGGTCGTGCTCGCCTGGGCCAAGGAGCTGGATGTCGACCTTGCCAAGGTGAACGTCAACGGTGGAGCGATCGCTCTCGGCCACCCGCTGGGTGCGACCGGGGTGCGCCTCATGACGACGATGCTGAACGAGCTCGAGCGCACCGGTGGCCGCTATGGCCTGCAGACCATGTGCGAAGGCGGCGGCCAGGCCAACGTCACGATCATCGAGCGTCTCTAGCCCCAACACCTGGGACACGTGATCGCTCAGCGACCGAGTTTCAGCGCGGTCCTGACTCGTCGGATGACCTGCTTGCGCCGGATTGCCCCAGGGTCGCGCAGCAGCTCCCCGCCGTGTTCACGCGCCATGGCGACCAGCCGTCTCAGCCGGCTCACTCGTCGAGGTGCCGTTGCGAGCACGGGCTTGTAGCCGAGAGCCTTCATCTGGTCGAAGCAGTATTCCTCGACGCGGAGCTGTAGCGCGGGGTCGAGAGAGCTACGCCACTTGTCCAGCCTGTCGGGGTCGCCGGGGAAGCGGTCGATCAGGTCGTCGATCGGGTCGAGTGTCAGCCCGACCGCGCCGAACGCCCATTCCAGACTGGGGCGGGGGTCACGTGCCATCTCGACCAGATCGACGACGAGGAACCGGTCGTCGTGCTCGCCGGGGCGCAGCCCGAGGCGACGCGTCACGAACTCGGCGTGGGTGTTCCAGTAGGTGGCGCTGTAGTCGACGCTGTGGTCGAACTTCTTGGCCTGGGATGCCATCACGCCGCGGGGATCTCGGGTCAGGACCAGGAATCGGGAGTCGGGCCACTGCTCCAGCAGCACGTCGGTCAACTCGATGCGCAGCAGCTTGTTGCCCCAGTGGCTGGTGCCCTCGAGCGAGCAGAAGATCGTCTCGCAGACCGAAGGCCACCCCGGAGCCTCTCCGTAGGCGGAGACTGCACGCTCGATGACCTCCGCCGAGGTCAGTCGCTCGAACAGCTCGGTGTTGCTCGGATCGTCGATCGAGTCGTGCAGGGCGGCGAAGAGATCTGCCATCGCCGCGTCTCGTTCGGCTGGGCGGCGGAGCCGTTCCTCGAAGCGGCGGTGGACCTCGATTCCCTCGACAGGCAGCTTCGACTCGTAACCCATCGACATGTCGGGATGGGACGCGCACAGGTCGAAGGCCCAGCTCGTTCCGCTGCGGGAAGTTCCCACGATGAAGAGTGCGGGAGGCACAGCCGGTTCCCCCTGACGGTTCGGCGCTGCTCGGTGAGCCGAGGAGCCTACTGGCGGACACGGCCGAAACCTTCAGTGGCGCAGCGATCGCTGCCGATAGGGGGATGGGTGCCCTTCGCACCCGGTGACCAACATGTCTGACCTGGAAGAACGTTCCACCTCTCCTGTCCTCGAGGACCCGTCGATGACGCGGCTGATGCTGCGTCGCGTCGGTGACCCGCGAGGTGCAGGGCTACTCGAACGCGCCGGAGCGGTTGCCACGAGTGTCACAGTCATCGCCCCGATCGGCGGGGAAGCAGCGCTGCCCATCGTCCGTGGGCTCGATTCGTTCTCGTCGCCCCACGTCCGCGTCGAGCTCCTGGTGATGGAGGACGAGCTCGACGAGGGCAACAACGTGCTGCGCGAGCAGCTCTCCCGGTTCTCCAGGTCGTGGCGGGCAGCCACCAGGCCCCCGGGCGGTCGGGCCGCTTCGCTCGGTGCAGCAGCGGTCGCAGCCGAGCACGAGTTCGTGCTGGTGGGCAGCGGTGGATCCCCACGCTACGACCAGATCGACACGGCGCTGTCGCTCATGTGGTCCGAGGGTGCTGACATAGCGCTGATCCACGCCGGTATCGATGACGCCGTCCGCGCGACCGGCGCGGAGGGTGCGACCGACTCCCCGGACCCGTCGGCGACCCTGAGCATGTGGCTGGGGCTCGGTGCGCCTGTTCCCGAGGGACGCCTCGTGCTGATGCGTCGCTGGGTGGCACGGTGGTTGTTCAATGAGATCACCCGTGCGATCTCTCCCGGTGAGGAGATAGCAGACCGGGCCCGCCTGCTCGGGGTGGGCATGGTCCAGCTCGCCTGGTTCACTCCGGACCAGCCGGTGGACGGCAGCTGAACCACCACCTGGAACGCCTCAGCTGGAACGCGTTCCACTGCCGTCGCCTACGCTGCCGCCGTGGATTTCGACGACTCCCCCGAGCTGGCCGACTTCCGTGCCGAGGTGCGGGCCTTCCTCGATGCGAACGCAGAGCTGAAGCGCGGCGACGAGCGGGACTGGTCCCGCAACGGTGCCGCGACAGACCCGGATGTGGCCGCGGACTACCGGGCGCGTTGCCACGCATGGCAGAAGCTTCTGCACGAGTCGGGGTGGGCAGGGCTCGCGTGGCCCGCAGCGTTCGGCGGTCGGGGTCTCAGCGCAGCTCACCAGATCGTGTTCAACCAGGAGCTGGCCCGCTACGACGCGACCTCGGGTTTCATCACCGCTGCCCAGGCTCTGGTCGGTCCGACCCTGATGGCACACGGGACGCGGGAACAGCAGCGGCGATACCTCGGTCCACTCCTGTCAGGGGATGAGTCGTGGTGTCAGCTCTTCTCCGAACCCGGGGCTGGTTCGGACCTGGCTGCACTTGCAACCCGTGCGGTCCGCGACGGTGACGACTGGGTGGTCAACGGGCAGAAGGTCTGGACATCGTCGGCCCAACATGCGGACTTCGGCATACTGGTCGCGAGAACCGATCCCGACGTGCCCAAGCACGAGGGGCTCACGTTCTTCATCGTTGACATGAGGAGTCCCGGTATCGAGGTGCGTCCTCTGGTGCAGGCCCAAGGGGTGGCGCACTTCAACGAGGTGTTCCTGTCAGACCTGCGCGTCCCCGACGGGAACGTCGTGGGTCAGGTCGGCGACGGTTGGAAGGTCACGCGCACCACGTTGCGCAGCGAGAGCTCGATGATCTCCGGCGCCGGTCTGGCGACCGGTTTCGTGGCGGTGCTCGCGACCGCACGGAGGCTCGGTCGTACCGACGATCCGATCGTCCGTCAGGAGCTGGCCAAGGTCCACTCCAACGAGCTGATCCTCAAGTGGATGGGCTGGCGCACGCAGACAGCGGTGATGACGGGCCGCAAGGAACTGGCGTTGCACGGTTCCCTGCTCAAGAACTTCTTCACACGGTCCTTGTCGCACAGGGTCGGCCTGGCGGTGGACCTCGAGGGGCCCGAAGGCATGCTCTGGCACGATGCCGAGGGCGACGGCTTCTGGCAGTACCAGTGCCTCAACCAGTTCGCCTCCCGGATCGGCGGCGGTACCGAAGAGGTTCACCGCAACAACCTCGGTGAGCAGGCGCTCGGTCTACCCCGTGAGCCGACATCGGACCGAGAGATCCCGTGGAACCAGAGCGTGCGCGCATAGGCGCGATCAACAGACGAGGAGCTGGGCGATGATGCTCGAGGGCAGGACCGCGATGGTCACCGGGGTGGGTCCAGGGATGGGACGCGACATCTCACTGGCGCTCGCCAACGAGGGTGCTGATCTGGTCCTGGTGGCGAGATCAGAAAAGGTCGTGCCATCGGTGGTCGAGGAGATCGAGGCGCTCGGACGCCGCGCGTTTCCGGTGTACGGGAACATCGCCAAGCGAGATGAGTGTGACCGCATCGCCGCCGAAGTGCTCGCGGCCACGAGCACTCTCGGGCTCGACCGGTCCGGCGTCGACATCCTGGTCAACTCGGCGTTCCACGGTGGAGAGCACCGCAGGTTCGAGGACTCGGACCTCGACCGCTGGCGGCGCCCGATGGACATCAACTACTTCGGCACACTGCAGCTCACCCACGCGATGCTTCCCCAGATCAAGCTGGCGGCCGAGCGAACCGGCGACGCTCGCATCGTGATGATCAACACGATGTCGGTGCAACGGCTCGAGGATTCCGCCGGTGCCTACGCAGGGTCGAAGGCGGCGCTCGGGGCAGTCACGAAGACCTTGGCGGTGGAGCTCGGCGAGTACGGGATCCGGGTCAACGCCGTACACCCCGGCTACATCTGGGGCGACAGCGTGCGGGTCTACTTCGAGTGGCAGGCCAACGAGCGCGGCGGCGACACGACCTGGCAGGACATCTACGACGAGCGGGCTGCGGAGACGGCGCTCGGATACCTGCCGCACTCGTCGGAGATCGCCGGGGCGGTCGTGTTCTTCGCCTCCCCGCTGGCCAAGTGCGTCACCGGAACGGCCTTGCCGGTCAACTCCGGCCACTGGATGCCACCGAGCGCGTGAACTGCTTGCTGCCGTGAACTGCTTGCTGCCGTGAACTGCTTGCTGCACAGTCGCCGAGGCCGACGGGGCTCCGTCCGAGCCCGCTGACTCGGGCTCGCTGTCTCAGGCCCGCCGGCTCCTGCGACGCTGACGTCGGGCGAACACCCCGGCCCCCACCGCTGCACCCAGCAGAGCGGTGACGCTCAGCACCACCCACTGCGACGTATTCCATTCGACGAAGAGGAAGTCGACGGTGATCGGGTCGCGGTTCGACAGGATGAAGATCAACAGCACGACCGCGATCAGCCCGCCGACGAGCTGACGGCCGTTGACCCTGAATCCGTGGGTGTCCCCGGACGACTCCAGCTGCTTCTTCGACGGTAGGTCGGCCATGGAGTCAACCTAGGGCCGCTGGCTGGTCCAGCGGCTGATCAGCTCGGCCTGTTCGTCGAGCACGGGAAGGACCTGATCTGCTGGAGCGGAAGGAAGTCGGAAGACGCACTCGGTCACACCGATCCTCTCGAAGTGATCGAGCTTGTCGTCACTCGGGTGCGACCCGAACGGGACGATGCTCATCGTGTCGGGGTCACGCCCGGCGTCCTCCATGGCCCGGCGGAACGCCGGGATGGACTCCGACAGCCCGGCGCCCCCGATCGGTATCCACCCGTCGCCGTACTCGGCGATGTGAGCGAACATCTTCGGTCCGGCACCTCCACCCACGAGCACCGGGACGGGCCGGTCAGGTTTGGGCCACGACCAGCTCGGCGTGAAGTCCACGAAGTCGCCGTGGTACTCGGCGATCTCGTCCTGCCAGAGCGCCTTCATCGCCAGCATGTGCTCACGGGCATGCGATCGTCGTCGGCGGTACTCGACTCCATGGTCGGCCATCTCGTCCTCGTTCCAGCCGAATCCCACACCCATCTCGAAGCGCCCGCCGGAGATGTTCTGGAGCGTGGCGACCGCCTTGGCGGTCACGAGTGGTTCCCGTTGCGCCGGCAGCATCACACCGGTTCCGAGCCGGATCGTCGAGGTCGCCGTGGCGGCGGCTGCCAGTGCTATCAGGGGGTCGACCGAGCGCTTGTACTCCTCGGCCAACTCGGCATCACCGGTCGGCGGGGGAGTGAGCCGGCTCGTCGGGATGTGGGTGTGCTCCGGGATCCACAGCGAATCGAACCCGCGTTCCTCGGCCGCCCGTGCGACGTCCACGACGGCCATTGACAGGTCGGTCGAGAAGATGGTGACACCGAAGCGCATCTGGTCCCCCTGTGATCGCGGCAGGCGCCGGACGAGACGACAGTTTGTGCCCACACCTGACGGGGTGTCAGATTCTCTGCCATGGGTATCTGTGACGGACGTGTTGTGATCGTGACCGGTTCGGGTCGTGGCCTTGGTCGGGCGCATGCGCTCGAGTTCGCCCGCCAGGGCGCCAAGGTCGTCGTCAACGACCTGGGAGTGGCCCAGGACGGTTCCGACCCGTCGGACACTCCTGCGCAGCAGGTGGTCGACGAGATCGTGGCCGCTGGTGGCGAGGCGGTCACCTCGTCGCACGACGTCTCCGACTGGGACGCGGCTGGTGAGATGGTCCAGTTGGCGATCGACACCTTCGGCGGACTCGACGTGGTGGTCAACAACGCCGGCATCGTGCGCGACCGGATGTTCGTCAACTCGGAGCAGTCGGAGTGGGAAGCGGTCATGAAGGTGCACGTGCTCGGCCACGCAGCTCCGTCGCGTCACGCAGCCACCTACTGGCGTGCGAAGTCCAAGGCAGGCGAGGCCGTGGACGCTCGGATCATCAACACCTCGTCGGGAGCGGGCCTCATGGGGTCGATCGCCCAGGCGGCCTACTCGGCCGCAAAGGGTGCGATCACGTCCATGACGCTCGTGCAGGCAGCAGAGCTGGGTCGCATCGGTGTGACCGCGAACGCATTGGCACCTGCGGCACGCACTCGCATGACCGAGGAGGCCTTCGCCGACATGATGGCCGAGGTCGACGAGGGGGCATTCGACGCGATGGCCCCGGAGAACGTCTCGCCACTGGTGGCCTGGCTCGGATCCCCCGAATCTGCCGGGGTCACCGGCCGGGTGTTCGAGGTCGAGGGGGGCATCATCGGGATCGCCGAGGGTTTCCGCCACGGACCGCGTGTCGACAAGGGGGCGCGTTGGGACGCCGCCGAGATCGGCCCGGTCGTCGCCGAGTTGCTGGAGCAGGCCGAGGTTCCCACCCCGGTGTACGGCGCCGGCTGACTCGAGCCACTCCCACAATCAGCACTCCAACTGGGGGTCGTCGATGACAAGGCTTGTCACTGCTGACCCCCGGAACTTTGCCGCAGCCACTTTCGTCCCCCAGTGCGATCCGATACCGTCGGTGTCGCAGCGCGCACCCGTCCGGGGCGCGACCGACACCCTCCCTTCCGGGGGAAAGGAGCCGTCATGCGTCGCCGCATGTTCGCGTCCAAGATCCATCGCGCCACTGTGACAGTGGCTGATGTCGACTACGAGGGTTCGGTGACCATCGACGCCGACCTGCTCGACACCGCCGGCATCCTCGAATGGGAAGAGGTCCACATCTGGGACGTCACCAACGGCGCGAGGTTGGCCACGTACGCGATAGCGGGTCCCCGCGGCAGCGGTGTGATCGGAATCAACGGTGCGGCCGCGCACCTGATCCATCCGGGGGACATCGTGATCCTGGCCACCTTCGTCGAACTGGACGACGCCGAGGCACGCGAGCACCAGCCGACGGCGGTGTTCGTCGATGAGGGCAACCGTGTCAAGGAGTTGCGCGCCGAGGTCGTGTCGGTGCCCGCCTGAGCGCGTCGACACCCGGGATCAGGGTCGAAAACGGGTGATCCCGGTCGAGATCGACCGGGATCACCGAAATCGTGCAGTTGATGCTCCACGGGTGGAGCACTGCGCGGGCTCAGCTCAGGCGCTCGATGACCATCGCCATGCCCTGGCCGCCACCGACGCACATCGTCTCGACGCCGAAGGTCTTGTCGGATTCCTGGAGGTTGTGGATCAGGGTCGTCATGATGCGGGCGCCGGTCATGCCGAACGGGTGGCCCAGGGCGATCGAGCCACCGCGGGTGTTCAGCTTTTCCATCGGGATGCCAAGCTCCCAGGCCGAGGGCAGCACCTGGGCGGCGAACGCCTCGTTGATCTCGAACAGGTCGATGTCGCCCACCGACATACCCGCGCGGCCGAGAGCCTTCTTGACCGCCTCGACCGGGCCCAGGCCCATGATCTCGGGGTTCAGGCCGGTCGCGGCGGAGGACACGATGCGCGCCAGCGGGGTGAGGCCGAGCTCCTTGGCCTTGGTGTCGCTCA
>CAYVDN010000062.1:0-14172 GCA_964450685.1 uncultured Microthrixaceae bacterium
AAGCACGCCGGCGCGCCGTGGGAGCTCGGCCTGGCCGAGACCCAGCAGACCCTGCTCCTCAACGGCCTACGCGACCGCATAGTCGTACAGGCCGACGGGCAGATGAAGACCGGCCGTGACGTCGTGGTCGCCGCGCTGCTCGGGGCGGAGGAGTTCGGCTTCGCCACGGCGCCGCTCGTGGTGTCGGGTTGCATCATGATGCGGGTCTGCCACCTGGACACCTGTCCTGTCGGTATCGCGACCCAGAACCCGGTCCTGCGCGAGCGCTACTCCGGCAAGCCGGAGTTCGTCGAGAACTTCATGCTGTACATCGCCGAGGAGGTGCGCGAGCTTCTCGCCGAGCTCGGCTTCCGCACCCTGGCTGATGCCGTGGGCCACGCCGAGTGCCTGGACACCGACGCTGCGGTCGAGCACTGGAAGGCGTCCGGGCTGGACCTGAGCCCGATCCTGCACGTCGTGGAGCCACGCCAGGACGACGCACTCTCGTGGCGCCGGGTCCAGGACCACGGCCTCGACGCGGCGCTCGACACAACTCTGATCGCGGAGTGCACGGAGGCCATCGCAACCGGCCAGCCGGTCCAGTTGCGCATGCCGATCCGCAACGTCAACAGAACGGTCGGAACCATGCTCGGACACGAGCTGACCAAGGCGCACGGCGGTGCCGGCATGGCCGATGACACCATCGTCATCGACTTCGACGGGTCCGCCGGGAACAGCTTCGGTGCATTCGTCCCCAAGGGGATCACACTGCGCCTGCACGGCGACGCCAACGACTACGTGGGCAAGGGGCTCTCCGGAGGGCGCATCGTCGTGCGCCCACCCGACGGGTCCCACAGCGACTTCGTCGCCGAGGAGAGCATCATCGCCGGCAACGTCATCCTCTACGGGGCGACCGGAGGAGAGGTGTTCCTGCGGGGTGAGGTGGGCGAGCGATTCTGCGTCCGCAACTCGGGCGCAGTTGCGGTCGTCGAAGGAGTCGGCGACCACGGCTGCGAGTACATGACAGGCGGTCGAGTCGTCGTACTCGGCCCGACGGGGCGCAACTTCGGCGCCGGCATGTCCGGAGGTATCGCATACGTGCACGACCCCGAGGGCGAGTTCACCTCGCGGGTGAACCTCGACATGGTCTCGTTGACCGAGTTGGACGACAGCGATCGTGAGTTCCTGCGCACGATCGTGCAACGACACCTCGACGAGACAGATTCCGCGGTGGCAGCAGACCTGCTGAGCGACTGGGACCAGGAGCTCACCAACTTCCGCAAGGTGATGCCCAAGGACTACCAGCGAGTGCTCGACGCGACGCGCCTCGCCGAGGCCGAGGGCCGTGATGTGATCGAAGCCGTGATGGAGGCCAGCCGTGGGTGACGTCAGAGGATTCCTGAAGCACGACAGGGAGGTCCCGACGCGGCGGCCGGTCCCTGTGCGCATCCTCGACTGGAACGAGGTCTACGAGGACTACCCCGACGAGAAGCTGCAGGTGCAGGCGAGCCGCTGCATGGACTGCGGCATCCCGTTCTGCAACAACGGCTGCCCGCTCGGAAACATCATTCCCGACTGGAACGACTTGGTGTACCGGGACCGTTGGCGCGACGCCATCGAGCGGCTCCACGCCACGAACAACTTCCCGGACTTCACCGGGCGGCTGTGCCCAGCACCCTGCGAGGCAGCCTGTGTGCTGGGAATCAACCAGGATCCGGTGACGATCAAGCAGGTCGAAGCAGCGATCATCGACCATGCCTGGAACGAGGGTTGGATCACCGCCATACGGCCTGCTCGCCTGAGCGACAAGCGGGTCGCGGTGATCGGTTCGGGACCTGCAGGACTCGCAGTGGCGCAGCAGCTGACCCGAGCGGGCCACACCGTGATCGTGTTCGAGCGGGCCGACCGGATCGGTGGCCTGCTGAGATACGGCATCCCGGAGTTCAAGCTGGAGAAGAGGCACCTGGACCGCAGGCTCGCACAGATGCGCGCCGAGGGAACCGAGTTCCGTGTGAACGTGAACGTAGGTGTCGACCTGACAGTCGAGGAGCTGCGCGCCGACTTCGACGCGGTCGTGATCGCGACGGGAGCGACGGCGGCTCGAGACCTACCGATCCCGGGGCGTGAGCTGACCGGCATCCATCAGGCGATGGACTACCTGCCGCTGGCCAACCGGGCGGCGTCGGGGCGGATCGCCCATGACGACGTGCCGATCCATGCAGGCGGCAAGAAGGTCGTCATCATCGGTGGTGGTGACACCGGAGCCGACTGCCTGGGTACCGCTCACCGGCAGGGAGCCGAGTCCATCCACCAGTTCGAGATCATGGCCCGGCCTCCCGAGAGCCGGCCGGACGCGAATCCCTGGCCGACATGGCCGTTCATCTACAGGACTTCGTCCGCGCACGAAGAGGGCGGTGAGCGCGACTTCTCGGTCAACACTCTGGAGTTCCTCGGTGACGAGAACGGGGCGCTGCGGGCGTTGCGCTACGTCGAAGTCGAACAGCAGATGGTCGACGGCCGACCGAGTTTCGTCCCGGTGGAAGGCTCCGAGGCCGAGCTCGAGGTCGACCTGGTGTTCCTGGCGATGGGCTTCACAGGCCCAGAACGCGCAGGTCTGCTCGACGGCCTCGCTGTCGACATCGACGACCGTGGGAACGTGGCACGTGACGGTGACTGGTCGAGCTCGGAACAGGGTGTCTTCGTCTGCGGAGATGCCGGTCGGGGACAGAGCCTCATCGTGTGGGCGATCGCCGAGGGTCGTGCGTGCGCCGCGTCGGTCGACCGCTACCTGATGGGGGAGACGGCACTGCCGTCACCCGTACGTCCGACGGATCGACCTCTGGTGTGATTCGCGGTGTGGGCGCCGGACCGCTACGGTCCGGCGCCATGCCGCTGCGGGTTGTCATAGTCCACTGGAACCAGGCCGGAGCATGTCTGGAAACCGTGGAGCGCTTCACCCGGCGCGAAGTGCCGGTCCGCGTCACCATCGTTGACAACGACTCCACGCCTGACGCGCTGGAGGAGCTGCGCACCGGCCTCAGCGGCTATCCCGCCGGTCAGGTGGAACTGATCGGAGCCGGGACGAACGCCGGGTTCGGCCCGGGATCGAACGTCGGCCTTCGCAGGTTCCTCGACGACCCTGATGACGGTGAGTGGTGCGTGCTCGCTCCCCACGACGTCGATCCGTTCCCGGGTTGTCTCAGAGCGATGCTCGACGCGGCTGCACAGGAGCCGATGGCCGGACTCATGTGCGCCGATGTCGGTGACGGCATGGCGCCGGTGATAGACCCCTACTTCGGCGGAATGGCAGTGGCGGTTCCCGATCTGCCGCCCGACGGTTCTCCGCTCCTGCCGCGCTGGGAGACGGTTGACTATCCCCACGGGACGCTGATGATGCTTCGGCGTGACTGCCTGGCTGAGATCGGCGTGTTCGACGAGCGCTACTTCTCCTACTGCGAGGAGGCGGAGCTGGCACTGCGTGCCCGGTCGGCCGGATGGAAAGTCGGCCTGATCCGCGGAGCGCGTGTCCAGAACATCCACATAGGTTCGGGAATGGCGATAGTCGACTACCTCCAGACGCGTAACACGCTGTTGCTGGTCCAGGAGATGAGCGGCTGGTACCACGCGTTCATCCGGATGTGGTTCACGATCGTGCAAACCTTCCGCGGAGTCGTTCGGCCCGACACCCGCGCCCTCATCTTCGACGCACGAGCACGGATGCTGGGATTGCGCGACTTCATCCTTCGCCGGTTCGGTCCGCCACCGCGTTCAGTGATGCGACCGCCTACGCGTTTCGATCCCGACCACCACCGGTCCTGAAACCGAGGCGGGCCGGAAGCGAAGCGGTGGGGTTCAGCCCGCTGGCACCACGTCGCTCAGACGTTCTTCCTGCGGTCCAGTCGGTCAGCGCCGGCATCCAGGCCGGGTAGCTGGCCTGCGAACGCGCCACCTCCCGCCGCGACGAGGTCGGCCACCAGGAGCTCGACCTGCCCCCAGGTAGCCGCCCTAGGTCCGTCCAGATGACGGTTGTAGGGCTGGTCGAAGACGATCACCCGGTTGTCCGTCGCCCGGAGTGCCAAGACGTTGTGGGGTGCGTCGTCGATGTAGGCATCTGCCTGCACCTCGGGCTTGCGGCCCAGGAAGCACAGGTCGCGGTAGGGGATCCGCTTCGAGTCGAGCCACTCGACGGTGTCGGACACGATGAGGGCATGACCCCAGTTGGTGACCAGCCGGTGGGTGATGACACGTATCCACACGCCGGCGTCGGAGAGGCGCCACAGCGATTCGGACGCCCCCTCTACCGCCGGCATGTCACGGAAGATCCTGTGCTCCTGGACAGCAGTGCGGTGAAGCGCGAGGAACCCGTCGCGGTCCAGGCCCCATTCACCGAAATCCCAGCTGGTCTCGGTCGTGAGCGACTCGATCGGCACGCCGAACTCTGCGGCTGCCACAGCCCGCAGGGCCGTGTTGTAGTCGGCGCACACGGCGTCGAGGTCCACCCCGAGGATGAACTCCGTCATGCGTGTCCGCGTAGCTCGTCTGCTTCGGCGTGGCGGCCCTGTCGGCGCAGCGCGTCGCTGGCGAGCTCCTCGAAGTTCGCCCGGGCGGTCTGCTCCCAGGTGAGCTCGCCAGCGCGAGCAAGCGCACCGGCTTGGAGTTCGGCCCGCAGCTTCGCGTCCGTGAGCACGGAGGCGATCGCCGCGCTCAGGCCGGCATCGTCGTGGCGTAGCAGTCCGCTGCGATCACGTGCCACCGCATCCGCGTGACCGGAGATGTCAGTTGCCACCGCAGGAGTTCCACATGCTGCTGCCTCGGTGAGCGTCATGCCCCACCCTTCGCGCACCGACACCGACGCGGCCAACCACGCGCGGCGGTAGAGGTCGCGCAGCTCCTCGTCGGAGACACGCCCCGCCAGTGTCACCCAGCTGCCCCCTCCGCACTCGTCGATGGTCGCCTGGATCCTGTCCCGCTCGTAGCCCTCTCCGACTATCACGAGCTCTGCGTCAGGAACCGACTCACGCGCCGCGGCCATGACGCGAACGAGCCGGGGGAAGTCCTTGACGGGTACGAGCCGCCCGACTGCGACGACCAGGGGCGTCGGTGAGCGGTCACCGCCGGGGGTGAAGTACGGGTTCAATCCCGGAGGGATCACCCTGACCCGTTCCGATGAGAACCCCAGATCGTCGACGAGTTCGTCGTAGGATGACGGCGAGAGCGTGACGATCGGCTGGTGGCGATAGAAGCGCGGGGCGACCCTCTCCTCGAGTGCCACACCGAGCTTGGCGATCGGTGCCGGCAGCGACATTCCCCACATCGGTCCGTGGACATGGTGGAGCCAGATCACCCTCGGTTTGCGCCACCAGATCGGGGACATGAACGGCATACCGTTCCAGATCTCGATCAGCGCGTCGCAGGGTCCGAGGCGTCCGCCGATCTCCGCCATTGCGCTGCGTGGGAACACCCCGTAGCGCCCGGCCCTCCGGCTGACCGTGTACCCGGCGCGCCGGGCATCGGGCGGCTGGCCGACCGCCGCGGAGGTGCGCATGGTGACATCCAGGCCAGCCTGTGCCCAGATCGCGGCGATGCTGTGGGCATGGACCTCGGAGCCGCCCGCCTCATCGTCGTCCAGGTCCCGCCACGCGAGCATGTGCACGTGGGATATCCCGGTGCGGGCTGCCAGGTCGGCAATGACCCCGAGAGTCGACTCGCTGGCCACGGGTGTCTGGGCTGAAGTTGGTGTCGCCTGGGGAGGCGGTCCTGCGGGGGGCAGCACGACAGGGAGGCTCCATCGGATCGGGGTGGGGTCCACCTATGCTACGCAGCCGTGTCGCGTGCGCCGGTGACCCGCACCGTCACACCGCCCACCCGATCGGTCGCCCCTGGAGGATCCGTGAAGCTCACCGGTGAGCGTCCCATCGAAGGGGAGACACCCGACTCGCTGCTGGCGTTGCACGCAGCCGGATACCGAGAGGTACGTTCCAGGGTGGGGACCGGCCGGATGCTCGACCTGGGATGCGGCCTGGGTGACGGCACCGTCGGGTTCGCTGGCGACGATCGCATGCTCGTCGGAGTGGACTACGACCAGGAGACCGCCGCGAGTGCAGTGTCGCTGCACCCGGGAGTGGACCTGAACACGGTCTGCAGCGACGGAGCAGTCCTGCCGCTGCGCACGGGCACCTTCGACGACGTCTGCTCGTCGCACCTGATCGAGCACTTCGTCGACCCCGAGTTCCACGTCGCCGAGGTCGCCCGGGTGGTGGCTGATGGTGGCCGGGCGTTCTTCCTCACGCCCAACGCCCCCGCCGACTTCGAGAACCCGTACCACGTCTACCTGTTCGATCCGGACGACCTTGCAGCGATGCTCGGGCGTCACTTCGCCTCGGTGACGGTTCTGGGGATCGATGCCACCGCCGAGGTGAAGGCCGACTTCGAGAAGCGCCGTGCGATGGCCAACAAGCTGCTCAAGCTCGATCCGCTGGGTCTACGCCACAAGCTGCCCAGGGGAGCGTTCGTCTGGCTCCACGCGACCGGCAGGCGTGTTGCGTACCGGTACACGAACACCGAACAGGTCGGTGGTCAGTCGGGAATCACCGACGAGGAGTTCTTCATCACCGAGTCGATCGATCCGTCGACGTTGGTCCTCCTCGCGATCGCCGAGAAGCCGATCCGCTGAACGCCTGAGAGCCGGGATCGGGGTCCTGGCCCCTTGCCCGCAGACCGTCGATGACTGTCGCCGAGATCAGAGCCAACACAGCGAGCAGAACCCAGCCGTGGGTGGGTTCGAACCGCGCCACCCAGTCGAAGTCGGCGACATAGCGGTACCGGTACTGCTTTGCCACGATGTAGAGCGCTGCGGCAGCGAACGCACCGGCGGAGACCAGCCGTACTGCGATCTGGCCATGACGCAGTCGTGCCGCCGCAAGGGTCAGCAGCGCGAGGATCAGTCCAAGCACCGGTGCGCCGAAGACCGCTCCTGCGGCACCGGCTGTGATGCCCGCCCCTGCAGCAACGGGCCAACCCAGCACGTCCCCGTCCACGAACCACGCCGACACCGCCACAGGCCGCGCAGGCAGAGGACCCTCGAGAGCGTGGACGACCGCATGGGCACGTGCTCCACGCTCTCTGAGCATCGGGATCGCGACCAGAGCGAGGCAGATGGCCACACCGACGGCGGAGAGACCCAGCCCGAGCCAGATGAGGCGCTGTGGTGCCCAGACGATGTCGACGGTGACATCGGCACCATCGACCGAGGGGTCGATGAGCCAGCCGTTCGCGTAGCCGTTGATGAGCGTCGGCTCGCCCAGATCACGCCCGTCCGAGGTCGTGGCGCGGAACCCGCTCGACCAGCTCTGACCGAGAACTACCCAATATGGAGTCGAGGCGTCCTCGACGGTGACCCGATGATGGTTGCGTCCGACCCGCTCGGTCGTGGTCGCGGGTGGTTCGGGTCCGTCGGGAACCGGTGTCTGCAGAGTGTCGGTTCCTGCCGCCCCTCCGGCCGCTGACGAGAGTGCGATGGTGTCCACGTCGATGCCGGTCACGGATCCGTTGCCGCTCTCGAGCAGCGCCTGCCCCTCGGTGATCGGAGTCGGCTCCCCGCAGGCCACGAGGTCCACCCCGTCGCCGGCGAGCGCTTCGCCGACCGTGCCGTCGAGGCGGAGCGGAACCGGGGCGCCGTCGAGGGTCAGCAGGTCGTCCCGGCATGCGGTCGGCATGGTGGACTCGGATGCGGGTCCGTCGATCTGGGGCAGGCCCAGCTGGGCGATCCCGACCGGGAGCACGACCTCTGCGCCGCTGAACCAGTCGGTGTTGCGGACCTCTTGGACGTCATCGATCGTGAAGCGGAAGGTCGTGCCCGTGACGGGCTCGATAGGCGCCGCGAGCCGTGCGACGGTACCCCTCTCGGTCGTTTCGGGAGTGCTGAGGGAATCGAGCGAGACGGTCGCGGCATGTTCGCCGTCCACGCTGAGCGACATTGCGGTGGGCGTCGAGTGCTTGCCGTCGTTGAGTACGTCCAACGCGACCTCGTCGATGGTGATCGGCGACGGGTAGGTGAGCTCCACCCATTGCCCGCGGACGTCCTGTATCGGTGTCTGGTAGGCCGTGGTGGTATCGCCGTCGACGGTGGACGCCGCCCTCGACCGAAGGTCGCCGGGCAGGCGTGCCGATGACGTCGCCGTGACCCCACCTGCTGTCGCGTCGGGCCAACCGATCTGTTGGTCGACCTCCTCATCTGCGAGCCAGCGGTACAGCCTCGCTCTGCCGTAGGCGGTGGCCGACCGGTTCACCGGCGAGTAGACCCACCGACGCAGCGTCGGTTCCTCGGGATTGCGGTCGGGTTCGATGCCGTTGCCGCCACGACGTGTGAACACGTAGAAGACGTCGTGGTCCAGGGAGTCGGTGCCGGCCGCGCCGAGCAGGTCGAGCGGAGGTCGGACGACCTCGTCGATCGGGCCGACCCCGGGAACGGTCACTTCGGCGAAACCGACGTCGGCCAGCCCGCGGAACGACAGCGCGTCGGCCGGGTCGGTGCGGTCGATCGTGATCCGCAACGTGCTGAACGAACGCCTGGGGAAGGTCACGGTCTGGCCCGGTTGGCTCCTGGAGCTGTCGTCCATGGCGACATGCACAGGCTCACCGCCGTCGAAGGTGAGCGTCACGTCGGAGATCCAACGGTTCCTGAACCCGGGATTCTGGAGGAGGACGATGTGGTCGGTGCTCACCTCCTCATCGGTGCGCAGCTCGAGGAACTCGCCGGTGGGATCGTCAAACGCGCCGACCTTCCAGCCCGTCGCAGGGTCCCCGTCCACGGCCTTCACGGCTCGGTCACCGGGGGTGTAGGTGACGTTGTTCCCGTAGGCCGACGCAGAGACGGTTGCTCCGCTGCTCTGCTCCACGACGGTCCGGGTGTCGTCGCCGGCGCCGGGGAACACATCGAGGCGGTTGTCGGTCAGATCGGTGCGGAGCGGTGTCTCACCCTCGCGTTCGGTGGCGCCGTCGTTGTCGCGGACCGACGCCCAGCGGGTCGCCTGACGGCGGTTCGTGTCCGTGACGATCAGCGTGCTGTCCGCATCGATCAGCGTGTCGAGCTGTTCCGGGTCATCAGCGAACGTCGCCGAGTAGAACAGCGGGCGGTCGACCGCGAGCGCGCCCACAGATGCGAGAGCCACCACACCATGAGCGTCACCGGCGAGCAGCTGCGGGGCAGTGGCATCGACTGTGCGCAGGACCTGACGTGGATCCTCCACGTCGAACAGCTCGACCGGCGAGGGGTCGGCGAGCGAGCTGGGGATCGCCAGCTCCACCTCGTCGTCGAGTTGGAGCACGCCGTCGGGGTCGTTGGGGACCGGGTCGCCGAATGATGCGGCGCGGGTGAGACCGGCGGCGCTCAGGAGCTGGGCGAACGTGAGCCTTGGCCTGGGCGTGCGATATCGCTCGTACTGGGTGTCGGCACGCAGAACGATCTGGCCGACGCCCATCATCCGCGCGATCGGCGCCCACACGTCAGGTTCGGGACGGCCCGACTGGAATGGCGCCTCTATCGCGTTGAGGAACTCGGCGGACGCGGCCGAGCCGTAGGGGATCAGCTCGCGAGCGACGTACTCGCGGTCGGTCAGGCCCGGCGTTATCGGGTCGACCGTGTTGCCCCACCGGTACGCGGCGAAGTCGATGCCCGGCACCTCGTAGACCCGGGTGTCAGGGTCGCCTGCGGAGAGAGCGTCTGCCGCTTCGAGCCAGTACTCCGGAACCTGCTCGTCGCGGACCAGGTTCCTGTCGACCATCTGGCCGAGGAACAACGGCATCTGGTTCAGGCAGATGAGCACGATCAGCGACCCGGCCAGCGGGGTGGCCAGCCGGGGACGAGCGCGGGCGGCCGCGGCGACCCCCGAACCGAGGAAGACGGCTAGGCCGAGCACCACCAGCGGCGCGGCGCGGGGGGTGGAACGGAACGACAGTCCCAGGTCCGATCCGGTCCACGCCTTGAACAAGGCGCCGTAGGGGGAAGGGTCGTTCCACGGATGCGCGCCGACGGACAGAACGAGCCCGACCGCTATCAGGGCTGCGAAGAACACCCTGTGTCGCCAGCGAGTGAGCAGCCCTGCGACGATCCCAAGAGCGGGGAGCAGGTAGGACAAGGCGATCGCCGGAACAGACTCGACGTAGCGGACTGTGGAAGCAGTCCACGCCCCCAACCCGTCGGTGCCGTAGAAGAACCAGTAGCCGAGGCCGCGCATGATCTCGGGTGCCAGTGCCGCGGCAGCGACCGTCTCGTAGGTCTCGGTGTAGCGGAGAATCGGTATGCCGTAGGCGCCCTGGACCATCAGGCCCGCCACCCACCACAGCGATGTGGCGGCGGTCAGCACGGTAATGCGTAACCCCGCTGCGATCGTCTGGCGCAGCGTCACCTCGCGCTCGATGAAGGTGGCGTAGACGAACCACGCGAGCGGACCGAACATCACCAGGATCAGCGACGTGGCGTTGACCCCGCCGACTGTCAGGGCGACCAGCGCGAACCACGCGGGGCTCGCCCAGTCCTGTCGCCTGAGCGAGCGCGCGGCCAGGCCGATCAGCCACGGAAGACCGGCGAACGGCAGGAGGATCACCGAGATGCGCGCCGCGTACTCGAGGACGTAAGGAGTCAGGGCATACGCGAACGACGCGACTGTGACGCCCGCTCCATCCCAGTGGAGCTCGCGGAGCATCCATCGGACCCCGAGTCCGGCCAGGAACAGCACAGAACCCAACCACAGGCGTTGGGCCACCCAGTCGGGTAGACCGATCGCATCCATCAGCCAGTAGTAGGGGCCCATCGGCCACAGGTAACCGATGTTCTGGTGGGTGACCGTTCCCATCCCGATGTTCGGGTCCCACATGTGCGCTGCACGGGAGAGCAGGCGTCCGGGATCGAGGTAGAGGTAGGTCTTGGTGTCGGCCCCCACCTGGCCCCGGCGTGTTAGCAACAGGGGCACATAGACCACCGCTGCCAGCGCCAAGGTGCCCCATGCGGGCCTCAGTGCGCGCCGATGAGGCGTAGGGGGCGACCCGTCGTGGCTGGGTTCGTGGGCGGCCGAGCCGCTTGCGCTGGATGCGGTCATGGCAGCCCGCGGACCCTAGTGCGACAGGGGCCCGATGCTGTGCCAGGTCCGGGTCTGCTCACAGCTTCGATGACCGTTTTCGATGACAGTTGCAGCTCAGCGTCCGCCCACGTCCGGGAAGACGAAGTCGAACGGTCCGAGAAGCCAGAAGAACAGAGGGCCGGGAGCGTCGCCGTCACGTAGGTAGTCGACGAACTCGGCCATCGGAATCTCGGTGGCCCAGGCGTCCTCGCCGGCGGTGAAGCCGCCGGGGACGATGACACAGAGGGCGAGCAGCACAGCAGAGGCGGCTGCGAGCGCGCCGCGACGAAGCATCGGCACCTCGTGGGCCAGGAGCGCTGCTGCTGCCGGGAGGAGGGGCGCTGTGAGCATGGCGTAGACGCGTGTCTCGTCGAGTGTCAGCACGACCGGCACGACTGCGACCAGAGCGAGAAGACCCAGAACCATCCATGGCCAGCCCAGCGGACCGCGACCTGAGCGGATCCGCAGGGCGGCGACGGCGATCACGACCAGCCAGAGAGGTCCCCACAGCAGGTAGACCAGCGACACCGGTGCGCGCAGGTGGTGCTCGGCGAGCACCTCGACACCAAGGCGCAGGTAGGCGCTGCGCGGTCGGTCGAGGGCTATGTCGAAGCTGCGAAGGTAGAGCTCGGTCAGCAGGCGACCGGCTCCCACGGCCAGGACGCCGTAGAGGAGATCGGCGCCGATCATCGACGGAATGCGGCGCGGTTCGGGGCGAGGGAGCGGCAGGCTGACCTCGGCGGTGGGGGGGAGTACCAGCCCCCGGACCACCGCCGCGCATGCCACCATCAACACCGCCTGTTCGGGGTGGGTGAGCGCCGCGGCGAGGGAGAGCAGCACGAATGTCCCTCGTCGCCGGACCAGGGTGAGCGCCACACCCAGCGGAAGCATCAACGCGTCCGGCTGGCCCAGCCATTGCATGACCACTGTCAGCGCCGGTGACACCGCCAGTAGCACCACCAGCGTCCGCGCAGTTCGGTAGCCGAACCGGAGCTGTGCCATCCCGACGCAGACGGCCGAGCCGAAGAATGCAACAGCGAGGTGGAGGGACGCGTACAGGTGTGGCCTGGTCATCCCTGTCAGCCGCGCGATCGTCGGCAGCGAGAGGTTCGTCAACAGGTAGTCGGAGGACGTTGCCGACGAGAACGGATCGCTGCCCCAGTCGGCGGCGATCCGCGCGAACGCATCGAGGTTGGGTGACGCCCACAAGCGGTTGTGGGCAAGCGCCACTGCGATGGCTGCCAACGACCAGCACCAGAGTCTCAGTACCGCGTAGGGCGGGTCCGGAGCGAGCGCGACCTCACGCTCGGTCATGGTGGTGGAGGGCGCCGCCATGGCGACGACCGTAGCGTGGGTCCCATACGTGGAATCCAGCGGGACGGTTCCACAGGGCGGCCGGTGCGGACAACTACCATCTGGGCCGTGGTTGCCACCCAGCCAGTCGCACGCGCCACCACGTTCGGCTACATCCGGTCGCTGGACGGCCTCCGTGGCCTGCTGGTGTTCCCGGTCGCGTTGTACCACTTCTCCCTCACATCGGGGGAGGACAGGGTCATGGCCACCGGCTCGTTCTTCGCGCCATCGATCTTCTTCGCTCTGTCAGGGTTCCTCATCACCTCTCTCCTGCTCGTCGAGAAGGAGCGGACCGGCGGGCTTGACTGGCGTGGCTTCTGGCGTCGGAGGTTCCGTCGGCTCATTCCCGCCTCGCTGACGATCGTGTTCGCCGTGTCGCTGCTCAGTGCCATCTGGCCGCAGGTCTGGGCGGGGCTGCTGCCGGTGTCGGACGTGATGGCATCGCTGCTGAGCGTCAAGAACTGGCAGTCGATCCTCGTCGCCGACCAGCACGTGTTCCGCCTGCTGGGCCCGCTCGCTCCGTACTGGTCGCTGGCGGTCGAGGAGCAGTTCTACCTGGGCCTGTCGATCGTCGTCGCGGTCGCTGCTCGTGCAAAGCACATGCTGCGCTGGCTCACCGGGCTGCTGATCGGTGTCGGCGTGTTCTCGGTGATCTCCCTCATCGTGCACGAGGACTCGCTCGTTCGGGAGTTCTTTGGCACCGACACGAGGGCATCGGAGATCGTCGCGGGTTGTTTGTTGGCGGTCGCGGTCCACCATTTCGGATGGCCCCGCGGCCGCTGGTGGCCTGTCGTGGGGTGGACCGCGCTCGCAGCGCTCATCGTGTTGTGGGCCGTCGTGCCCGAGGACGCGACGTGGGTGCTCGCTGGTGGGCTCGCACTCATCTCGCTGGTGAGCGTCCCGCTCCTGCTCGGTGCCATCGTTCCCGGTTCCTTCGCCACGTTCCTCGACAATGCGCCGCTGGTCGAGTTGGGCAAGATCAGCTATCCGGTGTACCTGGTCCACTGGCCCGTGGCGATGGCCATGACCCCTGAGCGGATGGGTTTCACGGGCTGGCCGCTGATCATCTTGCGCTTCGTCGTGTCCGTCGGACTCGGTTACGCGATCTTCCGGTGGGTCGAACGCCCGATGCGTCACTCGAAGCTGCTGCCGGGTCGACAGGGACTGATCGTCTGGTTCGGTCTCGGCGTCGCGTCGGTCGGCCTCGCGGCCATCGGCATGGCTCGTCTGTGAGTGATCGCAACGAGCTGACCGTGGGCGGTACCGACGCATCACTGGGCGTGCGTGAGCTCGGACGCCACCGCGAGCTGGACGGTCTGCGCGGGTTGGCGATCCTGGGTGTGCTGGGGACCCACATCGTGTTCCTCGATCACGGCGACCCGACGTGGTCGTTGCGTGGGGGCTTTCTCGGTGTCGATGTGTTCCTCGTGCTCTCGGGGTTTCTCATCGGGGGAATCCTCGTGCGGGAGGCAGCTGGGACCGGGACGGTCGACGGGTCGAGGTTCGCCAGACGCCGCGCCAGGCGCCTCCTACCGCCCCTCCTCCTGCTTTTGGTTATCCAGGCGGCGGTCTCGCTCGCGCTCGGCTCCGGCTGGGTCGAGCAACTGCGACAGATCGTGCTGTCGCTCACGTTCACCGCGAACTGGCAGATGAGCTTCGGCCACCAGCCACCGCTCGAGGTGCTCCACCTGTGGTCGCTCTCGTTGGAGGTCCAGTTCTACGT
>CAYVDN010000062.1:14272-17394 GCA_964450685.1 uncultured Microthrixaceae bacterium
CGCGATCCTCAGCTTCCGCTTCGTCGAGTCCAGATCGCTTGCGCCGTGGCGCGGAGGACGCGGGGAGCGCTGACCCACACGGAAACCCGGACTGGTGCGGTCAGCTGCAGCGTCTGACGACGACCCCGGGAGCCACGAGCAGCCGGTAGGGCCAGCGCTGGTCCAACCCCTCCATGTCGGCGACCGCGGGGTCGTCGTCCGGGATCTGGAGCAGCGAGGCGCCCGGCGCCACCTCACCGATCTCCTGGGTCTGTGACGTGGCGAATCGGGCAATACGCACAGGGCTCGCGCTCGTCGATTCGATCAGGACGCGGTCGCCGGGCTGGAGCCGGTACTCCCCGGAGAAGGTCGTCTCGTCAGGGGATGACTCGCAGCCGTCAACGCCGCCGTCGCCGGACGACACGGCTATGTCGAGCTGGTCGACGAGCAGCTCGTCGGCAACCTCGCGGTTGTAGTCGGCTCCGCCCAGATCGTCCGCGTCGGCGGCGGCGATCGGGCTGCCGACATCGGCAACTGCCTCGAGGTAGCCGCCTGTGGTCACCGGCACGTACGACAGCGGAATCACGACGTCAGGGTCGATCCGCTCCAGTCCGATCGCCTCGGTGGCGAACAACACGGTGCTCAGCCCGGGCCTGGCTGTGGCCACCTGCTCGTTCCAGTCCTGCATGGATCCCCACAGGCGCACTGCCCCGAAGGCGAGCAGACCCGTGACGAGCGCGATCGTCGCCGCCCAAGCGGCAGGAGGGACCTGGACCTCGAACCACCGTCCAGGTCTCGTGGCGACGACGACCGCCAACACCAGATACGCGGCGACTGCCCAGCTGTAGCGCAGCTCGTCGGGCGGGATCGCGGGAACGATGTCCAGACGGGTGACAGCGGTGAAGAGCACGAACGTCGCCGGAGCGGCCAGTGCGCCGACGGTCCGGCCGTCCAGACTGCGCCACCGCGAGCCCGCCAGGACGAAGAAGCCCGCCAGCACAACAGCCAGCACCACACCGAGCACCTCGACCCCTGCAGCGAGCGACGTGGTTGCTCCCAGAAGCATCCTTGCGCTGTACGCGATCACGGCGCCCAGGTCGGTCGAGATGGCGTTCGCTTCGCGGTTGGCCAGGTACCAGACACCCCAGAGCGCCGGGCCCGGTGCCAGCACCGCCCAGCGACGCCAGGGGGCCCTGGTGATCAGAAGTTCCACACCCACCGCGGCCATGGTCATCAGGCCGAGACCGCTGGTGGCCAGTGCCACGACCAGCCACGCTGACGCCGCAAGCTCATGACGCAACGCTGTGGCGGTGCTCTCCGAAGCGCGGTCGAGATGCCACCAGATTGCTATCAGCGCTGCGATGGGAAGCGAGAAGTTCATGAGGAACGGGAACAGGACGTTCATCTGGCCGGCCGAGTTCCACAGCACGGCGGTGGCGACCAGTGCCACGATCACCGCTCCGATCTGCCTCCGCTGAAGCCATCCGCCGGTCAGAGCCAGGTCTCCGAGCCGGACATGTGCAGTTCGTATGACCTGGAAGCCGAGCACGGCCAGCGAAACCAGGCCGGCGACTCTGTACGGCAGGTACGACCCGAGCCCGACCGTGTGGAAGAGCACGCGGTAGATCCCCGCGGGTACCAGCGACAGGTGCCCGTTAAAGGGCTCCAGGAGGTTCCCGTCGTGGTAGTCGGCGAGGATGTTCCAGTCGTCGCTGAAGAACCACAGATCGCGTCCCGCGATCGCTGCCGCGGTCAGCAGCAGCGCCACAGAGCCCAGCGCCAGTACGGGAACTGTCCCGGACCGCTGACCGTCTGTCGACGATCCGGTGTCTGGGGACGGGCTGGTGGTGCCGGACACGGCTCTGCACGTTACCGGTGGGTCGACACCGTGCCGTGTGACGCCGGGTAGCGTCCCCTCCTGCTGTGACCACGACCGCCGAGCAAGACGCTGAGAAGTCCGGCACGGACAGCGACGACCGCCGATGGGCGCCGTGGCGAGCTGCCTACGTGCTCGGTGGAGCAGCTGCAGCGCTGCGGGTTGTGTGGGTCCTGGCCATGTCCCGCGAGCCCAAAGGCCTGACCGATCTGACGCTGTACCCGCTGTTCGCCGAGGGCATAGCCGAGGGCCGGGGCTACTTGTCTCTCGGTCAGCACCCAACCGCGTACTACCCGCCCGGCTACCCCTTCTTCCTGGGTTCGATCCAGTGGATCCTCGACCGGGTCGGGCTGGGGGACCACCTGGTTCTGGTGGCCGGGCTGCTGCAAGCCGTCCTCGGAGGTGTCATGGTGGCAGCTGTCGTGGTGGCGGGGGAGCGCCTGGGTGGCCGGCGCGTCGCATTGGTGGCTGGTTCGCTGACCGCTCTCTGGCCGAACCTGATCGTGCACAGCTCCTTGATGCTGTCCGAGACGCTGTTCATGGCCGTGTTCTGCGTGACCCTCGCTGCGCTCGTCAGGGTCTCGGACACGACCGCATGGTGGTCCGTCGCGCTCGTTGTCTCCGCCGGCGGTCTGGGCCTGTGCACGCTGATCCGGCCGCAGTCGACCCTGCTGGCGCTGCCGGCCATAGCTCTCACCTGGGCGCTGGGATCGATGGGCCCGCGAATGTGGTTTGCTCGTATGGGCGCACTGCTCGTCGGGATCGTCCTGGTCGTCGCGCCCTGGACCATTCGCAACGCGGTGGTGCTCGACGGGTTCGTGCCGGTGTCCACCAACACCGGTGACAACCTCTGCATCGGCTTCAACCCCGACACCACCGGCGGTTTTATGGCCGCCCCGTACTGCGAGACCGGGGAGTTCTACGTCCAGGGAATCGACCAGGAGCTGCGTCGGGACACCGAGGCGCGTGCGCTGGCTCTGCGGTGGGCCTCCGGGCACGTGACCGAGCTGCCAGCGCTGAGCCTCCGAAAGCTCCAGATCACCTACGCGAACGACCGTGACGGCCTGCGGGCCCTTGAGTCGTTCGGCGAGGACGAGTTCCTCTCCGATGCCACCCGCGGGGTCCTGGGTGTCGTGGCAGACGCCTACTTCTTCCTGACGCTCGCTGCCAGCGCGGCTGGACTGGTGATGGTCGGCGTGCGGGGCTGGCGCAGTCGACGAACGGATCCCGTTCCGTTGCTGGTCGTTCTCCTCACCCTGGGGGCTGC
>CAYVDN010000063.1:0-17337 GCA_964450685.1 uncultured Microthrixaceae bacterium
GCATGACTCCAGCTTTCCAAGCTCAGGAGCCTCCAACGAACCCAGGGTGGTTCACCCCAGAGCCTCTACGAAACCAGCGGGGTGCTTCACCTCGCAGTATCGATTCGCCTGACGGGTCCGGCGGGCGATCCACTCATCCAGGTATCGGAGCTTCACGGCCAGAACTGCTGCTTGGAGTTCATCGAGGCGACTGTTCATGCCCCGCTCCTGGCTTATGTACTTGGGTATCCGAGCCGTAGTTGCGGAGCCGCCGGACTCGTTGGATCAGATCTGGATCACGGCCGGTCACAGCGCCAGCGTCCGCGAATGCACCAAGGCCGGAAAATCTGCTTCGAATTCTGTCAACTCCGGCTTGAGGAGGTACCAGCCGCTGGCCATTACGCGCCGATAAGCATCATCGATCTCATCGCTCAACGACGCGTAAGTAGCGCCCACATCGACGAAGGGCACGGGTGGAGCCATCAGGGCAGCTCCCTGATGAACTCGTCGTAGTCGCGTATGTAGTCGTCGGCGTCGTAGCGGTCGGAGGCGAGCACCATCAGGACGGCTTCGGCGGTGTGGCGGAACTGCACGCCCCAGACCATCGGTGGGATGTGCACACCGACCGTAGGCTCGTCGAGGCGGACCTCCTCCCGCTCGGCGCCGTTGTCAGTGAGCACAGACACTGCGCCTGACACTGCAATGATCAACTGGTGGAGGCGCCGGTGGGCATGTTCCCCGCGGAGTTCCTGAGATGGAACCCCGTAGACCAAGAAGAACCTGTCGACTGCGAAGGGGAGTTGGCCGCCGACTTCGGCGTGGGTCAGCTGACCTCGAAGGTCGGCCACCTCCGGGAATCGGATCACCGCTGCACCGCTGGGGAGGGTGAGGGTACCCACCTCGTTCGGTGCGCGCACCATCTCGACGCGGCGATCGCCTGCGCCGACTGCCGACCGAGATACGTACCCGGTCACGTGAGCTGGGTTTCCGCTGACGACCGAGTGGGGTGGCACGTCGGATGTCACCACCGCACCCGGTTCGATCCGCGCCCCCCGTCCGACGACCGCCGCACCGCACACAACCGCCCCGGCCCCGATGGTGGCACCTGTCTGAAGCACGAGACTCTGGTTCGTGTTACCGGACGGTTCCGCTGGCAGCATCACAGTGGCTCGTGGCCCGATCAGGACATCGTCCTCGGCCTTGCAGCCCGGACCGACGAACGCGAAGGGACCGACCGAACAGCCTGTGCCGTGGACGAAGTCGTCCGCCACAAAGGCCCCCAGGCCCACCGAGATCTCACTCACGATCCCTGGTCCCATTCGTCGATGATGTCGCGCGGGTAACCACGGTGGAAGTGCGTCGTCCACGGGTATGCCGACCGTTTCGAGCCGTCGCGCAGCAAGACACCGGATGTTGGGCCAACTGGCCGGGCGGGCGACCCACGCACGATGGTGTCAGGCGGCACGTCACGGGTGACCATACTTGAGGCCGCAACCAAGCTGCGAGCGCCGATACGAATGCCGGGCGCTACCGTCACCATAGTCGTGATGACGGCGTAGTCCTCGACCACGACACCGGCGGTGGCGATGTCGCTGGGCGGATGCGGATCGTTTGTAAAGACTGTGAAGGGAAAGATCCACACGAAGTCACCGACAGTTGACCCCTTGCCGATGTGCACGTTGCTATGCAGTCTGACGTACCGGCCGAACGTCGTGTCTCCCTGTAGATCGGCAAGAGTGCCGACGCGTAGGTTCACTCCCGAGGTGATGCCTTCACGGAGAGTGGCATGGTGGCCGGTCTCCAGTCCATCCCCGAACGTCGACCCTGCGTAGATGACTGAGTGAGACCTCACGATGCTGTCCGCGCCCAGGAGTAAGGGGCGTCCCGGGGCGAGTTCGGTCGGTTCTCCGATCGAGCAATGACTCGCTATGACGCTGCCTCTCCCCAGCTGGACCCCGCTGTGGATGATGGTGAAGGCACCGACCTCGACATCGTTGGCGATCTCGGCGTCGTCAGCAACGACGGCAGTGGGATGGATCATGCGGTTACTCCTGCCGATACGCGGTGCGCAACCCTACACAATGGGGGTCACTCGGGATCTGCGATCTCACCGGTCTGACCGATCAATCGACAAGGATTGCCGGCGGCCACCGAGCGTGCTGGAACATCGGAGGTGACAACCGAGCCGGCACCGATGACCGATCCGTCTCCGATGTTGACGCCCTTGCAGATGATGGCGTTGGCCCCAATGAAGACCCTCTCACCGATTCGCACCGAGCCTTTCGCCGCCGGCAGTCTCCGGTTGGACTGGTTCACAGCGTGAAAGTCCGAATCGTAGATCTGGACCATTGGGCCGATACGGCAGTTCGGCCCAATGATGACTCCGGGCCCATCCGAGATGATCACTGCACCGTTGTTGACTGTGGTTCCTGGACCGACCTCGATAGAGGAGTTGCGACTCCTGGCCTCGATGTGGATGCACCCGTCGAAGAGGAAAGGGCTGGGCCAGAATCCCAAATGGCTACCCTGGACCACGATCGAGCCTTCTCCAACAGCTAGGACTGGAGAGACAACAGTGGCGCCAGTGAGCGGAAGTGTTGACATACAGCGGTACCGAGTGACACGCGCCTTTCTGATGACCCACCGGAGACCCACGGGCAACTGCTCAGCCACCACGAGTGGCTATGGCCTTCCATTGTGTCTCCGTTGTCATTGCCTTGTGTCCGGGACGGATGTACATGGGACTTCTTGTCACATGAGGAGCGGGTAATCGTACCCTGTAGTGATGGGAGTAGCTGTGGTCATTCCCGCGTGCAACGACCAGGAGACTATCGTGTCCGCGGTTGAGAGCGCGTTGTCACAGGAGGCGCTCGATGAAGTAGTTGTTGTCGACGATGGTTCCACTGATGGGACAGCCGAACTTATCGCCGCGATCGGTGGACCCGTGCGATATCAGAGCCAGCGGAATGCCGGTCCAGGTGCAGCGCGCAATACCGGTGCAGCAATGACACTGGCTACACACTTGGTCTTTCTTCATGCCGATGACCGGCTCTTGCATGGCGCCATCGAACGATTCGCAGACGCTCACCGCGAGGGAGCGCTTCTGGTTCGTGCACCATCGTTGCTGCGGTACCCAGATGACACGACCCGACTGGTCAGACCTAGGCAGTCCGTGCATCCGTTCCCGCGAGGAACGCCACTGGCTGGATCATTCAGAGTCGACGCAGACCTTTGCGGCGGGCCGGTAGGCGACGTGATGCGGTTCGCTATGCGCTGTCAGTAGCACGAATTCCCCGACTTCCTTCGTGACATCCACCGGATAGGGCGGGCCGCTCTGCCGCCACCCGACAGACATTGAGGAGCACAGCGCGCAAGGGGCACCGGCGGTTAATGGACTCCTGACACCTCGAGCGCGTCTCGGTAGAAGCCTCCTGATGCGAGTAGCCTGGCCGGTGTGTCGAAGGCGGCGACCGCACCGTCTTGGATCACCATGATGCGATCGCACTGCTGCACCGTCGAGAGCCGATGAGCGACGACCAATGTGGAAACGGAACCAGCGAACCCGCTGAGGGTTTCGCGGATCCGAGCTTCGGAGAAGACGTCAAGCGCGCTGGTTGGCTCGTCCAGAATGATCATCCATGGCTGAGTCGCGAGCGCACGGGCAATGCAGAGCCGCTGCTGTTGGCCACCGGACAGATGCACGTTGCCGCCACCGAGAACGGTGTCATAGCCATCCTGCAACCCCATGATCTCTTCATGTACGTGTGCGCCCCTCGCCGCATGCTGTACCGCGTCCCTATCGATGGAGCGGAAGAACCGGATGTTGTCGGCGACCGTGCCTGCGATGATCCGCGGCTCCTGCGGCACGAACGTGACACCGGCACGCCAGTCGCGAAGGCTGAACTCCTCGATGTCGGTGCCGTCGAGTCGAATGGTGCCGTCCGTAGGCGGACGGAGTCGGAGTAGGAGCTGGACCAGAGTCGACTTGCCGCTGCCGGAAGGTCCGATGATCCCGATGAGTTCGCCGGGCTCGATTGCGAACGTAATCGGGTGTAGCGCCAGCTTCGCCGGGGCCGACGGATACGCGTAGGAGAGTCCCTCACACTCCAGTCGCCCCTTGTGCGCGCCCGCCGCTCCTGATCGGTCCACACTCGCATGTTCGTAGTCGGAGATCTGTGTCCTGAGGTCCTGCATGAACGGCACGGCGCCCTGGAGGCTGGCGAACACGTTCTGCACCAGCTGGCCGTACGACAAGGATCGCAGCATGACCAGCATCACCGCGCTCAGCTGCTCCAGGTCGGTGATGCCTGCCGCTCGAACGAGAACGAGCGCCCCTACCAGAACCAGCAGCATGATCGTCATGTAGGCTGGCGTGAACAGGAAGCTGAGGAAGCTCTGGCGCTGGGTTGCTCGTGCCGTATTGCCGACCAACTCGTCCAACCGCTCTGTAACAGGATCCACCACGTCGAAGACCTGAACCTCTCGACCGATGGTCGACAGCTCGCTGACTCCAGCAGCGAACTCCAGGTTCGTGTCGGCGAGCCGCCGCGAGGTCCGTCGTGTGACTCGGCGGAGTGGCCGTAGTGTGGCTCCCAGAACGACCCCTGTTACAGCGAAGCCCAGCGCTGCGAGCGGGCTGACGAACAGCGCTGTCATCAGCAGGGCGACCAGGCTCAGGATGCTGCTGATGCCCTTGGTCGTGGCATCGACCACACTGCCGGCGATGATCACGAAGCTGGACAGCAGTTCTTGTAGGCGGCCGGGCGGCTCCTGAGCCTGCACCTCCCAGCTCGTGTGGAGGTATGCCCTGGCCATTCGCCGACGGACGCGGGCAAGGGTGTCGGCGACAATACGGCTTGCCTGCCATCCGACGGTGACTTGAAGAGCGCCGCGCGCAATCACCATTCCGATCGTCAGCCAGAGCGCCATGTCGATCGGGAGCGAGAAGTGAAGTCCTAACACGTCGCCCGAGATCGTGTTTGTCTCTTGGGAGAGAGCGAACGCGATCCTAGCGATGAGCACCAGAACAATCGCCTCTGCCAGTCCGAAGCCAATCGACATCACCGAAATGGCGACTATCGCTCGTAGGCTGAGATCAGGACGGATCAAGGCAACCGACTGAGGAATCCATCGGGATGTTGTCGGCTGCAACGGATGCTGCTTGTCAACTACGTTCCGCACGCTTGACTGCTCCATCCGACGGACCTGATGTCACTAGTTGTCGATAGCGACCAGAACGACGATCGCGTCCCCCTCTCTCCTGTGTCAAACAGCGGCGAGCTCGACCTCGGTGGGGGCTCTCGAGCTGGTGGTGTCGAGGTCGGCGACCATGGCGCGGTAGAAGACGTCGGAAAGGCGTCTCTTGAGCGCCCGGATCGCTTCCTTGCCGCGCGAGACCCTCAAAGGTTTCGCCGGTTCGGTGTCGACGGCGGTTGTGGCACATCGACTGTCGACGGTGCAGCAGTGCGACCGCAGCATGGTGATCCAGGATGGCGCGGTAGCGGCCTTTGACACGCCGGACAACCTCCTGGCATCAGGCGGGTTCTACCGAGATGCACTTGAGGTATCAGGAGTCCACTGAGCTGGGCTTCTCCGCTACCTGAGAACCTGCAACCCGTTCGTTGGAGAGCGGAACTACCCCGTCGCGGCGATCATGACATGGGATTCTGACCGAGCACACGGGTGATGTATGCAACCCACTGGGCTGCGACGACGTCGATCTCGAAGCGGGCCAACGCTCTCCGCTGGGCCTCAGCGCCCATCGAGCGCCGAAGCTCAGCATCTGCGATCAACCGTGCAAGCGCATCGTCCAACCCCCGCTGGTCACCCGGATCGTGCAGTATCCCGGTCCGTCCATCCTGGATCACATCAGGAATCGCACCGACGCGCGATGACACCGTCGGAAGCCCGGCGAAGCCGGCCTCGATCAGGACGGCAGGCATGCTGTCACCCCCACGGCTTGGCAGCACGACCGCATCAAGGTTCGGCAGCACTGTCGAGACGTCAGCGATCGATCCGAGGAACTCCACCCGACCTGGGGCCAAGGTCGTCGCCAAGGACTCAAGTGCGATGCGTTCAGGTCCATCGCCGACCACAACGAGGCGCAGGCCAGCCAGGTTCGCGGCCGACTGAATGGCCATGTCCGCGCCCTTCTCCGGCACGAGTGCGCCGATGAAGCCGACCCTCAGGTCAGCATCCTGTCGCGACGACTGTCCGCTCGCAGAGCAAAGGAATGCGGCGCTCTTGACCCCGTTAGGAATCACCTCGATCTCGGTGGCAGGCAGACCAACGATCGTGCTCAGCTGCTCGGCGGAACTTGGAGCAAGCGCGACGACCCCGGCCGAGCGGGTGAGGTAGGCGCGAACCCGGCGTACGCGGCTCGTGCGATCAAGCCAGTACGACGTCTCCGAGATCTGGCGAACCACGAACGGGCGGCGACGGGATGCAACAAGCGCGCATGCCAGCACAGCGGTCGAACCGTGTGCAATCGCGATGTCGGACGACGCCATTGCTCGCCGGAGTCGAAGCACAGCTCTAGGGTCGAAGCGGCTTCGGCCTAGCACGCGAGCATCTAGGCCTCCAACGGCGCCGGGTTCGAGCGCAACGACCTTGCTCCGATGACCGAGTTGTCGCATCGCCTGGTCGAGGTCACTTGCGAACACCTGAGCCCCACGCCGGTCGTTGTCAGAGATGACATGCAGGACCCGTAGATTCCTCGGATCTGGCACCCCTGCAACCGCGAGATGGAGGCGGTGCATCCGATCGGAGATCGAGTCGAGTTCGAACTCGTCAACGAAGCGCTCGCGCAGGCGATCAGAATCTGCGGGGAGTCTGCCATCGAGCTGTCGCTCCACGAGATCGGCGAGTGCCAAGGTCTCGCCAACCGGAAAGGTCCGCTCGTTCCCTCCCAGCACCTCGACGTTGGGCTCGATGTCGGACGCGACGACTGGGACACCGATCGCCATTGCCTCGATCAACGCTCCGGGCGACCCTTCGACACGCGAAGCGTTGAGGAACAGATCCGAAGCCGCCATGAGTTCGGGTACGTCGTCGCGAACGCCCACCAAATGGACCAAGTCGCGGAGGCCCCACACCTCGACGGCCGCTGCGAGCCCCGCCGTCGCGTTGCCCTCACTCCCAGCGACCACGAGATCGACGTCGCGGCCCCGGTCGCGCAACAAACCGATCGCTCCGATGGCTACGTCGAGCCCCTTGGCGTCCTCGTGCCGACCGACGGCCAGCGCCATTGGTCGTTGGTTCCGCAACCCCAGGGAACGGCGGGTGCGCTCGCGATCTGTTCCTCTCGCCGCCGCCAACTCAACTGGACGACCGCGCGGCACCACGACCACCTTTCCGGCGCGGACGCAGAGCTTGCGGGCGTTGGTGAACGCCACGGCCTTCGAGACGGCGTGAATTCGTGAGGCGGTGACTGTGGTCAGCATGTCGGCGATCCGTGCTGCGAGGAGGCGCGTAGATCGCACTCCCGGCCGCTGCCTGTGAGCGTGGTGGTACGACTCCGCCGCCCACGTCGTCAACGATGGGACTCCGCTGAGCTTCGCAGCGAGGCGACCGGCGACGTCCGACTCGAACAACGTCGTGTGAACCAAGTGCGGTTGAAGGTCGCGAATGAGCGTCATGAGTGAACGAATGCCGTCCAAGCGAACCCCGAGCGGCCCGTGGACGACGGCGCCGGCCTCTTCGAACTCGACCGCAAGCGAATCGACCGGAGCAAGAAACGCCACGTGGACCTCGGTCCCAAGCTCTCGCCAACGCGGAATCATCATCAGAAGCGACCTCTCGGCGCCTCCGACGGCCAAGGAGTCGATCACGCACAGCAATCGCAGCAGCGGCCGACCTTCCGCCGCCTCCGCCTGCGTCACACGCTCGCCATTGAACTCAGCCATTGAATCGGTCATACCTTCGGGCGGCAATCGTCGGCGCCATCACGGCCACGCCGGCTCGGACTCGGCGGCGACTTGACATCCGGCTCCGCAGAACGGCGAACCCGGCGGATCGCACGGCGGATCGCTCCAAGGGTTTGGTTGCCAGGGCACTCAGGAGGGTTGCCCACGGCGATGTGTATCCCTCGCCCCGCGCTTCCAGGTAAGCGATCCAGCGGGCACGCTCCGGCCCGAAATCGACACCGGATTGGACCAGTGTGCGCAGCGTGTGCTCCAGTCCATCCCCCATCAGATCGCTCCTGCGTGAGGCGTTGGATCCGTGTCGACGATAGTGTGACACCACCTTGTCGGAGGTCACCACGCGGCTGCCGCCGAGGAGCACCAGCCGCATGAACGTGTCGACGTCTTCCACCGGCGCTGCAGGGTCGTAGCCGCCGATGGAGCGAAGCCCCGAGGTACGAAACGCCAGGCCCGGCGCTGGTGGGATCGAGAGACTGAAGTTCAGGTTCGAAGCCAGGTCGGCTCTGCCGTAGCGGGGCGGACGGAGGATGAGCTGCCGCCCGAGCCTGCTGCGGAGCGGCGTGCCGTCTGCTCCGATGAGGCCCACGGCACCGGCGGCGATCTGGGTACCAGGTCCGGCCGCGTCGAGCTGGTCGCACTGCATCTGCACCCTGTCGGGCTGCATCTCATCGTCGGAGGCGAACGGGAAGAAGTACTCACCGGTAGCCCGGTCGAGCGCTACCTGCAAGCCGCCGCAGATCCCTCGGTTCTCATCCATTCGCACGACCTCGTGGCGAACCGGCGAGGCATCCAGCAGTGATTCGATGAGGTCGGCCGAGTCGTCAGCGGAGTGGTTGTCGACGACGATGATCTCGATATCCCGCTCACTCTGGCTAAGGACGCTCTGAACGCACGGGCGTACGAACGTGCCACCGTTCCAGTTCAGGATGGCGATTGTTGCTCGTGGCATCGCTATCGCTCAGCGACCAGTTCGCGCACGATACTGATCACTTGCTCATGTCGTTCACGGCCGAGGTGTGGCCCGATGGGCAAGCTGAGTACCTCGTCCGCCATCCGGTCGGCTACAGGTAGGGGACTGAATTGAAAGTCGTCGTAGGCCTGTTGGCGGTGGGGTGGGATCGGGTAGTGGATGAGCGTTGCGACGCCGCGCTCGGCCAGTGCCGCCTGCAGCCAGTCGCGCCGCTTGTGGCGAACAACGTAGAGATGCCATGCCGGGTCGACGCCGGGCGCGACCATGGGCAGCCGAAGCCCCAGGTTAAGTAGCGCGTCGCTGTACCGTTGGGCTTGGCGCGCCCGCCTCGAGTTCCACTCGTCGAGGTGGCGCAGCTTCACGGCTAGGGCGGCTGCCTGAAGCTCGTCGAGACGGCTGTTGATGCCTCGCTCGAGGTTGACGTACTTCGTGTCTGAGCCGTAGTTGCGGAGCCGGCGAATGCGTTGGATCAGATCCGGGTCCCGGCTTGTCACAGCACCCCCATCAGCGAAAGCGCCGAGGTTCTTCCCAGGGTAGAAGCTCCACGCCGTGAGGTCTCCGAACCCACCCACCGGACGCCGGTCGACTGCTGCTCCGTGAGCCTGGGCCGCGTCGTAGACGACCGGTATCCCCTGGCGACTGGCTACGGCGTCGATACCGGCGACGTCGGCTGGGTGGCCGTAGAGATGAACTGCCAGTACGGCCGAGGTGCGTGGTGTGAGTGCTGCAGCCACGCTCTCCCCGGTCAGGTTGAAGGTGCCCTCATCGGGCTCGACAGGAGCCACCGTGGCCCCCACTCCGGACACCGCCAACCAGGTGGCGATGTAGGTGTTGGACGGCACGATCACCTCATCTCCCGGCCCAATATCCAGCGCGCGGAGCGCGAGTATGAGCGCGTCCAACCCCGAGGCGACACCGGCACACGCAGCGGCCCCCGTGTACGCAGCGAAATCAGCCTCGAACGCCTCCAGCTCGGGCCCGAGAAGATACCAGCCGCTGCTCATGACGCGCTCATATGCAGCGTCGAGATCTGCCTTCAGCGATTCGTATGTCGCTCCGACATCGAGGAACGGCTCTGGAGTCGTCATAACCCCATCCGAATGAGCTCGCTGCAATCGGGCATGGTTTCGTCGGCGTCGTGGGGATTCGATGCCAGCACCATGAGAACGGCGTCGGCCATGTGACGGAACTGCACCCCCTGCACCATGGGTGGAACGTGTCCCCAGACAGTGGCCTCCTTGAGGCGAATCAGTCGACCACGGAGGTCGACCACGTCAGGGAATCGGATCATCGACGCTTCGATGTCGTCGGCAATCTGTGATTCGTCGGCGACCGTGGCAGTGCGATGGATCATGCGGTTCATTCCGGTCAACAAGCGGCAGTCGACTCTACCAACGTAGTCATCGGACGCCACAGGACTCGCCGGTCGGTCCGGCTACGCGGCACGGGTTCCCGGCCGCCACCATGTGGGCTACGACATCGGCTGTGGCCACGGAACCGCCGCCTATGCTCACGCTCCCTCGCCCGCGAGCTTGTCAGTTCCCAGGTGTCATGGATGAACTGAGCTACTGCGTTGGTTGTCGGCCCCGCGTTCTTCGGTAGATCATTGGTCGATGGCCGACTTCGCTGTGATCATTCCGACCCGGAACCGAGCGGCCATGGTGGAGCGCCTTGTTCAGGTGGTCCACTCACTCGAAGCTGCACCAGACGAGATCGTGGTCGTGGATGACGGATCGACTGATGGCACAGCGGAGCGGCTTCGTCGACTGTCATACATCGAGGTCGTGGAGGGAAATTCGGATGGGCCATCCGCGGCTAGGAACGCTGGAGCGGCCTTGAGCACCTCGGATTGGTTGATCTTCCTCGACGATGACGACAAGCCGGATCCTGACTGGATGACCGCGTTTCGGGATCTCGCTGACGCGAACCCCGATGCCAGTCACCTCTCCATCGGCTATCGATACCAGGTCGGGCAGCGCGTGACTGAACGTCGTCCCGTCCCCCTCGGCCCTGTGTTCAACCACGCCGTATCCTCCTATCTTGCGGGCACCTTTGCCGTCCGAAGGTCGCTGTTCGATGCCCTCGGGGGGTTCGATCAGCGGCTCCGCTACCTCGAGTTCACGGACCTGGCCGTACGGCTCTTCGAGTCGTGCGGCGGAGCGGCCAGCGCTTGTGCCACCGACACCCGACCGCACATCACGTACGTCGGTAGGCCACCGTCGATGCGCGCTTCTCAGAATCCCCACGTGCTCGCCTGGTCGACGAGGTTGGTCCTACAGCGCACCACCCATCTTTGGCGGCGCGACCCTGCGATGCACGCGAACCAACTCGCGATCATGGGCGTGGCGTTGATCCGGGCCGGTCGCGGATCAGAGGGCGGACGAATACTGCGACGCGCTGCAAGAGTCTCTCCCCGGTCGCTGGGGCACGTCGCCCGTGCGGTTGCCGGCTCCGTTTCGCCCGTACGTTCACGGGTCTGGAAGGCCCATGTCGGTGTTCCGCCTTCGATCACCGAGGGACCACTCGTCTCGGTCGTGATCCCGGTCTATGAACGGCAACCGTTGCTGAACGAAGCGATCCGGTCGGTGCTCCGCCAGACGTATCGGACGCTTGAAGTGATCGTCGTGGACGACGGGTCGCCAACCCCGATCACCGTTCCGGATGATCGCCGCATCCGGTTGATCAGGACCGCCAACAGCGGCGTTGCCCATGCACGGAACCACGGCGCGCAGATGGCTCGCGGCGAGTACGTCTTCTTCCTCGATAGCGACGACGAGTACGAACCCCATAGGGTTTCGAACGCCGTCGCGGCGCACCAGTCCACGAGTGCTGACATTGTCGTCTGTGGCCAGTCCTGGGATGACGGAACGTCGCCGTTCAACCGTCAACTGTTCGGCTTTGTCGGAGACGAGATCCTCGACGACATCACGCCACATCTCGGAGCGACCTCGATTCGACGGTCAAGGCTGATCCCGTTCGATGAGCGGTACCTTGCGACTCAGGACGTCGAGTGGTGGCTCCGGATCGCGCAGCACAACGCTGTCTTCACGGTTTCATCGTTGGATTGCCGCATCCGACGCCACATGGAGCAACGCCACCTCAACGGCTACGGCGCTCGGGTCGAGTTCGGCTTCCAACTGCTCCATGACCAGTCCGAATACTTTGCGACCCACCCGTCGGCGCATTCGTTCCGCCTGGCTCGACTTGCACTAACGTCACAGGTGACCGGCGACTCAGACCTGGGTCTTCGACTGGCGGCTCGCGCATGTCGCGTTCGCGTTCACCGCGCGAGCCTTATCGCCCTCGTCAAGGCTAGCTGCTCGCGGGTTGCTGACATTGTGAGCCCCGAGCCCCAACTTGCCCGGCTCAACTGCTCCCCGATTTCGACTGCTCACGCACGAACCTGGCGTCCGCGTGTATTCGGACCACCCGAGGCTCGGTTGGTTCCTCTGAATCGCCTGCAGCGCGTCGCGGGGGAGCTCGCCGCTCTGCTCGGGAGTCCCTGGGCGAGCTACACCCGCGCCGCAGCCGCGCACTTGAGTCTCAGCGGTGAGGTCGAGATCCACAGCCCCTATGGCCGCTTTCGCGTGTCGCAACACGATCACGCGCTCCTGCATCCGTACTTCTTCGAGACGTTCGAGTCCGCGATCGCCGCACGGTTGATCAAGAGGGGGATGACTGTTGTGGACATCGGCGCGAATCGCGGTTGGTACACGGTCATGGCTGCGGCGCTCGTCGGGTCCGCTGGTCGCGTGCTCGCGGTCGAGCCGGACGACCGAATGCGCCGTGTGCTGCAGCACAACATCGCCCTCAATCGGATCGCTTCCCGTGTGGCAGTTGAGGCCAGCCCGGTGAGTGACCGGTCGGGTTCGGTCGCCTGGGTATCGGCAACCGAGGGCTCGCTGTCCCATCTGGCAGGACCCTCGGAGGACGACGCGCTGACCGAGAAGCGTTCGACCACGCTCGAAGAGCTGCTCGATCGGCACCGAATCGATACACCCCACTTCATCAAGGTGGACGTTGAGGGCGCCGAAGTACAGGTCCTCGCTGGATGTCGATTCGACCGATTCGCACAACTTCCGGTGCTCATGTTCGAGTTCCAACCGGACATGATCCAGCGCTCGGGCGACGACCCGCGTCGCCTGCTCGAGGCCCTCTGGTCCGCTGGTTACAGAATCCTGCAGGTCTGTGTCACCGACGGCAATCTCCTTGAGGTTTCCGAGAGTGGCGGAATCCCGAACCTATCGCTAGGTAGAAACTTCTTGGCCATCGAACACGTAGATGCTGATCGCTACTTGGCCGACATGTTCATTCCCTGTGCCGACTAAGGCCGAATCTGGATCTACTAGATGTAATGGCGACTCGTTGCCGCGGCAGCAACAGTTTCGTGGAACAGAGCTATACCCTCTCCTGTCGCGGACCACGGTCACCCGCGGTTCTGTACACTCTGGATCCACCGCCATGACGACGGCTCGGAAATGGATTGAGATCGTGTGGTACTGGGACCCGTCGAACGCAGCCGCCTTCCACGGGTGCTGCTGCTGTTTCGCCGCATGAACCGTACGAAGTTGCTCGGCCAGGCGTGGGTCGTGGATGCACGAGCTACGACGACTGGCATCGTAGGGATCGGAGTCGTTCTCGCACTCATGGCGGCCGCCATGGACAGCATCACGGTTGAGGCGTTCTCTGGGCTGCTCACTCTGCTCGTCCTCACACTCCTGGCCATTCCGGTCCTGCAATGGGTTGCTCGCAGAGAAGGTGAGCCCCAGATGACCCGTATCCTGGTCGCTGCTCTCGCAGCCAAGGTTGCGGGAACGCTGCTCCGCTACTTCGTGATCACCGTTGTCTACGGCGATGTTGGTGACGCCGGCGTGTACTCGCGAGGCGGTGGCGAAGTGGCGTCAAACCTCCGAAGTGGAATTTTCGACCTGAGTGTGCCGAGCTTGGCCGGTCGAGGTGTCGAGACCGAGCGGATAGCTCAGGTGGTCGGGATCGTCTACACGTTCACCGGCGTCTCCCGGTACGCCGCGGCCTTCGTGTTCGCGTTCATCTGCTTCGCCGGGCAGGTGTTCATGTGGCGTGCATTCCATCAGGCCGTCCCGGAAGGCGACCATCGCCGATATGCAGTGCTGGTTCTCTTCCTGCCGTCGATGCTCTTCTGGCCATCTTCGATCGGCAAGGAAGCGTTGATGGTTGGGTGCATCGGTTTGGTTTCCTACGGAGCTGCGCAGATCTTGGGGGACCGGGCACGTGTCAGCGGGATCGCCTTCTTCCTCGCCGGGGCGGTAGGGCTATTTCTGATCCGACCGCACATGGCTCTAATCGCAATCGTGGCGCTCGGGGTCGCCAGCGCCATCGGAACCTTGTCGGGTATGAGGGTTTCCGGGTCCAGTCGTCGCACTTTCGTTCGACTTGCGGCGCTTCTGGTGCTGATCGGTGCAGCCGCGGTGGCCACGAGTGGACTCTCCAGGTTTTTCGCTGAAGGCAAGACCGATGACGAGGCCGGTGTTTCGTCGGTGCTCGAGCGGACTCAGGCGCAGACACAAACTGGTGGATCGGAATTCACCCCGGTCGCTGTGTCGACGCCTCTGGACGTTCCAGCAGCGACGGTCACTGTGCTATTCCGTCCCTTTCCTTGGGAGGCCCGTAACACCAACGGCGTGATCGCGAGCCTCGAAGGGATCGTCCTGGGGTGCCTGTTCGTGGTCGGCTACCGCCGGATCATCACGTGGTTCCGAGTCGCGCCAAACAGGCCCTATCTAGTTTTCGCTGTCACCTACGCGGCGGTGTTCATCGTCGCGTTCTCGTACATCGCGAACTTCGGGATCCTGGCCCGGCAGCGGACCCAGATGCTCCCGCTGATCCTCACTCTGATCGCCATGTACCCTGCTCCACGCAAGAGGGTCTCATGGCTCGGGTTCCGACCGGACCGGGTTGCCGACAGTGACGACGCGGCGGTGAACGCCTCTTCACCGAGATCCGAAAGCGCTGATAGGGTCGCGACCGCACGCTCCGCCCCATCGATTCCGAGCGAAATCGATGGCAGCTAGCATCTTGTACGTGAGGCAGGGTTCCGACGGCAGAATCGACTTGGTCCGATGACGAAGTTGCGCGCCATTCTGCGGCGGCGCTGGGCCCTGCTAGCCGCAGCGACGGTGGTTGGTCTGGTGGCCGGTGCCCTTTCAGGCTTGTTCGCATCGGCATCGGCCGACAAGGAGCAGGTCTTCACGGCGTCGCAGACGATCGTGGCCAATCAGGGATCAGGAGCCAATCCACTGATCCCGCAGGACGAGCTCAAGGTGACCCGAGGGGCGGTGCCGGACAAGGCAGCCGAGTTGCTCGGACGTCCTGGTGAGGGCGCCGTGATTGCCGGGTCGATGTCCACAGCCTTCGACACCGAATCGGGTTCGATCACAATCTCTTCCAACGACGTCAACGCCCAGACCGCCCAGCAGCGGGTGGATGCCTTCGTCAGGGCGTTCCTCGAGATCACCAACACCAGATTGCAGGCCGATAGTCGTAGGCAGGTCGATCAGTACAACGCCGATCTACAGGCGGCACAACAACAGCTGGCACAGCTCGAAGCTGCGCATCCGGAACTCACTCAGCCAGGCGCACCCATCCCAACTGATCTCGCCACCCAGGAACTGTTGACCCAGCGGTCAGATCTCCAGACCTCGATACAGCAACTGTCCCAACAGGCGCGTGACGCCGAACTTCAACTGAGTAGAACCGCTCCGTATGAGAGTCTCGGCCCCGAGGCAGCGCGTCCTGCCTCGACCGGCCTTGTGAGTGTCCCCACATCCATTCCCGTGCGCATGATGCTTCTCGGGCTACTCGGACTGTTGCTCGGTGGTGTGGTTGCCACCGTCATTGAGCGTGTCAACCGGCGTATCGACACGAGGGACGAGCTGGTTGCTGCGATCGACCTCCCGATCCTCGCGGAGGTCGGCTACCTCAAGGCGAACAAACGGGCTCATGACGCCGACGGCGTCCTCAAGCTGGAAGGTGTGTGGGCAGAGCCGTATCGGCGAGTCCGTTCGGCTATCCAATTCGTACAGGTGGCTGACGACGACCGGGGCGCCGGAAGCGGACCGCCTCGAGTGTTCCTGGTCACGTCGACCTCTCCGGGTGAGGGTAAGTCGACCACCTCGGTCATGACCGGGCAGGCGTTGGCGGAAGTTGGCGAGCCCACGGTCGTAGTCGGTGGTGACTTCCGGCGGCCAGAGGTGGATCGTCTGCTCGGTGTTGCACGTGAGCCGTCCATTCTCGATATGGCTCAGATGTCGCTTTCGCGTCCATCGGTCGATGAGGTTGTGCGGCCGAGCCGTTTCGAGTCGCTGTATGTGGCTCCGGCAGGTAGGGGGACCAGGGAGGTTTCCGGCTCGATAGAGGCAGCAAAGGAGATCGTTCGGGAGGCAGCCGCCCGCGGGGCCACTGTCGTGGTCGACTCATCTCCGCTCCAAGCTGCCAATGACACCGTCGACCTGTTGCCTGTCGTCGACTACGTGATCCTTGTCGTCAGGTCCGGTAGGGCAACCGAAGCGGGTCTGGGCGAGGTGGTCGACACCCTTCAGCGCATGGACGCGAAGATCCTCGGAATGGTCCTGATCGGAACGCCCACAGCCGGTCGCCGCCAGACCTACTACTACGACTACTACTCGCCCGCCCAGGATCCTGCTCCGGGCCAGGGTGGTCACAGCGGCCAGGGCGGTCAGAACGGTCCGGTGCCCGGGGCGAACCAACCGCCGCCAGCCGCCCCACATGCTCCGACCTCGGCACCCGCTGCCGCTCCCACTGGCCCGCCTCCCACGGCGCCCGCGCCGACACCAGGTGCGACGCCGGCGCCCGAACCCGTCCCCGTGCGGGGAGTGGTGCCGCTGCCCCCTCTGCAGGACGGCCCACCGTCGATGGGCGAAGTCCCGCCCCCGCATCCGGGTGGAGTGCCCCAGGTACCAGGCTGGACACCCCCGCCGACTCAGGCGTGAAGGCCAACAGAAGCTGAACCGCCGCCGGCCCACCCACTCGACTTTGGTCCGCGCTCGCGTCGCTGAGTAGTCTCCCAGCCGATGGCGAACCCGCTCAGCGATTTCCTCCGCGACTACCTGACGGTGGGCATCTTCGTCGGCCTCAGCGTCGTTCTGTTCGGCGTGCTGTTGCTCCTGTCGTGGATGCTGCGACCCAGCCGACCACAGGCCGGCAAGTACGTGGCCTACGAATCCGGTGTGGACCCGGTCGGCTCCATGTGGTCCCAGTCGCAGGTGCGCTACTACATCTTCGCTCTGCTGTTCGTGATGTTCGACGTCGAAGCGGTCTTCATCTTCCCGTGGGCGACCCGGCTCGAGACCTACGGCACGTTCGGTCTGATCGAGATGTTCATCTTCATCGTGGTGCTACTGCTGGGCCTGATCTACGCCTGGCGCAAGGGGGTCCTCAAGTGGGTCTAGGCCTCGTCGAGAGCGGCAA
>CAYVDN010000064.1:0-16879 GCA_964450685.1 uncultured Microthrixaceae bacterium
GGGTGGCAGCGACCCACGGGTACACCTTGTGCCCGGGGAGCTGACCTCCCTCGCCGGGCTTGGCACCCTGGGCCATCTTGATCTGGATGTCGTCGGAGTTGGTCAGGTACTCGGAGGTGACGCCGAAACGTCCGGACGCGACCTGCTTGATCGCCGAGCGCTTCGAGTCGCCGTTCTCCATCGGCACGAAACGGGCGGGGTCCTCACCACCCTCGCCGGTGTTCGACTTGGCCCCGAGGCGGTTCATGGCGATGGCCAGCGTCTCGTGGCTCTCGGCCGAGATCGACCCGTAGCTCATGGCTCCGGTGGAGAAGCGCCTGACGATCTCCGATGCGGGCTCCACCTCCTCGAGAGGTACCGGGGCGCGGTCCGAGCGCAGCTTGAACAGGCCGCGCAAGGTGGCGAGACCCTCTGCCTGGTCGTTGACCAGGCTCGTGTACTCCTTGAACACCTCGTACTGACCACTGCGGGTCGCGTGCTGGAGCTTGAAGACGGTCTTGGGGTTGAAGAGGTGGTGCTCGCCCTCACGTCGCCACTGGTACTCACCGCCGTAGTCCAGGTCGCGGTGCGCGCGCTCCTCGGGGCGCAGCGGGTACGCGGTGGCGTGGCGACGCCTTGCCTCTTCGGCAACCTCGTCCAGGCCGATGCCGCCGAGGCGCGAGACCGTACCGGTGAAGTACTCGTCGACGAGTTCCTCACCAAGGCCGATCGCCTCGAAGATCTGGGCACCGCTGTAGGACGCGACGGTCGAGACGCCCATCTTGCTCATCACCTTGAGCACGCCCTTGCTGACCGCCTTGGCGTAGTTGCGCGTCGCCTGATTGAAGTCGGTGATCTCGCTGCGACCGTCGCGGGAAAGCTGCTCGATCGTGTCGAAAGCCAGGTACGGGTTGATCGCTGCTGCTCCGAAACCCAGGAGCAGGCAGAAGTGGTGCACTTCGCGCGCCTCACCGGTCTCGACGATCAGACCGACCTTCGTGCGGGTCTTCTCGCGGATCAGGTGGTGATGCACCGCTGCTGTGGCCAGCAGCATCGGTATGGGTGCCAGATCCTCATTGGAGTGCCAGTCAGACAGCACGATGATGTTCGCCCCGTCCGCGATGGCGTCAGAGACCTCTTTGCGGATGCGGTCCAACGCCCGCCGCAGACCGTCACCCCCCGAGAACGCGGGGAACAGCGTCTTGACCGTGTGCGCCTTGAAACGCGGGTCGGCCTCCTCGATGTGGAGGATCTTGTCGAGCGCGACGTTGTTGAGGACCGGGTCAGGCAGCTCGAGCAGGTGGCACGACTCAGCGGTCGGCTCCAACAGGTTGCCTTCGGGGCCGATCACGCGACCGACGGAGGTGACCAGCTCCTCGCGAATGGCATCGAGGGGTGGGTTGGTCACCTGAGCGAACAGCTGGGTGAAGTAGTCGTAGAGCAGACGGGGCCGCTCGGACAGCACGGCTATCGGCGTGTCGGTGCCCATCGATCCGAGCGCCTCGACGCCGGTCCGAGCCATCGGCTCGATGAGGATCTTGATCTCCTCGTGGGTGTAGCCGAACGTCTGCTGCTCGCGGATGACGTCACGGGATGCCTCGGTGACGTGGAACACCTCGGGCAGATCGTCGAGGTGCTTGAGCCCCCGCTCGAGCCACTCGCCGTACGGATGTTCTGCTGCCAGGCCCTGCTTGATCTCCTCGTCGTCGATGATCCTGCCCTGGGACGTGTCGATCAGGAACATGCGACCGGGCCGCAGACGGCCCTTCTTGACCACGTTCGCGGGATCGATGTCGAGCGTGCCCACCTCGGAAGCCATGACGACCAGACCGTCGTCGCACACCCAGTAGCGCGACGGGCGCAGACCGTTGCGATCGAGCACTGCGCCGACGACCGTGCCGTCGGTGAAGGTGACCGATGCCGGTCCGTCCCACGGTTCCATCAGGCAGGAGTGGTAGCGGTAGAAGTCACGGACCGCCGGGTCCATGTGCTGATGGTTCTCCCATGCCTCGGGAATCATCATCAGCATGGCGTGCGGCAACGAGTAGCCACCGAGGTGCAGCAGCTCGAGCGCCTCGTCCAGCCGAGCGGTGTCGGAGGCGCCCGGGGTGCAGATCGGGAAGATCCGCTCCAGGGCCTCGCGTCCGCCCGGGAACAGGTCCGACGCGAGCAGCGTCTCGCGCGCACGCATCCAGTTCTGGTTGCCCTGGACCGTGTTGATCTCGCCGTTGTGGGCGACGTATCGGTAAGGGTGCGCCAGCGGCCAGGAGGGGAACGTGTTGGTCGAGAACCGCGAGTGGACCAGGGCGAGGGCCGATTCGAGGCGCTCGTCGCGCAGATCGGCGAAGAACTCACCGAGCTGCGGGGTTGTGAGCATGCCCTTGTAGACGATCGTGCGGGACGACAGCGAAGGGACGTAGACGCACGTGTCGCCGGAGAGGTCGAGCACCTCGTGCTCGATCCGCTTGCGTGCCAGATAGGCCCGGCGGTCCAGTACGATCCCCGACTCGTCGCGTCCGGTGGCCGCGATCACGAGCTGGCGGAACGTGGGCATCACCGCGAGTGCGGTGGCACCGATCCCGGAGGGGTCGACCGGGAGATCACGCCATGCGAGGACGTCCAGTCCCTCCTCGGCGCAGATCTTGTCAATGGCTGCAGCAGCGGCGTCTGCCGCTGCTGCGTCGCCGGGCAGGAAGACGTTTCCAGCTGCGTACGAGCCCGCGGCGGGCAACTCCACATCGAGCACCGCCCGCAGGAACCGATCCGGGATCTGGATGAGGATGCCTGCGCCGTCACCCGTGTTGGGCTCGGCGCCTGTTGCACCGCGATGCTCCAGGTTGCACAACGAGGTAAGTCCCTTCGAGACCAGGTCGTGCGACCGGCGGCCGTGGAGGTCGACCACGAAGGAGACGCCACAGGCGTCGTGTTCGAATTCAGGGCGGTACAGACCGGCGATCTGTTCAGGATCGTGTGACATCGAAGCTCTCTGGATCGGATCCGAATGCGGGCGTCGTGGACGCCGCAGCGACGCGTTGGCAGCGTCATTGCTGTCGGGAGGGGTGCAGCGACGCTGCTGCTGCGGTTCACCAGCGACGTTGCTGAGGACCGTGGCAGCGCCATTGCTGCAGGAACCGTGGTCGGCGGCGCCAGTGCCTGGCCAACCCGGACGGTGCAGGCACGATAGCCGAGGGTGACGACGTCCCCAAAGCGACTTCCGCCCGTCGCTACCATCTTGCAGTGCCCCGCCCCATCTCCGTTGCGCAGTCGATCCGATCGATTTCTGCCATGGCCCTGGTGGCTGCTGTCGCCTCGCTTGCTGCTTGTGGAGGCGACAGCCAGGGGTCCCAGCATGCTGATCCGGCTTCCCCCGCGGATCCGAGCAGCAGTTCCCCGGCCGGCTCCGGGAGCGATGACTCGACCACGCTTCCCACCGCTCCCTCCACGACCGAACCGCGGGGACCGTTGGGTAGCGGAGAGACCGTGACAATCGCCTTCGCGGGAGACGCCAGCTTCGAAGGGGTCACCGCCAGCCTGATGGCTGATCCCGAGGGGCTTCTATCGACGGTGGCACCGCTGCTCGGAGCCGCCGACATAACCATGGTCAACCTCGAGGCGGCGCTCGGGATCGCCGGATCACCGGAACCCAAGGCGTTCAACTTCCGGGTGCCGGCCGAGGCCCTCGTGGCTCTGCACTCCGCCGGTGTCGACGTGGTGACCATGGCGAACAACCACGGGATGGACTACGGCCCCGACGGGCTCCAGGAGTCGCTGCGGATCCGCGCCGACACGGGGTTCCCGATAGTCGGAATCGGCCAGGACGACGCCGACGCCTACAAGCCGTGGATCACAGAGGTGAAGGGACAGCGCATCGGGTTCATCGGCGCCAACGACGTCCTCGACGCCCACCTCGTGGCCAGATGGACCGCTGCTCCGGGTCATCCGGGTGTGGCGAGCGCCGAGGAGCCGTATCAGGACCGACTCGCCGAACAGGTGCGCGCAACGAGACCCGAGGTGGACACCCTGGTCGTCTACCTCCACTACGGCCTCGAGACCCAGACGTGCCCCAACCAGCGCCAGACCGCGCTCGTCGAGCTGCTCACGGCCGCAGGTGCGGACATCGTCGTCGGATCCCACACCCATCGTCTCCAGGGGATGGGCTATCTGGGCGACCGCTTCGTGGCGTACGGGTTGTCGAACTTCGTGTTCAAGGCCCCGTCACCGCCGGGTCGCAGGTCCGGCGTTCTGACGGTGTCGGCGACGGGCAGGCGGATCGACGGGTACGAATGGGCCCCCGTGAGCATCCAGAACAACCTGCCCGTTCCGTTGACCGGCGCTGCGGCACAAGCTGAACGCCATGCCATGGACGAACTCCAGGGATGCACCGCGCTGAGCTCCACGCCGCTCGATGCGGGAACTTCCGACCAAACGACCAGCGGGGGTTGAGGATGATCGACGTCGCAGAGGATCTAAGAGGCTTCATCGACGCCTCCCCGACCCCGTACCACGCTGTGCACAATGCGGCGGCACGGCTCATTGACGCGGGATTCGAGGAGTTCGACCCCGCCCGCAACGGCGACTCCGGTGCGCGTTTCGTGGTGCGCGACGGAGCGATGATCGCGTGGGTCGACGGGCTCAACCCCGCCGCATCGCTTCGGCTCATCGGAGCGCACACCGACTCCCCGAACCTGCGCCTGAGGCCCTGCCCCGATCTGTCGGTCGTCGGGTTCCGCCAACTCCGAATCGAGGTGTACGGCGGCGCGCTGCTCAACAGCTGGCTGGACCGGGAGCTCGGCCTGGCCGGCAGAGTCGTGCTCAGGGAAGGGCGCGGCACTTCCCAGCATCTCTATCGCAGCGATGGAGCGCTCCTGCGTGTTCCACAGCTCGCGATCCACCTGGACCGTGAGGTCTCCGAACGGGGGCTGGTCCTCGACCGTCAGCAGCACCTCACTCCTGTCTGGGGTCTGGGTGTCGGCCACGACGGAGAGTTCAGGGAGTGGCTTGCCGCTGAACTGGGTGTGGTGACGAGCGACGTGCTCGGCTGGGACCTGGCTTGTTTCGACCACCAGCCGTCAGGTGTGTTCGGTCGGGACGACGCGATGCTCGCAGCGCCGAGGTTGGACAATCTCTGTTCGACGTTCGGGGCGCTCGAGGCTCTCCTGGCTCTTCGCTGGACCTCCGAGCCCGTCGGGCCAGCGGCGATCGTGCTGTTCGACCACGAGGAGGTCGGCTCGACCAGCAGCACCGGGGCGGACTCGACCTGGCTGTCATCGGTGCTCGAGCAACGGTCGATCGCTGCCGGGCTCGATCGCGCCGCTCACCTGGCCTGCATGGCAGAGTCGCTCCTGTTGTCGGCCGACATGGCCCACGCCACGCACCCCAACTACACGGGACGTCACGAGCCCGGGCACCTGGTAGCGCTCGGAGGTGGACCGGTGATCAAGCACAACTCGAACCAGCGCTATGCGACCGATGCAGTGGGAGCCGCCGAATTCCGTCGCTGCTGTCAGGCCGTCGCCGTTCCCGTACAGGAGTACTCGCACCGTGGTGATCTGCAGTGCGGATCGACGATCGGCCCGCTCGCTGCGTCGCAGCTCGCGATGCGAACCGTCGATGTCGGCATGGCCCAGCTGTCGATGCACTCCGCCCGCGAGATGATGGCGGTAGTCGACGTCACCCACATGGTCGATGCGTTCACAGCCTGGATGCGTCGCTCGTGAACGACGCCGAGGCCGAACGTCCGGTCGACGTAGGGCACTGCGTGGTCGACCGTAGTTCTCACCGTGACAGGCGCACGCGTCGGCGGCGGCGATCTATGGGGATCGCAGCCGTACTCAGTCTGCTGCTGGGCGCCGGAGTGTTCGTGGCATCGGGCTTCGCCATGAGCGACACCGCAGACCCGCGCCAGGAAGGCCCGCCCACGACAGCCCCACCCACCACAACCGCACCCACCACAACCCCACTCACCACAACGCCGATCACCGCAGCCCCGCCGCCGACGAGTCCACCGGCCGAGGCGCTGCCGGAATCGGGCGCCGGTCGCCGGGTCGTCTTCTCCGTCGCGAGACAGCGGATGTGGTGGGTCGACGAGGCCGGCACGGTTCTGAGAACTTCTCTCGTGTCCGGCCGACCCGACACACCCGCCACCGGCACGTTCCAGGTGTACTCGCGCACTCTCCACGCCACCGGTCTGGACGGGTCGAGGATGGACTACTTCGTCCGCTTCACCAAGGGCCCGAACGGCTGGGCGATCGGCTTCCACGACATTCCGGTCAAGGACGGCGCAGCTGTTCAGACCGACGAGCAGCTGGGTCAGCCCCTCTCACACGGCTGCATACGCCAGAGCGAGGAGGACGCCCTGTTCACCTGGGACTTCCTCCAGGTAGGCGACACCGTCGTAGTCGTGCCATGAGCTCGACCCGGACGCCCAGCTGGAGCGAGGGGCTGGAGGTGCTGGGTCTCACAGAGGGATGCAGCGAAGCACAGGCTCGCAGCAGCTACCGACGGTTGCTGCACAGCACCCACCCCGACCGGAGCGCAGCGTCTGACGCGACTGATCGCACGGTGTTTCTCACCGCCGCTTACGAGGTCGTCATCGCCCATCTGCGGGCCAGCGAACACATACGGTCGACACCCGGGTCAGCGGCTGCGGCCGAAGCCACCGTGACCGTTGACTTCGTCGACGCCGAAACGATCGCGATCGCCGCCCCCGCGGTGGAGGTCGTGCCGATGCTGGTCGAGGCGGCACACCGGCTCGGCGACATCTCCTACATCGATCCGTCCGTCGGACTGCTCGAAGTGATCGTCGAGTTCGTGGGCGCACCGACGAGCTCGGTGGTGCTGACGCTCCAAGGGCGCGCCAACGGTACGACCGAGGTGTTCTGCAGCGTCGAAGCACTCAGCGGCGGTGAGGTTCCCGGCGCCGACGCCGTCGCCAACCTGTTGGTGCGCACGCTACGAGGTGAGGATCCGACAACCTGAGCAGCGGTTCGCCACGAGCATCACCCCGGTAGCCCTTCCTCGCAGACCCCTCCTCGCACGGGACCACCGATCAACGTTGCCGTCGGAGCCCGCTCGCTTTCGCCGCCATGGTGCTGCCGAACCGCAGCCGGAGCGACCGGATGCCCAACACGTCGAGTCCTCGCGGGACCGGGAACCACCAGAGCTCACGAGCCGGCGTCACCCGAGATGACATGACCGACTTGGTGTTGGTGAACTCCCTCAGGCCCTCCGGCCCGTGGACCCGACCGATGCCGGAGTCCTTGACCCCACCGAAGGGCAGACCGGTGATCGCATACGAGACGATGCAGTCGTTGATGCAGACGTTGCCGGCCTGCAGCCGGTTGGCGATCGACGCCCCCAGTCCGTCGTCGGCGGTCCACACGGAGCTGTTCAGCCCGTAACGGGAGTCGTTGGCGAGCCGGACCGCTTCATCCACGTCGTCGACGACCATGATCGGGAGTACTGGACCGAAGGTCTCCTCGGTCATCAGGTCCATGGTGTGGTCGACATCGACCACGACGGTCGGTTCGAACCAGAGCCCGTCGCGGTCGATGCGCTTACCACCCAGAAGGACCTTGGCCCCCTTCGCCTTGGCATCCTCCAGATGGCGCTGGACGAGTTCCAGCTGGGGGGCGAAGGTCATCGACCCGATATCACCTCCACCGCTGGACCCGTCGTCCTGGCGGATCTCAGCGGTCTCGATGAGCACCCGGTCGATGAACTCGGTGGCCACTGGACGTGTCACGTAGACCCGTTCCACCGACATGCAGGTCTGGCCGGAGTTCTGGAAGGCACCCCACACCGCTCCACGAGCGGCACGGGCAAGGTCCGCGTCGTCGCAGACGATCATCGGGTCCTTGCCACCGAGCTCCAGCACGACAGGTGTGAGCCTGTCGGAGGCGGCAGCCATCACCCGTTTGCCCGTCCTGACCGAACCGGTGAAAACCACCTTGTCCACCTCGGAGCGGACCAGTGCCTCGCCGGTGGGGCCGGCGCCGGTGACGACCTGGACGATGTCGCCCCACTGGTCGTGCTCGAAGAGCGAACCGATGGCCAGTCCGACCGTCGGTGTCACCTCTGAGGGCTTGAGGACCACGGTGTTGCCGGCGACGAGCGCTGTCACGAGGGGGGTCATCGACAGCGTGAACGGATAGTTCCAAGGGCTGATGACTCCAACCACCCCGACCGGCTCGTAGCGGACCCACGCCTTCTTGTGTGCCATCGTCGATGACTGGACCGAGCGTGGTCTCAACAGGCGCTCAGCGTTCTTCGCGTACCAGTCGATCGTCTCGCACACAGCCATCAACTCGGTCGTGACCGCCTCGGAGCGTTGCTTGCCGGTCTCGGCGCAGATCACCTCGACCAGCTCGTCAGCGCGTTCGAGCAGGCGGTCGCGCACGACGCGGAGGTGCGAGACCCGCTCACGCACGTGCAGAGTTGACCAGGCGGCGCTCGCACAACGGGCGCGGGCGACTGCGGCACGAACACCATCCGAGTCGACGTCGGGCACCACCGCCAGCCGGGCGCCAGTACGTGGATCGAACGTCTCGATCACTGCTTCACCGACCGTGACTTCGGCTGGGGTGACTGGGGATTCGGTTCCGATCGCCATGAGGAGACGCTACACCCGGCCTAGCTGGACACCCCCTAGCCCCTTGAACGAACGTTCACTCAACCGTTAGGCTGCTCCATTGGTGGTCGCTCTCCCGCGGCTACCCGGACCGAACACAGGGGGAACCTCCCGAATGAGCCTCGTGGACGACGAGCGCAGCACCAGCTACGCCAAGACCGACTTCACCGATCCTCGGACCTTCGACGACCCGTGGGACCTGTACGCGTGGTTGCGCGACCAGGATTCGCTCTTCTACGACGAGGCGAACGACCTCTACATCGCTGCACGTCACGAAGACGTCTTCCACGTGTCCCGCGACGGTGAGCTCTACTGCAACCGCTTCGGCGTCCGGCCGAAGATCGCGGGCGACATGTCGATAATCACGCTCGACGGCGAGGAACACCTCCGCCAGCGGCGGCTGATCAACAAGGGCTTCACTCCCGCACGCGTGCGCGCCCTGATCCCCCACGTCAGGGAACTGACCAATGAGGTCGTCGACGAACTGGAGAAGCGGGTCGTCGAAAACGGCGGCAACGCGGTGGACTTCGTCGAGAACTTCGCCATCCACGTTCCGCTGATCATCATCTGCGAGCTGATGGGCCTGCCCGCGGAACAGCGCCTCAAGATGTACGGCTGGTCCGACGCGATGATGGCCGGCGACGGCCACGTCGAGGCGGACTCCCCGCAGCTGCTCGCAGCGGCGAACGCCTTCGGTGAGTACGCAACCATGGCGATCGAGCTGATCGCCGAGCGCCGCTCGGATCCCAAGGACGACCTGATCTCCATCCTCACCCAGGCCTACGACGATGGCGCGCTCGCCAAGGATCACAAGGCCCTCCAGGGAGTGACCGCCGAAGAGCTCGCCAGCCGTGAAGGGCGTGACGCAACGCTCAACGACGACGAGCTGCTCGCGTTCCTGACCGTTCTGATGGTGGCGGGCAACGAGACCACCCGAAACGCGATCACCGGCGGACTCCTGGCCCTGAGCCGCTTCCCCGAGCAGCGTCAGCTGATGCTCGACAACCTGCACGACGACGAGTTCATGGCCACTGCCGCGGATGAGATCGTCCGCTACGTGACTCCGGTGCTCGGATTCCTCCGCACCGTCACACGCGACCACGAGTATCGCAACACCCAGCTGAAGGAGGGCGACCGTGTCCTCATGCTCTACGGCGGCGCCAACCGCGACCCCCGGGTCTTCGACGACCCGGACGAGCTGATCCTGACCCGCTCCCCCAACCCGCACCTGGGTTTCGGCATCGGCCCGCACTTCTGCCTCGGCTCCAATCTCGCTCGCATGGAGATCACCACCGTGTTCCAGGAGTTGCTGACCCGTCTGCCCGACATCGTCGTGCCCGACGGAGTTACACCGGACCGAGGCGACTCGTCCCTTGTCCTCGCCCTCCAGGAGATGCCTGCGGACTTCACTCCCGGCGGCTGCCCCGTACCCCACTGACCGCCCGAACCCACCCGATCGCGGGTCTGAGCTGAACGGACTGATGCATGCCCACCTCGACCGCCGCACGAGCGAACGTGCGTGAGCACATACTCGACGTCGCTCTCCAGCTGATGTCCGAGCACGGCTCTGCGGCGGTCAGCATGCGTCAGCTCGCTCAGGCCTGCGGCGTGCAGGTCGCTGCGATCTACCACTACTTCCCGTCCAAGGACGATCTCCTCGCAAAGGTCGTGGAGGAGCGGCGCTACACCTCTCGCAGCTTCGACCTCCCCGAAGGAATCACTCACGGCTCTGTCGCGGACCGCCTGTTGGCCGTGTTCGATCTGTTCTGGAACGGAGCGCTGGACGAGGAGCCGGTACTGCGCCTCCTGCTGGGCGAAGCGATACGAGGACAGGCAGTCGCCCTGCCGATGGGCGAGGCGCTGCTGGGGGTGTTCCACGACGGGGTGGTCACGGCGATCAGGGGCGCCATCCCCGAACTCGAGCATCCTGACGACGTCGCTGAAGCCCTCATCGCACACGTGTTCAGCGGGTTCATCCGTCACATCTTCGAGCCCGGGGTTCCACACGAGGACCTCGGGTCGCTACAGGGCCGAACGCTGATCAGCACACTCGGTGTCTGAGCCCCGAAGCTGTCCGCCCTCCAAGCTCGAAGCGGAAATAGGTCGCCAGGCCTAAAGACACGACGCCGTTGCGCCGACACCGTAGGTGGTGATGGCACAGATCCGGCTCCGAACTCCCAGTCACGCACGCGGTCAACGCGGTGCCGTCATGGTCGAAGCGGCCCTGATCCTCCCGATCATGGCGCTGCTGCTGATGGGGATAATGGAGTTCGGTCTCCTGTTCACCTCGTACTCCACGACAACCGCAGCCAGCCGAAGCGGTGCCCGCCTGGCAGCTACCGCCTACTCGCAGGCCGGTGGGAGCGTCACAGCCCAGAACGCGGCCGCTACGCAGATCGCAGCCGCCACAGCTGCCGATCTGGAGGTGCTCAACAACGCCGAACCGGTCGGAATGGCGATCTACAAGGTCAACCCGTCGTCTACCGACGGCGCCCCCTACGGTGGCTTCCCCGGCCCGAACATGAGCGGCGGATGCACCAGCAGCTGCATCCGCTTCACGTGGAACCCGAGCACTCAGACCTTCGACCGCACCAGCGGCTCGTGGACGAACGCCGACGCCTGCGGCACCACCGTCGACTCGATCGGGGTCTACGTCCAGTCCGAGCACACCTACATATCGGGAATCCTCGGCGACACCCGTGACGTCGACGGCCACACCGTCATGCGCCTCGAGCCTCTCCCAGCGGACCAGTGCGGATGAGCTCGATGCGTCGACGTCTGAACATCCGCAAGGCACGCCTGGAGCGCCGCTGGCGCGAGGAGCGCGCTGCTGTACTGGTTTGGTTCGCGCTGATGCTGGTGATGCTCGTCGGCTTCGCTGGTTTCGCAGTCGATGTGTCCAACTGGTGGCTCCAGGCTGAGCGCCTCCAGCGAGCAGCTGACGCAGGGGCGCACGCCGGTGTTGTCTTCCTGCCTGCCGACCTGCCCAACGCGCGAACCACGGCTCAGGCGGAGATCGCAAAGAATGGCTACACCACGACCGGCGCGAGTCCTGACGCGGCGGCGACGATCACCCAGGAACCCAACCCGAACCGGCTTCGGGTGAGCCTCACGACCGAGGTTCCCTCGTACTTCGTGCAGCTGCTCGGCGTGGACTCGGTGACCCTGACCCGCGATGCGGTGGCCGAGTACGTGGCGCCGGTGCCGATGGGCTCACCCGAGAACAAGCTCGGCAACGATCCGGAGAACACCGATCCCGGCACGCAGATGTGGGTGAACATCAGTGCCCCGCAGACCGACAAGGTGCAGGGCGACCGGTACCAGAGCCGTGTGTGCGCTGGTTCGACCGCTGAGTGCAGCGGTGGGCTCAACTCCGAGTACGAGCAGGCCGGCTACTTCTTCGCCATGGACGTCAAGAGCGTCGCAGCGGGCCAACCTCTGGTGTTCCAGGTCTACGACGCGGCGTGGGTCAACACCGGGTTCACCTGCTCCGACAGGGTCAGCGGCAGTTCAAGCCTGTATCTGATGCCGAACGCGTCACAGGTGGGCGGCCTCACCGCCAAGTTCCCAGACGCTGCCACTCGCTACGGAAGCGTCGCCTCGGGCCTGTCTGGTTCGGCTCTGACCGCCGCGCAGAAGTTCTGTCCCGGCGACGGGCACCAGGGCTCCAACAGCAACGTGATGAACACGACGTTCATCTTCCGCTCGCCCGACGAGACACCCTGGAACAACCTCGACAACCCGGTCATCAACACGTCGACCTGCAGCCCCACGACCGTCGCCGGCCACAACCCGAACTCGGCATCGACCACGACCGCCCGGTCGGAGTACATCTACAACCAACTGAACGGCGCAACCAGTGGGTTGGTGGACCCCAACGATGGCGTGCTGACGTTCGCCGAGACGTTCCGTCGGTACACGACGATGTGCACGATCCCCGCGGGTCAGGTGCAGACCGGCAAGTACATCGTCCAGGTCCGGACCAACGCCACGAGCCTCGCCCCGCTGGTCTACGACTCCAGTATCGCTACATATGGGCACAACAAGATGGCCCTGCGCGCCGGTTTCGGCAGCACCGGTGTCACGTCGCTCGACGGCACCCGGGTGACACTGGCGGCACTCGGTCGCCTGCCGATCTTCGCCAACTCCAACGGCGCGGACACCCGGTTCTACCTGGCCAGGGTGCTGCCTTACGACGCGGGACGAACACTTCGGATCTCGCTGTTCGACATGGGCGAGTCGAACCAGCGGGGAACGCTGCAGGTGCTGCCCCCTGCGGAGTTCGCCACCTCGTTCTCGGGGTGCTCCATCACCCGCAACGACGGGGCCTCGCTCTCGGTCGACTCGAGCACCTGCACATTGAGCGATGTGATCAGCTCCGGTGGTTTCGACGGCAAGCTGCTGACGATCGACGTGCCGATCCCGAGCAACTACACCTGCGACGACACCACCCCGACAGGCTGCTGGGTGAAGATCAAGGCCGCCTACCCTTCTGGCGCCTCGGTGAACGACGCGACGACATGGTCGGCGGCGATTCTCGGCAACCCGGTCCGACTGGTCGAGTAGTCGGAGCGCGTCTGGCTCGCAAGCGCCTGACTCAGAGCGAGCGAGAACCCTCCCACGCAGCGATCCGCTCGCCCATGGGAGTGGACGGTGCAGCGTCCACGAACGGCCAGAGCTCCTCGGCCAGGCGGCGCCAGTTGGCGCGGGCTCGCAGGTCACCGAAGAGCGCGTACAGCCCCAGGTTGATTCGCTGCACGATCACCATGGATGGTGGGAGGTTGGCAGCTTTCATGATCTCGGCGTGTGGCCCGCTCAGATCGAAGAAGCGGCGGACGGACTCCGAGGAGTACTCAGGGGCGATCTCACTCACTCCGTCGGCCATGACCAGCTCGTAGAAGTGCCCGAAGTAGTCGGCGAGCGCTTCGTCGTCCACCTCCAGGCTCGGGTCGAGGATCCCGACATCTTCGACCAGCTTGCGGAACGCCGGAATGTCGTGGTCCAACACCATCGCCCTGATCATGTCCTCGAAGACCTTGATCTCCTCAGGTGTGAACCGCTTGCACAACCCGAAGTCGAGGAAGCTCACCCGCCCACCGCGGTGGAAGATGTAGTTGCCGGGGTGCGGATCGCCATTGAAGGCGTGCAAGCGGTAGATGCCCCCGAACGCGAAGCGGTAGAGGCACTCAGCGGTCAGCTGACGCTCCTCGTCGGGCCACTCCAGCACCTCAGCGAACCGTGCGCCCTCGACGAACTCGGTCGTGAGCACACGCTTGGAGCTGAGCTCGTGCAGCACCTCAGGAACATGGATGTATGGATGACCGCTGTACTCATCCACGAACAGCTGCTGGTTGGCGGCCTCGTTGCGGTAGTCCAGCTCCTCGATCAGCCGGGTGCGCAGCTCCTCGACGATCGGCTTCGGGTCGAGGCCAGGGAAGAGCACCCCCATCATCTGGAACAGCAGGTCGGAGTTCTCGAGGTCGGCCGCGACCGCCTCGTCGACGCCGGGATACTGGACCTTCACCGCCACCTCGGCACCGTCGTGGGTGCGCGCCCGGTGGACCTGTCCGATGGACGCCGCGGCGAGGGGGACGCGGTCGAAGCGGGCGAACACCTTCTCCGGGGTGTCGCCCAACTCGTCACGGACGACCTGCTCGACGAGTTCCCACGCCATCGGTGGCGCGTCGGCCTGGAGCTGTGCCAGGGCGTCACGGACCGGTTCCGGCAGACCCTGGTCCAGATAACTGGCCATCTGGCCGAGCTTCATGAGAGCACCCTTCATGCCGCCGAGCGTCTCGGCGACCTGCTCGGCGGTCCTCAGCTCGAAGCGGGCGCGGAGCTCGTCGCGACGCTCGTCGGATGCGAGCACCCCGCGAGCCTTCATCGAGACGTAACCCCCGCCCGTGCTCGCACCCATACGCGCCAGCTGTGCGGTGCGCCGGGCACGGTCACCGTGCATGGTCACGTTGCGGGCCGACCGGCAGGCGATCAGCGCCACCGCAGTCGCGCCGAGCGCGGCCGCGCCTGCTGCGATCAGCAGGCCACGGCCGGAGGGGCGGCGCACGAGACGACCCTCAGCTATCGCTCTCGGTGATGGTGATCGACTCGATCACCACGTCTTCCTTCGGACGGTCGCCTGGTCCGGTCGCGACCTTCTGGATCTCGGCCAGGATGTCCTCGCCCGAGATCAGCTGTCCGAACAGGGAGTACTGGGGCGGAAGACGCACACCGTCGGCTCCGGACACGATGAAGAACTGGCTGCCGTTCGTGTTGGGGCCGGCGTTTGCCATGGCGAGCGACCCGATCTTGTAGCGGCCGGGCTGGGGTAGCTCGTCGGCGAAGCGGTACCCGGGACCGCCCCTACCCGACCCCTCCGGGCAGCCCCCCTGGATCATGAAACCGCGGATGATCCGGTGGAAGATGAGACCGTCGTAGTAATGGTGCCTGGCGAGGTTGACGAAGTTGTTGACCGTCTGGGGCGCATCGCTGGAGCTCAGGTGGGCGACCATCGTGCCGTGGTTGGTGACGATCTCGGCGGTGTAGCTCTTCGAGGAGTCCAACGCCATCTCGAACGGCTCCGAGAACTTGCGTTGCTGGGGTGAGGAGCCGTCTGCGGCTGCTGCGGGTGTAGGCATGGCGGCGATCCTACCCACCAGTCCGGCGCGGCCCGGCGACCGCGCCGAGCGCCCACCGTCCGTCATCGGGGTATGAGCTGTCAGCGGAACGCTGCCAGGACTGTCTGCGCCTCTGGTTCGTCCAGCACCAGCACTGCAGCGTCGCCCTTGCGCACACCCTTGGTCGGCAGCACGACGGTCAGCGGGTCAGAACCACCCAGCTTGCGGACCAACGAGAACGCGTCGCGCATGCCCAAACCGGAGTCGATCACCAGCTCCGAGGACACCGAGTCCGCCACGCGCATGAGGGTCAACGGGTTCCGCGTCGCTCCCACCTCTGACATGGCGGAGCGGAGGAAGGTCTGCTGGCGCTGCTGGCGGCCCAGATCCGCGGTCGGCTCGACGACCTCCTCGCCGTCGATGATCTCGGTGTAATGGCGGGACCTGGCGTAGGCGAGCGCCTGGCGACCGTCGAGCGTCACCGGTCCGGCAGTCGTCACGTTCAAACCCGATGCGGGGTCGTGCACCGGGTTGGGGAAGTCGATGGTTACCCCGCCGATCGCATCGACCAGACCGACGAACGACGCGAACCCGACCTCGATGTAGTGGTTGACCGGCACGTCGAGGTTGTTCTGCACCGTACGAACCAGGTTCTCCGGACCGCGGTTGTAGGCGCCGTTGATGCGACCCATCTCGCCGGTATCGGCCACCTCCACCCACAGATCCCGCGGGATCGACATCATCGCGGATCCCTCCGGGGTGACCCTGAGCAGGATGATCGTGTCAGAGCGGGTTCCGGTGACACCGGACTGACCCTCGGGATCGAATTCGCTGCGCGAGTCGGATCCGACAAGGAGGTAGTTGACCTCATCGCCGGTGACCGGGTCGAGCACACCGCTGAGGTCGATCGTCTCAATCTTGCCGTAGGTCGATGTCATCTTGAGTATCGCTGCGAGCAGGGCCAGGACAAGGAGGGCCGGAACGAGGAGCAGCCATCTTGCCCGGAAGCGACGTCCACCGCCGCCTCCGCCCGGAGCAGGAGCAACGGTTGGCTTCGGCGGCTTGGGCGGCTGCGGTGTCGACGGCTGACGGGCCGCCGGCCGCTGTCGAGGCGTGGGGCCCACGGACGGCACGGCCGCTGACGACCGCACTGGCGGCTGCTTTGCACGCTGCGCAGCTCCGGCACGCTGAGCAGCTCCGGCGGCCTTCTTTGGGGGCGTCGACTTCGTACCCGGCGAACTGGGCGAACTCGGCGAGGGGACGAAGTACTGACGGTCCGGCCCATCCCCGCCGCTCGATGCGCCGCCATCTGGGCGGCGTCGTGATGAGCCCTCCCTGGGCACCTCGGTCATCCGGACATCATGGCGCGCCCTGAAGTCCAGCTCGCGGCACGACCAGCTCGCGGCACCCCATCCCAGACTGACGCTGACCGGAGGGCAATGGACGCGGCTCCGGGCACGAAGGTTGTGGAGGCGCGCCGGTGCCGCCCACGGGTGGTCCGGGGCGGTGGGCGTGGCTGTTGAGCGGCCGGGGTTGGGCGGTCAGCTGTTCGGGTGGCTGTCAGGCGGGCTGTCAGGCGGGCTGTCAGGTGGGTGGGGTGGAGGGGCTGGGGGTGGTCCGGTTCGTTGGATTCGGTGGCGTTGTGACCAGAATCTGT
>CAYVDN010000065.1:0-16355 GCA_964450685.1 uncultured Microthrixaceae bacterium
GAAGCCGACGCCCTGTACGCCGGCGGACGCATGTGGGGTGGGGCCCCGCACCCGGGGTTGGTTGCGGGCCCACATGGTCAGGAGGCGACGGCGAGCGCGGGCTCTGCGTGGAGATTTCCAACGCAAGAGTCCGGGTCGTTGTCGTCGTCGTGGTCCGGGGAGTCCTGGGAGTCCGCGGGCTGGTCCTCGGGCTGGGGCTCAGGCAGGGTTGTCTGGGCCTTGGCGGGGTCGAGGAACTCGACCTCCTGTGCGATCACCTCGTGCTTGCTGCGGTTGGTGCCGTCGTCGGCAACCCACTGCGAGTACTCGAGGCGTCCGTCGATGCTCACTCGGGCCCCCTTGCGCAAATACTTTGCGCAGTTCTGCGCCTGGCGGTCGAACGTGGTGACGTCGATGAAGACGGCTCCGCGGTCTTGGCCTTGGCTGCGGCGTCGCTGAATCGCGAGTCGCATGTTGCAGATGACCGCCTTGTTGTCACCGACGACTCGCATGCGCGGGTCTGCGGTGAGGCGGCCTGAGAGGACGATGCGGTTAACGCTCATGTCGTTGCTCCGTTCTGCCCGCGGGTGCGGGCGGTTCATGGGTGTGGTGTGCGGGCCTTCGGCCGTGGAGATTTCGGCCGGGGCCCGCGAGGACCCATGTGGAGCTGGGGACATGAAGACACCCAGCTGCCCGATTGCTCGGGGGCTTGGCGTGGTCTTCCGATTGTCCGTGTGGCATCGCACGTCCCGGTCTTGGAGCGAGAGGGCGGGTGTGTTGCCGCCTTCTACAAGTCCGAATGCAACACGAACATATGTTCGTGTAATCTCGAACGATCGGCGATGCTGGCTCCCCATATCCGAGGTTCAGGCGGGCGCTCTTGACCGGCAACGTTTACCTGATCGATGCAGCCGCGCGGGAATTGCCGACGGTGAGCCTGGAGGATGCGCTCAGGATCGTTGTCGTCTTGGCTGAGAAGAACGACGTGAAGTTCGAGGCGGCCGCTGCACGGTGGGCGGCTCGGGCATCGATGGAACGGCGGCTGAGCTTGTCGGATGCTCGCCGTGTGAACGCGCTCCTTGATGCATTGCCGGCGGCGCCGGAGGCGGTGGCGTTGACGTTGAGGGAGTATTGCGGGCGTTAGGCGTCTGTAGGGTGCCGCGATGCCGTCAATTGCTGCTCAGTCTCCGCTGCGTCGGCTGCCTGCTGGCTTGGCGGATGATCAGCGTCACATCTTCGACGGGGTTTGCACTCCAGCGTAGGTCGAGACGCGTGTGGCTTTCAGCTGCCAGTGACGGTCGACCGCCTGGTCGACAAGGACGCCGCCGACGTGCTGCGGCTGATGCAGAGCACCGACCCGGGAGCGGTCGGAATCACGCTCGGTGAACTCGTCCGACACCCGATGGCCGGAAGCGTCTGCGCCGAGGCGCTGATCTATGTCGACGAGCTGTTCGGCCGTCGCGGGCGACCGGGCATCGAGATGGCCACCCGAGCGATGCGGCTCGCGTTGCCTGCCGCGAGCGTGGACATCATCTGCAGCGTCTACACGGCGTCGTTGATGAACGCCGCTCGCTGAATTCGACACATCCGAAAACGGGCGATATCCGCGCGGGCGCAAACGTCGAGCTGGCCCTCGGGATGACCCGCGAGTGCGCCAAAAAACCGCATCTCATTCAGGTCTTCGGGAGCCCGCCGACGCGCTGCCAGGCGCCGACTAGCCCGTCCATGAGCGCCTCGTCGCTGAGATTCCCGCCGTTGACCACATGCTGATAGCACGCCCGTTCGGTCATCCACACGAGTAGGAATGCTTGGGTGTGGGCTTCGTCGGGCTGCCGACCATCGGCGAGCAGACGTCGCTCGGTCGCCTCGATGAAGCGGCCCACGAGCTCCCGCCAGAAGCGCCCGACCTCGTCGTCGTAGGTAGCAGCCTCGACGACTGCGCGCAGGAAGGGCGCGTGAGCGCGGTAGGTCGTCAGCACGTTGTCCAGCGCCACCCTGAGATCGGCGAGGCCTCCGTCCCCGCTCCACCATGCATCGGCTTCGTCGTAGAGCACGGCAGCGATCTGGTCGGTCGCCTTGACGAGCAGGTCGCGCTTGTCGCGGAAGTAGAAGTAGAAGGCGGTTCGGGTTCGCTCTGCACGCTCGGCGATCCGGCCGATGCTCAGATCGGCGTACGAGGCACCCTCGGCAAGCAGGTCACGGGTGGCCTCGACGAACGCAGCCTCCCCATCGCGCGGCTGGTCTCGGCTTCCCGCACCTCGCGACAGCACCGCCATGCGGCGCAGTGTACGGCAGACCTGACATCATGCTTGACGAGGTGTCAAACTTGGTGTGGAATATGTCTATGAGCGCCGCTCCGACGAACCCCGACCTGGCAGATCTCCGCGTTGCCGACGACGAGCTCTGGCGCGAAGGCGCCCCGCACGAGACGTTCAAGCGGTTGCGCGCGGAATGCCCGGTTCACTGGAGCAGCGGGATCTCACAGAGTCCTGGCGACGCCGGCTTCTGGTCGGTGACGAAGGCCGAGGATGTCCATACGGTCAGCCGGGATTGGGAGACCTACTCGTCGGCGCAGAACATCCTCATCACCGATGAGTCGGTCCCCGTGCATCTCGTGCAGGGGATGTTCATCGGGATGGATCCGCCCAAGCACGACCGGATCAAGGCGCTGTTCCAGCGGGCGTTCACCCCGAAGGCGATCGCCCAGCACGAGGGCGCGATCCGGGAGATCACCGACCGAGTCATGACGGGCCTGCAGGGTCGCGAGACGTGCGACCTGGTCACCGAGGTCGCCCAGCCCGTCGTGGCACGCGTCATCGGCAGCTTCATGGGCCTCGATCCCGAGGACGACAGGCCATGGGCCGAGTCGATCAACACCCTGCTCGGGTTCGGCGATCCCGACCTCAACCCGAAGGGGCTCGAGCAGCTCGTCGCCGAGGACATCCCGCCGATGTACGAGAAGTGCATGAAGCTGGTCGCCGACCGCCGCGCCCATCCCACCGAGGACATGCTCAGCGTGCTGGTGTTCGCCGAGATCGACGGCGACACGCTCACCGACGACGAGATCTTCGCCGGCTTCGTCCTGCTGATGGCCGCCGGCAACGACTCCACCAAGGCGACCTACACCAGCACCATGAAGGCGCTGATGGAGAACCCCGACCAGCGCCAGCTGCTGATCGACGACCCGTCGCTTGTGCCGTCAGCGGTGGAGGAGGCGCTGCGGATGTTCCCCGCGTTCGCGCACTTCCGCCGCACCGCTACGAAGGACACGGAGCTCGGCGGCTGCCCGATTCGCAAAGGCGACAAGGTCGCGCTCTGGTACCCGTCGTCGAATCGCGACGAGGATGTCTACGAGGACCCCGACCGCTTTGATGTCACCCGCAATCCCGAACACCAGGCGTTCGGGGCCGGCGGGCGGCACTTCTGCCTCGGCACCGCTCTCGCCCGCCTCGAGCTGAAGATCCTCGTCGAGGAGACCGTCAAGCGCTTCCCGAGAATGACGCTCGCCGGCGAACCGAGCTGGGTCCTCTCCCAGTTCTCCAGCCAGCTCAAATCCTTGCCGGTCGCGCTGAACGGCTAACGCTGTCAGGCGGCCAGCGACCAGCGGCCTCGGTCGTCGCAGGCGACGATGCCGCGCTGGCGCAGATGCTCGAGGTGCGCGAGGGTTTCGAGGGTCGCGAGCATCTCATCGGCCGCTGCCTGGTCCGACGCCGAGAACAGCTCCTCGGCGAGCTGGGCGGTCGTCGCATGGGTGCTGTTGCGTATCGAGGTCTCGAGTCTGCCGAGTCGCGCTCGGTGAAACTCCTGGAGTTGCCGAGCGCGTCCGGCGGCATCGGTGAAGGGCTCGCCGTGGGCTGGCAGGACGAGCCGCACGGGCAACGCCGCGACGCGGTCGAGCGAGGTGAGGAAGTCCGCCAAGGAGTCGCCTCCGTCCCACGCCGGCTGGATGTTCGGGGTGAAGTCGGGAAGCAGGAGATCGCCACACAGCAGCACGCCGTCACCGGCCCGCCACAGGCAGACGTGGCCCGGGTCGTGACCGGGCGTCCACAGCACCTCCCAGAGGCCGAGTTTGTCGCCATCGGCCAGCGGGCGAAGCTCCGGGGTTCCCGCTACGAGTTGACCGAATCCGCGAAATGCGGCTCCCAGGTCGTCGGCGCTGGGCCAGCCGGGCGCGGCACCCTCGGCCACCGAGAACGCCTCCGCGGATGTGAACCCCATGCTCGGGCCACACCCTGGGTGAGCCAGGACCGTCGGCTTCAGCGCGCTCGCCAGTCCCCAGTGATCGATGTGTCCGTGGGTGACGAGGACGTCGAACTCCCGGTCTCCGATGACGGCAGCAATGCCCGCTCGGAGGGCGTCCTCAGATCCACGCACGCCGGTGTCGACGACCACGGGCCGGGCACCCCCGTCGATGACGTGGACGTGGAGATGGTCGGGGGACGGCAGTCGCAGCGGGATGCGAAAGCGCCACACCCCCGAGGCCACCTCGACCGGCGGACCGGTGCCTGCAGCGGGCATGCGCTGCTCAACCAGCGGCGTCTGGCCGAGTGTCCAGGACGCTCTCGGTGGCATGGAGAAGGATGGGCTTGACGGCCTCCCATCGCTCGTCGACCGACGCCCTGCCGGAGATCGGGATCGCCGTGACGAGTCCGCGGATGATCGACACCGCAGTGTCGATGAGCGCCAGGAACCGCGGGTCCTCTGACTCGTCCGGAAACAGGGTGCCAGCGGTCGCGACGATGATCGCGCCGAGCCGCTGCTCGAGCCCACGGAGCGTGCTGGCCAGCTCCGGCTCCGACCACGCGGCGACCCACAGCTGCGCCGCCGCGAGCGCTTCGGGCGACGTGAACTCGCGCCAGGCCCGGTCCAGAACCGCCTCGCGAGACTTCGGTGACCGCAGGGCGGCCAGGTCGATCTCCTCGAGTGCGTTATCGGCCAGCCGCATCGCGGCATGGGTCACGGCTTCGACGAGCAATGCTTCGCGCGTCGCGTAGTGATGCATGAGCGTGCTCTGGGCGACGCCTGCCCGCTCGGCGATGCTGCGTGTCGTCAAGGCCGCGTAGCCGTCCTCGGCGAGGCACGCCATGGTGGCCTCCACCAACGCCAGGCGCGTGGCCGCGCGCTGTTGTGCGCGGGGGGCCCTGCGGCCCGGCAGACTCGCGGTTTCACCGATCACGTGATCGGCATGATACGGTGCGTTTGCCGATCGCATGATCGGTGAAATCGGAACTGCAAGGGGATCAGGTGGCAGAGAGGATCCGAGGGTCGCGGCTCGGCCGAGCAGCGCGGATGACCGGCACCGCAGCGGGGGTCGCGGCCCGCGAGGCCACCGCGCGTGCGATGACCAGCGGCGATCCGACCGATGCTCGACGGCAGGCCGCCGCCCGTCAGCAACTCAAGTCGGCGGAGGCGCTCCTGAAGTTGTTCTCGGGCATGCGCGGCGCGGCCATGAAGGTCGGGCAGACGCTGTCGGCCGTCGACCTCGGGCTCGTGCCCGAAGCGATCCGCCCCGAGTTCCAGCAGACGCTCGCCTCGCTGCAGAACAACGCCGAGCCGGTCTCGTTCGCGGCGATCGAGAAGGTCGTCACGAGCGACCTGGGAGAGAAGCTCAGCGTCGCCTTCGCCGACTTCGAGCAGCAGCCGATCGCGGCAGCCTCGATCGGACAGGTTCATCGCGCCCGATTGCACGACGGGCGCACGGTGGCAGTCAAGGTCCAGTACCCGGGCATCGCCGAGGCGATCCACGCCGATATGCAAAATCTCCGGCTCGGCCTGAAGCTGCTCAGCGCCATCGCACCGGGCATCGACACGGGGGCGATCGCCGAAGAGATCCGGGAACGCATCATCGACGAGCTCGACTACGAGCTCGAGGCGTCCAACCACCGTCAGATGGCCCGCGCGTATCGCGGCCACCCCTTCATCGTCGTACCGGATGTCGTGACGTCGCTGTGCCGGGAGCGGGTGATCGTCAGCGAGTTCGTCGACGGCCGGCCCTTCGCCGACGTGCGCATGGCGCCCGGTGTCGACCGTGACCGGATCGGAGAGATCCTGGTGCGGTTCTACCTCAACGGCCCGCTGCGCCACCGGATGCTCAACGGGGATCCGCATCCTGGGAATGCGCTGTTCCTCGACGATGGGCGTGTCGCGTTCCTGGACTTCGGCTTCTTCAAGCAGCTGTCCGACCCCGAGGTCGAACAGCTGCTGGCCTCCACCCGGGCCACCTACGCCGGTGACAGCGAAGCCCTGCTGGCCGTTGTCGCGGGGCTCGGAGCGCTCCCGCCCGATGCGTCGCTCGCCGAGCCGTTCCTGGAGAACTACCGGGCCATCTTCGGCTGGCTGCTGGCCGAAGAACCGCGGACGATCACGCCGGCTGACACCGCCGACATGATGCGCCACTACTCCCGGATGCGTACCGAGGAGTCGTTCTCGTCGCTCACCCTGCCGGCCGAGCACTTCGTCCTCATCCGGGCGGTCATGGTGCTGCTCGGCCTCCTGGGCCAGCTCGACGCGACAGGACGATGGCTCGACACGGCCCGGGAGTGGCTGCTCGGAGAACCGCCGGCGACCGATCTCGGGCGGGCGGAGGAGGCCTTCTTCGCCGGTCGGTTCGCCTACCCACAGGAGGTCTCGGCATGAGCACCACCGCGGCGCGCACGATCCCGTCGATCAGCGGTCTCCGCATGACCCGTCGGATGCTGTGGGAGGGGTTGAGCAGCTTCACCGGCGCGGCGGAGGCGGCGGCGGGTCAGGACATCGTCCGCTGGCGCAGCGGTCATCGCTCGATCATCGCCATCACCCATCCGGACTACATCGAGCATGTGCTGCGCCAGCACGCTGACCGCTACCGCAAGTCGGTCGAGTACCAGCTGGTCAGCACCGTCCTGGGGCGAAGCCTGTTCACCGACGACGGCGAGTCGTGGCGACGCCATCGGATGATGCTCAACCCGCTGCTGTCCCGGCGACATCTCAACGGCATGGTCGATCTCATGATCGACCCCATTGCGCAGTACGTGGATGCGCTGGAAGCACAGGGCGCGCGCTTCGAGGTCGAGATGGTGCGCGACATGACGGCGCTGACGCTCGACGTGGTCGGCGCCGCGCTGTTCGGGCGCAGCCTCGGCAGCGTCGCGCGCACGATCGGCCCCGCGGTCACCACCGGCCTGCGGCTCGGCGAGATCGCCGCGCGGGTCACCATCGTGGCGGCGCCGCCGGCGGTCGCGGTGCGCGCCTTCGGGGAGGCGGTCCACCATCTGCCGCTGCTGCCGCCTCCTTTGAGTCGTGCCCAGCTGACGATGCGGACGATCGACCGCATGGTGTGGGACGTCATCCACGGCCGCGAGGAGCACCCGACCGACGCCGACGACCTGCTCGCGCTGCTGCTCCGGGCGCGCGACGAGGACGGCACGCTGACCACGCGGCGTGTTCGCGACGAGGCCACCACCTTCATGATCGCCGGCCACGAGACCACCGCGAACGGCATGTCCTGGATGTGGTACCTCCTCGGCCTCAACTCAGAGGCCCGGGACCGGATGTTCGAGGAGGTCGACAGGGTGCTAGGCGGCCGGCGGCCGACCGCGGAGGACATCCCCGATCTGCCGTGGACGACGGCGTGCTTCCAGGAGGCGATGCGTTGCTTCGCCCCCGTGTGGGTGATCCCTCGCACGGCGGTGGTCGACGACGAGATCGACGGCTACCGCATCCCCAAGGGATCGACGCTCATCGTGCCGGTCAATTCCGTCCACCACGATCCGCGATGGTGGCCCGACCCCAACGACTTCGATCCCTCGCGTTTCCTCGCCGAGAACGCCAAGGGCCGTCACCGCTTCGTCTACCTCCCGTTCGGGGCGGGCCAGCGCATCTGCATCGGCATGAGCTTCGCGCTCATGGAGGGCACGCTGATCGCGGCGATGATGTCCCAGCGCTATCGCTTCGACGTGGTCCCGGGACATCCCGTTGAGCCCGAGGCGACGCTGACGCTGCGTCCTCGGGCGGGCATCCGCATGATCGCCCACCGCCGGACGCTGCCACTCGATGAGACGCTGGCCGCATGAGCGGCGTGGTGCTCCAGGACGCGACGGTGCTGATCACCGGCGCTGCAGGAGGGATCGGGACGGCCACCGCGCGGCGCTTCGCCCGCGCGGGGGCGCGCGTGCTGTGCACCGACATCGATCGTGCCGGGGCTGAGCGGGTCGCTGAGGAATGCGCGGCCCTCGGCGCTCGGGCGGAGAGCCACGTGTGTGACGTGGCGGATGCCTCGGCGGTCACGGCACTGGCCGAGGCCGTGGGACCCGTCGATGTTCTCGTCAACAACGCCGGTGTCGGGGTTCTGGGTCCGTTTCTCGAGTGCAGCGTCGAAGACTGGCAGTGGCTGCGATCGATCAACCTCGACGGCGTCGCCCACGGGTGCTTCGCGTTCGGGCCGGGCATGCTCGCCCGCGGCCGCGGGCAGGTCGTCAACGTCGCGTCGATGGCCGCCTACACCCCCAACCGCGACCTCGCCGCCTACTGCGCGTCCAAGGCGGCGGTCGTCTCCCTCTCGCAATGCCTGCGGGCCGGGTGGCGCGGCACGGGCGTCGGGGTTAGCGTCGTCTGCCCGGGCCTGACCGATACCCCGATCGCTGCCAGCAGCCGGTATCGCGGCGGCGCTCGTGACAAGCAGGCCAAAGCCGTGCGAACACTGGGATGGGGAAGGTCACCGGACCTCGTCGCCAAGGCCATCGTCGATTGCGCCGAGCGCGACCGCGACGTGGTCCCGGTCGGCATCGACTCGACGATCGCCTACAAGCTGCTTCGCGGAGCACCCCAACCGGTCCAGCAGCTCGTCGCCCGCGCGGGCCTGCTCTGACATGAGCAGGACCTCGACAGCTGCCTCGCTCGGACATCACCGCGTCGTGATCATCGGCGCGGGCATCGCCGGCATCGGGCTCGGCGTCCGCCTGCTGCAGGCCGGTATCGACGACTTCGTCATCTGCGAACGCAACGACTCGATCGGAGGGACCTGGTTCGAACACACCTATCCCGGGTGTGCGTGCGACATCCCGACCCACCTCTACTCGTACTCGTTCGCGCGCAACCCGCATTGGTCTCGCCTGTTTCCCTCCCAGCAGGAGATCCTCGAGTACGTGCGGCGCACCGCCGACGAATATGGAGTCACGTCCCAGGTGCGCCTGGACTGCGAGATGGTGTCCTCGACCTGGGACAGCAGACGCAAGCAGTGGCGGGTGCTGACGTCCGATGGTGCGCTGACCGGAGACGTTTTGGTCAGCGCCATAGGAGCAACGGCAGAACCCGACGAGCCCGAGATCCCCGGCCTGGAGACCTTCACAGGGCATCGCTTCCACTCGGCGCGCTGGGACCACGACCACCACCTCGACGGCGAGCGTGTGGCGGTCATCGGTACTGGCCCCGCTGCCGCGCAGTTCGTTCCTCATGTCCAGCCGCTCGTGGGCAGGCTCAGCGTGTTCCAACGCACCCCGGCCTGGGTCATCCCGCACCCCGACCGTCCTGTTCCGTGGGCCGAGCGCCAGCTCTACCGGTTCGCGCCGCCTGCGCAGGACCTCCAACGCAACCTGTTCTTCGGCATCTACGAGGCATGCGGGTTCGGCTTCCGGGGCCGGGCGCCCCTGGTGGCACCCATCGAGGCCCTGGGCCGGGCCCACCTGCGACGCCAGGTCCGCGACGCCACGCTGCGCGAGAAGCTCACGCCGCGCTATCGGTTCGGTTGCAAGCGACCCGTGCTCTCCAACACGTTCTATCCCGCCCTCGCCGCCGCCAACACCGAGGTGGTCACCGATCCGATCGACCGGATCGAGGGACGGACCATCGTCACGGCGGACGGCGCACGGCGCGAGGTCGACACGCTGATCACGGCGATCGGCTACCGCTACAGCCGCTCGCTGCTCGTCGATCGGGTCGCCAACGGGCGTGGGATCACCATCGGCGACCTCTGGAAGGAGTCGCCCCGCGCCTATCTCGGAACGACGGTGCCGGGGTTCCCGAATCTGTTCACGCTGCTGGGTCCCAACTCCATCGGCCTGAACTCCGTCATCTTCTCGCTGGAGTCGCAGATCCAGTACGTCATGGACGCGCTCCGGCTCATGGAGCGTCGCGCGCTGGTCACGGTCGAGGTCCGGCCTGAAGCACTGGACCGGTACGTCGACGACGTCGATCGCCGCAGCGAGGGAACGGTGTGGACGGCCGGCGGCTGCCAGAGCTATTACCTCGACGACTCCGGGCGGCAGTTCGCGCTCTACCCGGGATTCGCCAGCTCGTTCCGGAGGCGAACCCGTCGCTTCGACGCGGACGCCTACATGCTGGAGGCGGCGTAGCCGCGACCGCCTGACCGGCGACGTTCAGGCGCCGAGGCGGACGGGCAGCGTCTTGAGCTGGTTGGCGAACGGAGAGATCGCGTGCACAGGCTCGCCGTCGAGCGTCATCTCCGGGTAACGGGCGAGCGTCTCCTCGAGCAGGATGCGCAGCTCGAGGCGGGCCAGGGCGGTGCCGAGGCAGAAGTGCCGGCCACCGGCACCGAAGGCCTGGTGCTCGGGGTTGCGGGTCACGTCGAAGCGGTCGGGGTCCTCGTAGACGTCCTCGTCTCGGTTCGAGGACGGGTACCAAAGGATGACCTTGTCACCCTTGCGGATCGGGCAGCCGCCCAGCTCGGTGTCCCTGGTCGCGGTGCGGCGGAAGTGCGCGAAGGCCGGGAACATCCGCAGCGACTCCTCGACGGCGCTGGGAATGAGGCTCGGGTCGTCGAGCAGGATCTGGCGCTGGTCGGGTTGCTCGATCAGTGCACGCATCGCGCTGGTGTAGGTGGCCTTGGTCGAGTCGTTGCCGGCCGCCATCAGCAGGAAGAAGCCCATGACGATCTCGTGCTCTTCCAGCTTCTCGCCGTCGACCTCGGCGTGGACGAGCACGCTGGTGAGGTCGTCGGTCGGGTGCTCGCGACGATCGGCGATGAGCTCCTGACACCGTTCGAAGATCCGGGGGATGAGCTCCTGCATGATCGCCTCGGGCCCCGCCGGGTTGAGGTCGGGATCTCCGGCGCCGATCAGCGAGTTCATGAGGACCGCCCACGGCTCGTCGTGCTCGGGCGGGATGCCCATGAAGCTGCCGATCACCCGGGAGACGACGGGCTGGGCGACATCGGCAACGAGGTCGCAGGTCTCGCGCCCGTCGAGACGTTCGAGCACGCCGCGGGTGATCGTACGGATCTCGTCCTCGTGCTCGGCGATCCGCTTCGGGGTGAACCCGCGCTGGAAGAGCGCCTTGAGACGGTCGTGCTTCGGCGGGTCCATCCCGATGAACATCGCCGAGATCAGCTCGACCGGGAGGACGGCGTCGGAGACCACGGTGATGCCGTTGGCCGACGAGTAGGTCTGCCAGTCGCGGCTGACGGTGTGCACGTCCTCGGCCTTGGTGACCGACCAGTAACCCGCCTCGGTCGGGTACTCGGGAACGCCGGTGCTCCAGTGGACAGGGCATTCTGCGCGCAGGCGCGCGAACGTCTCGTGGGGCGGGCCGTCCTTCCACAGCTCCTCGGTGACGAGGATGAGGTCTTCTGTGCTCGTGGGGTGGGCGGCCATCATCGAAGTGTAGCTGAGAACGTACCGTGCGGTACGTTCTAGGCTGGGTTGCCGACCGCCATGATCTCGCCGTCCACTGCTCCTGGAGCGCCAGGCGTGGTGGGGTCTCTCGTTCTCCGCAAAGTGAACCAATCGGTACATTCTGGGGCGCCGAATGGCGCGCTCCGACTCCCCGGCAATGAAATGCTCGGTCTGCGAGAAGACGTGGTTCAGCTCCACGCACCTCCAGGCGGGCCCGCATGTGTGCCCGAGACCCGGCTGTAAGGGCATGCTCAGCCCGATTGTCTCATCGAGCTCATGATGGTCCCGCGTGCAACGCACGAAGTCAGGCAGCAGGTACCCGCGGGTGCTGTCCGTAGGGTTCTCTCCATGGGCTTCTTGCCTCCTCCGACCGCCAAGGGTGTGCGGCAATCCGAAGCGGTTATTCACGCGGCTGTGCGCTGTTTGGCTCGGGATGGCTATTCGGCGAGCTCGATTGGGCGGATCGCCGAAGAGGCCGGCGTGCAGAAGCGGATGGTCCTCTACTACTTCGAAAGCCGGGAGCAGCTCTTCGACGTGGTGGTGCGGCGGATCGGCGATCAGCTGCTGGGCCAGTTGCAGGAGGCGCTGGAGGGGCTGCGCGAGCCTACCGACATCGTCTCGGCCGGGTTCGATCAGCTCTGGGACCGGCTCACGAGCGATCGGGCGCTGCTTGCCGCGTACTTCGGGCTGGTCGCGGAATCGGTGACCGATCCGCACCTGCGCAAGTCGGTGGGCTACATCAACGAGGGCTACCGACGCCTCATCCACAAGCTGTCTCAGGATCTGGAGGCCCAGGGGCGGCGCTTGACGATCGACGAGCAGGCGCTGACCGTGTTGATCATTGCCGGCATCCAGGGCCTGACACTCGAGTACCTCGAGCGCGGCGACAGCCCGGCGTTGCGCGCGGCGATCGACGTCTTCCAGGGTTGGCTGTCGAGCGTGGCTCAACTCCAGGGCTGAACGGCACCACTGCTTCACTCGTAGTCAGCAATGCGAAGCCACGGGACGTGTCCCGACGCAAAGCTGGTCGACCCCCTTCACGCCGCCTGCCGCGATGATCGTGGGGCGGCACGCGGCCGGCGCAACGCGCGCGCCATCAGCCGGGGACGGGAAGTGGTGTGGTGGGGTCGATGGAGTCGACGTCGCTGGGGCGAATGAGGCTGCGCATGAGAATCGCCGCCAGGCCCAGGGCGATGGCCCCGCCGATGAACGCGACTTGAAATCCGTCGACGGTGGCGGCGGCACGGTCGGCGGCTGCGGGTGCGCGTCCCAGGACCATGAGTGCGCTTGTGGTCTTGTCTGCTGCGAGCGTTGAGAGAATGGCAAGCCCGAGGGCTCCGCCGATCTGTTGGGAGGTGTTGTAGAGCCCGGAGGCCAGGCCGGCATCCTCGTCGGAGACGTTGGCGGTGGCCAGCAGCGTGATGGGTACGAAGGTGAGGCCGATCCCGATCGAGAGCGGCCCCAGGCCGATCAGCAGGCTCCCGAGGTACGTCCCGGCGGGGGTTATCCCGGTCAGCAGGATCATCCCGGCAGTTGCGATCATCAGGCCGGCGGTGCCCACTGCCCGGACGCCTACGCGGCCGATCAGCTGTTGGGCTGCTACGGCACCGACGATGATGCCGACCGAGACCGGCAGGAACGCGAGGCCTGCCTTCAGCGGGTCATAGCCGAGGATGTCCTGGGTGTAGAGCGATGCGAAGTAGAACATCGAGTACATGCCCGCCCCGAGCAGCATCAGGATCAGGTCGGCGCTCGTCAGGGAACGCACCCGGAAGATGCTCAGGCGGACAAGTGGATGGCGACTGCGTTGCTCGATGACGACGAAGCCCGCGAGGATGACGAGCGACGTTTCGCCGAGGAGGAGCGTCTCGGATGCTCCCCTGCCGTACTGCTGGGCTTTGACGATCGTGTAGACGAGCAGCATCAGCCCGCCCGTCACCGTTGCTGCCCCGGCGAGGTCGAAGATGCGGTGCGTGAGACCGGCCCGGGATTCTGGAACCCACCGCAGGGCGGCCAGCACGGCACCTACACCAACGGGCACGTTGACCAGGAAGATCCACGCCCATGACAGGGTGTCGGTGAGGAGTCCGCCGAGCAGCAGTCCGAAAGCGGCGCCCCCGGCTGCGATCGCGCTCCAGACGCCGAGGGCCTTGGTGCGCTCGGCCGGCGCAGCTCGAGGTCGGACACGAGCACCGGCAGCCCGGCATTGGAGGGCCGTGAGTACGGGGCGTCGGCGGTGAGCAGCTCGAGTTTGACGGTGTGCCCGGGCTCAAAGCGCCAGCCACTCGGGTGCAGCTGGAAGACCTGCCGCGCCGCGGCAGTGGTCATGTCGGGCCGATAGAGGCCGCGTGCCACGAGCGTCTCCTTGCCGTCGGGACCGACGTCGAGCAGGCGGGCGGCCAGCTGCGACACCGGGCCCGGAGAAATCAGCTTGGCAACGATGGTCGGCGACCCCATCAGCGTGAACGCCTGCCCTGCTCCCAGCGGCAGCCGGTAGTTGGCCGAGCCGGGGAAGTCCGTCGCGTCGGCCGTCGCGCAGCCTGCGGCACCGGCCACGGCGCCAGCGCCAGCTGGGGGCCTCTTCAGTCAGATCATCGGGCTGCTGACCTCCGGGCGCCTGCCCGGCGCCTGCGGGCCGGTGGTGCCGGAAGCCCGGAGCGCGCGAGGGTCCCGACAGGGGTCGGCCCCGGCCTGGCGGCAGGCATCGGCTCATCTCGGTCCGCGTCCTTCGGGCGACCTCCTTCACCGCGTACCGACCGGCGCCCCTGGCACGACCAGCAGCGTGACGTTGGGGTTACGACGGCTCGGCGTCGGCATGCTCACGCCGCGCCTTCGCGCTTCCAGTCGGTCCAGCGGTCGGGTAGTTCCTTTCCACCGCGGCGGAAGTGGTTGAGGTCGACCTCGATGAACAGGCCGCGCGCTTCGGCGATGACGTTGTCGCCGTCGAGCAGGCGTCCGACGAGATGCAGCTTGCGGCCGTCGACGCGATCAGACCAGGCCTCGATTGTGAGGTCGTGCTCGAGGAACGCCGGTGCGCGGAAGTCGACGTTGAGGTTGGCGGTCACGGCCGGCCGCTCGAGGATCACCAGCACGGTGCCCAGGGCGTCGTCGAGGACGGTGGCCACCGCTCCTCCGTGCGCGAAGCCGGGTGCGCCCTCCTGACGCCGGTCGAAGCGCACCGTTCCCCGGACGCGGTCATCGTCGATACGCAGTCGCAGTCCCATGCTCGCCGGGTTGTCGGGACCGCAGCCGAGGCAGTGGGGTTGGTGGGCGGGGACCGTGCCGTCGGCGTGGGGCCTCACGTCGTGGCCTCGATCCAGCTCTCCATCAACGAGACGCCGAGATGCTCGAGGTTGTGGATCTCCTCGACGACGTCGATACCGCCTGCGTGGTCTGCCTGCTCGGCGTGCCCGGCGAGTGCGCGCCAGGCCGCCGCGGCGGCGTCGTATGTCGTGCCGACGGCCCGCAGCATCCCGTCGTCGAGCAGTTCTGCCATATCGAACAGGAACGTCGCCTGAAGCGACCGGAACATCGCTCCGGCGGTGCCGGCCTTGACGATGAACACCCGCAGTCCCTTCATCGCGGCCGGCAGGTCGTCGCCGAACGTTCTCGGCCAGGCGGGGTAGGCCGACGCGAACGCATCGACGCCGTCGAGCCCGAACGCCCCGGTCAGGCCCGCGAGCGTCTCGCCACCTTCGCGCATGTTCTTCACCGCGCGCTGGAGGGCCAGGCGGACAGCGTCGCCGGGAGCGCGGAGCTCCCGGGGCCAGTCATAGACGAACGTGGTGTGGCGGTTGGGGCCCGGGAAGGCCTCGGAGCTGCGGGCTCGGGCAAGGGAATCGAGGCGGCAGCGCTGCAGCTCCTCGCGGTCGTTGTCGGCGATCCAGGCGACATCCTCGTCCTCGTCGTAGGCGACGACGACGATGTCGTGGCGGGTGTTGTGCATTCGCACCCGCAGGTAGTCGAGGTGGCCGATGTCGGCCCAGACCATCGGCGGGCGGCCGGCATCGATCTCGTCGCGCACCCACCGCCAGCCTTCGTCCGGGTCGTCGGTGTCGCGGACCTCGAGGCCGAGGCCGAGGTGTTCGGCGATGTCGCGTTCAAGGTCCGCGCCGCGGCCCACGAGGTAGACCGGTGGCGTGATGCTCGGCATCTCCAGATAGAGGAAACCCAGGCCACCGGAGAGCCCGAAGACCGCGCCCTCAGACAGCGGGCCGGCGCCGTAGTCGAGCTGATGGAGCTCGAGCAGATCGCGCAGGGCACCAGACCCGCAGTGGCCCGCACGCTGGTGTGGGAAGGCAGAAGAGACCCGGGAGCACGACACTCCGGCACCGTAGCGCATGAGTTCACCGACCGGTACGTTCTTCGCTACAACGTCACCTCGGCGAGCTGCATGACACCGCCACCCGTCTCGGTGACCAGTTCGAGAGCATCCGTATCAGCTGGGTGCCCCGAGAGATGAATGCCGAGGCCGACCAACTCGCCAGGGAGGCGCCCGGTACTCGCTAGTCACCTCTCGCCCGGGCCCCCGTCCCGGGGAGACTCAGTGTGGGCCCACGGGGCGATCAGCGAGGATCTGAGCGGTGAGCGAGGGCGTGGTCGCCTCGTCATCGATGTTGCTCTGAGGCTGATCGCGCAGTAGTCGGCGCTCACACGACGGGGTCCAAAACGGGGTCCAAAGTGAGCGAAACTGAGCCGTCCTGGGACCCTGTAGGATCACTGGAATGCTTTCAAACACACGGAATTACACTAAGTCTGTGTGGCTGGGGG
>CAYVDN010000066.1:0-16172 GCA_964450685.1 uncultured Microthrixaceae bacterium
GTTCCCATCCCGAACACGGAAGTTAAGCCCTCCAGCGCCGATGGTACTTGGGACGAGCGTCCCTGGGAGAGTAGGACGCCGCCGGATTTCTTTCTCAGATGAGCGGAGCCTTCGGGTTCCGCTCATCTGCGTTTTTCGGTGCTGTCCTGTGCTGCTGAACGATCCTCGGATGGTGGGGGTGCGTAGCGGCCGCTAGCGTGGCATCTCCCCGCCGCAGATCAGGATGCGATGATGTCTCCCTCGAACCAGAACAGGTCCCCGCGAAAGCCCAGCGCTGGCGGCGGCGGTAAGGGCGGCGGTGGGGGTGGTACCGGCCGGCGTCCCAGCGGCTCGGGTGGGAGGCAGAGCGGTTCTGGCGGCCGGGGCTCCGGGCCGCGGGCGGGCTCCGGAAGCCCGTCTCGTTCTGGGCGGGGTGGGGGCGCTCCGGGAAGCGGTTTTTCCTCACGTCCTACGGGCTCAACGGGCCGAGGCGGAGCAGCGCGTGGTGGCCGCACGGATTCCTCCAGTCGGTCAGGCGCGCCAAGTCGTTCGAGTTCGTCGTCTCGTGCCGGCTCCTCGAAACGCTCTGGTTCGTCGGGTTGGTCGGGCAGCGCTCCGCGCCGTCGGGACGATCGACCTGTACCTGCACCACCTCCGCGGCGGGTGCGTCCAGCCAGATCGGACCAGGGTGCTCCAGATCGGATGCCCGAATCCGAGATCTGGATTGACGAGGGCCCCTCGTCGGCGCGGTCGCCTCGCAAGCGTGGAGCGACGAATGAACCCAGGGCCGAACGGGTCAAGGTCAGCGCCCCGAAGCTCGTCGAATTGGTGGGACCCAAGCGCGCTGAGCGCCTCGAGGGCAGGCTTGGAGAGGCCGCCACCGCCTTCGCCGGGGAACGATACGGAGAAGCTCGTCAGATCCTTGCTCCGATCGTGAGGGAGGCCCCCGATCTTGCAGAGGGGCGGGAGCTCTACGGCCTCACGCTGTACCGCCTGGGCAGATGGAAGGAAGCTGCCCGGGAACTGAGTGCTTTCGTAGAGCTGAGCGGCGGAAGCACCGAGCAGCATCCGGTACTGGCTGATTGTCGACGAGCACTGGGCCAGTACGGCGAGGTGGATCGCCTGTGGGAAGAACTGCGAGAGGCGTCACCGAGTGCTGCCGTGGTCGCGGAGGGTCGGATCGTCGCCGCGGGCTCGCTTGCCGACCGAGGTGATCTGGCGGGTGCTGTCCGGCTGCTCGCAAAGGGCTTCCGGTTCCCCCGCCAGCCTCAGGAGCACCACCTCCGGCGTGCCTATGCTCTGGGCGATCTCTACGAACGCGCTGGTGATGTGCCCCAGGCGCGGTCGATGTTCCTCCGTCTTGCCCAGGCTGACCCCTTCTATCTCGACTCGGCTGAGCGTGCAGCGTCGCTGGAATGAGATCGTTCCTCGCCGCCGTGCCGGTGGAACTTGCCAGAGCCCGCCGGGAACGACGCCCAAAACTGGTTCTGTGGTGGGGGGCCGCCGGGGGGACCCCCCGCGGGGCGCCCCCCACACCCGGGGCGGGGGGCCCCCCCCCCGCCCCCCCCCCCGCCGCCCCCCCACCACAGAACGGTTGGGGGTGCGGCAGGTGGAGCTGGCTCAGCTCAGCTGCGTGACGCCTCGAAGATCGAGCCGATCGACGCGTCGAGAGCGGAGTCGAACTCGGCGTCGGACTGCTGAGCGCTGAGGCCCTCGGTGAGCGCACGGGAGAAGCTCGCGATCACGCCCCGGTTGCGTCCGAGGCGTGCGTTCGCCTCCTCGCGGGAATAGCCGCCCGAGAGAGCGACGACGCGCAGGACCTTCGGATGGGCGACGACGTCGTCATAGAAGCCGTCCGTCTCCGGCAGCGTCAGCTTGAGCATGATCTGCTGGCCGTCTGGGATCGACTCGAGTTCGGCGAGGATGCGTGCCTTGAGCAGGACCTCTGCCTCGGCCTTGGACGGGCTGTTGATGTCGACCTCGGGCTCGATGATCGGGACCAGACCGTTGGCGAGGATCTGGCGGCCGAACTCGAACTGCTGGGCGACGTTCGCGGTGATGCCGGCCTCGTCAGCGACCTTGATGACCGAACGCATCTTGGTGCCGAAGACGCCCTTGGCTGCTGCACGCTGGCAGAGCTCGTCCAAACCCGGGATCGGCTTCATCAGCTGGCTTCCGTCGACCTCGTCGGCGAGTCCCTTGTCGACCTTCAGGAACGGGACGACCTGCTTGACACCCCAGAGGTACTCCGCGGTGCCCTTGCCTTCTACCTCTCGGTCCATCGTCTGCTCGAAGAGGATCGCGCCGAGAACGCGGTCACCGTTGAATGCAGAGCTGGTCATGATCCGGGTTCGCATGGCATGGATCAGGTCGAACATCTCGTCGTCCCCCGAGTACTCGCCCTCCTCGACGCCGTAGAGCTTCAGTGCCTTTGGGGTGCTGCCACCGCTCTGATCGAGAGCTGCGATGAAGCCCTCGTCGTTGGCGACCTTGTTCAGCTGCTGCTGGTCCACACTCGCTCCTTGCGAAGTCGTTGGCCCGACACCTGGGATCGGGTCCCTCTCGTACGCGACAGGGTGTCACAGCGTCAGGCGGCTAGACCAGCCCGGTCCCGGCATCGATCGGGCGTTCCGTCGGCTGTGAATCTGCACCGCTCATGGGCAATGGTGAAGCGATGGCGACGTGGGTGCTCGATCTGGACGGAGTGGTCTGGCGTGGCGACCGGCTCCTCGAGGGCTCGGACATTGCCGTGAAAGCGTTGATAGCCGGTGGGCACAGTGTGATCGCGTGCACGAACCACGCGCAGTCGCCCTCGGTGAAGGAGGCTGCTCTCGCGCGTCTCGGCGTACCTCCGATTCCGGTGGTCACCTCTGCAGAGGCGGCCGCGGCACGGTGCCCGAGCGGTGCAAGCGTGCTGGTTCTGGGCGACGAGTCCCTGGTGCACGTACTCGCCACGAGCGGGCTCGACGCCATCGACGTGTTCGACCTTCCCGACGGTGAGGTGCCCGACGTCGATGCTGTGGTCGTGGGCGGCACCCACCGCTGGGACCGATCGCGAGTGGGGATGGCGTCTGACGCGGTCCGCGCGGGTGCGCTACTTCTCGCTACCAATGACGACCCGACCTACCCGGTGACGGGACCGAACGGCGACCGGCTCCTGCCCGGCAACGGGGCGCTGGTCGCCGCTGTCAGCGCCGCGTCGGGCCGGACCGCCGAAGTGACCGGCAAGCCGCACAATGCAATGGCCGAGCTCCTGGAGGATAGGTTCGGTCGCATCGACGTCGTCGTCGGCGACAAGGCAGAGACCGACGGCGAGCTGGCGGTACGGCTCGGCGCCCGGTTCGGTCTGGTTCTCAGCGGTGTGACGAGCGGTGAGCATCTACCAGTCGCACCCCGACCGACGTGGGTCGCGGCGGACCTTGCGGCGCTGGTACCGCTCGTCGGCTCAGTAGGCTGATCGGGTGCGCCGACGCCTCGACGCAGAACTCGTTCGACGCGGTCTGGCGGACAGCCGCGTACAGGCACGCGGCCTGATCGAGTCAGGGAAGGTCCTCGTCGGGGGCGCACCCGCCACCAAGCCAGCTCGTCAGGTCGATGCCGGCGAGCCGGTTGTCGTGTCGGGCGATCGGCCCCGTTTCGTCGGTCGAGGCGGTGAGAAGCTGCTGGGCGCCATCGACGAGTTCGGCCTCGACACCTGCGGTCGTCGCGTACTCGACGCAGGTGCTTCGACCGGCGGTTTCACCGATGCGCTCCTCCAGTCCGGGGCCGAATCGGTCGTGGCTCTTGACGTCGGCCATGGCCAGATCCACGAGAGGCTCCGCAACGATCCGCGTGTCACGGTGATGGAGCGGACCAACCTTCGTCATGTGGACCCTGCCGAGCTCGGCCCGTTCGACGCTGTCGTCGCAGACCTGTCCTTCATCTCGCTGACCAAGGTGATGGGTGTGCTCGTCGGATGTTGCCGCCCCGACGGCTGGCTGGCACTGCTCGTGAAGCCGCAGTTCGAGGCTGGCCGTCTCGAGGTCGCTCGTGGCAGAGGCGTGATATCGGACCCGTCTTCGTGGGAAGGGGCGGTTCTGACGGTCGCTCACAGCGCGCAGGAACACGGCGCGATGGTTCTCGGGCTGATGGTCTCGCCGCTGCGCGGCGCGGACGGGAACGTCGAGTTCCTCCTGCACCTCCGAGGAGCGCCGGGTGAGGGCGCACAGAGCTGTGAACCGGGGCTGCTGAGCGACGACCATCTCGTGGCCATGGTGGGCGCCGCCTTGGACCGGGCGGGGATCGAGGTCGCTGCGCCGACGGGCGCCGCGGTGGAACGCCACCCCGGCGAGGTGTCCCTTTGAGCACCATCGGTCTCGTGATGCACCCGGATCGGGCACCGGATCTGGCGCTGTTCACCGTCGAGTGGCTGTTGGCGCGCGACCACGACGTTCGTCTGCTGGCCGCTGACGCCTCGCAACTCGGTTGCCCCGATCTGGGAGTCGAGGAGAGCGACCTGGCCATCGGCCTGGACCTCTTGCTCAGTCTGGGCGGTGACGGGACGATGCTCAGGGCGGTCGAGCTGGTCGCCGACGACGGAGTCCCGGTCCTGGGCGTGAACCTGGGGCAGCTCGGCTATCTGACCGAGGTCGAGCCGTCAGGGGTGCGGATGGCGTTGAAGCGGTTCCTCGCCGGTTCGTACCGGATCGAGGAGCGAATGCGCCTGCAGGTCGCGGTACAGCGCACCGGAACCGACACGTCGCGCTTGAGGGCGCTCAACGAGGCAGTCGTCGAGAAGTCCCAGATGGGTCACACCGTGCGTCTCGACGTCGAACTGGACGGCCGCCCGTTCACGTCGTACGTGAGCGACGGCCTCATCCTTGCCACTCCGACAGGATCGACCGCCTACGCGTTCTCGGCCGGCGGTCCGATCGTCGATCCCCGGCATCGCGCCGTGCTGATGGCGCCCGTCGCGGCGCACATGCTGTTCGACAGAGCGTTGGTGCTTCGCCCTGACTGCGAAGTTCGTGTCACTGTCGCTGGCGAGCGGCCGGCAGGTCTCTCCGTGGACGGTCGAGCGGCGTCGCCCCTCGAGCCGGGAGATGTGGTCGCGTGCAGCGCCTCGGACCGGCCAGCCCGTCTTGTGACGTTCGGCGAACACGATTTCCACGCCGTGTTGCGCTCCAAGTTCCAGCTGGCGCAACGCTGAGACCATCGCATGCGGCCCGGGGCGCGGTCCGTCCGTGCGCGTCATCTACGGTGACCCCACGTGCTGGTCGAACTGGCGGTCAAGAACCTCGGAGTGATCCCCCGGGCGCGCATCCCGCTGCGTGCAGGGATGGTCGTACTCACTGGCGAGACCGGCGCTGGCAAGACGATGGTCGTCGAGGCCTTGCAGCTGCTTCTGGGCAACAAACCCGATCCCTCGAGAGTCCGCATCGGTGCCGACGAGGCGGTCGTGGAGGGTCTGTTCGTCGTCGAGGACACCGAATGGGTGCTCCGTCGGTGCGTGCCGGCCAATGGTCGGTCACGGGCCTATGTCAACGGAGAGCTGGCCACTGCGGCGAACCTGGCGGAGATCGGCTCTGCGCTCCTGGAGCTGCACGGACAGCATGCCCAGCAGGCTCTCCTTCAGCCTCGGACCCAGCGTGACGCGCTCGACCGCTTCGCCGGTATCGACCGATCGGACTTCTTGGCTGCGCGCCGTGCCGTGACCGCTGCGCGGGAGGCGCTGGAGGACCTCGGGGGTGACGAACGCTCTCGCGCTCGGGAGCTCGACCTGTGTCGGTTCCAGGTCGATGAGATCGACGTGGTGGCGCCAGTCCCCGGTGAGGACGACCTGCTCGCTGCGGAGGAAGAACTCCTGGCGTCCGCCGTCGAGCACCGGGCTGCAGCTGAGGAGGCGTCGTCGCTGTTGTCCGACGACGGTGCTGCCTCCGACCTGGTTGCCCGAGCGTCCGCTGCGATCGGGGACGGCGTGGCGTTCGTGGCAGTGCGTTCGCGACTCCTTGAAGTGCAGTCCGAGCTTTCCGACTGTGCGTCAGAACTGAGGCACCTGGCCGAGACGATCGAACCCGACGAGCAACGTCTCAGCTGGATCCGCGAACGTCGTCACCGCCTTGTGCAGCTGCGGCGCAAGTACGGCGACACCATCGAAGACGTCCTGTCTCACCGTGATGAGATGGCAGAGCGCGTCAGCGAGATCCAGGCTCACGACGAGGTCCACGCCCGCCGCACGGCTGAACTGGAGGAGGCGATCCGCGAGACGGCGCGACAGGGAGCTGTGCTCGGCGAAGCGCGACGGCGCGCAGCCCCTGAGCTGGCCCGGGCCGTGGAGGCCCACCTCGGCGAACTTGCGCTGAGCGGCGCAAGAATGGACGTTCGGGTCACCGACACACCCGAATACCCCGGCGCGGGCGAGTCGGTCGAGTTCCTCCTGGCTGCGAACGCGGGAGTCGAACCCGCCGGACTCGCCAGGGTCGCATCGGGTGGCGAGCTCTCGCGGGTCATGCTCGCTCTGCGCCTCGTGCTGTCCGAAGGTCCGCCGACGATGGTCTTCGACGAGGTGGACGCAGGAATCGGTGGAGAGGCAGCGCTCTCGATCGGGCGATCACTGGCACAGCTGTCAGACGAGCGGCAGGTGATAGTCGTCACACATCTCGCCCAGGTCGCCGCGTATGCCGACCAGCAGGTCCTGGTCACGAAATCCCAGGAAGGTGGAACGGCCACGACGACGGCCAGTGTGCTCGACGACGAGTCCCGGGTCGTCGAGCTCTCACGGATGCTGTCGGGAACTCCTGGCAGCGAGTCCGCACGTCGTCACGCCAGGGAACTACTGGAGTCGACGTCCCGTGGCGGAGGAGTGGGTCCACAGTGAACCTGCTTGCAGGGTTGCTCCTCGGAGCCGGTGCGGGCTTCGCGATCTGGGTCGGCATGCAGCCCGTGTTCTCGAGGCCGATGTTCTCGCGCACGAACTACCGAGGTGTTCGGCTGTCGACCGCGGCGGGCCTCGTGATCCCGATGGCCACGGTCGCCTGCGCTGCGGCTCTGACGATGCTCACGACCCTCGGCTGGCGGCCGGACCGCCCGGGTCTGGACGCCCTTGCTCTGACCGTCACCGCCACGCTCGGGTTCGGGCTGCTCGGCTTCCTCGACGACGTGGCAGTCGACGAGGGAACGTCCGGGTACCGAGGACATGTCACCGCTCTGTTGCGCGGAGAGCTCACCGCCGGTTCGCTGAAGATGGTCGCAGGGCCCGCGGTCGCACTGATCGTGGTCTCTTCGGTGTCTGGCGATTCGGCTGTCCGTCTGGTCCTGGACGGGGCGCTGGTTGCGCTCGCCGCGAACCTGGCGAACCTGTTCGATCGGGCTCCGGGACGAGTCGCCAAGGTCTCGCTGCTGTGCGCGGCGGCTCTCGTGCTCGGCACGGCGGCCGCTCCGGAACTGCTGGGCCTGGCGGTCGTGGTGGGAGCGGTGTGCGCCCTGATCGTGCCGGATCTGCGCGAGCAGATGATGCTCGGGGACTCCGGAGCGAACCCGATAGGAGCAGCGCTCGGCCTCGGCGCCGTGCTCAGCCTCTCGCCGACGGGGCGGACCGTTGCTGTCGTCGTGCTCCTCGGGTTCAACCTGATAAGTGAGAAGGTGTCGTTCAGCCGTGTCATCGAGCGGGTGGGGCCACTGCGCGCGCTCGACGGTCTGGGACGGGCGCGCTCGGAGTCCTGACCTCCTCCTGGACTACGATCACCGGTCTGCCCGGCCGCGGCGCGTCGGGAACCTCCACGATGCAGTCGACGACGAACCCCCGGACACCGCTGCCGACGCGGAATAACCGCCGATGAGCTCGATCAGCTCAGAGGCGACCTTGTCGATCACCGGCACCGCACGCGTCGGGCGTCGGACCAAGGACCTGGCCAAGCGTCTGCAGGCCGGCGAGATCGCCGTGATCGACCACAAGGACCTGGACCGGGTGGCAGGCGAGTCGGTCGCCGACACCGGAGTGGCGGCAGTGGTCAACGCCTCGTCGTTCATCTCGGGTCGCTACCCGAACGGCGGTCCCCTCCGTCTGGCCGAAGCAGGCATCGTCATGGTCGACGCCGTAGGCAAGGAGGTCATGGACCGCATAGCCGACGGGGCCACCCTGACGATCACAGACGGCGTTCTGCTGGTCGACGGCCAGGAGGTCGCCTCCGGTGAACTGCTCGACACCCAGGGTGTGCTCGACCGGATGGAGGCGGCCCGGGATTCGATCGGCAGCGAGCTGGAACGCTTCGCGGTCAACACCCTCGAGTACATCGAGAAAGAGGCGCATCTCGTATTCGACCCGCTGGTCATCCCGGACCTGCGCACCAGGTTCCAGGGCCGACATGTTCTGGTCGTGGTCCGCGGGCACGACTACAAGGAGGACCTGAAGGCACTGCGGCCATACGTTGCCGAGTACCGACCGGTCCTGGTGGCCGTGGATGGCGGCGCCGATGCCCTGCTGGACATGAAGCTCGTACCCGACATGATCATCGGCGACTTCGACTCCCTGTCGCCGCGCGCATGGGAGTGCGGAGCGGAACTCGTCCACCACGTGCACCCCGACGGTCGTGCTCCGGGACGCGAGGAGTTGCAGGAGGCGGGCAAGCCGTACGTCGAGTTCGTCGTCGAAGGCACCAGTGAGGACGCAGCGATGCTGCTCGCCTACGAGTGCAGGGCAGAGCTGATCGTCGCAGTCGGCACCCACGCGACGATGGTCGAGTTCCTGGACAAGGGTCGTGCGGGGATGTCGTCCACCTTCCTGACCCGACTGCGACTGGGTCCGATGCTCATTGATGCCAAGGGAGTGAGCCAGCTCTACCGAGGTCGCGTGAGGCGCCGTGACATCGTGCTCCTCGTCGTTGCCGCGCTCGCGGTCATAGCCGCGGTCGCCGTCGTATCCGATTCGCTCCAGCTCTTGTTGCGCACGGTCTGGTTGGACCTGCGCGACATCTGGTACTCACTCACAGGCCGGTTCTCCTGACGTGGTCACCTTCCGCTTCTATGTCGTGTCGATCGTCGCGTTCTTCCTGGCCCTCGCCGTTGGCGTCGTCGTGGGATCCGTCCTCGACGGTCGCATCGCCGACGGGCTACAGGACCGCCTGGACGGTGTCGAGGCATCGCTCGACGAGACCGTCGAGGCGATGGACGCGAAGAAGGTCGAGATCGACCGGCAAGAGCGCTACGTCGAGGCCTCCGCGCCGTTCACTGTCGAGTCCCAGCTGACCGGGACGACGACGCTTGTTGTTGCGGAGTCGGGCATAGACGAGGACTCTGTCGAGGATCTGGTCGTCCGCCTTGTCCAAGCGGGTTCGTTCGTCGAGGGCATCGTCTGGCTGGAGCCGAGCTGGGACCTGCGCGAGGCCGACGACCTCGCTGCGGCTCGTTCTGTCGCCGGTCTCAGCTCCGGTGATGCTGCAACGGTGCGCGAGGCGCTCTGGGCGAGCATCGCCGCTGCGGCCGGGGCCGGGGATGATTCGACGGATCTCAGCACCACGACCACCGCAGTACCCGAGACCGCGCCCGTGGTCACCGACCCGGCGACGGGTGCACCGGTCGAGGCCACTACCACGACAGCCGCCACAACGACCACGGAAGCATCCGACTCGTCGCTCTTCGATCAGTCGCCGCTGTCAGACCTGGAGGCTGCCGGTCTTGTGAGGCTCCAGCGGATCGAGTCGGACACCGAGGCCACGGGCGGAACACCGCTGTTGGTGGCTGCCACCGGTCTGGATTCGTCCCTGCGTTCGCCTGGTTCCGCAGCGATCGAGCTGGTGCGAACCGGCTCGGAGGCGGGAGTCGCCTCGGTGTTGGCAGAGGTGACCGTCGAACCGGGCTCCGGTGAGCAGGAGAGGCGGGGAACGCTCGTCGAGGACGCCCGTGAGGACGGCGGTGCGGAATTCTCCACCGTCGACGACCTTGAGTTGATCGCCGGGCGTGTCGCCACGGTGCTCGCACTGGCCGATCTCGGTGACGGAATATCGGGCAGCTACGGATACGGCCGCGACGTCGACGGCGTGCTGCCCGCCTGGCGCGCTCCGTGAGCGACCCGGACGACGGCTCCAGAACCGTCGTCCGCTCCGCCACCGGGATGGGGGCTGCCGCCGCTGTGTCACGTGTTGTCGGCGGCGGCAGGGTCCTGGTGATCGCTGCGGTTCTCGGGACGACCTACCTGGGCAACGCCTTCCAGGGCGCCAACACGGTGTCCAACATCCTCTTCGAGCTGCTGGCAGCCGGTGCGCTGTCGGCAGTGCTCGTTCCCACGTTCGTGGGGCATCTGGACAGAGAAGACCTGGCCGGAGCAGAACACCTGGCAGGCGAGCTGCTGGGTGTCGCGCTGATCGTTCTGGGCGCCGTCGCTGCGGCCGGCCTGGTCGCAGCGCCATGGATCGCCGACCTTCTCACCTCGGCGGTCGAGGACCCTGCGACTGCTCAGGCCCAGCAGGATCTCACGACGTTCCTCCTGTGGTTCTTCATCCCGCAGGTCGTTCTCTACGGGCTCGGCGCGATCGCCACGGCGGTCCTGCATGCCCGACGGAGCTTCGTCGTGCCTGCGATGGCCCCGATCGGCAACACGGTGATCATGGTCGGGTTCCTGTTCGCCTTCCGATGGGTTGCCGGACCCGACCCCGGCCTGGACCTGAGCACCGCCGAGAAGGTGCTGTTGGGTCTGGCGGGGACGCTGGGCGTCGTGGCGTTCGTGGCTGCGCCGACGGTGGCGGTGTGGCGCGGGGGGTTCCGCCTGGTACCCCGCTTCGGGCGCTCCCACGAGGGCCTGGGCCCTCTGGTGCGACTGTCCGGCTGGGCGAGCATGCAGCACGCGTTCGCGGCGCTCCTGTACGGCGCGGCGATCGTCGCCGGCGCCGCGGTCGAAGGGGGAGTGGTCGCCTACCAGGTCGGCTGGTTCCTGTTCCTCGCGCCATACGGCATCATCGCCCAGCCGATCCACACGACGATCCTGCCCGAGCTGGTCGACGAGCACGGTCGCGGTGATCAGCAGGCCTTCATCAGGTCGTTGCGTTGGGCAGCTGACTCGATGTCGGTCCTGTTGGTTCCGTTGAGCGCCCTCTGCGTCGCCCTGGCTGTTCCGGCGATGACCGTGCTGGCCTTCGGCCAGGCCAACGACGTCCAGAGCATCGACCTGCTGGCGGCAGCGCTCGTGTCATTGGGTATCGGCATCCTTCCTTACGGCATGTTCTTCCTGTTGTCGCGGGCCTTCTACGTGCTGGGCGACTCCCGCAGCCCGGCGCTGTGGGGCGCTGCCTCTGCCTCCGTCGGTGTGGTCGTCATGCTCGTGGCAGGAGCAATGACATCCAGCAGCACGACGGTGATGCTGCTCGGGCTCGCCCACAGCCTTTCGTTCGTCCTGGGCTGTATTGCCCTCCTGGTGGCGCTGCGGCGGCGCACCGGCAGTTGGGTGCTACCAGCGACGTTGCCAGGGGCGGCTGTCGTGTCAGCGGTTGCCGCGCTCGTGGTCTGGGGCATCCACGAGGCGTGGTCCCCGTCGGGCAAGATCGGCGCCGTGATCTCGCTGGCTGTGCTGGTCCCGCTGTTCGCAGCGATCTACCTGGGTGGAACCCGACTACTCGGGATGTCGGTCGCCGAACGACTTCCCGGTCATTCGACTGGCGGCACCGCCGCCCCGAAAGGAGCAGGCTGATGGGTCGTCGGCAGTTGGCCATGGTCGCGATCGCCGTCGCGTGTCTCGTCGCAGCGGTCGCCCCGGCGTCGGCATCCGAGGAAGGTGTCACCGATGACCGTCCGCTCGGCACCGCCAATCGGGTCCTGATCTTCTCGGTTCCGACCCTCAGCTGGGCTGATCTCGAGCGGGTGGACGCACCCAACCTCGAACAGCTGCTCGAAGGATCCGTCGTCGGGGACCTCTCGGTGCGATCCGTCAGCCGCCGCACCACCGCTCAGGACGGCTACGCGACCCTGAACGCCGGAACCAGGACGAAGGGCACCGCACAGGCATCGCTGGCATTCGTCGCGGGGTTCTCGAGCAACGGCACGGATGGCGACCCGCCTGCTGTCCCCTCCGAGGCGTTCGATCCGGAGCCCTCCGGCGACGAGGTGGATGCAGGCCCGGTCCCTGCGCCCGATCCGGTCGAACCTGAAGCGGTCGACCCGTCAGCCGTGGCGCCCGAGGCGGGCGAGAAGTACGACGGCACGCCTGCCGCCGAGGAGTTCGCTCGCCGTACCGGCGTGCTCCCGAGGGCGGGGCAGGTGTTCAACTTCGGGATCGTCTCCATGCGGTCGGTCAACTCGAAGTTGCTCTTCGACAGCGAGGTCGGCGCACTGGGAGACGCTCTTGCGGACGGTGACGTCGCCCGTTCAGTGATCGCCAACGGCGACCACGGGGAGGGTGATGACGACGTCGACTTCCGTCGGGAGGCCAGCGTCGGGCTGATGGACAGCAACGGCACCGTCCAGCGTGGCCGTGTCGGCCGGACCTTGTTGCTGACGGACTCATCGGCGCCATTCGGGACGCGATACGACAACGCCGAGGTCGACGAGGCGTTCCGGGAGTTCTGGGAACCCGAGTCGGTCGTGCTGGTCGAGGCGTCGGACCTGGTCCGGCTGGAGGACGCACTTCCGCTGATGCTTCCGTCGCAACAGGAGCGCCAGCGTGATGCAGCGATCCTGCGGTCGGACGACCTGCTCGGCCGTCTGCTCGAGAGCGTCGACCTCAACCAGGACGCTGTGGTGGTGGTTGCTCCGTACGCCAGCGGGGAGAGCACCAACCTGACCGTCGTCGGAGTGCACGCACCAGACCTGGAGCCAGGTCTGCTGTCCTCCGGCACGACCCGGCGCGCGGGGTTCGTGCAGACAGTCGATCTGGCACCGAGCATCCTGTCGCTGGTCGACCTGGAGAAGCCGTCCTCGATGGAGGGAACCGTCATGGAGCGCGCAGGCTCGGGCGGTTCCCACGAGGATCGAGCAGCTTTCCTGATCGGATCGGACGAGGGTGCGAGGTTCCGTGACCGGACCCTCGGAGCAGCATCGGTTGTCTACGTGCTCGCCCAGCTGATCCTCTGGGCCCTTGCCATCTGGACGCTGAGCAGACAAGGCCGGACCCTCCGAACCGGGGCAGAGCTCGCAACCCTGACGACGCTGACGTTCCTGCCGATGACGTTCATCGCCGGCGCATTCCCCTTCCATGACTGGGGAACGGCCGCATGGTGGGCATTCGTCCTGGGTGGGGCCGTTGCCGTGGCCTCGCTCATACAGGCGATCGCACACCGCTACCTGGTCGACCCCCTCATCGGTGCGCTCGGTTTCATCGTCACCTTCCTGAGCATCGACATCGCTGTCGGCGGTCCACTGCAGTTCAACACCGTCTTCGGGTACACACCCACGATCGCGGGCCGCTTCAACGGGATGGGCAACCCCGCCTACTCGATGCTGGGTGCTGCCGGGATCATCCTCGCCGCGCTGATCGCACACCGTGTACCCGGGCGTCGAGGTGTCTGGTCAGCCATAGCGGTGCTCGGCTGGTGCGTGGTGCTCGACGGGGCCCCGTTCCTGGGCGCCGATGTCGGCGGCGCGCTGTCACTCGTGCCGGCCGCAGGAGTTACCGCATGGATGCTCCTCGGTTGGCGGCTGCGTCTACGCACGGTCGTGCTGGGGGCGGTGGCGACGGTTGCAGTGGTGATCGGCTTCGGGTTCCTCGACCTCACCCGACCAGCCGCGAAGCAGACCCATCTCGGCCGCCTTCTGGCCGACATCGGCGACAACGGGTTCGGGGCTTTCGAGACCGTCGTGCTTCGCAAGCTCAACGCCAACCTGTCAGTGCTTACCAGCTCTGTGTGGACGCTGATGCTCCCGCTAGTGATTGCCTTCATCGCGTTTCTGTTCTGGTGGGCACCTTGGCGGTTGGCCACGATCCGCGAGCGGATTCCACAGCAGCAGGCGGCGCTGGCGGGACTCATCACAGCGATGGTCCTCGGCTTCGCCCTGAACGACTCGGGGATCTCGGTGCCGGGGATGATGCTCTGCGTCGTCAACGCGTCATTCCTGAACCTGTTGATGCGGGTCGACGACGATCTGCCGAGCTCAGCCGCTGATGCGACGTTGCGAGCATCAACCGGCGAGGAAGCGTCGGAACGAGAGCTGGCTCAGAGCGTTCCGGGACAGTCCTGACGCACGAACAGAACCTGCCCGTCGCCAACGTCCGCGACCGGCTCGTAGCCAGCTTCGACAAGCCTGGCAGGCAGGTCCTCGAAAGAAGCGAAGCGTTCGTCGGAGATGCGGACGAAAGCGCACACCCGCGGGTTCTCGGCGTCGCGGGCGAGCGAGTCCGAGGTGTAACGACCCTGTTGGCGTCTGAGCATCGACGGGTCGACCAGATCAGCTGTGGTCCGGCGACCGGCGCGCCATACGACGCCCGGCTCATCGCTGATGACCCAAGCGCCGTCCGGTAGCTCCCGAAGCGCCTCGACCAGTTGGGCCTCGGTGTCGGTGTAGTCGCCTGGTTCGAGGAGGCCGTCGAGCTGGATCACGGCTAGCGGGAGGGCGACAAGTGCGGCCACCGCCAGGACCTTGGGCGTCGGACGGTAGATCCCGATGACGAGCACGAGTGGGATGGACACCGCCGCGACATGAGGTCGCCAGAGAGGGCTGACGACCACCACCAACCAGGCAAGGGTGCAGACCAGCCAGGAGACGGCGAGCAGCCGCCCCGACGGCACCCAGTCGACCCCTTCCTCGCTCGACCAACTGCGCGCTGATGCCCAGGACTCGTCATCGGTGGTCGCCGCGGCTCTGGCCGAGCCCGTGCGGCGCCAGGCGACCAGCCCGGCTACCAGGCAGACCAGTGCGACTGCGAGCGTCGCCAGGTCACGGTCCCACAGCGTCGACACGAGCTTCGCCGCGGTGGCTGGAATGTCCCGGTCGGCCGCAGCATCGGTCCGATAGACCACCGACTGATCCCACACATCGGCGAAGCCGAACGGAATGGACACTGCCAGGAACACTCCGATAGCGCTCAGCCCGGCTATGGCCCCGTGGCCCAGGCCTGTGGTGTCGAGTCGGCGGCGTCGGGCAGCTGACACGACCGGAGCGAGCAGAACGATTGCGACCGGGATGATCACAGGGGCCTCGAGCGACTTCGTCGAGAGAACCGCTCCGAGTAACACCCCCAGCAGCGCTGCTCGGACCGTCGAAGGCTCGTCGCGTTGGCGCAGCGCCAGACCCACGGTCAGCGCTGCGAAAGCAAGTGCGGGTCCGTCGGCTGCGAGGGGTCCCGTGACCCAGGCGAGCCCGCCGGAGACGGCCAGCAGCCCGGCGGCGAGCAGGGCGCCCAGTCTGTCGGTGAGTCGCAGCGCCACCCAGTAGGTGGCTGCGACCGCGACCAGTCCCGACAGCACCGCCAGAACCCGTGGGGAGTCGATCGTCCGGGCGCCGAGAACGTCACCCAGAGCAACGAGCGGCAGGAACAGGGGACCCTGGCTGGAGAACACGTCACGGAACGGCAGATCGCCGTCGCGCATCGCGACCGCGGAGTTGGCGAACACCCCGTCGTCAAAGGTCAGCGCCTTGGACGCGAAGTACGCAGGAAGTCTCACGACGAGCGCCAGGAGCAGTAGACCGACGACGTCGTACCAGCATCCGGCCCCGGCCCCAGCAGTGGCCACCGAGCCCGGACGGTGTTGAGGAGCGCTGCTGGTCGTTGCCATGGCCGCCGAAGGCTACCGGTCCCGGTGGCGCATCGGGAGTCGTGCGCGGGTGGGGTCCGGGAGCGCGCTACCCTCGGGAGAACCGACGTTCAGGAGAGGTTGTGGCCAAGCACATCTTCGTCACCGGGGGCGTGGCATCGAGTCTCGGGAAGGGGCTCACCGCCTCCTCGCTCGGGCGACTCCTGAAGGCCAGGGGCCTCCGGGTGACACTCCAGAAGCTCGACCCGTACATCAACGTCGACCCGGGCACGATGAACCCGTTCGAGCACGGCGAAGTGTTCGTGACCGAGGACGGTGGCGAGACAGACCTCGACCTGGGCCACTACGAGCGGTTCATCGACGAGCAGTTGACCCGTGACTCGAACGCGACCACCGGTTCGATCTACCAGTCGGTGCTCGCGGCGGAGCGCCGCGGCGAGTACCTCGGCAAGACGGTGCAGGTCATCCCCCACATAACCGACGAGATCAAGCGTCGTATCTCCCGGCTGGCGATAGACGGCACCGACGTGGTCATCTCCG
>CAYVDN010000067.1:0-6020 GCA_964450685.1 uncultured Microthrixaceae bacterium
GGTACAGGTTGAACTTGGGCATGGCGATGTAGTCCTTGAACCTGCCCGGCACGGGTGTCCACAAGGCGTGGATCGACCAGAGGGCCGCGTAGCAGTCCTTGGAGCTGTCGACTATCAGGCGTATGCCCACGAGGTCGAAGATCTCGTCGAAGGCTTTGCCGCGCACGACCATCTTCTCGTAGATCGACCAGAGGTGCTTAGGCCGGCCGGTCACCTCGGCGGTGATGTTGACGTCGGCGAGACGATCACGGACCTCGGCCATGACCCGCTCGACGTACGCGTCGCGTTCGGGCGCCCGATCGGCGACCATGTGGTCGATCTCTGCGTAGCGCTTCGGGTACAGCGAGGAGAAGCAGAGATCCTCGAGCTGCTGCTTGATCTCCTGCATGCCCAGGCGGTGCGCCAGCGGCGCATAGATGTCGAGCGTCTCCTGCGCCGTGCGCTCCTGCTTCCACGCCGGCAGGGCAGCGATGGTGCGCATGTTGTGCAACCGGTCGGCCAGCTTGATGACCAGCACCCGCAGGTCCTTGGCCATGGCGACGAGCATCTTGCGCATCGTCGCTGCCTGCTGGGCCTCCTTCGACTCGAAGTGGATCCGCTCGAGCTTCGTCACCCCGTCGACGATCGCCATCACCTCTGGCCCGAAGTGCTGCTCGACGTCCTCCAGCGTGATGACGGTGTCCTCTACTGCGTCGTGCAGCAGCGCTGCCGAGATCGTGATGTCGTCCATGCCGTAGCGGGCGACGATCCCAGCGACGGCCAGGGGGTGGGTTATGTACGGCTCACCCGAACGGCGCAGCTGACCTTTGTGGGCTCCTGCGGCCATCCGGTAGGCCTCGGTGATCAGATCGGTCGAACGACGCGGATGGAACCTCTTGAACTGCTCGTTGATCGCCTGGACCTCCATGGCAGGAGGCTGGCTGTGGCGACGCCAGGGCAGGACGCGTGTCACCGTGGCCATGTCGACACCTCGGTCGTGTGCACCACGGGCGATCCCATCACGGTGTCAACGCTACCGACGACGACACCCTTCCCGGAAGCGCTCGCTGTCAAGTGGCCGGGGTGCGGAGATTCAGCGCTTGCGGGACTTGCGTGGACGCGGAGGGTGACCGCCGACATTCACCGACAGTGGCGGCGCCTCACCCGGACGGGTGCTCGACGGCACCTTCACCCCACCTGTAGCGGTGGAGAGTCCGCTCGAGGGCTCGTGCCAGTGCGTGTCGCTCACGTCGACCCCCTTGGTCTCGAGACGCTTGCGGATCTCGGACCAGCGCTTCTCGCGCTCCTTGAGAGCGACCTCGATGGGCGAGGCGACGAACAACGATGAGTAGACACCGAGCATCAGACCGATGATCAGAGCTAGCGAGAAGTCGACGAGCAGCGGCTGGTCGAAGACGTAGCCACCGATCACCAGCATCGCCACGATCGGCAGCAGCGTCGTGACCGACGTGTTGACGCAACGCATGAGGCTCTGGTTGAGCGTGCGCCGCATGATCATCGTGTAGGTGTACTGGCCGGTCCTGCCGTAGCGGTGCATCCCGTCCTTCATCCGGTCGAACACAACGACCGTGTCGTAGAGGGAGAAGCCCAGGATGGTGAGGAAGGCGATCACCGTCGCAGGGGTGACCTCGATCCGGAACACCGAGTACACACCGACGGTGATGATGACGTCGTGGATGACGCCGAGCATGGCTGCCAGCGCCATCTTCGGCTCGAGCCTCCACGCCAGATAGCCAGCCACCAGCACGACGAACCAGATCAGCGACTGGATGGCCTGGCGTGTGATGTCGGACCCCCACGAAGGCCCGATCGTATTGACGGTGACGTCTCCGGGCTCAAGGCCCGCAGCTTCGGCCAGGGCGTTGGCGACCTGTGACCCTGTCTCGACATCGGCAACCTGCGAGGTGATGCGAATTATGCGCGTCCCGTCGGCGGTGACGGCCTCCTGCAGCTTCGCTCCATCGGCGGCGTCGAACTCCTCGAGCACCTCTCGCGCCTGGTCGGTGGTGAAGTCCTGTGACTGGACCGCCCAGGTCGACCCACCCTCGAAGTCCAGGCTCAGCGCCAGGCCCCGTGTGAACAACGACACGATCGAGACGACCACGCAGACGGCCGAGACGACCAGCAGGCGACGCGACCACTTGGGGAAGTCGAAATCGGTCTCGCCGCGGTAGGCCCGTGACAACGCGCTCATGACGATGCTCCTGACGCGACAGGTGTCTTCCGATCAGCTCCCGCATCACCTGTTGTGTCCAGCGGTATGCCCAGACGTCCGGGATGCCTACCCAGCCGGGAACGGGCCAGCAGCGCCGTGGCCGGGTAGATGAAGAAGTACATCGACGTGATGTCCAGGATCGTCATCGCTCCCAGGTAGAACGCGAAACCGCGCACTGGTCCGACGGCCAGCCAGTAGAGGATTCCCGCACCGAGCAGCGACGCGACGTTGGCCTTGACGATGGTTCCCCACGCCACGTCGAACGCCCTGTCGGCCGCGGCCCTGGTCGAGACACCCATGCGCACCTGCTCCTTCATCGCCTCGAAGTAGACGACCGCGGAGTCGACCGTGACACCGATGGACACGACCAGGCCAACCACGCCGGCGAGCGTGATGGTCGCCCCGATCCAGGCGATGATCACGTACAGCGCCGATGCGGCGACCACGAGTCCAGCGACTGCTACCAGTGCGAGCAGGCGGTAGTAGATGGCCAGGTACAACGCTGCCAGGACCAGGCCGATGAGACCTGAGATGATGCCAGCCTCCAGCGCGCCCTTGCCGAGGGTCGCCGAGACGTTCTCGGACTGCTGCGGCTTCAGTTCGACCGGCAGCGACCCGTAGCGCAGCGCCACCGCTAGCGCCTCGGCCGAGTCCTTGTCGAACGAACCCGAGATCTGGATCTGGTCCTTGTCGAAGCTCGGCTGCTGGATCTCCGGAGCCGAGAGCACCTCGCCGTCGAGCACGATGGCGATCAGCCCCTTGCCGCTCTCGGACAGCGCCGGGCAGACGTTCTGGTCGGCCGCGTAGCACTGGGCAGCGATCGCGTTGAACTTGTCGATGCCGTCCTCGCCGCCCTTGAACGAGGGGTTTACGGTCCAGCGGCCGTCGTTGCTCAGCCCGGCGGTCGCCCCCGAGACCGACGTCCCGGTCAGGGCGACCGGGCCGAGGGTGTAGAGGTTGCCCTCGTCGTCGGGCAGTGTGACCTGCCCCTCGGGCGTCTGGTCCTCGGGCGGGGTCGCGGACGAGGCCAGCTGGGTCTCGAGCTGGTAGAGCTCGGCGAAGCGCTCGTCGTTCAGGTCGACGCCGTACTGGTTGAGCGACGGCGGCAGGGTCGTGGTGGTCTCGGTGCCCTCGGGCGGAGCGGTCGTCGTGGTGGTCGTGGTTGCTGCTTGCTGGGTCTGCTCGTCGGCGATCACCTGTTGGGTGGTGACCCCCTCGGGTATCCCCAGCGCGGTGCGCAGCTCAGTGACCTTCGTCTCGGCTTCGCTGCGCTCGTCCCCGGTGAGCTCGGTGCCCGACATCGACAGAACGGGGCGGAACTCGAGCTGAGCGGTCTGGCCGACGACCTCGAGCACCTCGGCCTGGTCCTTGGCTCCCGGCAACTGGATGGTGATCGTGTTGCCCTGGCGAGCGACCTCTGGCTCGGCGACACCGAGGTCGTCGACGCGCTTGCGGATGATCTCGATCGCCTCGTCGAGCTGCTCGGGCTCGACGTCGTCAGTGACCTTGCCGTCCTTGACCGGCTGGAGGTTCACCGAGATGCCGCCTTGGAGGTCCAGTCCGAGCTTGGGTGCGTGGTCGGTGAGCACCATCGCCAACACCAGGCCGTACACGACGGCAAGGAAGATGATGAGAGCGCGCAGCGGATGTGACTTCATCGGGTCACTCGTCCTCTCCGGCGGCGTCGGATCCCGATCCGTCTGCCTTGGCCTTGCGGGTACGGGACGCTGGGCGCTCCGCTGGCTCGGGTTCGCTGGTGCTGCGGGCGATCGACGAACGGGCGACGCGGATCACGACGTCGGTGTCGACCTCGAGGTGGAACAGCTCGTCCTCGATGAAGGTGATGACCCCGACGATGCCCCCGGTCGTGATGACCTCGTCGCCGACGTCGAGCTTGCGCAGCATGTCGGCCTGCTTCTGCTTCTGCTTCCGCTGCGGCACGATCATCATGTAGAGCAGCAGTCCGAGCGGGACGAACAGGATGAGCATTCCGAGCGGGCTGCTGCCACCGTTCTGCTGTGCGAGGGTGAAGACGAAGTGGTTGATCACAGGGGTGCGAGCCTACGCGCAGCACCCCTCCTCGCTGTAACCACCCGACACGATCAGACTCCTGGACCCGTCCCCGACCAGACGGCCGCTGTGGCGGCCCTCAGCGTGTCGAGGGTGCCGGCCTCTATCGCCGAACGGATGCGTCCCACGAAGCCCAGGATCCAGGTCAGGTTGTGGATCGTGCACAGCGTCGCTGCCACCGGCTCGCGCAGCGTCGCCAGGTGACGCAGATAGCCGCGTGGGTGTCGCCGACACGTCGAACACGGACAGTCCGCGTCGATCGGCTGGTCGTCGAGAGCGAACTCGGAACGCTTTATGTTCAGGCGGCCACCGTCGGTCAGCAGAGTCGCATGCCGTGCCAGACGAGTCGGCAGCACGCAGTCGAACATGTCGACGCCGAGTGCGACCGCCTCGATGATCGACAGCGGGTCGCCCACACCCATGAGGTATCGCGGCTGATCGGCCGGGAGGTGCTCGAGCGCGGCGGCGAGAGCCGGGAGCATGACTTCACGGGTCTCGCCGACCGACAGACCGCCGACCGCGTACCCATCGAAGTCGAGCTCGACGGTGCGACGCGCCGACTCGGAACGCAGGTCGGCCTGGTCGCCGCCCTGGACTATCCCGAAGATCGCCTGGTCCTCGATGCGTCGGTGTGCCATCCGGGCGCGTTCGGCCCATCGAGCGGTTCTCTCCACCGCCTCGACGAGCACAGCGCGCTCGGACGGGAGTGGTGCACACACGTCGAGCACCATCTGGATGTCCGCTCCCAGCTGCTCCTGTATGGCGACCGCCGACTCCGGCGTGAGGAGGTGGTGGTCGCCGTCGTAGGTCGAGCGGAACAGCACTCCTTCGTCGTTCAGTTGCGGGTCGAGCGAGAAGACCTGGTACCCGCCGGAGTCAGTGAGCATGTGTGCATCCCACCCGCTGAAGCGGTGCAGCCCGCCCAGGGACTCGACGGTGTCGGCACCGGGGCGGAGCATCAGGTGGTAAGTGTTGCCCAGCATCACCTCGACTCGGGTTCCGTCGGCCGCGCTCAGCTGATCGAGCACCTCGGTGGGGAGCGAGCGAACCGCACCCCGCGTCCCGACGGGCATGAACACGGGGGTCTGGAGCACTCCGCGAGCCGTGGTGATCCTCCCACGACGCGCCGCGCCGTCGGTGGCGTCGACGTCGATGGTCAGCTTCACTCGGCGAACCCGGGACCGTTCACACCCGACGAGTCACGCTCGACGAGCATCGCGTCCCCGAAGGACAGGAACCTGTATCTGCGCTCCAGCGCGGTCGCGTAGAGGTCCCGCCAACGAGGCCCCACGAACGCCTCGACCATGGCGAGCAGCGACGACCGCGGCAGGTGGAAGTTCGTCATGAGCACGTCGACGACCCGGAACCTGTACCCGGGTGTGATGAACAGCCGTGTGCGTCCACCCAGAGCTCCGAGGGTGGCGACGGACTCGAGCGCCCTGACCGTCGTGGTGCCCACAGCCACCACCCGCCGTCCTTCCTGGGCCGCTGTGACGACGGCATCCCAGGTCTCGACGGGCACCGAGAACTGCTCCGAGTGGATCGAGTGCTGCTCCACCTCGTCGACGCTGATCGGCCGGAACGTGTCCAGACCGACGACGAGTTCGACCGTGGCCGTGCTGATGCCCCGCTCGGCGAGCCCGTCGAGCACTGCCGAGGTCAGGTGCAGCCCAGCTGTGGGAGCGGCGGCCGACGCGGCACGCCGCGAGAACACGGTCTGGTAGCGCTCCTGGTC
>CAYVDN010000067.1:6120-15582 GCA_964450685.1 uncultured Microthrixaceae bacterium
AGATGGGCGACCGTCGAGTCCTGCGGCTCCGCACCGGGCCCGCGATCGACGAGCAGGCGGGCGGCGTCACGCGGCTCGACCGGGGTCTGGGCGATCCGGTCCTCCGGCAGGTCGTAGTCGAGGTCAGCGGTGCGCACAGGGGCTCAGAAGCCCATCGAGCGACCGATGATCTCCTTCATGATCTCGGTCGTGCCGCCGTAGATCGAGGTCACCCGGGCGTCCGCGTAGGCCCGTGCGACGGGATACTCGTTCATGTAGCCGTAGCCGCCGTGGAGCTGGACGCAGGTGTCGGCGACGCGCTTCTGCAGCTCCGTGCACCACCACTTGGCCATCGCCGCTTCCTCGGCGCTGAGCTCGCCGGCGTTCAGCGCCGTGACACAGCGGTCGACGAACGTCTCGGCGATCGTGATCTCGGTCTCCATCTCGGCGAGCTTGAAACGGCTGTTCTGGAAACTGCCGATCTTCTGGCCGAACGCAGTGCGCTCGTTGCAGTAGTCGATCGTCCAGGTCAGGATCGCACGGGCGTGTGCGACACCCACCACAGCGATGGAGAGCCGCTCCTGAGGCAGGTTCTTCACCAGCAGCTTGAAGCCCTCGCCCTCCTCGCCGATGCGGTTCTCCACCGGCACCCTCACATCGTTGAAGAACAGCTCGGCTGTGTCCTGGGAGTGCATGCCGACCTTGTCCAGATTGCGACCCCGCTCGAAGCCCTCCATGCCTTCCTCGACAACGACGAGTGACATGCCGGTGTGACGCTGGGACGGGTCGGTCTTGCACGCGACTATGACGAGGTCCGACAGGATGCCATTGGTGATGAACGTCTTGGAGCCGTTCACGATGTAGGTGTCACCGTCGCGGATGGCGGTGGTCGACATGGACGCAAGATCCGAACCGATCCCCGGCTCTGTCATCCCGACCGCGGTGATCAGCTCCCCCGATGCGATCCCCGGCAACCAGCGCTGCTTCTGCTCATCGGTGCAGTAGTCCTCGAAGTAGGGCAGGCAGACGTCGCTGTGCAGGGTCATGCCCAGCCCTGCCGGGTAGACGTCAGCGCGTGTCAGCTCCTCGCCGACGATCTGGTTGTACCGGAAGTCGTCGACCCCTGGGCCGCCGAACTGCTCGGGCACCGACATGGCGAGGAAACCCGAGGCCCCGGCCTTGGCGAACAGCTCACGGTCGACGATGCCGGCCTCTTCCCAACGCTCACGGTTGGGAACCATCTCGCGTTCGACGAACGTGCGGAACGCCTCCCGGAACATGTCGTGCTCGTCTTCGAATCCGCGGTCCATGATCGGTTCGCTCCAAGGGGGTCGTGCTTGTGGGATCCACTCCAGCAAACCACGCTGAACCTGGCTCGCCGAACTGACGACCCGTCAGATCCGGACGTCGGATCAGGTCGCGTCGAACAGCGAGGGATCCGCGCTGCTGAACGACGAGGTGGGTGCAACAAGACCGAGGTGGTGCCAAGCCGCTGTGGTGGCCACGCGGCCGCGTGGTGTCCGCATCAGCAGACCGTTCTGGATCAGGTACGGCTCGTAGACGTCCTCGACGGTCTCGGTGGGTTCGGACACTGCGATCGCCAGAGTAGAAAGCCCCACCGGGCCGCCGCCGAAGCGTTCGCACAGGGCGGAGAGGATCGACCGGTCGACCTTGTCCAGACCGAGCGAGTCGATTCCGAACAGCTCAAGTCCTGCACGGGCGACAGCCTGGTCGACCCGGCCGTCGCCCTCCACCTCGGCGACGTCACGCACCCGCCGCAGGAGCCTGTTCGCGATTCGGGGCGTTCCACGTGAACGACGGGCGATCTCCTGGGCGCCGGCGGGATCGACCTGTGCCCCCAGTATCAACGCTGCGCGCTCGACGATCGCCCGCAGGTCGTCGGGCTCGTAGTAGTCGAGTCTGGCCACGAGACCGAAGCGATCCCGCAACGGTCCGGTGATCAGTCCGGTCCTCGTGGTGGCCCCGACCAGACAGAACCGTGGCAGGTCCAACCGGATGGATCGCGCCGCGGGCCCCTTGCCGAGGACGATGTCGAGCTGGAAGTCCTCCATCGCCGGGTACAACACCTCTTCCACCGAACGCGACAGCCGGTGGATCTCGTCGATGAAGAGCACGTCGCCCTCGCCGAGCTTGGTGAGGATCGCTGCGAGGTCTCCCGGACGTTCGAGTGCGGGTCCGGATGTGACGTGCAGGGCGACGTCCATCTCGGCTGCGACGATCACCGACAGCGACGTCTTGCCGAGACCGGGAGGACCGGCGAAGAGGAAGTGGTCCGGTGGCTGACCACGGCGCCTCGCAGCTTCGAGGATCACCCGCAGTCGGCGCTTCAGCTCGCTCTGGCCGACGAACTCGCCGAGCGAGCGCGGCCGCAGCGACACCAGAGGATCGGAACCACCGCCGTCAGGGCCCTCGAGGTCGGTGCCGCCGGCGACGGAACCAGCCACAGAACCATCCACCTGGAGGGCGAGCGGATCTACCGGGTCGTCGTCGCGCAGACTCGGATCGAGCAGCTCGTCGCGTGCCATCAGGCGGCCGCCAATCGCTGGAGCGCCACCCGCAGCAGCTCGGAGCTCTCTCCGTCGTCGGGAAGCTCCGCCAGCGCCCGGCCGATCTCCTCGGCGCCGTAGCCGAGAGCACTCAGGGCGTCACGCACGTCACCACGGACGCTCACCGTCGAACCCGCGTGACCGCCTGCCACCGCTTCCACTGCGGGAAGTTCGCCATCCGGCACGGCCAGGCGACTCTTGAGCTCGACCAGGAGCCGCGCTGCGGTCTTCTTGCCCACTCCCGGCACCAGACACAGCGATGCAACATCATCGGTGGCCAGCACGTGCCGGAGCCCGAGTGGCGAGTGAACCGACAGGATCGCCAGGCCCAGCGACGGCCCTACACCGTGGGTACCGATCAGCGTCTCGAAGACGCGTCGTTCCTCGATCGATGAAAAGCCGTAGAGCGTCTCGGCGTCCTCGCGACGGTGGTGATGCACGTGCAGGAACACCGTCGACCCCGGCGTGCCCATCTCGCCCGCAGTCGCAGGTGTGACCGAGACCCGGTAGCCGAGTCCACCGACCTCGACGAGCAACTCGCCGTCCTCCCGGTCGAGCAGCTCGCCGCGCAACGATCCGATCATGACTGGCCTCCGTGGAAGATCGACGCCGCTGCGGTGAGCGGTCGGGTCGACGCGATCCGAGCGGCGTGGGTCAGGGCGACAGCAGCTGCGTCAGCCGCGTCGGGCGGATCTGGCAAGGCGTCGAGGTCGAGGAGCAACTGGACCATCCGCTGCACCTGGTGCTTGTCGGCTCCGCCGAACCCGGCGACAGCGTCCTTGACCTCGTTCGGCGAGTACTCGGTGACCGCCAGTCCCCTGCCCGCTGCTTCGGCCATCACCACGCCGGATGCCTGACCGACGCTCATGGCAGTGCGCACATTCACCTGGAAGAGCACACGCTCCACTGCCACCTCGTCGACGGGGAACTCGTCGAGAAGACCGCGCACGTCCGCCACCAGTTCTGCCAGACGCTGGGCGACGGGGCGCGAAGGCTCGGTGCGGATCACTCCCAGAGCAACCGCCTGCGTCCGGCCACGCGTCACCCGCAACACGCAGTAGCCGCAGCGCGACAGGCCAGGGTCCACACCCAGAACGAACACAGGTTCGATCGTAGTGCCAGCGTCTCTGCCTATGGGTGACCCGGCTCCAGATCCTGTTCTGTGCTGCGACGTCGCGGGTGATCGCCGCGACGTCGCAGCACAGAACGATTGGGGCGCTGTGGGCGGTGCTGTGGGCGGGGTGGGCGGTACCTGTCAGGTTTCGAGTTCGGCCAGCACCGACTCGGGAATGTCGAAGTTCGCGTACACGTCCTGCACATCGTCGTGCTCGTCGAGCGCATCGATCAGCCTCAGGATCGGTTTCACCGCCTCGGCCGAGTCCAACTCGACCACTGATGTCGGCAACATCGTCAGGTCCGAGGAGGTCACCTCGATGCCCCCCTCCTCCAACGCCGAGCGAACGGCTGCGGTGAGCGTCGACTCGCACACGACGGTCCAGACCTCGCCGTCGTCGCGGATGTCCTCGGCGCCCGCGTCGAGCGCCACCAGCATGATGTCGTCCTCCGCAACGGACGACGGAACCTGGATGACGCCCTTGCGCTCGTACTGCCACGCCACCGCACCCGGCTCGGCGATCGACCCACCCAGTTTGGAGAAGATCGTGCGGATCTCGGGGCCGGTCCTGTTGCGGTTGTCGGTGAGCGCCTCCACGTAGACAGCGACCCCGTTGGGAGCGTAGCCCTCGTAGTTGACCTCCTCGTAGGTCACACCCTCGAGCTCGCCGGTCCCGCGCTTGATGGCACGCTCGATCGTGTCGAGCGGAACCGATGCGTCGCGCGCCTTCTGGTACATGGTGCGCAGCGTGGGGTTCATGTCGGGATCCCCGCCGCCGTTCTTGGCGGCGACCTCGACCTGACGGATCAGCTTGGCGAAGAGCTTCCCCCGCTTGGCATCAGCGGCGCCCTTCTTGTGCTTGATCGTGGCCCATTTGGAGTGCCCTGACATCACGCTCCCCGGTCGTCGTTCTGGTAGTCGTCCTGGTGGTCGACCCCCACAATGCCTAGCGGCTCAGGAACAGCTCGTGCACACGCGTGTCGTCGGCCAGCTCCGGGTGGAAGATCGACACCATGATCGCGCCTTCCCGCACGAGTGCCGGGTGATCGTCGATCCTTGCGAGCACCTGGACCCCGTCTCCGATGTCATCGATGACCGGGGCACGAATGCAGACCGCCTGGAATGCAGGGCCGTCCATGCCAGTTATCTCGATCGGCTCGGTGAACGAGTCGACCTGGCGCCCGAAGCCGTTGCGTCGGGTGACGATGTCGATCGCCCCGAGACAGTGCTGGTCCGCACGGCCGTCTCGTATGTGTGAAGACAGCAGGATCGCGCCTGCGCACGTGCCGAGCACCGGTGTACCGGCCGATATGAGCTCGCGGAGAGGCTCGAGAAGACCGCTGCGTTCGGCGAGCATCGACATCGTCGTCGACTCGCCGCCCGGGATGACCATTCGGTCCACACCCTCGAGGTGCTCGGGGCGACGCACCTGAACCACCCGCTGGCCCAACGACTCGAGCACCCGTTGGTGCAGGGCGAACGCGCCCTGGAGAGCGAGTACGCCCGTGACGGGGCGGTCGTTCACCAGCCGCGGTCGGCGAGCTTGACGTCCAGGTCGTCCATGCCGATCCCGGTCATCGGTGCGCCCAGCCCACGGCTGACCTTCGCCAGGATGTGGGGATCCATGTAGTTGGTCGTCGCCTCGACGATCGCCTTGGCACGCGGGGCGGGGTCGTCGGACTTGAAGATGCCGGAGCCGACGAAGACCGCCTCGGCGCCGAGCTGCATGGCCAACGCAGCATCGGCGGGGGTGGCGATGCCCCCGGCGCAGAACAGAGGCACGGGCAGCGAGCCGGTCGATGCGACCTCCTGCACCAGCGGCAAGGGTGCCTGGAGGCGCTTGGCCCAGTCGAACAGCTCCGCGCTGTCGGCCTGGGTCAGCTTGCGGATGTCGCCGGTGATCGAGCGGAGATGCCGGACCGCTTCGACGATGTTGCCAGTACCTGCCTCGCCTTTTGAGCGGATCATGCACGCACCCTCGGAGATGCGTCGCAGGGCCTCGCCAAGGTTCGTCGCCCCGCACACGAACGGCACCGTGAATGCCCACTTGTCGATGTGGTGGGTCTCGTCGGCCGGTGACAAGACCTCGGACTCGTCGATGTAATCCACGCCCAGCGCCTGGAGGATCTGAGCCTCGACGAAATGGCCGATGCGCGCCTTTGCCATGACCGGGATGGTGACTGCTTCCTGGATGCCCTGGATCATCTCCGGGTCGCTCATCCGTGCCACACCGCCGTCGACGCGGATGTCGGCAGGAACCCGCTCCAGCGCCATGACCGCGCACGCACCCGCGTCCTCGGCGATACGCGCCTGCTCCGGGTTGACCACATCCATGATCACCCCGCCCTTGAACATCTCGGCCAGCCCCCGCTTGACCAGCACGGAGCCGGTCTCGTGGGACGACGCGGCCGGGGTGGCGTCAGTGCGATCAGCGGAGTCGGGGGTAGCCATGCCCAGAGTCTACCGACGCGGACATGGTCGACCGGAAGCGGGTTGCGCCCCTCAGATCCGATGCTGGTGTCAGCCTGCCAGGAGTCCGTCAGCGGTTGAGCCGTCGATCATGCTCGGGCTCGCGTCGGGCGATGGGAGCTCCACCCAGGTGTTGCCGGGGCTCAGCTGGATCGGCTGCCCTTGGGAATCGGTCAGCTTCCACGGCTGAGCGATCTCTGCTCGCTCCCAACGTCCCTCGATCACGCGACCGTCGCTGAACACCCAGGCGGCACCGTCACCGATGGTCTGCGCCTCGGGCGATCGCCGGTCTGCTCCCGACGCCTCGTAGCGGGTCTGGAGGACCACGACGTTCGTAGCCCCTACCTGGGCACCCCCTTCGACGGTCTGGCGTACCCCGTTCGCCCAGCGCAACCAGCTGCCGGTACCCGTCGACCAGACCCATGTCGAGGGCGACTTCCCGACGAACAGCTGGAAGCCCCTGGTCTCGGTGCCCGGTGACTCGGTTCCCACTGGGCGGTAGCCGAAGATCGGGGTGGGGACAGCAGGAGGCTGGTCGGCGTAGGTGTACAGCGTCGGCACGTCGACGATCAGGTTGTGTGGGGCGGGCTTGGCGCTGCTGCGCGAGTAGGCGTTGCGCGCCTGGTCGGGGTTGAGCGCCTGGATCCACGGGGTGGAGTTCATCTGCTTGGTCACCGTGGGATTCCCACCCGACCAGGCCACGAGCGGACGCACGAACATGGCGAGCAGATCGGGGTCGCTGCTCCGGGCCGAACGGATCGGCCCGACCCGCGTCGCGTCCTGGGAGTGGACCACCGCCATGTAGCGGCTGATCCCCTCGACCTTGAGCTCTATGACCATGTCGGCGCGGTCCAACCCGATCTGGGGCATGGCCTCGGGGGCGTTGTCGACCTTCGCCACGAGTGCGGGGCGGTTAAGTCGTTCGACGGCCGCGGCGTCCGCCTCGTCGATGACCATTCCCGTCAACGGTGCCGTCGGGCCGGTGGGTGCAGCAACGGTTGTGGTGGTGGTGCTCGTCGACGTGGTCGTGGTGGTGGTCGACGCGGGCGGGTCCGCTTCTCCGCGCGAGAGAGCGATGGCAACCGCTGCCACGATCAGCAACGCGATCCCTACGCCGACGCCGACCAGGATCTGCTTCTTCCGACGTGCAGCATCCGATGCCGCACGCGCACCCGAGCGGTCGACGGTGGGAACTGTGTCGTCGTCGCCGGAGTCCGGATCCGGAGTCGGCGGGTCGACGTGCTCGTCGCTCACAGCTCTGCCAGAACAGCTATGCGCAGGGGCAGCGGCTGTGAGCCGATCGCAGGGACGTCAGCGTCCACCGGCCCGACAACGGGGGCCAGCCACAACGCAGCGGTGGCTGCTGGCGCACTGGCCACCGTCGTGCCCGACTCGGCCATGACCGAGAAGGCCGCCATCAGACCTGGCGGATAGCGGGTCAGGTCGACGGCTGCCATGTCAGAGAGCACGGACCGCTGCTCGCCGAGGTGACGTGCCAGCAACGCCGAGCCCTTGGCCGAACTGCCGAACAGGCCCAGGACCGTCGTGGTGTAGCGAGCCGAACCATCGCGCACCCGACCGAGGAGATTGGCCAGCACACCCTCGAGCTCGAGGCGTCCGAGCTTGTCGACAAGGCCGGTGGTCAGAACGAGTCGGGACGACTCACGGCCTGCAACGGCGAGAGCGTTCATCGCCTGATCGTGGATCAGCAGGATCTCGGGAGCCGACACACCTGATGTGATGCAGAGCCCCTCGAGCACGTTCGCCAGTCGCGGCTGCGCATCTGGTGGTACCGGTACGGGCTCGAGCCCGGCGAGAACCCGGTCAGACGCCGAAGCGATCCGCGCCCGGATGACAAGCACCCACCCACCGGCCAGCACCACACCGACGATCAACGCCACCAGCGGGTTCAGGAGGAGCAGCACCAAAGCTGCCAGCACCGCCCCCAACACGCCGGCGAAGACCGCGTTGTGCTCGAGACGGTCGGCTTCGTCGGAGAGCGATCTCGGGGACTCCATCACCCACGAGGCTACCCCCGCACCCCCTGGTGGCTGCGAACCCTGCCACCGCGGGTGATCAGCTTCTCGTAGCGCTCCAGGTAGAGGTCGCAAAGTAGCTCCAGGTCGAAACCGGCGGCTCGGGCCCGCCCGGCGACCCGCAGCTGGCCCGCTCTGGCAGCGTCACCCAGGACCTCGTTGAGAGCGGCTGCCAGCCCGGCCACGTCACCGGGTTCGCTCAGGAGCGCCGCGGGTTGGGCACCGTCGGGCGCGGCGACCTTGGCGTAACCCGGGATCGAGCTGGCCACGACCGGGGTGTCCGCGGCCATGGCCTCGAGGAGGATCACCCCGAACGACTCCCCACCGAGAGAGGGAGCGCAGAACACCGAAGCGCCCGCCAGGCGCCGGTCACGTTCGTCATCGTCGATTCGGCCCAGCCACTCGATGCGCGGATTGCGGTGTCTTGCCTTCAGCTCGGCCGTGAGGGGGCCTTCGCCAGCCACCCACAGGGTCACATCCTCGGGCAGCGCTGCAAAGGCGTCCAAGAGCGTCGACAGCCCCTTCCGCTCCTCGTGGCGGCCGATGAACAGCACCGTCGGACCGGAGGTGGGCCATGGCGTGGCCGCTCTGAACCGCTCGTACTCGATCCCGTTGAACAGAACGGTGAACTCGCCTCCGACAGACGGACCCGCCAACGCCAGGGCGTCCTCGGACACGGCGATGCGGTCGTCGAGGCGCTGGCCGAACCACGCGGCTACCGGAGCGAGCGCCTGGTAGGCCGGTTGGCTGCCGGCAGCATGGAAGGTGCCGATCAGCGGAGCGGGTTTGACCAGAAGGGTCGTGACTGTCGGGCCTGGCACGAAGGGCTCGTGCAGGTGAACGACGTCGAAGCTCTCGTCCCACAGCGCCCGAATCGTGCGCAACTGGGCAGGCAGATCCGGCGCGATAGGGGCGATGGATCCGTTGGTGGCGGTCGGCACGCTGCGGCCCAGCGGTGTGACGAACAGCTCCGGTGGAGGTCCGTCGCAGGGCGCGAGCACCCGGGTCTCGTGGCCCCGCTTACGAAGGGCTCTTGCCAGCGAGAGGACCTGGCCCTGGACACCCCCGGGAACACTCAGGCTGTAGGGACAGACGAGTCCGATGCGCACCGCGGGGAGCCTAACGTCCAAGGGGGGCCTGACTGAGCGGCCGGCTCGGAACTGGACGATCTGTAGTCGATCGTCGCGCACGCCCTCGGACCCGCAGGCCCTCAGACCCGAGATTCCACCACCTCATGGGACGTCCCCCGGGCTTCGTTGTCGGACCTGTTCATTAGGGTGGAACGTATGTTCGATGC
>CAYVDN010000068.1:0-14997 GCA_964450685.1 uncultured Microthrixaceae bacterium
GAGCTTCCTTCTGTCTCTGGGCGTTCGTGCCCGAAGGAGGAAGTTCCGACATGGCTGGCAGCCGCCGCTACCGCAAGCCCCTCGTGTCGTTCGAGTTCGGCACCCGCATCTACGCACCCACCGACGCTGAGCCGCGCTACCGGGTGGTCGCCCCCGGCATCGACGGCGTCCGGGTGAGCCAGAAGTTCACCACCGAGGACGCCGCGCGCCGTCGGGCCCGCGAGCTCGAGAAGCTCCAGTCCTCATCGATGACGGCGCCGGGCCGCCTGCCTGCCCCGTCGACGGTCGGCGGTCTGATCGACCGCTACGTCGCCAGCCTCGGCTCTCGCTCGACCCGTTACGCCGAACGCCAGGAGTACCTGCTGCGCATGTGGGTGCGGCCGGTGCTGGGTGACCTGGCGCTCACGACGTGGTCACCTGCCGACTCCGAGGCCGTTCTCGACCGTGCCCGCAAGCAGCTCGCTGCCTCGACGGTGCAGAACGTCGGCTCGGCGATGCGAGCGCTCGTGACGTTCGCGCACAAGAACCGCTGGCTCGCCCGCGACGCCGACCCGATGTGGCTCGTGCGCTACAGCGCGACAGCCGAGGTGCAGGGCCAGGTGGTCGGGTTCGTCCCACGCTCGTCGCTGCCGACCGACGAGGAGTGCAACCGCATGTTCAAGGCGCTCGACGCGGCCGGACATCCGGACTGGACGCTCGCGATGCGCCTCAAGCACCGCTCGGGCTTGCGGTGGGGTGAGCTGATCGCCCTGCGGCCGGCCGACGTGGACTTCGAGCCGCAGCGGGTCATCCGTGTCCACCGGGCCGTGGAGCAGTCGCGCCAGGGCTTGGCGATCAAGGGCACCAAGAACCGTCAACGACGGGTGACGACGTTCCCCGCCAGCCTCGTCGAGCCGCTCGAAGCGTGGGCGCATCGAGCCGAGTTAGAGCGCGGTCCCGAGGGCCTGCTGTTCCCCGATGCCAACGGTGGGTTCGCCAACCGCCGGTGGTTCCAACGGGTATGGGCACGCGCTGCTCGGGAAGCGGGCTGGCCGATGAAGCGCAAGACCGCCGCCGTGTGGCATCCCCACGACCTGCGCCACGTCGCGGCGTGCTGGCTCCTGTTCGACGTCGGCCTCGATCCGGCCGTGGCCGCCACCCTGCTCGGACACGCCAACGCGGCGTTCACGCTCAGCCGCTACGTCGGCGTCCGCGGCGACCTCAGCACAACCGTCACCGCCGCAACCGAGGACTGGTGAGCACGAACGGACCGCTGGCGAGAAAGGGGGGATCCTGAGTGGCCATCCCGGCTCATCGGGGTGATGTGGTTGAAGTCGCGCTCCGGTGGGCCGATAATGATTGCACGCCCGACGGTACTGCTCCGTCGGGAAGGGAGTCCCGGAGGGCCAGACCGAGGATCTACGGATCGCCTAGGTCGGGAGCCGGGACTTTCGCCTTCTCACACGTAGGCGGTCCGTGCGGCAACGATCCGACGGTCGGTGGGTTCAGCGCGGGATTCGCCTGCCGAGTGGTGAGCGGGTTCGCCGGCGGCACGGCCGCTACCGCCCACCTCGGCCGCTCATAGGCTGAACGTGTGGCCGAGGCAGATCCAACGGATGAACTCCATCAGCGGGAGCGGCGAAGCGCCTTCGAAGATATGGGCTCGCAGCCGTGGACCACGGTGTACCAATCGCCGAGCGTCGGCGATGAGACCCTGTTCGCCGCCTTCTCGCCAGCGGACCAGCGGGAGCGGATTCTGAGAAGCGACTCCTGGGACCTGCGGATCGATGGAGGCATGCCCGGGTTCATGCAGAGCTACGAGGGCGACGAAACCGTCACGACCTACCTCCGCTACGGCACTGACGATGGGATCGAGCCCATCACGCTGCACCAGGAGCACCACGGCGTGCTGCCCGAGATGTTGCCGCAGATCAGCGAGGAGTTTCGACTGTACCACAACCTGTGGGCATCATCCGACGGCACCACGCTCTACTCGGTGGGGTCCGACGGCCAGGAAGAGATCGCTGCCGAGGTCTCACACGAACGGGTGCGCATCCGTACCCGGCTGCTGCGGCAGTTCCAGGCGGGGCGCCAGCTCGACCTTGTGCTCTACGTCGACTCCCGAGTGCAGGTGCCGATCGAGCTGACAGAAGTCGAGCGCGAGGCCTTTGCGGTCGAGGTCCAGACGGACTTGCTCCGGTACTCCGTGCACGCGGGGAGCACCCGGCGAGCAGTCACCTTCTCGCGCCTGCTCGGCAAGCACATCCTGCCCCCGCCGCCGCCCCGGATGGCGGGCGTCTGGCCCTACGACGAGGCCGATGAGGTCTACCCCGAGTTCATCATCGGCGAGGACCAGGACGGTCGGCCGATCCGCTTCACCTGTGACCACGAGCGACTGGCCAACTTCTTCGGTGCCAACCCGGATGCGCCCCACTACCTGACGCCGGTCTTCTTCCGGCGCGAGGTGTTGCAGCGGTACTACGAGCGAACCGACCGCTACGAGGTCCAAAACGGGCGCCTCAGCTGCGGATCGCTCTGGGGCGTCCAGATCGACAACGACCACCCCGACCACGTGATGGTCTTCCTCGGAGACCTCGGCCGGGACCTGCCTGAGGGCGAGCGCTCCTACTGGGTGACCTTCAACGTGGCACCCCTCGGAGGCATGAGCCAGACCGCCTTCCGTCGATCGTTCCTCGCTCAACCCACCGACCCCGGCGCCCCCGACCTCCAGTTCAAGCGGTCCTACGACGTCTTCGGTCGCCAGTGGCAGAGCCAGTTCGGATGGGACCTCTTCCGGCAGCCCGAGGAGGCCGACGCCCATGTGCTGCAACGCCTGCGGGTCCCGCTCAACGGCACCCAGCCGGAGTTCGAGGACCAAGTGCTCGGCCTGACCAAGGTGCTGGTCGACGCTCTCAACGAGAAGGCGCTCGTCAAGGACCTCGGGAGCAAGGTCGAGGACGAGAAGGGCATCGACAAGTTCGCCCGGTGGCTCACCGTGGCCGGCTACCCCGAGGTGGACCGGGACCGGGACTTCCTCAAGCGACTTCAGCGCCTGCGCTCCAAGTCCGCGGCCCACCGGAAGGGTTCCGACTACCAGGCCATGTTGGCGAGGGAGGGCGTCAACTCCGACTTGGTGAGCGAGGTCGTCATGCTCTTCGTGGCCGCTGATGCGATGCTGACCGGCCTTGCAGCTCACTTTCTTGTCCAGGGTGACGCCTCGGAGCTGTGAGGGATGCGTTCGGTCGACCACGGGCGGCGACGGCCTTCCCGCTGTCGGTCGGAACCTCCAATAGGCTCGCCAGGTGGACTTGGTGAGGTCGAAGCAGCGGGTGGCTGACCACGGGGAGGTGTTCACTCCGGCGTGGATGGTCGAAGCGATGCTCGACCTGGTGAGGGAGGAGACCGAGCGGATCGACTCCCGCTTCCTCGAACCTGCGTGCGGTAGCGGGAACTTCCTCGTCCAGGTCCTGCGCCGCAAGCTCGCCGCCGTCGAGCTTCGGTTCGGCCGGTCCGAGTTCGAGAAGCGCCACTACGCCCTGCTCGGCCTCATGTGCATCTATGGCATCGAGCTGCTCGACGACAACATCGCTGAGTGCCGCGACAACCTCCTCGAGATCTTCGCCGACTACCTCGGCGTCGACGAGACGGACGACCTCTACCGAGCAGCGTCGAACGTGTTGTCGCAGAACCTCATCCACGGTGACGCGCTCACCATGCGGACGACCCTCGATGAGCCGATCGTCTTCGCCGAGTGGGGCTACCTGGGCAAGGGCAAGTTCCAGCGGCGCGACTTCCGGCTCGACGTCCTCACACAGTCGGCCGCGTTCAGCCAGGAGGGCACGCTGTTCGCCGATCTCGGCAAGCACGAGATCTTCACCCCGACACGGACCTACCCGTCGTTGACGATCCGAGAGCTCGCCGCATGAGCACGCCACAGGCAGGCTTCGCGCTGCGCGGCCGCAACCCCGACGTGCTCACGTGCATCGCGAACCTGTCCAACGACGAGGTCTTCACGCCACCCGAGCTCGCCAACCAGATGCTCGACGCCCTCGCCCTGGCATGGGCGAATGACAACGACGGCGCCGACATCTGGGCCGATCCGACGGTGCGGTTCCTCGACCCGTTCACCAAGTCCGGCGTGTTCCTCCGCGAGATCACGAGTCGCCTGACAGCGGGGCTGAGGGACGCGATCCCTGACCTGGACGAGCGCGTCGACCACATCCTGACCAAGCAGGTCTTCGGAATCGCCATCACGCACCTCACCAGCCTGCTGGCGCGCCGGAGCCTCTACTGCTCGAAATGGGCCGACGGCCCGCACTCGGTTGCCAAGTCGTTCGGCGACCCCGACGGCAACATCTGGTTCGAGCGCATCGAGCACACCTGGGTTGGCGGCACCGAGAAGGTGCTGACGGCCGACGAGGACGGCAGCCCAATCGAGAAGACGAAGGACGGCAAGTGCAAGTACTGCGGAACTAGCCAGAAGGTCCTCGATCGGGGCGACGGCTTCGAGTCTCACGCCTACGCCTTCATTCACACGGACGACATCAAGGCTCGGGTCGCCGAGCTGTTCGGAGCAGACATGCAGTTCGACGTCATCATCGGAAACCCGCCATACCAGCTCGATGACGGCGGCTTCGGCACGAGTGCTGCACCCATCTACCACCGCTTCGTCGAGCAGGCGAAGGAGCTGCATCCGCGCCTGCTCAGCATGATCATCCCCGCCCGTTGGTTCGCCGGAGGCAAGGGGCTCGACGAGTTTCGAGAGTCCATGCTTTCGGATGAACGAGTGCGCTCGATCGACGACTACCTCAGCGCATCCGACGTCTTCCCGGGAGTGGGCCTCAAGGGAGGCGTCTGCTACTTCCTCTGGGATCGCGACAACCCGGGACCATGCAACGTCACGACCCATTTCAAGGATTGGCCGACATCGACGGCCACTCGCCCACTTCTCGAAGCTGGGGCAGACATCTTCATCCGGTTCAACGAAGGACTCTCTATCCTCAAGAAGGTCGTCGAGGTCGAGACCGGGCAGGCCGACTCGCTCTCGCTGCCGGAAGGCAAGCGCTTCGATCAGCTTGTCAGCTCCAGGAAGCCGTTCGGTCTGGAGACAACCTTCAAGGGCAAGGCGACGAAGGGGCCTGACGATGTCCTCGTCTACCAGAACGGCGGAACGGGGTACCTCGCCAGGAGCTCGATATCAACTGGCACGCACCTCGTCGATGCGTGGAAGCTCTTCGCTGGTTACGCCGCACCAGGAACCGGTAACCGGGACACGTACCCACACCGGATCATCAGCACGCCGTTCCTGGGTGAACCGGGGACGATCTCGTCCGAGACCTACCTCTGCATCGGCCCCCTTGGCTCCAAGAGTGAGGCCGAGAGTGTCTTCTCGTACCTCTCGTGTCGTTTGACTCGCCTTCTGGTCCTGCTCCATAAGCCGTCCCAACATGTGACACGCAAGGTGTACGCGTTCGTGCCATCGCAGAGCTGGGATCGCACGTGGAACGATGACGAGCTCTACGCCAAGTACGGCCTGACGGCGGATGAGATTGGCTTCATCGAGAGGGTTGTGCGCCCAATGGCGTCGAACGGTTCGGACGGTGAGTAGGACAATCGAGGAGATCCTCGCTCCAAGACCTGAGGCTCGCCTTCGGATCTACGCGTGGGCGCCGGACGATCCGCCTGCGGCGTACGCCGGTCTGATCAAGGTCGGTCAGACGACGCAGGACGATGTGAACGTCCGCATCAAGCAGTCCCAGGGCCAGATGCAGCAGGACTACACCCTGCATGTGGACGCGCTCGCCGAGCGCGAGGACGGAACGCTCTTCCGTGACTCTGACGTGCGGCAGCGCCTCGTCGAGAAGAGCTTCGAGAATGTCGTCATCGGGGCGTCGCGCGAGTGGATGCGTTGCACACCGGAGGACGTCAAGACGGCGGTCACCGAGTTGCAGAAGGGCCTCCGCCTCACGGGTACGCATCACGAGACGTTCCCGATGCGTCGGGAGCAGGTCGAGGCGGTCGACAAGACCCACGCCTACTTCCTGTCCCTGTGGGCTGAGGACATGCACGCAGTTCCCCGATTCTTGTGGAACGCAAAGATGCGCTTCGGGAAGACCTTCACTGCCTACCAGCTCGCCAAGAAGCTCGGTGCGAAGCGCGTGCTGGTAGTGACGTTCAAGCCGGCCGTCGAGGACGCCTGGCAGACCGACCTCGAGTCGCACGTCGACTTCGACGGCTGGCAGTACCTCTCGCGATCATCCGGCAGCGACCCGACACAGATCGACCCGGCCAGGGTCGTGGTCTACTTCGGTTCCTTCCAGGACCTGCTCGGCAAGGACCCGAACGGCAACATCAAGGCCAAGAACGAGTGGCTCCACGTCGTGAACTGGGACCTCGTCATCTTCGACGAGTACCACTTCGGCGCCTGGCGCGACACCGCCAAGGAGCTGTTCGAGGGCGAGGACGAGTCGGTCGCCAAGAAGGAGATTGGACGTGAGTACGCCGCGGGGCTCGGGACGGTCAACGAGGATCTGAGCGAGCTGTCGGAGCAGGAGACGGAGTTCCTTCCGATCACCACGAGGGCGTACCTGTACCTGTCGGGCACGCCGTTTCGGGCGTTGTCGACCGGTGAGTTCATCGAGGAGCAGATATTCAACTGGACGTACACCGATGAGCAGCGCGCCAAGGAGGAGTTCGCCGCGCTGCACGCCGATGAGTGGAACCCGTACGGGGCGCTGCCGCAGATGCGTCTGCTCACCTACCAGATGCCCGACGAGCTGCTGGCGATCGCAAGCGCCGGGGAGTTCGACGAGTTCGACCTCAACGAGTTCTTCGCCGCTACCGGAACCGACGCGAGCGCGGAGTTCAAGCACAAGAACGACGTGCAGAAGTGGCTGGACACCATCCGCGGTTCGTACGCGCCGACGCAGGTCGACAACCTCAAGCTGGGGAGCCAGCGCCCGCCGTTCCCGTACTCCGACGTCCGGTTGCTGCCCTACCTCCAGCACTCGTTCTGGTTCCTGCCGAAGGTCGCGTCATGCCACGCGATGGCGAACCTGCTCGCCGAGAAGCACAACACCTTCTGGCACGACTACACGGTGCTCACCGTCGCCGGGACCGCCGCCGGTGTCGGCCTCGACGCGCTGCCGCCGGTGCGTCAGGCGATCGGGAGCGGGTTCACGTCGAAGACCATCACGCTGACCTGCGGCAAGCTCACCACCGGCATCACGGTCCCGCAGTGGTCCTCGATCCTGATGCTGCGCAACCTCCAGTCGCCCGAGACCTACTTCCAGGCGGCGTTCCGGGTGCAGTCACCCTGGTCGATCAAGAACCCCAACGGTGACAACCCGGGTGAGGAGGAGATCCTCAAGCCAGCGTGTTTCGTGTTCGACTTCGCGCCGACCCGGGCGCTGCGCCAGCTCTCCGACTACGCCATCGGCCTGTCGCCGAACGAACCGAACCCCGAGAAGGCCGTCGAGGAGCTCGTCTCGTTCCTCCCGGTGCTCGCCTACGACGGCTCGCACATGACCCAGATCGACGCCGGCGGCATCCTCGACATCGCCATGGCTGGAACTTCGGCGACCTTGCTGGCCCGCAAGTGGGAGAGCGCGCTGCTGGTGAACGTCGACAACGACACCCTGCGCCGCATCCTCGACAATCCGGAAGCCATGGCTGCGGTCGAGCGAATCGAAGGCTGGCGGTCGCTGGGCGACAACGTCATCGAGACGATCATCAACAAGAGCGAGAAGGTCAAGGAGCTCAAGAACAAGGGCAAGGACGAGGATCTCTCGCCGAAGGAGAAGAAGGAGCTGACCGACGAGGAGCGGGAGTTCAAGTCCAAGCGGAAGCTGGTGCAGGAGAAGCTGATCAAGTTCGCGACCCGCATCCCGGCGTTCATGTACCTCACCGACTTCCGTGAGAACACCCTGCAGGACGTCATCACCAAGCTCGAGCCCGAGCTGTTCCTCACCGTCACCGGCCTGACCGTCGAGGACTTCCACCTGCTCGTGCGCCTCAAGGTCTTCAACACCGAGCAGATGAACCAGGCCGTGTTCGCCTTCCGCCGCTACGAGGACTCCAGCCTCGCCTACACCGGCATCGACTCCCACCCCGGCCTCACCCACTACGGGCTCTACGACACCGTCGTCGCCCGCGAGCACGTGGAAGCGGACGCGTAGGCGAGGCCAGGTTGCGCGCGGTCGTCAGATCTCGATGGCGACAGCCTCAGCCGGGATCGCCAGGGCGGTCGCGATCGGCGTGTAGATATCGACTTCCTCGGCCTTGGTGCGCAGCGAGACGATGAGCGCGTAGCGGACCGGCAGCTCGATCCGATCCTTGCGGCGGTTGTTCTTCCACCAGCCGCCGACCGCGTGGACGGCGAGCACGCCGCCTGTCCCAGCTAGCTGGGCTCCGTAGCCGGACCAGATGTCTTGGTGCAGGGAGCCTTGGTTGCGCTGGTTGGGGCCGACCATCCAGTTGTCCGAGCCGCTGGCGGGTGGTGTGCCGCCCTCCTCCTCGACGGTGGCCTCACGGTTCACCCGCCGTACGAACTCCGCGGTCGTCTCGTTCGGCGCTCGCAGCTCGAAGCGCAGCCCGTGCGACGCGTAGGCGTATCGGCGTCGCCAACCACGCCGGGCAGCTGACGGCTCGATGAAATAGGAGAGCGTCACTCGCAGCTCGACGTCGGCGGCACCGAGATCAGCGAGCACCTCGGATGGCCACGGCAGCTGGTGGAGGCGGAAGTTCCGCATCCGGTAGTCGTTGCCTGTGAACGGCACGAACTCGTCCTGCACGACGATGCTGACGGCGTTCGTCGTCGAACTCAGCACGCTCTGCTCGTTCGGGACACCCCAGCCGTAGCGCCGGAGCAGGAGCCGTCGCTGCTTCTTGCCCGGTTCGGCGTTGATCTCCGTTCGCATGAGCCGGGTCCACTCGGCGTGGTGCGTGAGTAGGCCTCGGACGGTCTCCGGCCAGTAGGAGGGGTAGGTGGCCATGGTGAGCGCAGCAAGGCGGGCCGCCTGCGCGGTCGCCGCGCTCGTGGCGTTCGCTGAGCCCAAAGCAGCGTCATCGCGTCGGTCCGTGGTCCGCAGCGAGAGCAGCGGGTGGTTGGCATGGAAGTCCCCTGCTCCATCGGTGAGGATGTTGCCGCCTTCCATGCAGATGTCCGGCTTGATCGGCCACTGCGATCCTCCGGCGATCACGCCCGTTCGGCTGTGGGGTGACACGTCACCCTCGTCCGCGACGGCTCGCCAACCCCCGTAGCTGGGATCGGATGGCACTTGGATCAGCTCGGTGTGTGCGCCGACGGTGAGGACATTCCAGGATTGGGCTGGATCCTCGATCGGCGACAGGTCGCCGAGCTGTCGATAGTCGAGCTCGAACCCCTCGCGGATGTTGCCGGCGGAGACGATGAGCAGCCGAGCGGCATCGGGATCAGGTGGGCCGAGCAGCTCGATGCCCGAGGCTGACCTGCCGACGTCGGTGCCCGCGGCGAGCGCGTCGACAGCCGCTGACCAAAGCGACGGCTCCCCGGTTCGGTCGGCGGTATTGGTGATCGGCATGCAGAACACACGACGCCGTGGGTGCGTGATCGCTGGGCGGGCGACGGCTTCGGCTGTCACCACTCCGTAGGCCAGCGGGTCGTGGGGCGGCTTGCCGTCGTCGGGCAGGAACTTCACCGACTCCAGTCGATGGCGAAGGGTCACCCGCTGATTGCCCAGCAGTGCGTGGTCCAGCGGTCCGAACAACGCCAGCCCTGCCATGAGGGTGCCATGACCGGTGAGGTCGCCCGACGGTTCGCCGACGATCGAGTGCATGTCGGACTCTGCGAGCGACGCGTCGAGCAGAACGTGGGTGCGTCGGACGCCGGTATCGAGCAGGCACACGGCTGGCGCACCTGCGGCCGCGGGCACGACCCGATCCGCGAGATCTTCGGTCCACTCCATCTGCTCGCCGAGGTCGAGGTCCTGGACGGTATCGATGAACTGGGGGCGCCGCAGTTCCGTGACTGGCACGGCCGTGAAGGGCAGTGGCTGGAGTTGGTCCCAACGCGCTTCGAGCCAGACGACGTGGCGCCGGTCGAACCGCAGGTGGTTCGGGGCGATCCGGAGCTGTGCCCGCTCGGCGTAGTCCTGGGCCAGCTCGACAGCATCGGGGTCCGGGCGTAGCCAGATCTCCCACCAGTGAACGCCCGTCATCGGTGGTTCCCCAGCGGACTGCCAGAGGTCGCGCAGGACCGTTGCGCGGATCCGCGCCATGTTGGCGATGAGCGCCCTGTTGCGTGGGTTCCCGCCGGGCGTGTCTCTGTCGACGGCGAGGTAGTCCTCGAAGAGTCGAAGGAACGCCTCCCGGTACTCATCGCTGATCCAGACGAGGGCTCGCTCGGGCGAGTCTTCCGTCTCGAGCGAGACGCTGAGCAAGAGCCACTTCGGTCGAGGAGCAGCGCGGTGGCGGCTCAGCTGTTCGAGGGAGTCGAGGCTGAGCGGGAACCCGCGGCTCGCCTCGATGGTGACGATGACCCCGAGCGCCTCCAGCTCATCCAACGACCCTTCCTGGCGAGCGCGGTCCTGCTCAGCCAAAGCCGACGCCATCTCGCGCTGCATCGCCTCGCCGTGAGCACGGCGCTCGACATCTCGAACCTTCCGATCGCCTCGACCCTGGCGCGTGAACTCGCGGTCTTCGACCTGGTCGACGACGAGCAGGTGGGTGAGGCGTTCTCCCGGCTCAGGCACCGCTCGCGTGGCTTCGCTCATCGAGGGCTTCGACCAGGGTCGCAGCGGCGACACGGTCGTCTCCCGCCAGGAGCGTTCGCTTGGCGGCTGTCTCGGCGGCCTTCACCAGCTCGGCATGGCTCATCCCGTCAGCCGAGTTCCGGACCGATGCCCACCTGATCCCCTTGCCCATGGAACCGAGTCGAGCCTTCAACACCGTGACTGCTTCGTCCGGCGTGGGCTGCCGATAGTTGATGACCATGTCGAACCGGCGGAACAGCGCCTTGTCGAGAATGGCCCGATGGTTGGTGGCGGCGACCACGATGCTCTCGGGGCTGGCCTGCTCGAGGAACACGAGGAACGAGTTGAGGATCCGTCGAGCCTCGCCGACATCGTTGCCCGCGCGGTCGCCGCCGAGCGCGTCGAACTCATCGAAGAGGTAGACGGCACGTTGACTCGCCACCGCGTCGAAGAGCAGGCGGAGCTTGCTGCCGGTCTCGCCGAGATACTTGCTGAGTACCGAGTCGAGGCGGATCGTCATCAGCGGCAGGTCGAGCTCGTGGGCGATCACCGCCGCGGTCATCGTCTTGCCGGTGCCGGGCGGCCCCTCGAGCAGGAGCCGGTGAACAGGATGGAAGCCTTGCTCCATGAGACTGTGTCGCTGGCGCTGCTCAGCCAACACCTGCTTGATCTGCGCCCGTACGTCGTCACCGACGACCAGGTCCTGAAGGTCGACCTCTGGGAACGAGGCCGAGACGAGGTCGGCGATCTCACCTCGTGGTTGTGCGATCGGGGTGACCACCGTGCCGCTGGACTCGCGTCGGGCAGCGTCTACGAGATCCTTCAGCTCGCCCGCTAGTCGGTGGTGCCCCTGTCGTGCGGCCTTCGCGGCGACCTGCATCGCGACGGCGTAGAACCCCTCGTCGTCGCCCGACGAGTGACTCTTGACCAGCGCTTTGATGTGATCGGCTGACGCAGCCATGGGAGCCTCCTGGCAGCCAACTGTACGGTCTCCGAGCCGTCGGGGAACGTTGGCCAGCATCGCATTGAACCCAGGCCCTGTGACACCCGGCGGCGCACGGCGGTAGCGAGCGCCCTCGGCAGGTCGGATGAGAGCCTGCCACGCAACGTGGCCGTGATCGCCTGCACGATGTCGAACGGGAGGTCCGGCAGGTTGCCCGGAGGGAAACCTGCAAATGTGTGCGCGCCGGATCTGCCGTTCGTGGAGAACGCTGAGCGTGGCGAGCGGGTGGTGACCCAAGCTGCCGACTCGGTCCTCGGGAGCGTGCCATCTGACTGGCGACCTCGACGCCGCCGGAGTGCGCTCGTGGGTCACTGCCCTGGTCCAAGCTCGCCGGGAACACCAGTTCTTCGTGGGAGGAGCCCGCGACACCTCCCACTCGGGCCGCATGGCCGTCGCGGAAGCCCCGCTGATCGCGCCGCCGACGCGCCCTTGGAACAGCAGATCCAGCGCGCACACATTGACAGGTTTCCCTCCCGGGAAACCTCCCGACCCCCGTCCGACCTCCCGCGCGTCGTCGGGGACCCGCGAATGCTACCGCCAGGGAGGTCCCTGGGCCCCCTCCCGGAAGCACGTGGTCGCCTCGCCTACGTCGCCTCAGAACGGGAGATCCGGCGCGCACACATTTGCAGGTTCCCCTACGGGGCACCTGTTGGGCCTCCCACACGCGTCGGCCGGGCCTCTCGACGCCACGGCGGGGGCGTTCCCCCACACCCATCTCGAAAGCGACGTGCTGTTGCCGCTCCTGGCGCACGACAAGCGGCTCGACCGTCACGCACATGCAGTTCCCCACTCGGGTAGCTCCGGCGGACCTCCTGATCGTTCGCGTCGATGCCGGAGACCGCAACGAGCACCCACCGGAGCCACCAGACGGGTGGTCGCGCGGGAGGTCGGACAGGACGTGGGACCTCGAACAGGAGGTCGCGCGGGAGGTCCGACGAGACGTGTGAGCCCACGCGGGAGGTCGCGCGGGAGATCATCGAACCCGATCAGGACACGACGCCCAACACGAGGTCGACACCAGGGCATGGGGCGACCGAGAGCGGGTCTGGTGCCGCTGCGGGGAACGGGCGCTCCTTCTGGCAGCCGTGCCGGCATCGAGGTCTCCGACGTCACGACCCGACGACGGTACGGTCGTACAGCCCAGACGAACGAGGAAGTGGGCCCGATGGGATTCGAGACACCACAGCCACCGCTCTCGGAGTACTTGGACTGGACGACCTCCGGCCACCTTCAACTCCCGGACTTCCAGCGCGAGTACAAGTGGGAGGACGAGCGCATTCGGTCGCTCCTGGTGACGGTGCTTCGCGGACACCCGATGGGCGCGGTGATGCTCCTGGAGACCGGCAACGATCAGGTCCGCTTCAAGCCCAAGCCGATCACTGGCACCTCGGTGCCGGTGGGCAAGGAGCCCCAACTGCTGCTGCTCGACGGCCAACAGCGCCTGACGTCACTCACCCAGGCCCTGACCGGGACTGGCGTCGTCCAGACGAAGGATGCCAAGGGCAAGCTCATCAAGCGTCGCTACTACGTCGACATGCGCGCCGCGATCGACGGCGAGGACGTCGTTGATGATGCGGTCAAGTCCATCCCACACGACGGGATGATCAAGGCAAACTTCGACCGCGACGTCGTGTTCGACGTCAGCACTCCCGAGCTGGAGCAGGCCGAGGCGTGGTTTCCCCTCCGCCTGCTCTACGCCCGCTGGGAGGGTGCCGACTGGTTGCGCGGGGTCGAGGACCAGGATCTCGCCAAGGAGTTCACCAACGTCATCCTGCGCCCGTCGGAGAACTACCAGATCCCTGCCATCCAGCTGCGCAAGGACACGAGCAAGTCCGCGGTCGCGACGGTGTTCGAGAAGGTCAACACCGGCGGCGTGCCACTGAACGTCTTCGAACTGCTCACCGCCACCTTCGCTGGCGACGCCGAGTACTTCGCCCAGCACGGCGAGGACTTCCGCCTGAACGACGACTGGCAGGCGATCCACGAGCGGTTCAAGAAGGAGTCCGTGCTGGAGGCCATCCGTAGCACCGACTTCCTCCAGGCCGTCACGCTTCTGGCGACGCGGAAGCGCAACCGAGAGAGCACCGCGGATCGAAAGCCCGCAGTATCAGCTCGGCGCGAGGACATCCTGCGTATCACGCTCGTCGACTATCTGGAGTGGCGCGACGAGTTGGTGGCGGCGTTCGAGTGGGTCGCCGTGTTCATGGCGAACCAGCACATCTTCGACAAGAAGTTCGTCCCCTACGCACCACAGCTCGTTCCACTCGCCGTGATCCGCGTGGTTCTCGGCGACGAAGCCGACTACCACAGCGTGAGCCAGAAGCTCCGCCAGTGGTTCTGGTGTGGTGTGCTCGGCGAGCTCTACGGCAGCACCACAGAAACGCGGTTCGCTCGCGACGTCGAGCAGGTGCCCGAGTGGGCCAGCGGGGGTGGCAGCGAACCGACCACCGTCGCCGAAGCGATCTTCCAAGAGAAGCGCCTCTACACGCTCAAGACGCGACTGGCCGCCGCGTACAAGGGGGTCTACGCGCTGCTGATCGCCGAGGGAGCGAAGGACTGGATCAAGGACGTCACCTTCAACAAGGTCCAGTACACATCGCTCAAGACCGACATCCACCACATCTTCCCCGAGAAGTGGAGCAAGGCGAACGGCGTCGACGCCCTGCTCTACAACAGCGTCGTCAACAAGACTCCCCTGGCCGCGGACACGAACCGCTCGATCGGTGGAGACGCTCCAACGAAGTACCTGAAGCGCGTCGAGTCCAAGGCCGGCCTCGGCTCCGATGCGGTTGACGCGCTCGTCGCGACGCACGGCATCGACACCGCGGCGATTCGCTCCGACAACTTCGAGGCGCACTTCGCTCACCGCAAGGCATTCCTCCTCGACCTGATCGAAGCGGCGATGGGCAAGAAGGCCCAGCGCGAGGAGGCACCGGCTGACGTGGAGGAACTCGCCTCCGAGTACGACGAGGAGATCGACGACACGGGCGATGAGCTCGAGGTCGACAGCACCCCGGGGGTGTGAGGCAGGCGCGTCGATGCCCGAGCTGACGGCCGATCGGGTGGGCACAATCTGGGCACAAATCGCGGTGGTACGGGGCGGTAGAGGCCGGGACCAGGCGAGACCGCCCGGCACGAGCGCTCGATCCCGGGAACGACGAAACCCCTGGTAGCGCAGCGGTTTGGGCTGCTCACCAGGGGCTTCGTTCGTGGCACCCCCAACGGGATTTGAACCCGTGCCGCCACCTTGAGAGGGTGGTGTCCTAGGCCGCTAGACGATGGGGG
>CAYVDN010000069.1:0-14756 GCA_964450685.1 uncultured Microthrixaceae bacterium
GCGTCGACGAAGGCGCGGGTGGCTGCCGGGTCGAGGCTCTCCTCGGCGATGATCCGGTCGAGTTCCTCGGCCCGCTTGGCTGCGACGTGCGCATCGCCCCGACCAACGACCGCAGTGTCGTGGGCGTGGTGTCGGAGTTCGCATTCCTCGGTGAGCACTTCTTCGAGGGTGATCTCACTGCGCTGTCCCTTCGGATGGCGTCCACACCAGTCGGCCCGCTGCGCTCGAGCCACCGCTTCCCGGACCGCGCGCTTGCTGCGCTGCTCGCCGCCCGATCGTCGGGCCTCGGGGCCCACGAGACCATGGCGACGATCATTCCGTTCACCGGCCGGAAGATGACGGGACCCAGCTAGTCCGGCGACCTGCCCTCTAGGTCTTACGCGCCCGATCCACTATTGTCTTGGAATGTAGCTTTCTGTACGTTACATTCCAAGCATGAAGTCGTGTGATGCGATGCGTCTACTCGAGGAGCTGTCGGCATCCCAATGGGGGATGGTGACGACGGCGCAGGCGGCCGCGCACGGGGTTCCACGGCTCGACCTCTCCCGACTCTGCCAGTCCGGTCACCTCGAGCGGCTGGCACACGGGGTCTATCGCGACGCCGGCGCTCCCTCCGAGGAGTTCGAGAGCCTGAGGGCTGCCTGGCTGGCCGCCGACCCGTCGCACACCGCCGAACAACGCCTCCGCGACCTCGCTGGCGGTGTCGTCGTCATGGGTGCGTCGGCAGCATCGCTGCACGGTGCCGGTGACCTGCCTGCCGATCGGCACGAATTCAGCGCGCCTGTTCGTCGCCAGACCCAACGGAGCGGGGTCAGCTACCGCCGACGCCAGCTCGAACCCACCGACGTCACGATCGTCCACGGTCTCCCGGTGACCACGATCGAACGAACCATCGCCGACCTGGTCGAAGACCGGACCGACCTGACCCTGGTTGCCGACGTGCTGCGCGACGCAGCGCGGAGTCGACGGCTCGACACCGACCGACTCGCGAAACTGCTCGCGCCGCAGTCCGCTCGGAACAACCTGCGCAAGGACGACGGTGACGCCCTGCTTCGTCACCTCGTCGCGCTCGCTGGTCTCGACACAGCGTCCCTCGTCGAGGAGATCTCGGCGTCAGACACGCTCAGCGCGATGGTCGCCGCCGACAACCTGTCTCGCTTCTCGGACGTCGACCTGTCCAACCCAGTGATCGGCCCGGCAACCCAGGAGGCACTGCGGGAGTTCAGCGAGTCCGTCGCTCGGTCGGTGCAGGAGTCGCTGGCTCCCGCCCTGGAGGCATTCGTCGCATCCATCGAGACACCGCGGCCACCCGAGCTCGAAGCGGCACTCGCCAAGGTGGCGGAACAGGTCTCCCTCGACCTGCCGACCCAGGACCTTCTGGCATCCTTCGGCGAGGAGTGGGCGGCCACACTCACGAAGGCGGTCGCCGCTGCCGAAGTCGACCTTCCGCAAGCGAGGACGGCCATCGAGGCTGCCCGCCACATCGAGGTGGAGGGCACCCGTGGATGATCCCCAGCCGTACCCGACGGCCAAGGGAGTCGAGGACGCCATCAAGGCGGCGGCGAAGCGAGCGAGCGCAGACGACCCCGCTCTCACAACGAGTGAGCGCATCCGGCTGGAATACTTCAACCGGTTCCTGAGCCGCGTCTTCTCCGACGGCCCGGACTCCGAATGGGTCCTCAAGGGCGGCACCGGCATGCTCGCCCGAGTGGCGTCCACCCGGGCCACGCTCGACATCGACCTCTACCGCGGCGGCTACGGGCTCGAAGAGGCGCTCGAGGACCTGAGACGCCGGGCGGAACGCGATCTGGGCGATCACTTCCGGTTCGTCTACACCGGTCACCGAGCGATCCTCGCCGGCGAGGCGCAGCCCTACACCGACGGCTACCGCGTCGAGTTCGACACCTACATCGGCGCACAGAAGAAGGGCAGCATCGGTGTCGACCTCTCCACCGGAGCGGGGCTGACTGCCAAGCCCACGATCACGGCTCCGGCCAGCGCACTCGACCTGCCTCGCCTGGTGGGATTCGAGTACCGCCTGTACCCGGTCGTCGATCAGATCGCCGACAAGGTCTGCGCCACGATGCAGCGCTACGACGACCGACCGTCGAGCCGGGAAAAGGACGTGGTGGACATCGTTGTCCTGGCCGTCACCCAGGACATCGACGGGACAGCCCTCACGAGGGCCATCAGGACCGAGATCAGCCGACGCGGGATGGATCCCATCGAGCACTTTGTCGTTCCCGCCGAGTGGGGACCGGCATATAGGAAGCTCGCTCGGCGTGTCCCGCACTGCGCTGACGTCGTTGACATTGACGCCGCCCAGGAGCTCGCCTCGGCTCTCGTCGATCCTGCGCTGGAGGGCACCGCCGGCGTGCTCACCTGGCGCGCCACGACCAGGAGGTGGAGCCGCTTGCAAGGGGCTCCCGGTTGACCACGTCTCGGGCGGCGTTTCCTCCCTCGGTCATCACTCCAACCACAGCTGAAGCGCGTGACGAACGGCGCTGAAGCGAATGCGTTCCTGCTCGAGTCGAATCGAGCGACCGAACCGATCCTCGACGAGGTCGCAGTAGAGCCTGTGTTCCTCGGGCGTGAGGTGCGCCAGCGGGACGGCCGTCGGCGACTCCTCGCTCCCCGCGTGATCGAGATGAGCAGTGAGCGTCGCCTCATCCATGAGCAGCGAGCGGACTCCGGAGACTCGGGATCGCAGTTGGTCGAGAATGCGGAAGCCGTGGGTGTCGATATCGCCCCAGTAGACGAGCTCGCGATCGGCCAACCACGGGACCGCCTCCAACGTCGAGGCCTTGAACCCTTCCCCGAAGATGACGATCGAGTCCGGTAGGTCGGGGAACGCCAGGTAGGTGGCTTGGTTCTCCACCACGAACACCCTGCGTACCGACAACTCCAGTTGAGCGAGCTCAACGGCCCGCACCGACAGCTCACTGAGGGATACGGGCAACTCGTCGAGGGGAGCCAGCACACGGAACCGCACGTAGCTCGGAACCGGCTTGAAGCCGAAGCGGGCGTCGAACCTGCTCGCTGCTGGATCGAGTCGCTCGGCTGGCAGAACGGCCTGCAGGAGCTGGCCGAGGAGCTTGCGGTGCCGCTCCACGAACTTCGTGTCGACACCCGGCAGATCCAAGTGGCGAAGGTAGAACTGGGTCGTGTCGTGGCGGTCCACCCAGTCCACAACGTCGAGCAGCCGGACCCAGTCCTCGGCCACGTCGAGCACCGCCATCGGGTGAGCAACGACCCAAGGGACAAGGTCAGGTCGTCGCTCCGAGGTCAGTGCGAGGATTCGGTCGACCGTCGCAATGTCGCCGCGTCGGTCCACCAGCGCCGCCAGCATCTCGATCGTGTCGAGCACGACATAGGCAGGCACCTCGTTGTGACCGAGGGAGCGGTTCCGAACGACTCGGTCCTCGATCTGACACCTCGGTCCGCTTCGACCGCCCGCCGCCCACGACCTCATCCCTTCGATCCAGACCAGAGCTTCCCCGGTGTGCTCCAACAGATCCTTCGCCGATGGGCCCTTGAGTCGCACTAGCACTGGCTCCCACGGGACACCCTCAGCCCTCGATCGCAGGTAGGTGCCGCGCTGCCACTTCGTTCGGAGTTGCTCCTTCACGTCCTCGGGGCGCGTCCATCCGGCATCCGGACTCCGCTGCGGAGAGGCGGTTGTCACCCTTCCGTCTCCTCTGTGATCGCGGCGTTGTGTTCCTTTCGCCGCCGCCGCAGCTCCTCGATCGTGATGCGTTGAAGCCGCGAGCAGTCGCCCTGAACGTTGTCGACGAATCCCACGCAGGACACGTACGGCTCGATCACGTGCAGCTTCTGCAGCGGCGTGACGATCAGCAACTGCATGCCCAGCTCGGTGAACAGCTTCAACGCGTAGCGGGTCGAGTCGTCGGAGCCGCGCCCGAAGGCCTCGTCGATCACGACGAAGCGGAACGAGCCGGCCGAGTCACCCACGACCCCATCGCCCCCTGCGCCGTCGAGTCCGAACTGGTATGCCAACGAAGCCGCGAGGATCGTGTAAGCGAGCTTCTCCTTCTGTCCCCCCGACTTGCCTGACGAGTCCGAGTAGCTCTCGTGTTCGACGTCGCCTTCTCTCCAGCGCTCGGAGGCGGAGAACACGAACCACTGCCGCACGTCGGTGACCCGCCGTCGCCAGTTCCGGTCCTGGTCAGTGGTGCCTTCTCGGCCGCGAAAGCGGTCGATGAGCGCCTTCACCTGGAGGAATCGCTCCTCGGAGTACTGATCGTCATCGACACCTCGGGTCAGGCCGCTGGTGCAGGCGCGAAGGTCGTCGCGGAACTGACGAATCTCCACGTTGGGCGTCGCCGCCGGCACTAGTCGGATGTAGCGGCCCGGGTTGTAGTCGATTGCTTCGAGCGACGAGTTGATCACCTCGACACGGCGCCGAATCTCCTCCTCGTGTCGATGGAGCTCAGCCGACAGACCGGCGATCTCATGGATGGCGTTCTCCTTGAGCTGTCGACGGAAGTCGGACTCGAACCGGGGAAGGTCGTCGGTCGCTACACGGTCGTGGATCGCTCGGTACTCGGCCGCCGATTCGATTCGTGTGTCGATCTCCTCGACCTCGCGCGGGTACGCGTGGCTGAAGTCGCGCATGTGCGCCATCGCCCTGTTGTCCAGCTTCGATCGCCGGTCACGGGCGGCGGCGAGCCGGGCGGTCAGCAGCGCAGTTGCCTGCTGGCGTGCTGCATCGATGGTGGCCAGGTCCCTCGCGGATTCCACCAGAGCTGCGGGGATCCACTCTGCGACCGGGCTCCGCTCCGTCTGAGGCTCGGCGTCGAACAGCGACGCTGCGACGACCATCTCCTGGCTGAGAGCGGGAGGACTCGGCACGCTGGCCACAGCTGCGGGACCGAGGCTCGCCAGCCGTTGCTGCGCGCGCTCGGCTCGGTCGCGCTGCGCTCCGTGCTTGCCCTGCAGCGCAGCCAGCAGCTTGCCAGCGGACTCCTTCGCCGCCTCTACCGAGTCGAGCTGCTGAGTGAGCGTCCGCATGACGTCTGACGAACGTCGGATCCGCTCGGCCTCTGCTTGCAGCCTCTCGATGCGATCGGTGAGCGCGTCGGGGTCGAGGTCCTGCCAACGGGTCTTCGCCTCGAGGACCCGAACGTCCCCGAGTAGGTCCATGACCGCTCTGCGCCGCGTCGCGCATTCGCCGATCCGATCGGTGAGCTGGGTTTGCACACCGTGCAGGGCGGTCGCGTGCTCGATCAGCGTCGCGACCTTCAGCTGGTTGTCCCACCCCAACACGAAGTTGCTGCGGTCGTCGATGCGGGATCGGTCGTCCTTCTCGTGACGATCCCGGGACCTCACCTGACCCTGGCGTGTCACGGCCTTGGGCGAGCGACGGAACGCCTCCATCGAGTCGACGCACTCGTGATTCGCCCGGTGCCAGAGCTCGTTGGTGAGCCAATCGGCGAACTTCGACTCGGGCTTCACTTCCACCATGTCCAACAGCAACGGTCCGGCTCCGGCCCGACCGACGTCACCGCGACGGGCCAGCTGTTCAGGAACCCGGTGGTAGACGAGCTTCGCGCCCAGGTGACGTCCGTTAATCCAGGACGCCACGGCGCCGTAGTGCTCGTCTGGCACCAGCAAGGACAGCGCGAACGAGTGCAGGACCCGCTCGGCGGTTCCTTCCCATTCAGCTGCTGCTGGCCGGACCTGCAGCAGCTCGCCGGCGAACGGCAGCGACTCTTCGTCGATCCGAAGCGCCTCGCAGAGCTCGGCGCGAATCTCGGTGGACCTGCGGGGCAGGTTGCTGCGCCGCCCCTGAAGACTCCGCAACTCCTCGTTGACCTGCGCAGCGTCCTCGTCGAGTGCCCTGCGTTCTTGTTCCAGATTCGAGGCCTCGGCCTCGATCGCTTCACTCTGGGCAACGACCTCGAGTCGCCGGTCAGGGAGCCGAGCACGCATCGCACTGAATCCGCTGTTGTTTTCGACCGGAGGAAGACCGACCTTCGCTACGAGCTCATCGAACGTGCGGCGGTCCTCCTTGCGAAAGGGCAGGTCTCGCTGACACTGTGCGACCTCCGCCGCAATCGACTTCAACCGGTCGCCGCCAGCACCGGCGATCTGGATGGACAACTGGGTGACCTGCTGGTCGAGCCCTGAGATCTCCTCACGCCGACGACCGATTTCGGACTCCAGCAGCTCGATCTGGGCCCCGGCGTCGGCGATCTCGGCGATGAGCAGCGATCGGAGCTGCTCGTCGAACCAGGCCGGCAGAGCCTGTTCGAGTTCTACTGCGTCATCGATCTCGCTGCGGACTGCGTCGCACTGGTTGAGTGTCTCGACCAGGGGTTCGAGCAGACGAAGCTGGTCCCTGGCGCGAAGCACGGCGTCGTGCGCGGCGGTCAGGTGGTCGAAGTGCTCGATGAGGCTGTCGACGCGGCGGTCGACGTCGAACGGTTCGAGCATGTGGGATCGGACGAACCCGTTGAGGTCGTCGACCGCCTTCATGGAGACCGTCTGGTGGAACAGGTCGAGCGCCTGATCCGACGGAATCCCGAGGCGACGGCGAAGAGCCTTGGCATACGGCGGGAACGACTCCTCGACCAGGGCGCCGTGTGCCTTGAGCGCCTTGCGCAGATCAGACAGTGATTGCCCCGTCGACAGACCGAAGGCTGACTCGATGGACAGGTCACCGTCGGCGATCACGAAGAACCGCTCGGGCTGACTGCCGTCCTCTCGACCACGGAATACCTGGGCCACCGTGACCGACAACCCGGACGCGGAACCGAACACCCCGAGGATCACCGAGTACTGCCGATGGTCCCGCAGCGCCACCGGTCGAGTGCCACCGGTCTGCTCGTTGCGCTCGGACTTGTAGTAGCCGAGCACGTAGGAACGCAGATCCCGTTCCCTCGTGTCGGCTCCAGCGGCTTTGTTGTAGGCGATGCGGTGGGCCGGCAGAAGGAGTGTCGTGACAGCGTCGACGAGCGTCGACTTGCCCGAACCGATGTCCCCGGTCAGCAGCGCGTTGCGGCCGCGGAGTTCCAGCGCCCACACGTGGCGGTCGAACGTTCCCCAGTTGAACACCTCGAGTCGGAGCAAACGAACCCCTGCGGGCACGCCGTCATGGAGTTCATCCACTGCGGTGCTCCGCGCCGCTCTGGTCGCTGGCTCCGTCGGATCCAGCGTACTCACCAGTCGCCATCTCGACGTACTCGCGGAGACGCTGGTCGAAATCGCTCAACCACTGGCCATCGACGAACGCCCGGATGATGCGGCGCACCTCGTACTGGTCCTCCTGGCCCCGGAGACCGTGGAGGAATCCCAGCTCCATCACCTTCTTGATGTGCCCATCGACGACTCGGACAGTTCGCACGTCATCGGCGGCTGCCGGCAGGTACACACGTAACATCTCCACGATCTGGTCGCGGCTGAGCACGAGTCGTGCGTCGCTGCTGGTTGCGTCGAACTCGGCCAGGCGCTTGCGCAGCAAGGCGATGAGCAGGCTGGTCTGGAATCCGAGCGTGTGGCGGGTGACAAGGCGCGGGTACTCCACGTCGGTCTCGTCGTCACGAAGGCTCCGCAGGAACGCGTAACCCTCGCTTTCGTCGATCTCGAGCTTCAGGCCCATGACCCAGACGTGATCGGCGACCCTCGAACGCAGCTTCAGCAGCTGGGGCCACAGCTGTTCGTGAGCATCGCGATACAGCGGACCTTTGAAGAGGGCGATCACGACGAGAGAGAGGTCAGTCGGCCCAACGAGGGAGCCCGTCGATGCGATGCCGTCGGCGTCGCTCACGATTCCTCCCCTCTGCCCTCGGGCAGCGGTCGCGAGAAGGTCACCTCTGGAACGTCGGCCTGCCGTTCCACCTGCTCTTCGTCATGGGTCCAGGCGACCTGCGAGCGCTCCGTGTCGTCGAACTCGAGGTCCAGGCCCGTCTCGTGCAACGAGAAGTAGGCCACCAGCTCGGCCAGACCATGCTCGAGTGGCGAATCAGCGAGCACGGCGTCCAGCGAGACCGACCGGTCTGTGCCGAGCACCCGGTGCACGGCACCCACCAGTTCTTGGCGGTCGACGTGGAGTTGGTCGAACATCGACGATGTGTCGAGCAGCTCCTCGTCAGGGCCATCGACCGGTCCGCCGGCGAGCGCCTCGGTGCGGGTGCGACGGTAGAGCGGCCGCTCCATCGGCAGCACCACGCTTGGACGCAACGCATCGAGGGTCGTGCGCACTGGGACCTCGGGTGTGTCGCGGATGGCGACCGCGTTGCCTTCGATCGAGCGGAGCAGGTCGAACACCCGCCGGTTCTCCAGCCACACCTGATCGTCGAGGAAGCGGCGGAGCTGCTCGGACAGCTGGCGAACGGTGCCCTGTGTTCGCTCGCTCGCGTCGATCCAGTCGTAGTGGACACGGGCCAGCCGTTGGTCCAGGTCGGGCAAGTCGTCGATTCGGTGCAACCGATCCAGCAGCTCGGTGAGCTCGTCCTGCTGTTCCGCGGTGAGAAGTAGCTCGTAGAAGGCCCGGAAGCTGCGGCCTTGGTCGGACTCGGCTATCCCGCTGCGAGTCGCGACGACGTCATCGAGCAACTCACCTTTCGATCCTGACCATCCGGCGATCTTCTGGCGTAGATCTCGGTCCAAGGTGCGGAAGTTCTCTTCGACCTCGCGGAAGTCCGACAGCAGCTCCCGCGCACTGCGAGCGAACTGCTGGTAGCGATCCCGCTGGGTGACCGGGTCCGCGGCCACCACGCCGCCGGACTGAACTCGCTCGATTTCGGCGTCCAGTGCGTCTCGTCGCCGCTGAAGGTCCGCCAGGCGCACGGCCGGGTCGTCGTCGGATTCGACCACCAGTTGGCGCAGCAGCTCGATCAGCGTCGTCAGACGCGACTCCGTGCCGATGAAGGTCCTTTCGCCCAGACCCTCCACCCAGGCTGCCGCCTTCTCGACCGCCGGAGTCAGGTCGAAGTGTGGCTCGTCGGAACCGGAGGGATAGAAGCGTCGGAGCCAACCGTGCTCGACATCAGCCCACTCATCGAGGTAGTCCTTCGCCGAGCGCGGATACCGCTCCTCACCCAGCTGTTGGTTCAGTGCAAGAAGGTGATCGTCGAGACGAGCGACGAGTTCAGTGGCCGCGATGTTGCTGGCGCTGCGGTCGATGTAGGTCGACGTCAGGAAGCTCAGCACGAGCGCTGCGTTGTGGGCGCGAAGCAGCGACCATGCCGGATGCCGTCGCAGCCGCTCGATCTGATCGTGGTCCATCCTTCTCACCCTTGCGCTTGCACCACAGCGTAGGACGGTGGGCTGACAGTGGATCGAGGGGGATGCGGCAACGACACCGGCTCCTGGCCGCCGAGGCGGCCGAAAACCTCAGACGCTCATCGCCGCCTCGACGAGCCGAGCGGCGGTTCTTCCGGCCGTTCGTCGGTCCGCTGCGCTCGACGGGGCGGAGCTGTAGCCGGCCTTCGTCTTTCAGGCCGAGGAGACGCTGGAGGTCATTCGCGAGCGACTTGTCGACCTGACCGAGCAACGCCGTCGCGGCGGAGTGGTCCTGGCCAGTCGCGTGCATGCCGAGACGGGCGCAGCAGATCGCATCGGCGGCGGCGATCCCGGCGTGGACGCACAGCGTCACGTAGGCGTCGGCGAGGTCCTGGCCGTCGCTGGTGAAGTCGTCGATGAGCGCTGCGGCGTCGATGAACTGGCGTGCCTTGGCGAGCCGCCCGGCGCGCTCTTTCGCCGAGCACTTCCTGGTGTCCGCCGCCATCAGCGCTTCCCCTTCGACTTCCTCGGTTGCAGACGGTACCGGGTCAGGTAGTCCGAGGGCCCAGCCAGCGGGATACCGTCTCGTGCGATGTCGCGAAGCACTCGCTCTCGCTCGGCGCCCTTCGCCACCTCCGCAGCTGACAGCTCCAGCACGCGCGTGTCATTGCCGGTCCAGGAGGTCGACGCTCGCTCGAACTCTGCGACCTGGTCGTGCCACGACGAGTCGGCCTCGACGTCGACCGAGTCGGCCCGGACGACGAGGACGTCGATGTCGCTGTCTTCGGTCATCGACCCGGTGGCGGCCGAGCCGAACAGTGCTGCGAACTCGCAATGCACCGGCCAGGTGCCGAGCTGCTCTCGCATCCGCTGGAGCACCTCATCGCTGGACTCGGCGAGCCCGATGATGTGTCGCGCCGCCACGTGCTCGCGGTTCAGTCGGTAGACGTACGCGTTGCCGTATCGCTCTCGCGTGACGATGCCCTGGGCGGTCAGTCGGCGCAGCGCGTTGCGGACACCTTCGACCGAGTGCAGCTCTATGAGGTCCCGAACCTGCGGCGGGGTGAACGCTGCATCGGCCCGCGCCAGCACGGCGAGCACGTCACCGTCCACGGTTGGGGTCACCAGTTGCAGGGGCCGACTTAGGATCATACGGAGAATTATACGGATATACGCAGTATGTGACGTACGCCTAGGCCGGTCGGACGAACGACGACAGATCGCCAGGCGATCGCAGTGACCAGCACGCCCGAGACGTCCGATCGGGGCGACGGTCGACCCGACCCAAGGTCCGCGTCACCGATCACCCCTCTTGGTCAGGGAGCGGGCTCTACTTCTCGCGCGCCGCCGCGACGTCGCCACGGGAGATCGGCTCCTTCCAGTAGGAGTTCATGCTCGCGTACTCGATCAGTTCATCGACCGTCTGCTTGAACCTGGGGCTGCTGGCATCGAGTTCGGCGAGCTGGCGGATCCACTTCAGGCGCTCCTGCGGATCGCGATTACCGAAGCTCCAGGCCTCGAGCGCGTCGACCACCTCGTCGCGGCCATCCCTGGCTCGCGTCTGATCGCCATCGTCGCCAGCTTCGAGGGCCAGCCTCAGCACGGCGAAGCCGTGGAACAGACGAGCACGGTTATCTCGATCGCGCACTGCGGCGAGGTGCTCGATCGCTCTGCCGTACTGCTTGTCGAAATACAGCTGCTGGCCCAGCAGGTTCCGGGCGACCAAGTTTGCATCGCTGATGGCGAGAGCGCGCTCGAGCAGCGCGATCTTCAAACCGATCGGCAGGCGTTCGCCAGCGAACCGCGTCAGTTCACGGGATGCCCCGCCTCTGTCACCAGCCTGCGCTGTGCGCTCAGCAGCGAACGTCGCCATCACGGACGCCAGGTGTGGCCTGTTGAGGTTCATGTAGTGCCGAGCAATCGACCCCGGAGCGATCGCGTCGCCACCGATGGCAGCGATCGCCTCCTCAGCACGCACGTCACCGAGACTCGGGTCCACGTTGACGCTGACCGTCCGGTTCTCGACCGCCGCCTCGATGGCCTTGGCTGCCAGCTCGTACATGGTGAGCCCCAGAGAACTGGCTTGCTGCCGGAGGGCCCGATGGGTGTCCACAGTCAGGGGGATGTTGATGCGCTTCTCGGGCGTCGAGGTCTCACTCATGCCCAGATCGTAGCCGACGAGTATCGAGCACCGCACCCTGAGAATATTTTCGATACTCGCCTGAGCTGGAGCCTTGACGGGCGCTCAGCTGCCGCCTACAGTCCGCCAATGCCGAACTGCGGTGCACCCGCCGGCACATCACAAACCAACTCCGAGACATGGGGGAAACACGATGAATATTGAACCTGCATCTTCTGTCATTGGCGAGGTAGTCAGGGTGAACATCCTGAACGCCAACGAGAACCGCAGTGCGCTGGGCAAGGAACGCCCAGGCCTGCTGGTCGCCGAGGGCTACGGCCACTGGTGGGCCCTTGGGTTCACCACACAGTCCACCTTCAAGACGGGCGAGATGGCTGGCGAACCCCGCCGCCCCGTCCGAAGCCCTGAGCGCTACGGGCTGACCCGGCCCTCATTCATGTGGAGCAACCGCCTCGCTCGGGTGTCGAGGATCGACGTCACCGATCACTTCGGATTCGCCGATCAGGAACTGGTCGAGGATGTCATCGACTTCGCCGACCTCTACGGATCATGGGCCGCTGGACTGCGCTCGGCCGCTCAGCTTCGGGGGGCGGCATGACTGACGAGGTTCAACTGGTCAGCGACGGCGATGGGCTCGCCGTCATCGGGAACAAGTCGGCTGCCGAGCGCTTTCTCGACTCCTTGGGGCTGCTCCCCTCGTCCGAGGATCTCGGGTCGCACGGGGTAGCAGCTGTCCTTCGCACCGGTTCCGCGGCCCTCCGCGCAAGTTCCGAGATCGCCGCCAACTCCGGTCGCTGGGTGAAGCTGACCGAGGAGTCAGCGCAAGCGATCAAGCAGTTCGGGCTGACACCAACTAAGTCGCCCGGAATCAACTGGGCAATGGCAGGGCAACCGGGCGCGATCAAGTCATGGATCAAGATCGACACGGGCCCCGTGTCGCTACTGACCAATCCAGCGAGGCTTGCGGGCGTCGCCGGGATCATGGCGCAGGTCGCGAGACAGCAGGAGATCCACGAGATCCAGGCCTACCTCGCCGCGATCGCAATGAAGGTCGACGAGGTGCTCGGCGCCCAGAAGGACGCCGAGTTGGCGAAGGTGATCGGAGCTGGCCTGGACATCACGTCCGCGCTGCGGACCCGGGAGCTAACTGGCCGGGTCGACGAGGTCACTTGGTCGACGGTGCAGGCCAGGACCCACACGATCTCTGATGCCCAGGGGTGGGCGCTGCTGCGACTCGATGCCCTCGCCAAGAAGGTTGGGAGCCAGTCCAGGGTCGGGGATCTCGCCAACGCGGCCCAGGAAGCAGAAACCCAGGTTCGGGAGTTGCTGGCGGTTCTGGCTCGGTGCTTCGAGCTGCAAGATGCGCTCGACGTGCTCCGACTCGACCGGGTGCTGGACGCTTCGCCGGGCGCGCTGGACGGGCACCGGCTCTCGCTGGAGGCTGACCGACACGACCGACGGGAACGGATCCTGCGGACGACCGAACGCCTGATGACTCGCCTGGACGCTGCTGCGGGAACAGCCGACCTCAGGGTCCTGCTGCACCCCTCCACATCCCGCACCGTGGTGGAATCGATCAACCAGGTCGGGAACGCCATCCAGCACTTCCACAGGCCGCTAGGGATCAAGTCCGGTCGGGCTTCGCTGCAACCGACACGTTGGTGGGACGCAGCGCGGGACCAGAAGTACCTGAAGCTCGCTGCCGCCGAGGCGGGGCCCTACGTCGCAGCCAGCGTGATCGTTCCGATCGCTACGACGATGGTCATTCCGGCCACGAAGAACGCCCTGAAGGACGCTGTGAAAGGCAGTGGGTGAGGGCCGACCGTGAACCCACGGCACCACAGGAGCAGAGTCGTCGCTGACCGAGCGCGCCGGCCCATTGATCGACAACCGTGGGCATAGGCCTGCTAATCCCTTGCTAATCCGCGGGGGCAAGTCGGGTGGATCCGGTGGCACGGCGTAGACGCGAGACCCTTGAGTTTCCGGGCTACAGTCGACGCAGCCTCACGGTGTGGACGGTCCAAGGACGCCTTGTAAACAGCAGGTCAGGAGTTCGATTCTCCTCTCGGGCTCCAGATTTCATTGTCGGCACGTCTCACGTCGACAATCGACGCGGTTCGTGCCCGGAAGCGGGCTCTTCGCCCAATCATCTTCCCGCGGGTGAATCGCGGAGACCGGATGCCAGGTCAAACTCTCGGCGACCCGATCGATCCAGCCCTCCGGACCTACGCAACGGCCGCTGCGAATGCTGCGTAGAGGTCTCCCGGCAGCGGAACGTCGAGCTCCCAGGTGATCGCCATCGGCTTCTCGCCGACGTGACCGCGGTAGGCGGCGGGGCCGAGGAACCAGAACGCTCGGTCGTCGACTCGTTCGCGGGCGAAGAGCAGGATCGTCCGTCCGTCGCGCTCGTGGTTCCGGTACCGGAGGCCCGTCGCGCTGTCCTCTCGGGTGGTCGACTGGGTCTCCCAGTGGATGAGCGATCGGCTGATGGCGTAGTCCCGGTAGCGGGTGGTGGGTGAGAAGCCTCCGCTGCTCTTGTCCAGCGTGAAGGCGAAGATCTCGGCATTCGCGGGCTTGGCCTCGTAGACGCCGCTCTGCCAGGCGGCGATCTTGGCTCGGTCACCGGCGAGACCCATGGCGGCGAGGATCTCGAGGCGACTGTAGCGGGCGTGGATCTGCAGCGGCGCGTCCGGATGGGTGCTGAGCGATTGGTGGACGTGGTCGATTCGACCTTCGAGCACGGCGAGTGTCTCGGCGAGCTCGGCAAGCACCTGCGGATGTGACCACACGAGGTCGACACCATCACGCAGCGATGCAGCCCTGGTGAGCGCCTGGTCGGCGAGCGCCGCGACGAGCATCTGCACCAGGCGCCGTTCACGCTCGGACACCGCTGTGAGGTCGGGCGCTGGGCCGGCCACCAGGCGTCGGTAGGTCGTGAGGCGTTCGGCGTCGTCGAGGTGCAGCAGACGACCAACCGCTCGCCGCAGCGCGATCTCGTTCGGTCCCGCCGGGAGAGTCTCGCCACCTGCGGCGTCGATCAGGTCGGACCAGCTCTTCGAGCCTGCGTACACGTCGGCGAGGTCCAGGCCGGTCTCATCGAGGTACCCGGCCAAGCCGATGCCGGGCCGCTCGCGGCGCAGCGATCGCAGCTCGTCGACCTTGGCCTTCCACCGCGACGGAATGGCCTCGCGCAGGCTGCGCAGCACGATCTCGGATGCCTTCTGGTCGAGCTGCACGTTGCAGCCCGACGGCAGGAACGGGAACTGCGACTGCACCGCTCGTTCGACGTCGCGGCGAGTGCCACCGAGCAAAGCCCGGTAGCGGCGGTCGAAGCGGAACTCCTTGCGGTGGGTGCCGACGAAGTCGAGCA